>CAYVFU010000025.1:38821-55456 GCA_964450495.1 uncultured Saprospiraceae bacterium | reverse complement strand
GTGGTGCGTTGTTCGGATCTGTATCATCATCTGCTTCACTTATTTCTGCATCATTTGTTATAGATCCTGTAAATCCAGCATCTATCTGGAATGTAATTGGAACTGTCGTGCTTGCTCCAGCTGCTAATACTGTTATTGGAGCATTCAATGTAGCTGTTGTTCCAGCTAATGTCCAATCTGTATCAACCAATGTTAAACCTGCTGGCACATCATCAGTAAGACCAATATTAAATGCATTTAATGTTCCTTGATTTATAACTGTCAAATCAAATGTTACGATGTCTCCTGGAGAAAATGGCCCAGGAGTTGCAGCACTTAACGTTTTAACAAATGCTAAATCAAATACATCTACACCAGGATCAGTAACAGTAATCATTTCTGGATCCTGATCATCTCCGCCCATTGTATCCATCACATCATCATCATTCGCTAAATCATCTGGAGTACCATCATCACCTGGAGTACTATCAATATCCATTGGTGGTGCGTTGTTCGGATCTGTATCATCATCTGCTTCACTTATTTCTGCATCATTGGTAATAGCACCCACAAAACCAGCATCAATTTGGAATGTAATTGGAACGGCAGTACTTGCGCCAGCTGCTAAAACAGGTATTAACGAATTCAATGTAGCTGAAGTTCCAGTCATTGTCCAATTCGCATCAACTAGCGTTAGTCCTGCTGGTATGTAATCAATTAGCCCAATATTAAATGCATTGACTAATCCTTGATTTGTCACCGTTAGATCAAAAGTCACCATATCACCAGCTACAAAAGGTCCAGGAGTGGCAGCATTTAAAGTTTTAGCTAAAGCTAAATCAAATGTTGTAGGAGGTACGATAACTGGAATCTCTTCTGGATCTTGGTCATCACCTCCCATTGTATCTGCCGTATCGTCATTATTCGCTAAATCATCAGGTGTACCATCGTCACCAGGTGTACTATCTACATCTGTAGGTGGCGTGTTGTTTGGATCTGTATCATCATCAGCTTCACTAATTTCTGAATCATTTGTAAGCGAAGTACCAGTGAAAGATGGATCTATCTGGAATGTGATAGGTACTACAGTACTTGCTGCAACTGGAATTACTGGAATGTTTGTATTTAAGGTTGCAGTCGTTCCAACCAATGTCCAATCGGTATCCACAAGAATTAAACCAGCAGGTACGTCATCAGTTAAACCGACATTGAATGCTGATGTATTACCTTGATTAATAACTGTTAAGTCAAATGTTACTAAGTCACCTGGGTTAAAAGGTCCAGGAGTAGAAGCACTTACGGTTTTTGTTAATGCTAAATCAAAAACAGCTGGTTCCATGACCATAATCTCTTCTGGATCCTGATCATCACCTCCCATTGTATCAGCAGTATCATCATTATTCGCTAAATCAACTGGAGTAGCATCATCACCTGGCGTACTATCAACATCCGTAGGTGGTACGTTGTTAGGATCTGCATCATCATCAGCTTCACTTATCTCTGCATCATTAATGATTGTTCCAGTGAATGTAGGATCTATAGTAAAGGAAATTGTTTCTGTTACAGTAGCTCCAACTGCGATTGTAGGAATAGGCGTATTTAAGGTAGCCGCTGCTCCTGCAGCTGTCCAATTTGCATCAGCTAAAACAAGACCAGTTGGAATTGCATCCATAACACCTACAGTAAACGCATCTACATTACCTTGATTGATTACATTGATGTCAAATGTCACCATGTCTCCAGGAGCAAATGGTCCAGGAGTAGCAGCATTTAATGTTTTTGTTAATGCTAAATCAAAAACTGCATCAATCGTAACTAATATCTCTTCAGGATCTTGATCATCACCTCCCATTACGTCCGCAGTATCGTCATTATTCGCTATATCATCTGGAGTGGCATCATCACCTGGCGTGCTATCTGTGTCGGTAGGTGGTGCATTATTAGGATCTGTATCATCATCTGCTTCGCTTATTTCAGCATCATTTACTATTGTACCTTCGAACCCAGCATCTATTTGGAATGTTATAGATTCAGTTACTGTGCTTCCTGGTGTAATTACAGCAATAGGTGAGTTCAATGTTGCACTTGTTCCTGCTGCCGTCCAATTAGTATCCATAAGTGTAAGACCAGTTGGAATATAATCTATAACTCCAACCATAAATGCTGTCACAGTTCCTTGGTTCGTAACATTTATATCAAAAGTTACGACATCTCCAGGCTCGAACGGTCCAGGCGTTGCAGGATTAACTGTTTTGGTTAATGCTAAATCAAAAACTGCTGTGTCTTCTACAACAATTTGCTCAGGATCCTGATCATCTCCTCCTGCAGTATCCGCAGTATCATCATTATTGGCTAAATCATCTGGTGTCGCATCATCTGCTGGCGTACTATCCACATCTGTTGGTGGTGTATTCGCAGGATTTGTATCATCATCTGCTGCTGCAATTTCAGCATCATTTGTAATGGTTCCAGAGAAGCCTGCATCTATTACAAAAGTTATTGTTTCTACAACGGTAGCACCAGCTGCAATTAAAGAAATTGGGTTATTTAAGGTAGCAAGACCACCAGCATCTGTCCAATCCGTATCAACTAAAGTTAAGCCTGCTGGGATTTGATCGAGTAAGCTAACATTAAAAGCATCAACTGTACCTTGATTTGTAACATTTAGATCAAATGTAACTACATCTCCAGGTGCAAAAGGACCAGGAGTACCAGCACCTAATGTTTTAGTTAACGCAAGGTCAAAAATGACAACTTCAATTAACTCAGGGTCATGATCATCTTCATCAGTAGCTGGATCAGTATCTCCAGGAGCACCAGATCCATCACCAGTAATGACATCATCAGAACCAGTTTCTGGTTCACCACCGGCATCATTACCATTTATTGGATCTGCCGTACTATCTATATCATCTCCATCATCTCCACTTATCTCTGCGAAATTAACGATTGTACCACCTGGGAAGGCAGGATCAATTGTCAAAATAATATCAAGTGTGGAGCACATTCCTGATGGTAGTGCTGTAATCATATTAGTTGCAGTTGCTCCTGCGACCGTCCAACCGTTCATATCAGCAGCACTAAGGCTCATATCTGCTGGGATATAGTCAACTATTGTGACATTTGCAGCATCAAGTGAACCTTGATTACAAACTGTAATCGTATACGTCACATCATCACCTGGAGAAAAAGAAGTTGCAGAGGACGTCTCTTCTTTCATTAAAGCTAGATCATAAACTTGACCTATTATTATCTCTTCAGGATCTTGATCGTCACCACCCGCAGTATCAGCTGTATCATCGTTTCCAGCTAAATCATCTGGAGTTCCGTCATCGGCTGGTGTACTATCAACATCCGTTGGTGGCATATTTGCAGGATCTGTATCATCATCTGCTGCTGCAATTTCAGCATCATTAATAATTGAAGAACCCATAAATGTAGGATCAATTGTAAATGTAATTGGAACAACAACTGAACCACCTGCAGATATCATTGGGATAGGTGTATTTAGCATAGCAGAAGTACCAACCGCTGTCCATGTAGCATCATTTAATATTAATCCAGTTGGTATGTAATCGACTACCGATACTGAAAATGCATCTATTGTACCTTGGTTTGAAACAGTTATCGAAAAGGTAACATCATCACCTGGAGCGTATGGACCTGCTGTTGCTTCTTGTTTTATTAAAGCTAGATCAAAAATCTGTTCAACCATTATTAGTTCAGGATCGTGATCATCTTCATCAGTTACAGGATCTGTGTCCCCAGGAGCACCTGTACCATCACCGTCTAATACATCGTCAGATGGAGATTCCTCAAGACCACCTGCATCATTACCATTTGTTGGATCTGCTGTACTATCTACATCATCTCCACTATCAGCAGATATTTCTGCAAAGTTAACAATGGTAGAACCTGTGAATGTAGGATCAATTGTCAAAACAATATCAAACGTAGATGTAGCACCTACTACTGGACCAGTTGTCATGAGAGAAACTGGACCTGTTAATTGTCCTGCCCAACCCAACATATTGGCTCCACTAAGAGTCATTCCTGCTGGTATATAGTCAGTTATTGTTATTGCACCTGCATCTAAAGTTCCTTGATTCTGTACTGTAATTGTATAAGTTACATCATCTCCTGGCGCATAAGGGCCCATTGATGCTTCTTCTTTTATTAAGGCCAAATCATATACCTGAACAAGCATTATTTCCTCAGGATCTTGATCGTCACCACCTGCTGTGTCAGCTAAATCGTCATTGCCAGCAATATCATCAGGCGTTGCATCGTCACCAGGTGTACTATCTACATCCATTGGAGCTGCATTCGCAGGATCTGTATCATCATCAGCTGCTAATATCTCAGAGTCATTTAAAATAGATGTTCCTGTAAATGTAGGATCTATAGTAAATGTGATCGTAGTGCTTTCAGTTGCACCAGCTGCTACATTACCCAATACTTGAGTAGCATCAGCTCCAGCAGCTGTCCATGCTGCATCGTTCAAAATGAGGCCTGCTGGTATATAATCAATAAGTTCAACAGCAAAGGCATCAATTGTACCTTGATTTGTTACATCAATATCAAACGTTACAGCGTCACCTGGAGAAAAAGGTCCAGGTGTAGCAGCACTTAGTGTTTTGATTAAAGCTAAATCAAATACTTGTACTACAACTATTTCTTCAGGATCTTCATCATCACCACCATCTGTCTCAGCCAAATCATCATCATCTGGTAGGTCATTAGGTTGTGAATTGTCTCCAGGAGTACTATCTACATCATCTCCATCATCAACGCTAATTTCAGCATTGTTAATAATTGAAGTTCCTGTGAATGCTGGGTCAATTGTCAATACAATATTTAATGTAGAACAATTCATAGCTGCACCAACCGGCGCAGAGAGAGATGCGATTGTATTAGTGACTGCTCCTGCTGGACCACCCATCCATCCATTAGCATCAGCACCGCTTAAGGTCATTCCGGCTGGGATATTGTCAGTGATTTCAATGTTTGCTGCATCAAGAGTACCTTGATTACAAACAGTAATCTCGTATGTGACATCATCACCAGGTGCGTAAGGACCTGCAGAAATTTCTTGCTTTATTAAAGCCAAATCATAAACTTGAACAACGTCTATGAGTTCTGGATCTTCATCATCTCCACCATCTGTTTCCATGAGGTCATCATCATCAGCAAAATCATCAAGAACAGTGAATACATCTGGATCTGAATCTATATCTAAACCATTATCAGCACTAATTTCAACGTTATTTGAAATAGATGTGCCCATGAAGGTTTGGTCTATTGTTAATATGATTTCGAGTGTTTCACAATTTCCAGGAGTTATATTTCCTGTTGTATTAGTAACCGGACCTCCAGCTTGACCAACCCATCCATTACCGTCAGCGCCAGAGTATGTCATACCAACTGGAATCACGTCTGTAATTTCCAAAGGACCTGAATCAAGAGTACCTTGATTACATACTTCTATATTATATGGTACATCATCACCAGGACTAAAAGGACCAGGAGAAGCTACTTCTTTAACTATAGCTTGATCATAAATTGAACAACCTGATGCAAGAATGAAATGCTGCGATGGATCATCTGGTGCAACACCAAGTGCCTGAGACTTAAATTGTAATTGTGTAATTGGAACATTAATCTGAAACCAAGCGGCTCCAGCCTCGTTATCAGGTAAATCTGCCTGATACTCGGTTTGAACCATTCCCATACCTTCTTGGCCTACTAACGTACCTGTAGCGGTATCCCAGGTAGGTGGTATTGTAGCTAGATCACTGTTGTCTGCATCGAATGCCATTTGAAACCAAGTAGCTATAGTTGTAACAGGTACTGCTACTCCATTTTCATCTAATGCACATATTTGCACTTGATCTTGTTCAACATCAGCAATAATAAATGCTAAATCGTCTGTTGCAAAATCAAAATCGATTGTGGTTACTACAGTGTTAACAATTGGAGATCCAATAGGACCGAAGAAACCAGCAACTTCAACTTCGATGTTGTCAGCGCCTCCTGCTAAACCATAATCGGCTTCAATTCCGCCGCCACCATTGTTAATGACTTGTGGTTCACCAGGAACAGCCGTGTCACCAGGAGCCCAGTCGCCAGAAACAGTATATTCGAAATCTGGTGCTACGTCACAGGTAAAAGTTCCAGTTCCAGTAATGATAGGTTCACCCTGTGCGTCCATGCCTGCAACTCCTGCTCCTAATGCTGCATATTCAGCGTTGGGAAAGGTTTGGGCATAAGTCTCTGGGGTATAAAAAAATGCAATCGAAAAAATTGCAACAAATAGTAGGAATCTAGATTTGAATTTAACAAAATCAGGGCATTCCTCAGGTTGGTTAAAAATTCTCATGTTCACTCGAGATTGGTTAATACACATTGCCCATTTTACGGGCTTTTTCTATTATTCAGTTCAAAAATAACATTAATAGTGGATTATTTTAAATAACTGGTATGTTTTTAACTAATCAAATTTATAATTTACATAAGTTGCTGATAATGAAGATATTAAATAGATACTTCTTCAGCTCATATTATGAATTAATCAATATGAATTTATTTAAAAGAAATAGGTTTTTGTTTGTAATATTTCTAATTAAATCGAATAATAATTGAAATTATTTAATTTGATTAACATGACAAATTTCGACTTAATTTTGCATAAAATGGGTCTATTTTAGCATGGATTAAACATAGGTTTCTAAATAGAATTGCTTCAAATTATAGCCCCAAATCGGTAATAATTTGAGCCCAACTTGGTCTTTCAGTGTTCTTGAAACCAATTTTCAATCTATTTGAATAAAATATTGGTTACTTAAGTAAGCTAAATGGGCTTATTTGAGGTCAAATAGTGAGTCTACACCAATTGTCCGATCAACCAAAAATCCTTCTGCATAGTCAACATTGATTGATCTGCCCCATGTCCTCATCCTTGATTTTAGGTAGTCAATGAAGTCTTTACCGGAAATAGGTGTTTGAGGACCTTCCATGTCTTTGGCAAAAAATTGACTCTTAAATGCAAGGATGCTGTTAAATTTCTTTTCAACAAAAGATGAAACATCAATGACAAAATCTGGTTCCAAAGCATAGTCCTGTATGTAAAAGTATATTGACTTAGGGCGCCAATGTGATAAGTTGTTTTTTAATTTCCAATTAGCTAAACCAGCGTAAAAGCATGCATCCCTTTCTAGTTTGGATGCATTTCCATGATCAGGGTGCCTGTCCCTAGGAGCATTAAGCAAAACTATTTCGGGTTTCGTTCTTCTTATTTCTGTTATTATAAGATTCAGATTGGATTTCGAGTATTCTATAAATCCATCGCTCATACCTAGATTTTGTCTGTAGGTGAGTCCAAGTATTCCAGCAGACTCTGCCGATTCATTCATTCTGATGCTGGCGCTTCCCCTAGTTCCAAGTTCTCCTTTAGTTAAATCTAGAATTCCAGCATTATATCCTTTATCAATATGCTTAAGTATTGTACCTGCACAACTTAACTCTATGTCATCTGGATGAGCAGCAATTGCGAGTATGTCTAATTTTATATCCTTTGTCAATGATTCTGTTTTACCACCTGATTAAAGCACTACCCCACGTAAAACCACTGCCGAAAGCAGCGAGAACAATAAGATCATCATCCTTCACTTTCCCATTCTCCCAAGCTTCACATAAAGCTATCGGAATGGATGCAGCTGTTGTATTTCCATACTTTTGAATATTATTATATACCTGTTCATCAGAAAGGCCAGCCATTCTTTGGACAAATTGACTAATTCTAAGATTAGCTTGATGGGGTACTAATAAATCAATATCTGTTGACTTTAGGTCTACCTCATTCAATGCTTCTAGAATCACCTCCGGGAATTTTTGGACTGCTTTTTTAAAAACAGCTTGTCCATTCATATATGGTGTGTGCCACTTATTCTTTACCATTTCATCCGTTACAAAGATACCACCAAATGATTCATCATTCTCATCAAATCCAAATGCTGCTTTATCTTCATGGTAATAACCTCCGTGGGCACCTGGACTAATAAGTGCAAGCTCTTCAGCTTTGGTTCCATCAGAGTGCAACTTGGTAGTAAGCACGCCTTTGCCTTCTTCTTCTGTAGGCTGTAATACGACTGCACCGGCACCATCTCCAAAAATGACAGCCACTCCTCTACCCTCTGTCGTAAAGTCCAAACCCATGGAATGTTTCTCGGATCCAACTAATAAGATGTTTTTATACATGCCTGTTTTTATGAATTGGTCAGCCACTGATAGACCATAAATAAAACCAGAACATTGATTTCGTATATCTAACGCTCCAATTTCTGTCTTACTAATGCCCAGCTCCCTTTGAAGAAGAACCCCACATCCAGGAAAAAAGTAATCCGGAGATAACGTAGCAAAAACAATAAAATCTATATCCTCTTTTTCTATACCTGCTCGTTCTATAGCAATAGTAGCAGCCTTGGCAGCCATAGAAGTAGTTGATTCTTTATGCTTATCTGCAAATCGTCTTTCTTTTATACCGGTACGTTCTTGGATCCACTCATCTGTCGTATCCATGTACTTGGTCATATCGTCGTTAGTAACTACGTGATCAGGAACGAAGTAACCTATACCAGCTATTTTTGAGTTCGGCATTTTTCTTATTTTGGTTTAACACAAGCAAGATAGTAAAATGAACTTTGTCACTAAAGATTCTATGATTTGCAATTTAGTGATATGATGGTCTTTAGTATTACAGACATCACACAAAATAATAGTTTACTTTTGCATTTTTTTTTAGAGAACCTATTTACAAGCATTGAGGTTTAGGATTAGATAATACCATCAAGCTAGTTGATTCGTTATCATATTATAAAATATTTTTGTGTGTTTGAGATTAAAAGCAGAAAGACAAAAAAGATAATTTTCTTTTCAGCTATTTGCATATGCTTGTTTCTTTGTAGTGGGTATAGTGTTATTGGTCAAGATGCTACCATCATTACAGGTAAAGTCATTGATAAATTTAGCAAAGAACCTCTTCCTTTTGTTGATGTCTATTTTAAGTCTGCCAATATAGGCGCTTCCACAGATCTTGATGGTCTATATCGCATAGACACAAGGTATGCTACAGATTCTCTTACAGCGACTTTCATAGGTTTTACTCCCATTACCGTTAGCATCAAAAAGGACGTACGAAAACAAGTCATCAATTTTGAATTAGAAAACTCTTCGGTCGTGGCTGATGAAGTTGTTGTAAAAGCTAAAAAGCAACGGTATAGAAAGAAAGGCAATCCAGCTGTAGAGTTGATCAAAAAGGTGATGGACAATAAAGGTGAAAATAGGCTAAAAAGTCAGCCTTATTACAGTTTCGAAAAACATGAAACCATAGAGTTGGATATCAATAATATAACAGATGAGTTTAAAGAACGTAAACTGGTAAAGCAATTGGATTTTGTTTTTGAATATATTGATACCTCTGAGGTAAATGGAAAGCTATTTTTACCCCTGTTTATAAAAGAAACATTGGCTGATGTCTACTACAGAAAAAGCACTGATACTGAGAAAACACATAGAAAAGCAGTCAAGTACACTGAATTCGATGATTTGATTGATGATAAGAGTATTGACGGCATTACTGATGTCCTATATCAAGATGTCGATATTTACGATAACAGAATTCTAATTCTAAGCAGTCAATTTGAAAGTCCCCTTGCGAAGGTTGGACTTAATTTTTACAGATACTACATTAAGGATACCATTTCCTATGAGGGTGATAGCGTCATTGTTATGAATTTCATTCCCAAAAACAAATTAACAAAGGGTTTTACTGGTGAAATGTACATCGCTCATAAAGACAACTACTTTGTAAAAAGGGTTGAATTGGGTATCATAAATGGCATCAGTTTGAATTTTGTAAGAGATTTAAAAATAGAGCAAGAATATGAACGGTTAGGAGATGCGTACGTGCTTACAAAAGATGAGATAACAGTCGATTATTCACTATCTGAAAATGGCTTAGGATTCTATGGAACAAAGGATGTGCATTATCGAAACTACTCCTTTGAACCTCCTAAAGACGATTCTGTTTTTAGCGGTGCAGAAAGTGTTATTGATGACGAAGATGCTTATTATAAAGACGATAATTATTGGTCTGAAAATAGGATTAAGGAGTTATCAGAAGGGGAACGTGATGCTTACCTAATGATAGATTCTTTAAATAATGATCCGACGTTCAAAAAGATTAAAACTGGTGTAAAAATTCTCACGACAGGCTATATCCCAGCAGGTCCAATCGACATAGGACCAGTCCCTACTTTCTATAGTGCAAATGATGTAGAAGGAGCAAGAGTAAAGTTAGCAGTTGAAACATCTCATGGATGGAATAGTAAATTTAGAATTGGTGGCTATGGCGCTTATGGCTTTAGAGATGAAGCATTTAAATATTCACTGTATGGTATTTATTCATTTACGCCAGATTTCAAAGCTAATCCTAGAAAATACCTCTATTTCGAACATTCTAATGATGTTAATTTCCCAGGTGTGGATCTTGATTTTATTAAAACAGATAACGTTTTACTTTCCTTCAGAAGAGGTATTGCAGACAAAATGATTTTTAATCGGTTCGCAATTTTGAAATACGTTAATGAAGGAGGTCTTTTCGACTGGACATTTTCACTCAGAAGAGACAATAGAAGACCACATGGAAATTTAGAACTGAATTTTGTTGAAAATGACATCCCTCAACAACTGACAAATATACATACCACAGAAGCTGGTTTTACCATAAAATTTGCTCCCAATGAGCAGTTTCTCCAAGGGCGTCAATACAGAACTCCTGTCTTTACCAGATTCCCTGTTTTTACATTGTCCTATAACTTAGGAGTTAAGGCTTTAGGTGGAGAGTATACTTACCAAAGGGTGTCTTTAAATATGTTTAAGAAATTCAACTTATCCGTGCTTGGACACAGCTTATTTGAAGTCGAAGCAGGAAAGGTTTTTGGAGAGAATTTACCATATATCTTGCTGGAATTACCACGGGCAAATCAGACATATGCATACCAGCTAAGGGCATATAATATGATGAATTTCTTAGAGTTTGCAACAGACCAGTATATTGAAACCAGCATCCAACACTTTTTTGCAGGTTTTTTCACTTATAGAATTCCACTAATTAGAAAATTAAAGCTTAGAGAAGTTGTTTCTGCAAAATTAATTTGGGGAAAGTTTACAGATCGAAACAATCCAGAATTGAATCCTCAATTACCGCAATTTGAAGTAAATGAAGAGGGCATTCCTGAGACTTATTCCCTAGAAGGAGCACCTTATGTAGAAGTGAGTGCAGGTCTCTATAACATTTTCAAAGTATTGAGGATTGATGTGGTAAAACGATTAACCTATTTGGAAAATCCATCTCTTCCAACACTGTTTGGGAAGAAAGGTATGGGCATTAGAGCACGTTTTAAAGTAGACTTTTAATAACTTTGTGATATGACCTGGAAAGAAAATGCCCAGCAAGTAGTGTATTCGTGTATCAATCCGATCGTTCGTCTGTTTATCAAAGTTGGCATAACTCCGAATATGATTACATTCTTCGGTTTTATTTTAAACTTGGCTGCAGCAATAATACTTATTTTTGGAGCAGAATACGGAGATCGTTCTAATCACAGCTTTGTTGGAATTGCAGGATTGGTTATTTTATTCGCAGGCCTAATGGATATGGTAGATGGAAGATTAGCGCGATTGGGGAATATGGCTAATAAATACGGTGCGTTATATGACTCTGTAATCGACCGTTTTAGCGAAATGTATATGTTTTTAGGTATTTGTTATTACTTGGTTTCGCACGATTATTTCTTGAGTTCGATATTTGCGTTTATCGCAATGATTGGCTCGATAATGGTCAGTTATACTAGAGCAAGAGCGGAAGGCTTGGGTGTGGATTGCAGCGTTGGGATAATGCAGCGTCCGGAGAGGATTTTAATTGTTGGTATATCTGCTGTTTTATGCGGGATAACTTCAATGATAATTGGATCAGATTTTAAAATAAATGTGGATTGGTTACCCTTTCCATTATTTGAAACAATATCTGTATTTACTTTCCCTTTGTTCATCCTTGCAATTGGTGCTAATATGACTGCATTTAGAAGATTGGCATATGCCAAAGAGGAATTAGCTAAAATGAAGAAAGATGTTATCTGATTTACAAAAAAGCCAATACCAATATCCTGGTTCTCAAGGATTACCAGAGCATTACCCCAAACCTCCTGCTTCTGATAAATTGTTGTTTTACATACAGCGAAACCACAATATGAATACAGTGGTGTATGAAGTTAATGAGCTCCAAAATTCTTGCATTAATAGTGATTTTCCGATGCATGCTTATTGGTTGAAATACAATGCAGGTGGTGAAATACAAGAGCTAAATTTTTATCAAAGTAAGCTAGCATATGGCTATGAATCTAAAATGATAAATCAAGAATCCTTTGAGTTCAACTTTGTTTCGTACAAAGACCTCAAATTATTTATAGCAAAGGATTCTACAGAGAAATTTAACGCTTATTGCAAAATAAATGGACACATGTCCATTCTGAAAAACATATACGTATACGCAGTAGAATTGGGTGTATTCCCAACAGTCAAATTTATAGAACTATATGGCATTCATATCCAATCAGGATTACCTGCCTATCAAAAAATCAATATAGATCAATGAAGCATTACGTTTCGAATAGTGAAGATTCATCAAGAATGTTCAAGAGTGATTTGATTGAATTACTGTCAAAAGTTCATTTCAGTGTACCTCTTATCATTTTTGTTCCTACAATCTCTTTTTTCCTTTATTTAGGCATAAATGCACAATTAAGTGTCAGTTATTTTTTACTTTATTTCTTACTTGGGTTTCTGATATGGACGGTGACGGAATATGTGATGCATCGATTCATTTTTCACTATGAGCCGAAATCAAAAGTAGGACAACGATTACACTTTATATTTCATGGAGTGCACCATGATTACCCGAAAGATCGATACAGATTGGTATTGCCACCGATTGTAAGTATTCCTTTAGCATCTATGTTTTATTTCATTTATCGAAATGTGATTAGCACTGACGGATTTTATCCATTCTTTGCTGCATTTTTAATTGGGTATCTTGTTTATGACATGCTGCATTATGCTATTCACCATGTTCAATTCAAAGGTAAAATTTGGAATGTCTTAAAATCTCATCATCTGAAGCATCATTATGTTCATCCTGAAAAAGGATATGGTGTAAGCAGTCCATTGTGGGACAAAATTGCTCGAACAGAATTTCCAGTTGACAAAAAAAATACCTCCGAATCTGCTTAATCCAGATGAGACGGAAACCAAACTATGACCGGCAGATTTAGTAAAAAAAGCCTTATTTTTTATGTTCTATTTATGGTATGTTACCTAGGATGGATCTTTTTGGGTATTGGTTATAGAGCTGATCATTTGCCATTCATTTTATTGCTTGGGATTTCTTATTTGCTTACTGAGCAAACACATCGCTTTTTCCTTTCCGCGGTGATGCTAGCCATGTCTTGGATTCTCTTAGACAGTCTTCGCGTTTTCCCCTCCTATTTATACAATACCGTACACATTGAAGAGGTGTATAATTTTGAGTTGCAGATGTTTGGAATTGAAAACGCTGCCGGTGATTGTATAACCCCCAATACATATTTAAAGTCGATAGCTAACCCAATGTTAGATTGGATTACCGGCTTTACTTATTTGATGTGGACACCTATTCCATTTGCTTTTGGAATCTATCTATTTTTTAAGGATAAAACACTTCTATTACGCTATTCAATCTGCTTTTTTACTGCTAATCTAATTGGTGTAATCATTTATTATGCTTATCCGGCAGCACCACCTTGGTATGTTGATATGTATGGCTTTGAAAAACATTTGGATATTCCTGGAAGTGCCGCTGGTCTACTCCGTTTTGACGAGCTAACTGGAACCACCATATTTCACGATATTTATAGTAAAAGTTTCAACGTATTTGGTGCAATTCCTTCATTACACTCTGCCTATCCCATAGTAAGCGTCTATTATGCCCGTAAACATGGCTTAAAAATTGGGTATATATTGTTGATTATATTTATGGTTTTAACCTGGTTTTCTGCTGTTTATTCCATTCATCATTATGTTGTAGATGTTGTATTGGGTATATTTTGTGCTATATTTGCAATTGCTTTGTTTGAGCATATTGTACTTCCATCAAAGGCAGGGAATCTAATTCGAAAACTAACTAACTATCTAAATTTAAATTAGAATTATGCTTCACAAGAAAATGCAGGCATATGATACGCCACAGAAAGTTATGGACCTTGGGTTATACCCATATTTCAGGACTATTGAATCTGAACAAGATACCGTTGTAAAAATCAATGGCAAAGATGTCTTGATGTTTGGCTCCAATAGCTATTTAGGCTTAACCATACACCCAAAGCTTAAAGAAGCTACCAAACAAGCTGTAGATAAATATGGCTCTGGTTGCGCTGGATCTAGATTCCTTAATGGCACGCTAGATCTTCACTTAGAATTAGAGAGACGATTGGCTGAGTTTGTTGGTATGGAAGGAGCTTTAGTTTTTAGTACAGGCTATCAAGTTAATTTAGGTGTTGTGTCTTCGTTATTAGGTAGACATGATTATTTAATCCTTGACGAATACGATCATGCATGCATCATTGATGGAGCAAGACTGTCTTTTGCAAAAGTCTTGAAGTATCGTCACAACGATATGGAATCTCTAGAAAAGGTTTTGAAAAAATGTGAGCCGGATAAGATAAAATTGATTGTTACTGACGGCGTATTTTCTATGGAAGGCGACATATGTAAATTGCCAGAAATGTCTACACTCGCAAAGCAATATGACGCTAATATCATGATAGATGATGCGCATTCGTTGGGTGTCTTAGGTAAGAATGGAAGAGGTACCGCAGATCACTTTGGAATGACCAAAGATGTTGATTTAATTATGGGTACATTTAGTAAATCATTAGCAAGTATTGGTGGTTTTATTGCTGCCGACAAATACACAATTAACTATTTAAAACACAATGCTCGATCTCTAATTTTTAGCGCGAGTATTGCACCAGCTAATGCTGCGAGTGTGCTTGCAGCTTTAGACTTAATGGAGGAAGAGCCAGAACGAATTGCTAAACTTTGGGACAATACCCATTATGCTTTAAAATTACTCAAAGAAGCAGGTTTTGAAACAGGCCACACGGAAACGCCGATTATCCCTGTATATGTTCGAGACGATTTCAAAACATTTACATTAACTAAGCGCTTGCTGGAAGAAGGTGTGTTTGTAAATCCAGTAGTCTCCCCGGCTGTACCCAGTAGTTCTAGCCTGATCAGATACTCGCTCATGGCGACACATAGCTTTGCGCAAATAGAGGAGTCGATTCACAAAATAAAGACAATCGCTCAAGAGATCGGTATTTTCGAATTACAAAAAGAGCTGCATGGAAATTGAGATTCGAGAGGTCTCAACAGCAACTGAATTAAAGTCCTTTATTGATTTCCCGCATTCATTGTATAAAGGAGATAAGTATTACGTACCCGAGCTTTTTTTAGCTCAAAAAGAGATTCACAACGAATCAAAGAATCCCTACTTCAAACACGCCAAAGCAATAAGATATTTAGCCTACTCTAATAGCCGAATTGTTGGCAGAATTGCTGCTCATGTTGATCACAATTACAATGAGTATCATCAGTCCAACGTAGGTCTATTTGGTTTTTATGATGTGGAAGATAATATTGAGATTTCTAAAGCCCTATTTGAGAAAGCAAAAGAGTGGTTGCGCCATGAAAATGTTGACCGCATTCTAGGTCCATTTTGCTACTCCTTGAGCACAGATACTGGCGGCTTATTGGTCGACGCTTTTGACAGTTCTCCATTAGTCATGATGACCTACAACTTTCCCTACTATGTCAATCATGTAGAGGCATGTGGCTTTGTGAAAGAAATGGACCTATTTGCTTACATGATCTATACAAGAAAAGCGTCTGAGAAATCCGTCAAACTAGAAAAATTATTAAGCGAAAGACTTGTTAGAAATGGCATTACCATCCGTAGTCTTAACAAGAAAAATTATACAGAAGAAATAAACAAAGCAAAGGAGATTTATATCCAAGCATGGGAAAAAAACTGGGGATTTGTACCACCGACTGATGAAGAATTTCAACATTTAGCAGATGCTTTAAAACTATTACTGGATGAAGACTTTGCTTTTTTAGCAGAGCACAATGGCAAACCAGTTGGGTTCTTCGTTTCCTTACCCAATATCAACGAAATAACCATCAATTTCAATAAGGGAAGATTGTTTCCATTCAATGTATTCAAATTATTATTTAATAAGAAAAAGGTTAAAAGAGTCAGGATAGCACTGCTTGGTGTCTTAGAAGAGTATAGAAATAGAGGGATAGAGGCTGTCTTTTATGCAAAAAACATCAATGAAGCAAAGAGAAGAAAGCTAATAGGCGGAGAAGCATCCTGGATTTTAGAGAATAATGAAGAAATGGTGAAAGGCGCAGAAAAACTAAACGGAGAAAAATATAAAACTTACCGTATTTATGGGCAAAATCTTTAGTGCGTCCTTGAAGGCGTCTCGCCTCAAGGAC
>CAYVFU010000025.1:20935-38721 GCA_964450495.1 uncultured Saprospiraceae bacterium | reverse complement strand
GGACGAAGCACGTATCTCGCTTCAAGTATAGAGCAAAATGGATAAAATACTGATTACAGGAGCAAGTGGATTCGTTGGTTCATGGCTAGTCAAAGAGGCATTGGACAAAGGCATGAGCGTCTACGCAGGCATCAGAGAATCAAGTAGTAAGCTATATCTTCAAGATAGCCGAATCAAATTCTTTTATATTAATTTTTCCAAACCAGAGTCTTACCTGAAAAGATTAGAAAGTGAACAATTTGATCACATCATACACAATGCAGGAGTAGTTAGAGCACTGAAAAATGATACTTTCTATCAAGTGAATACACACTTCACAGAGACATTTTTAGCTACCATAACATCAGCATTGCCTCATCTAAAAACATTTTGCTACATAAGCAGTATTGCTGCCTGTGGTTCTGCAGATACAGCTGGGCTTGACGCGTTAACTCCTGATATGCCACCATCTCCACCCACACACTATGGGAAATCAAAGCTAAAAGCTGAAAATTTAGTCAAAGAAAGTCAACTGCCCTATTTGATATTTCGTCCAACCGCCGTTTACGGGCCTAGAGATCAAGATATCTTAAAGTTGTTTAAGGGGGTGAAAGTTGGCATTGCGCCGCTTATAGGGGCTAAAAAGTCTATTTTGAGCTTTGTTTACGTCAAAGATTTAGTTCGATTAATCATTCAGGCCAATTTATCAACAATTCGAGATAAAACTTACGTTGTGAGCGACGGTAAAGATTATGAGGGCAATACTTTCCACAAAGCAGTAGCAAAAGTGATGGGAAAGAAAGCAATTTATCCTAAAATCCCAATGCAAGTAGTTAGCATTTTAGGGTTGATGTCCGAGTGGAAAAGTCGTTTAACCAACAAAGCAGATACCTTCAATTTGGATAAAGTAAATGAATTAAAGGCTAGAAACTGGAGCTGTGACATCACAGAATTGGAAAAAGATTTTAATTTCGCCCCCTATTCCACTATATCTGAATCATTAAGAGAAACGTATCAATGGTATCAGAATAACAATTGGATATAAAAACTTAGAAAATAATACTATGGCAGAAGTAAAAGCAAAAGCAGCATCAGGCAAATTAGGTATATTGACACCAGGTCTTGGAGCTGTTGCCACAACGTTTATCGCTGGATGTGTAGCAGTTAAAAATGGTCTTGGTCAACCGATTGGTGCATTTACGCAGATGGGTACCATTCGACTTGGTAAAAGAACAGAAAACAGAAAACCGAACATCAATGACATAGTGCCATTGGCTCAAATGAACGATCTTGTCTTTGGGGGTTGGGATATTTTTGAGGACAATGTCTACGAAGCTGCGACTAATGCTCAAGTCTTAGACCAGCGTTTGCTTGATCAGATCAAAGATGAATTGTCTGCAATCAAGCCTATGAAAGCTGTTTTTGATACCACTTATGTCAAGCGTCTTGAAGGTCCCAATGTCAAGTCAGCTCCAACAAAAATGGAGCTTGCTGAGCAGTTGATGGAGGACATCAAAAATTTTAAAGCAGAAAACAATTGCGAACGTGTGGTCATGGTTTGGTGTGGTTCCACAGAAATCTATATTGAGGAATCTGATGTTCATCAAACTGTTGCCTCCTTGGAAGAAGGATTACGCAACAATCACCCTGATATTGCACCTAGTATGATCTATGCCTATGCAGCAGTGAAAATGGGAGTCCCTTATGCCAATGGTGCACCAAATTTGTCTTGCGATGTACCAGCAATGGTAGAATTAGCAGCTCAAACAGGAACGCCAATCGCAGGTAAAGATTTTAAAACTGGTCAGACTTTGATGAAAACTGTGTTAGCACCAGGTCTGAAAGCCAGATATTTAGGTATTGACGGATGGTTTTCTACAAATATCTTAGGAAATAGAGATGGTGCTGTTCTTGATGACCCAGATAATTTCAAAACCAAGGAAGTATCAAAGCTAGGTGTATTAGAACAAATTTTGGAACCAGATCTTCATCCAGAACTGTATGGAGATATGTATCATAAAGTTAGAATTAACTACTACCCTCCTCGAGGCGACAACAAAGAAGGCTGGGATAACATAGACATTAAGGGATGGTTAGGCTATCCAATGCAAATCAAAGTGGATTTCTTATGTAGAGATTCTATCCTAGCTGCACCTTTAGTATTGGATTTAGCCCTTTTATTAGACCTTGCTAAACGTGCTGAGATGAAAGGCATCCAAGAATGGTTGTCATTCTACCTAAAGTCACCGCAAGCAGCAAAAGGCCTACACCCACAACATGATTTATTCAAACAATTTGAAAAGCTTAAAAATACGATCAGATACATCGGTGGTGAAGATTTAATAAATCATTTGGGTCTTGACTATTATGAATAAATGAATGCTGTAGCAAAGTTCTTCGCCAGTGGTTTTGGGACTGGATATTCACCAGTAGCACCAGGAACTGCAGGTAGTTTACTTGCTTCCGCTGCTCTATTCGGATTAAATCATGTTGGTGTTGACGTCAATCCAATTTCACTAGTCATAGCAACTGTCATCACTACCATAGCAGGTGTTATTGCCACCAATGCTGTTGAAGATGAATGGGGTAAAGATCCATCCAAAGTAGTCATTGATGAAATTGCAGGAATATTTGTTTCACTCCTTTTTTTACCCATTACACCAATGACAATAATAGCTTCCTTTATCTTGTTCAGAATATTTGATATTTGGAAGCCATTAGGGATTCGAAAATTGGAGGAACTCAAAGGTGGAGTTGGTGTTATGGCCGATGATTTATTAGCAGGAATCTACGCGAATTTGACTTTACAATTGATGTTATTTTTCAATCTTTTCGGGTGAAAAAAAATCAACAATCCAGTGTTAAAGTTGCGTTGGTACCATCTTTTTTTAGGTATAATGCAACTGCACTTACAGCAACGACTGTAGATAAAACTATAGCCATGGGACTCCACTATTATTTTGGGGTTGATGAGTTGATTGCCACTCCAGTTGGGATGTCTTTTGGGGCAGTTATCGCTTATTTCCTAGGAAGAAACTGGGCATTTGTATCAAAAGACAGAAAAATCTCTTCGCAGGGCCTACGATTTTTGTTTATCACAATTGGAAATATGACCCTAAATTGGCTATTGGTCTGGTTTCTCAGGGATTATGTAGGCATGGAAGACTACTACTTAATGAGTCCAATTGCTGGAGTAATTGTAGGTTTATTTTTTAGTTTTCCAATGCAGCGTTATTTTGTATACAAATAAGACCTTTGGATAAAAAAACCATTCGATTCATTGTTAATCCCTTTTCTGGCGTCTCTCAGAAACAAAACATCAATGAATTAATCAAAAAAAGTCTTGATTTGTCCTTGTATGAGTATGATCTTATTTACACTGAAGCGCCAATGCATGCACGAGAATTAGCGCAACAATCTGTAAAGGAAAATGTCAATTCTGTGATAGCAATTGGTGGCGATGGTACTGTAAATGAAGTAGCTGCTCCCCTATTAAATACGAAAGTAAATCTTGGAATAATTCCAGGTGGATCAGGCAATGGGTTTGCAATGCATTTGGGCATCGGCAGAAATATGAAGAAGGCCATCAGGCACCTTAATGTAGCCAAAGAAACTACCATCGATACTTGCAAAATTAATGATGAATTTTATTTGAATTTATCGGGCGTAGGTTTTGATGCTTCTGTGGCATATTTTACGAAACAATCATCTCGTAGAGGCTTTAAAGTATACTTTAATAGTGCTATGAAAGAGGCGCTCAAGTATGAGAATATGCATTATAGAATTCAATACGATGATGTTGTTATTGAAGACAAATTTCTTTCCATTAATGTTGCTAATGCATCTATGTTTGGTTACAATTTTAGGATTGCACCTTTAGCAAATTTACACGATGGATTGTTGGATGTTGTCATGATCAAAGATGCCAGCAAGGCAAGGTACATTACTTCAGTATGGCGATTTTTAAACAGCTCACTTCACAAAAGTCCAATTGTTGAAATTATAAGAACAAAATCTTTAATTATAGAAAGCAATAAACCAATGCACTATCACAGAGATGGTGAAGGAGCCATCTCGACGGATAAATTAGCCTTTTCAATTAATCCATTATCCTTGCGTTTACTTGTCCCCGCATCATATTCATTATAGCATGATTTCTGTACTCATTCCAGTATATAATGATCATGTACAGGCCCTTGTCTTTGATTTGGTCAGTCAATTGGACAAATGTAATTGTCCGTATGAAATAAGAGTATTAGATGACGCTTCAACACATGAATATCAAAAAACAAACAAGGCAATTTTAAAATATCCTCAGGTCGTGTACAACACTCTTCCTAAAAATGTAGGACGGTCTGCCATTCGAAACATATTGATTGAAGAAGCTAAATATGAGCACTTGTTATTTTTAGATAGTGATAGTGAGATACAGTCAGATCTGTTTATTCAATCTTATTTATCACTAATACCTAATTATTTTGTGGTTTGTGGTGGTAGGACATATAGAGAAAGCGCACCTGAAAATATCAGACATAGACTACATTATACCTATGGAAGAAAAAAAGAAAGTAAGCCACCTGTAGTTAGAAATAGGTTTCCTTTACGATATTTTCACACAAATAATTTTCTCATTAAAAAACAAATTACTCAACAAATATTGTTTCCTGAAATGATTGCTAATTATGGCTACGAGGATCTTGTCTTTGGACATTCATTGATAAAAGCAGGTTGGTCTGTCAAACACATAGATAATCCAGTTTTACACAATAAGCTAATAGATACCGATTCATTCCTGAAAAATACCGCACAAGCAAATCAAAATTTATTACACTTCTATACTCAAAATCAGATAGCAGAAACACCTTTTTTAAAAGTTGTAAACTCACTTAACAAGTTTAAACTTGTAACTCCAATACGACAAATGCTAAAATTCTTCAAACCTTTATTGATCCGAAATTTATATTCTGCTCACCCAAAAATGTGCATACTTGATTTGTATAAACTGAGTGACTTTTTAAACAATTTAGACTAGTTGGTCAGAAACATTAGTACATTTAATTGACAACAAGCAGAAATTAATTATGCCAACCTAACTCTTGTAAAAATAGCTTCCGGTCTCGTCATGTATTGCTACTTCATTTTCATCAGCATCTTCTACATGTCCAATAATGGCTGACTCTATATTGAAACTAGAAGCTATATCCATTAATTGACTAGCGTACTGCTCTTTACAATAGATCTCTAGTCGATGTCCCATGTTGAAGACTTGATACATTTCTTTTCTGCTCGTCCCAGATTCAGCTTCGATAAGTGAAAACAAAGGTGCTCGCAAAGAAGATGGTCTTTTTATTACTTTCTTTTTTGAAATGAATTTTAGGACTTTGGTTTGTCCGCCACCTGTGCAATGTATGATGCCAGAAATTGGAATGTTCTCTTTGAAAATTTTACTCAACAAAGGCAAATAACTGCGTGTTGGTGACAATACTAATTGACCAATCTTTACTTCACCAACACCATCTATATTTAGTGTATCAGTGAGGCTTTTAGAACCACTGTAACTGAGCTCTCTTGGCATTTCAGGACTGAAGCTTTCTGGATATTTTTCTCTGTATTGGTGATGAAAAACGTCGTGTCTGGCGCTAGTCAATCCATTACTACCTGTCCCTCCATTATAGCTCGTTTCATAAGTTGCTTGGCCATGCGAACTAAACCCTACTATCACATCTTTGTCTTGCATCTTGTTGATGATAAGGTCACTTCTTTTCAGCCTTGAGAAAGTGGTGAATCCTATATCAATCGTTCTGACGATATCACCGACATCTGCCGTCTCGCCGCCTGCAAGCTGGATGTCAACATCATGAGAGCGCATCATATCAGTAAATTCCTGAGAATAATTGATGATAGTTTTGATGACATCACCAGGAATCAAAAGCTTATTTCTTCCTATCGTTGATGACAAGACAATATTGGATATACACCCAACACAACCCATATCATCAATATTCATTACAATGGCATCTTGTGTAACGCCTTTCCAAACATCTAGATCACCAGTTTCTTTCCAGTAAATATAGGCTAAGCTGGTTTTAGTACCAGCCGTATCAGCATGCATGATGTTACAATAGGAATCATCACTGCCAACAACATCAGGTAATATTTTACAGAATGCTGATGGATAAAGGCCTTTACTTAAATGCTTTATTGCTTCATGTACTTCTGACTTATCAGCAGACACACCACGCGAATGGTACTTTTGGTCATCACTCATTGTCGCAAAACTACAAGTATTATCAGATAATTACATATAAGAGTTATTGTTATTTATTATCTATTCTCCATTACTGAAATACTGAATTTTAGCTTTTTGTAGTGTTTAGCAAAATAGTTCAAAATATAACAAATCCTATATGTTAAACTTTTATAAAGCAAATGGTTGAAATAGCTTGTATTTAATCTTAGAGAATTGATTAATCCCACACTCATCTCATTTATAACCAATAATATATACATTAGACTAATGTCATATTCTTAAATTTTATCATATATACCGACTATAATTTCTAGTAGTAGAATTCCTATATATTTTGAAAAGTGTTTGTTAAATTAACAATCAGCAAGACATTATCGAATTATCTACTTGTTTTGTATGGTAAAATCAAAGCACCATTTAACTGCCTTTCCCGCTAAGATTAGACCAGAGAGTAACTTTAGATTGACCTTCCGCTTACCCGTGCATACTAACATGTTGTGTTTAATTTGATATCATTAGAATCACATAGTTGTAATCCAGATGAACATGAAGAAAACTTACTTACTGAGTTTATTATTCCTATTTACCTCCTCAATATTAATTGGTCAAAATGGTCCTTGTGGCATTGGAGCAGGAACAATACTATTTGACGAAGATTTTGAAACAGAAGCAGATGGCGCCACATCAGGCTCAGATGCCAATGGTACAGCCTGGACATTGAGTTGCCCAGGTTGCGTGGCTGGAGACTTTTTTGAAGTAGACAACAACTCTGGTAATGCAATTGGCTGTAATGGAACACAAGGTCTTCGTGGCAATGATACCAACGGGCCAGCGACTTTTAGTGTCACGAATGTAGACTTAACAGGTTGTGAAGTCATTAATTTTTCATTTGACTATTGTGCTTCAGGATATACAGGATCTGGCAACTTAGAATGTTTTCAAGAATGCGGAAGTTGCACAGGACTACCTGCAGATGTTGTTAATAATGGAGCTTGTAACAACTGCTGGGATTTTCTTTATGGAGAGCTTGACTTTGGAGCCGGTACTGTAAGCCAAGAAGTGTTACTAGGTGACGATTGTAATGTTGCGGATAGTGGGTCTAGTTCATCATCAATATGCGGCTCCTTATTGCCAGATGGCACTCCAATCACAGCCACACAGCTCCAATCAGTAAATATCAATATTGTAATGGCAATGTGGGCTGGTACTGAAAATATGGTTATCGACAACGTTGTCCTCATTTGTTACACAGCTGCTGATGTTGCAGCTTGTACTAATCCTACTGTAACGGATGCATGCCCAGAGATGTGTCCAGACTTAAGTACGGTTAATGTAAGTACCATACAAGTTGGGGTGACCGATAATGTCTGCCCTGATCTTACAGGTATGATCACGGCACCTACTGGGATGTGTCCCGCTGGTTCAACATTGATGTATTCTACAGATGGAGGCGCTACATTCTCAGATATGTTGCCCACCTATGATGTTACTCAAATTCAAGAAATTATTACAATCTGTGAGTGTGACATTGATGATACAATGACATCAACGCAAGCTGTTGTAACAAGCTCACCAAATAATTGCTGTGCTGCAGATGTCGGCACTTTTAACTCAAACAGAAATGATTAATCTTAAAATAATCGAATAGACATTTAGTAGTGGTTAGATGCCACCTTGAAAATTATATTCTCATGAAAAACTTAACATTTAAAGCCTTTCTTTTTTTAATTACCATCCTTTTTGTTACTCCACAGATTGCGAATACACAATGTACTGGAGATAGCTGGGATTTCAACGAAGATGACTTTGCTGCAGGCAACATTTCTGCCACAGAAGCTGGAAATATGGGTCCTATTATGACCGATATGATAGATTTGAATATGGATGGCACAATGGACGTCATGAATACCTATGAGGCTATCGTTTTTAATCCAAATGCAAATGGCACTTGTGACGATGGTGACTTCAACATTCAAGCTTCATGGGGAGGGGCATCTCTACCATTACCTGGTCCTTCTTCGGGATCTGATTTTGGTGGGTCTACTTCGGATGATTGTATTTGTGAACAAGGGATAATAGTGATGACTGTTGATATGATCAATGGCTTTAATAGTGATGTTGCCAATTTTGAGTTTGAGGCATCTTCTCAAAACGGGTCATCAGAAGGCTACGAATATGGATTCGGATTTGTTACTGCTGCCACAGATGCGACAGGAAATCCAATAACAGGATTGAATACAGCAGCTGCTGTTACTGCTGCGATATCAAGTTATTGTAATGCAGAATATCTTGCTGGAACAACTATGTCCCAGCATGCATTGTCTACTGCATTGGGTGCCTTCACTACACAGGCAGATGATTTAAATGCAACCACCAACAATTGTGCAACATCTTCACAAAGCGGAGAAGATACTGTTTCAGGATCAGGTCCGAACTCAGGTCTTAGTACTGGTGTATCGGGATTGAATTCCACAGACCTAATTACTCAGGTAACTTACATCTATGGCTTAAGCACTGCGCCAGGTACAGATTGCGATCTTGATGGGGACAATGGGGTTGGGACAAATCCATCAGGTTCTTTTGCTGGCATTTCTGGTTGTTTTGCAGCGCCTTGTGGCTATTCGTATGATGTAGCGACTGACGAAGTATGTGGAGAGTTCACCATTGATATCACAAATATTGTGGGTACTGGAGCAGCTGATCCGATAACAATGGAAGCATACGATATTATTATCAATGGAAATTCAGTCTTGACAGGTGTAACTGGAAATCAACAATTAAGTATCGCAGGATCTCCGGCATTTGTAGCAGATGGCGTATCAACCTACTCTATAGTATTACAATTGACGTCTGATGCGACTTGCCAATCAGCCCCATTAAATATTACTGCTCCAGCGGGCACCAGACCGAATGTCCCGACTTTTATCCCTAATAACCCAACAACTAGTAATTAAAATGAGACACCTTTATAATTCTGAATATAGAAGCAGCGCAATGAGACTTAATACCTTTAATAGTTTATCCTCTAAATATTTTTTTCATCAGAAAACATTATCTATCGTAGCTTTTGTTTTATTGGTGCAGTTTGCTTATTCACAATCCTGTGCGGATGGATCAACTTTTAATCTTAACGAAAATGCCTTCCCTCTAACATGTGTTACTTCAAACGGAGCAGAAGGAACACCAACCACTGCTACTTTTGATCACGATTTTGCCGATGCAACAGGTGGAACATATTCAAGTGGAACGGATGGAATTAATGATGTGACTGTTACTTTGACTACGATGTGTAGCTTCCCGAATGGAACAAATGGAACAACTGTAGTCGGAGCATGCCTGGGCCCTACAGGAATCAATTCGAGTCAATCGAGTCCTCAGCTAGATACTGATGTTTCGGGAGGAAGTGATTTTGCCGGAGCAACCGTCAATGACAATCCTTGCGCAAATTGTTGGGTAGTCTTAGAATATACATTTATCAATGGTTTCACATCTACTGCTGACGGATTTAACCTTGATTGGTCAAGTATGAATGGAAGCACTGAAGGCCTCGAAGCTTGGGGAGGCTGGGTAGAAGGCACTACATTTGCTGCACCTCCCGTAAACGTTGCTGACCTATCAACTTATTGTAATGCTCAAGCAGGAGCTGGTGTTAGGATGATGGAACACATTACTGGCACAGCAGCAGGAGGAGCTTTACCACCAGGTGTGTTTGGAGCTGATGCCATTACGGGCGCAACTGCTTGCCCAACTGAGGAACCTCCTTCAACTAGTGGTCCGAACTCTACTGTATCTACTGGATTAGCATCCGGAGCCATTCCCGCCAATTGGGGCTTAACTGCAGGCGATGTGATCAATAAAGTTTCAATGATCTACCTCATGAGCAATTCGAATGGACCTGATTGTGACGGTAATGGGACAACATTAGTCAATACCTCACCAAGTGGCAGTTTATCAACTGTCGGTTTCTGTGCTCAGGCAGTCAGTTGTGAAGTTACGATAGATGCAATTAGTTTTTCTGATGAAACGTGTGATGGCGAAGATGATGGAACAATAACGATAACAGCAACTGGTGCAAACCTTACTGGAGCGCTTCAGTACTCTATAGATGGTGGAGCTAGTTTTCAACCAACAGGAACATTTACAGCTTTACCAGATGGAACATATAACATTGTCGTTGAGGATGATATGGATGGTGATTGCGAGGCAGTTGACGTTGTTGTGATAGCTCAAGGAACAGTACTTGATCCACCAACATCAATGAGTGTAAGCATAGAGTGTGAAGATCCAGCTCCAACCTTACTGGCAGAATGTCCGACACCATGCGTCTTAGAGGCATGTGCATTTGATCCTGCAACAATGGAAATCTCAATATCCTTTACTGGAGATCATACATTCTTATCTGATTTAGCATTCTATATTCAAGGTCCTACAGGATGTACAAGTCCAATCCTGACGCTTGCTCCCTATGCCAATGATCCTTCAGTTGGTTTAGGAAATTGTAATGCTGGAGATGATTTTAATAATGTAGTTTTCACAAACGGCACTGGTGCTGATTTTAATATATGTGGACTAGCTGCTCCTTTAACTGGTACTTTCAATACTGCTTATGGTGTACCTATAAACTGGGCTGCATTAGCAGGTTGTGATATATTTGAAAGTGGATGGCAAGTCATAGTTGGAGACTGTGTGGGTTTGGATGTTGGAGACTTAGATAATGTGGTTATGACTGTTACTGACAATGGTGGAGGGGCCAGTTGTCTAGGAGCTGGTGGTTCTGTTTTATATGACTCTGGAAGTACAGACTTGAATGCCACACTAAATGATAATGAATGTGTGCCTGGAGTTGACAATCCCGCTTCTTTTTTAATCAATGTCACTCCACCAATGAATGTAATTAGTTGGTACAATGCACCAACCGGAGGCACCCCTATAGCCACTGGTGATATGCTCCCAGTAGCTGGAACTACAGCAGAAGAAGGTGCATTTGATAATGCGACTGCTGGTGATTACACTTACTATGTTGATTGTACGTGTAATCCATGTACTAGCGAGCGTACAGAGGTTGTGGTGACTGTAGAGGCATGTTGCCCAGATTTCACAACAATCTTAGCCTCAGATTTAGAATTGAATGTGACAGAATCCACTTGCGATGTCTTTGGCGGAATGCCAAGTGGTGGTTTATTAGAAGCACCGACCGTAGGCTGTCCAGCTGGTTCCATTATCGAATATTCACTTGATGGTGGACCTTTTAGTACAACCATCCCTCTATATGATGATCTAACTGCTGTATCAGTCAATGCCAGATGTGTTTGTGAAAGCGATGTGACATTGTTTAGTGATCCAGTAGAAACAGTGACAGTACCAGGGCTATGTCCTACATGTCCGGATCTCACCAATGCGATCGTACCTCAAGCCAATATTGCATCAGAAAGTATCTGTGTGACTGTTGGTGGAAGTGTACAATTGGATGGTGGACAACTAAATGATCCAGTAGATGATTGTAATGGATCAGGTGTAAACACTTGCCCGCCAGGTTCAACATTAGAATACTCAACAGATGGAGGAGTGACATGGCAATCAACTTTGCCTGATTATATACAGACAGAAGTTGTGAACATTTCAACAAGATGTGTTTGTGATTCGGACAATACTGTCTTTGCATTAGGATGTGCAGTGAGTACAATGCCGGGTTCTTGTCCTGAACCGATACCGAATGTCTGTGATTGTACTGATCTAGATAATCCATTTACGATTAATACTGTAGCCATTGGAGGTCCAGGAATGGACTACACGCTTGTTTACGTACTAGTTGATAATGACAACAGTGATGCTGTTCTTCAAACGAATAACACCGGAATGTTTACAGCAGTACCTGATAATACGAATTACTCCGTGTATGCATTCAATGTACAGAATGCTGATGTGCCTGCCTTTTCAGCAGCACTTCCAACTACAATTTCTATGGGGGAACCGATATTAACAATGATGGCACCGTTTGATGCTTTTTGCTATGAACAGTCGGTGACAACATATAACGATGATTGTCAATGTGATTCACCGTTGATTTCAATAAATAAAAATGACAATGATGACAGTGATGATAGTCAAATGCCTGGCTTTGACGGCAGTGCTACTTTTTCAATAGAAATTTGCAATGAAGCAACTGAGCCATTGTGTGATATTACCGTATCAGAAAGTGTAAGTGTACCTGGAATTGATGTTACTGACTGTGAATTAACTCCAGCAGCAATTCTTGCTTTAGTACAAGCAACAGGTAATATGGATATGCAATTAGATCGTGATGAATGTATCAGTTTTACATGCTCCGTACCAAATGTGAACGAAAATTTTGTAAACAGAATGTCCGTATCAGCAGTAGGATGTGATTCTGACATTCAGGTCCAAGATTCTGATGATTCTGATGTTTTTGTAGGCTGCCCAGATTTGACAGATGTATTTCCGCCACAAGCCTTAATAAAGACGGAAAGCATATGTGTAGATATAGGTGGTGGCAATTTTGATTTAGGTGGTGGAGAAATTTCTGCGCCAACGATGGGTTGTGGCGGCACAGGCTCAGCGACTTGTCCTCCGGGTTCTTCATTAGAATACTCTACAGACAATGGTTGGACGTGGCAAAGTGATGTCCCAACATATGACAACAGCGCACAAATGACAATCATAACGCGTTGTGTTTGCGATGCAGATCCAATGATTACATCAGAAACATGTGCTGTAACTACAATGCCTGGCACTTGTCTAGACCCTGTCGCTAACGAATGTGATTGTTCTCTAGGCGAAACACCTTATACGATTAACACCATTTTTGATAATGGCAATCAAGCTGGTTATACATTAATCTATAGTCTAGTTAATCTGACGGACGGAACTACCTTTGCACTACCTGATGGCTCACAGCCAGCTTATGGCACAGCAGCTAGTTTTTCTGGACTTCCTGACAATCAAGAATATCAGGTCTGTGCATTTAATGTGTTAGGTACAGATGCTGTCGCATTTCAAGCAGCACTGACAAGTTTCGCTAGTCATCAAGAGGCAGAAACTATGACTGGCGCATTTGCTGGTCTTTGCTACGAAGTGAATTGTACGACCTATAATGAGGATTGCGATTGCTGTATTGTTAATGCCGGCGATCAATCGACATCCCAGTGCGATTCATTTTGTGCTGACGATCCAGCTGCGATGCTAACAGTTGACGTTTCCTTTGGCAATCCAATTGATCCTGCAGAAGGACCTTTGCCAGGGACGATCTATCTTTTTGGGATAACTGACTCTGATGATAATTTATTATTTTTCTTGAATGCACCAAACTATAATGTGACAGCCCCAGCTGATTTCTCCGAATCCTTTAATGTTAGTGGTTTTGAACCTGGGGACTATTGTATTCACGGTTTAAATATAGATATCAGTGATATGGATGCCCTTACGAATCTATCAGGGTCAAACAATGTGAACAATATCTCTGATCTAGCTATGCTACTTGAAGAAAATGATGGAAGCGAAACTACCCTTGGTGAAATATGCGGCGATTTAAACCTGATCAATTGCACACCATTCACAATACTAGAAGAAATTACATTTGACGCAGTAGCAGTCTGTAGAGATCTTACAGAAATCAATGATACTGGAGATCTTGCAGGTACAGATTATTTTATAGAAGTCACAAATGTAAGTGGAGGAACAGGTAATTACAATATTAATGTGGGTGGATTTACAACACCTATTGTTGGAAGTATTTACGGACCGTTCACACATTCTGGAACTGGTACTGGAGTGACTACAGTCACTGTAACTGACAACAATGCTAATAACGCAGATTGTATCAATTGTGAAGCAACACAAGATGTCATTGAAACAATATGTGCAGAGACTGTTTGTGATTGTACAGAGGAGCCGAATGGAGGTGCTATACTAGCTCAATCCAGTGACTATAATGCAGTCGATCATTGTATGGTTTATTCGATTACAAAACCAGATGGTACTATTGAAGTAAACGCAACTGGTTTTTATGATGATCTCCCTGATGGCGATTATACAGTATGCGCATTTAATGTTGCCAACACAGATAAAGCAGCATTTACTGCGGCTTTAACAGATGTTGCAGCAGTAGAAGCAGCAGCGAGTTTAGATGCAGCTTTCGATGCCTTCTGTTATGAACCAGCTTGCTACTCTGAAACAGTTACATGCTTCCCAGATCCAACAATTGAAGATGTTAAATTGGAGTGTTCTGCAATCGGAGGTACTGTAAGCTTAAGTACTTTATTTACATCAAGTACAACTCCTGGAGGTACATTTACTCTTGCAGGTACCACAGTAACAGGTGCTACAATAAATGGTGGTACGCTTAGCTATAGTGAGGCAGGATGTTTTGAAATCATATATTCTGTAAGTGCCGATTGTCCAGTGATGGATAATGCATTTATTTGTATTCCAGAGCAACCTACTCCTTCATTTGATTTGTCAGAAGAAGTATGCTGGGATGGTATAGCTGGAAGTTTGGTGCTTCCAATACTTTACAATGGCCAAACAAATACGACAATTGGCACAGTGACATATGCATGGACCGTAATGGCGTCAAGTGGAGGTCCAGTACCTACACTTACAAATCCATCAGACCAAGAACCTACGGTTACAATCCAAGGAGCTGGCCAATTTGAGATTTGTTTATCAGAAACTACAACATCCGGACCTTGCGGTACACTTACACCGGCTTCGTGTACTGCCGAGACTTGTCAACTATTGACAGTAACTGAAGGCAATGCTGATGTCGTAGCAGATTGGGATCCTTTTGGACCGATATGTCTTGACGCGGGCATGATTGATCTGGATGACTTAGTAATGGGAGATGTTGCTGGAGTGTTTACAGGAATTGGTGTTTCTGGTACTCATCCAGAATATATATTTGACCCAGCTGCTGTTGATTTTGCAGGACAGGCATCCGTTGATGTCACTATTTGTTATACCGTTGGCGGCAATACGGACTGTACAGCAGTAGAATGTCACGACATTAGAGTTTTTGCTCCAGTCGACGCTACTCTTGAAGATTTGGTCTTTGAATGTACAATAGCTCCAAGTGGTAATCTCAGCCTTAGTTCTTTATTTACTGATGATACAACACCAGGTGGAGTATTCTCTGGAACTGGTGTTGTTGGTAATACCTTACAATATGATGGTGCAGGTTGTTTTCAAATCACCTATACCGTTGCACCTTTTGATGGTGCAGCAGGTGCTTGTACGGCTACGGCAACTGCAAGTATAATAATTCCAGAACAACCTCAACCTAGTTTTGATTTAACAGAAGAAGTGTGTTGGGATGGAATAGCAGGTAGCGTGACTTTACCTATTGTTTACAATGGACAAACATCCAGTATGGCAACCTATGTATGGACAATAAATACAATAAGCGGAGGCACTGCACCTACTGTTACCTCAGCTACTGATCAAGAACCAACAATCACCATACAAGGTGCAGGAGAATTTGAGATTTGCATACAAGAATCTGTAATAACTGGTGGGTGTGGAATGCTCGCAGATGCTGAATGTTTGGCAATGTCTTGTCAAACATTAACAGTCACTGAAGGTAATGTTGCAGTCATTGCAGATTGGGATCCTTTCGGTCCAGTATGTGTCGATAGTCCTATAGTAGATTTAGATGCATTAATAAATGGAGATACAGGTGGCGTCTTTACTGGACAAGGCGTAGTAGTTGATCCAGGTCTTAATGGAGTACCTGGTGATGCAGATGACTTACAGCATCCAGAATACGCTTTTGTTCCTAGTAGCATAATTTTTAATGGAGAGGCTTTTGTTGATGTAAACATTTGCTACACCGTCGGAAATGATTCAGATAGTCAAGAAGGTTCTGCTGCTGGATGTTCAGCGGTTGAATGCCACGATATCAGAGTCTATGCCCCTGTCAATGCTGATCTTGAGGATTTGGTATTTGACTGTACAATAGCTCCAAGTGGTAATATTAGTTTGGATGCTCTATTTACAGATATCACTACCGTAGGAGGTGTATTTACTGGAGTTGGCGTTGTTGGCAATACGCTTCAATACAGTGCCCCAGGTTGTTACTCAATTGTGTATACAGTCAGAGCTTATGATAGCGTCATCGGCGGTGAATGTTTTGCGACAGACGAAGCGTTCATACAAATACCTGAAGAGCCGCAACCTAGTTTTGATATTCAAGATCAAGTATGTTTCTCTGATGGCGACGTAGCAAGTCATGTCTATGCACCTCTAATAAACAGTCCAATGTATGATTTGGCTGTGTCAAGAACATGGGCCATTACTTCTGGAAATGCCACGGTGGCACCGACTGGTGAAGTCACCATTACAGGAATAGGTACTGTAGAAGTATGCATGACTGAAACGATCGAAACACCTGCTTGTGCAGGAGTCATAAATCTTCTTCTGGTTGATACACCCGTCTCTTGTTCTGAAACATTCTGTGTACAGATAGAGGTAAGTGATGGCACAGCGCAAGATGCAAGCTTTGATATAATATCACAAGATCAATGTCCGGGAGCAGTGATCATGTTGAATGCTAACACATTTGGAGGAGAATTTTCAGGAGATGGAGTCGTGGATAATGGTGATGGCATGTCAGGCTCAGTTATAATCCCAGCAGATTGTTCTTCTGTGGATGTGACATATACATTAAATGATCCTAATGGATGTACCTCTTCTGCAACTCAAACAGTCTTTGGTGATCGAATAGATCCAGTCATCGTTAGTACAGGTGTGGAAGATTTATTATTAGAATGCAACAATCCTACTGCTGATAACGATGCATTGATAGAAGCATGGTTAATGGATAATGCAGGTGCTACAGCAACAGATAACTGCAATTTTACATGGAGTTATGATTTAATTGCAGAATCAGATGATTGTAGCGCTACTGGATCAGGAACATATAGATTTACAGTGACTGATGAATGTGGAAACTCATCGTTTTTTGATGCTTCTATAATAATTAATGATACTACTGATCCTGAAATTACAGTTCCGGCTGATCTTTCAATTAGTTGTATGAACTTTGAAACAATCGAACAAACTGTTGAAGGCTGGTTAAATCAAGCAACCGCGACTGATGATTGCTCAGCTCCAGTAGTCACACACAATTATACGACCACATCACTCGATCTGTGTGTTGCAGGTATGATACCAGTAGAATTTACGGCTACTGACGTTTGTGGTAATACAGATGTTCTTACAGCAAATATCATCATCGAAGGTGATTTAGAAGATCCCGTAGTCACAGCACCAGCGGATTTAATTATCGGTTGCATGGACTTGGCTACGTCGGAATCTACAATAGAAGGCTGGTTAAATCAAGCGACTGCTACTGATGATTGTTCAGATCCTGTGATCACTCACGATTATACAGGTACGATCATTGACTTGTGTGTAGCTGGTACAACACCAGTAACATTCACAGCGACAGATGTATGTGGAAAAACAAATTCACAAACTGTAAATATTATCATCGAAGGTGATTTAGAAGATCCCGTAGTCACAGCACCAGCGGATTTAATTA
>CAYVFU010000025.1:0-20835 GCA_964450495.1 uncultured Saprospiraceae bacterium | reverse complement strand
ATCATCGAAGGTGATTTAGAAGATCCCGTAGTCACAGCACCAGCGGATTTAATTATCGGTTGCATGGACTTGGCTACGTCGGAATCTACAATAGAAGGCTGGTTAAATCAAGCGACTGCTACTGATGATTGTTCAGATCCTGTGATCACTCACGATTATACAGGTACGATCATTGACTTGTGTGTAGCTGGTACAACACCAGTAACATTCACAGCTACAGATGTGTGTGGAAAAACGAATATACAAACCGCATCCATTATTATCGAAGGTGATTTGTTTCCTCCTGAACTCACATTACCTGCAGCAGACTTAGACATTGTATGTATCGGATTAGAAACCACTGAAGCATCCATTGAAGGTTGGTTGAATCAAGCTACGGCTACCGATGATTGTTCTGATGCTATAGTTACGAATGATTATGTTGCTACTAATATAAATCTGTGTGTTACGAGTACAATAACCGTAGAATTTACAGCCACTGATCTTTGTGGTAAGACAACCACTGGAATAAGAAATATAAATATAGAAGGAGACAATTCAGCACCTACACTATCTCAGCCTGAAGATTTACCATTGGATTGCAATCAAATCAATGAAACTACAGCGCTAACGATCGATGGATGGTTAAATTCTGTGATTGCAGAAGATGATTGCGATAGTGATGTTGTCTTGACTAATGATTATACCACTAGCTCACTAGATTTATGTAATCCAGCTGGAGGCACAACAATTACTGTGACATGGACAGCTACTGACGCATGTGGAAATTCTAGTTCTGTTGATGCAGAATTGACTGTAACCCCTGATGTCACGGCTCCAGAATTTATAGTTGAACCACAAGATCTCAACCTAGACTGTTCGCAGATAAATGAGACAACAGCAATAACAGTGGAAGGATGGTTGAATTCTGTAACCATACAAGATATGTGTGATACAGATCCAGTATTGACAAATAATTTCACTATTGAAAGTCTAGATGTGTGCGATCCAGCAGGTGCATCTATAGAAGTCATTTGGACGGCAAGTGATGCTTGTGGAAACACAGATACACGAACAGCGACATTGACTGTTACTCCAGATACAGCTCCACCATTTATCATGCCTCCTGATACGATAGAAATTAGTTGCTTGGATATTAGCAATACAATAGATCCAACTGCTATAATTGATAGTCTTCTTGCTGAAGTGGTAGTTACAGACGCATGTGATACTGATCCTGTATTGACAAGTGATTTTGATTCTAATACCATAGATATTTGTGCCGATGATGATTACGAAATCACAATTACGTGGACAGCTACTGATGCGTGCAACAATAGTTTTGACACAACATCTGTGATAGTTATTATGCCTGATGTGACATCGCCAATGTTAGCATGTCCTCTTGGTCCTATCAACGGCAATACGGACTTCTTCACTTGTGAAGGAGATATCGAATGGATGCATCCGGAGCCTACTGATGATTGTAATGTCATTATTTACACCTATACCATCACTGATCCAGATGGTACCATTAACGGACCTTTTGATCTATTGGGAATCCTAGGTTCCGGAGATTTTGCAACTACTTATGATTTTGAAGAAGATGCAAACGATGGCACTGGTAGTATAGTATCCTATTATGTTGAAGACGCCTGTGGTAACAGCAATGAATGTTCATTTGACGTTCACGTATTAGATGATCTTGATCCGTATTTTGCAGATTGTCCAGCAATGGTTATGGTATCAAGTGATCCTGATCAATGTACTGCTTTTGTAAATTGGGATACTCCGATTGCGTTTGACAATTGCGACAATCCAGATGGTAATGTTGCAGGTACAGAAGATGAAATAGAGGTCATTCAGACAGAAGGTCCATTGCCAGGAACAGAAATTGCTGTGGGTACACACATAGTCACTTACACAGCTACTGATGATGACGATAATGTTGCCACTTGTACATTCGAAGTAATTGTTAAAGACACAGAATGTCCAGAATTTATAACAACTCTCCCAGAAGACATTACTGTTGATTGTCATTTAGTTCCTGAACCATTTGAAGTCATTCCACAGTGGCACACCAGTGACAATTGTACGGAATCAATAGACGTAGTTGTTGATTTTGAAGAAATTCGTACAGATGGCACTTGTCCACATGATTACGAATTAAAGAGAATTTGGACAATTACTGATGAAGCGGGAAATAGTTGTGAGCATAATCAAAAGATTACCGTAATTGATACCATTGCACCTGTATTAGTAATTCCAGAAGACACTACCATTGAGTCTTGTCCTGTAGCTTTTGATACTCTGCAAGTACCTACAGTGATTATTTTAGATACAGTAGAGCAATTAGTTGCCATAGGTGATGATTGGGTACTCACTCAAGTTGTCGAGAAGAAAGATACCTTTGATTTGGTGATTTCTCCAGTGTTTACAGATCCAACACAGGGATTTGAGGCTACAGCCACAGACAATTGCTCTGAAGTGGAAAACATCACAATCAATGTAAGAGAAGAAACAGAATTTTTATGCAAAGGCATTAAAGCAGCAATTGTATTGAGAATATATGAAGCCATAGATGAATGTGGCAACATGACTGTAGACACACAACGCATTGAAGTCCTTGATCCTAACCCACCTGTACTTTCAGTAAAAGAAGAAGTTACCGTCTCGTTAGGCGCAGATGGTCATGTAGATCTGCAACCAAGCGATGTTGTGGTTTCTCTATTTGACGCATGTTTTGGTGATGACTCCGAATTGACGGTTGAGATTTCTCCTAACTACTTCAATTGTTCAGATATAGGCGAACATACTGTCTTAGTTGCAGCTACTGATCCATGTAATAATATGACAGCTTATGAAGAAGTCATTGTCAATATTATTGACATTACACCGCCGAGTATTATTTGCCCAGCTGGAATAGGAGCTATTGATGTAAACATAGATCCAACTAATTGTGACGGTTCATTTAGTCAACTGTTGGATATCCTTGATGGCAATGACTGCGATGTAAATTTATTTACTGATCCACCTCTTGGTGCAGGTATTGACATCACGACTGATCAGATCACAGTGTATGCTGTTGATGCCTCTGGCAATGCCAGCAATTGTGTAATAGATGTCAATATAATATTGACGGATGAAATTGATTTTGATGAAGTGCTCACATGTAATGATCGAATCAATCTTTCTCTTAATGGAGAATGTTGGTTAGAGTTAGAACCTGACATTTTACTAGAAGGCGATCCTGACATTTGTACTGATTTATTGTGTATTGAAGTATCGGACCCTGATGGAGTAGATCACCTAAATTTCTTTGATGAAAGTGATATTGGTCAAGTATTTAGAGTTCGAGTAGTTGATTGCAATGGCTCAGGAAATAGCTGTTGGGTAGATGTCAGATTAGAAGAAAAGCAGATTCCACAAATCATATTCCCTGCTGATACCTCATTGTTGTGCGTAGAGCCAACAGATACTTCTTACTTTAAACTAGACGTACCACAAATTTTAAATTGTGAGCCAGTCATTAGTATTGAGTTTGAAGACGAGTATGTGGAATACGATAGATGTAGCGATCCTAGAGCTACCATAACGCGTAAATGGATAGTTACTGATGATGAAGGTAATTCAGAAGTAGATACTCAAATCATAAACATTCTACCATTCGCTAATGAGCACGTGGTATTCCCTAAAGATATTTCTGTTGAAGACCCTATTGATTGTCGATTAGTGAATGAAACGATTGATGATATTGAAAATAATGTTTTAGATCCTACATCAAAGCTTCATCCAGATAGTACAGGCTTACCAAATATATTTGGACTGCCACTTCAAACTAATAGCGGTTTATGTCTTTTCTCTATGGGTTATGAAGATAGAGTGCTAGAGATATGCTCTGGTTCGTATCAAATTCTTAGAAAGTGGGAAATTAATGACGTTTGTAGTCCTTTTGAAGAAGGTGTAAATCCAGTTTCTCACACGCAAGTGATAACTGTATTTGACGATAAAGGCCCAGTATTGGAAGAAGAATTCATTCCGGTCAACGATACGCTTAGTTACGAACCATGGACGTGTACATTCAATGGCTTACTGCCATTACCAGGAGGCGATATTGAATCATGTGGAGATATATTCTTCAGCGCATATGTCACCGGTGGAGGTTTTATTGAAACTTCAGGTACAATCGGAGGTGGTGATTTGGAAATCGTAGCATTTGATTTTCAGGAAGGAGATCATTGGGTAACCTACGTATATGAAGATGGTTGTAACAACATTAGTCTTTACAAATTTGTCATTACGATCATAGATGGAGTCGAACCGGTAGCTGTTTGTCAAAACGATATTTCTGTTACGGTTTCAACTGATGGTTTTGCCTCGATAAATGCTTCTGATATTGACGCGGGCAGTCACGATGCTGGTTGCGGTACTGTAACCTCCTGCATCGTAAGGAAAATTGATTTTGACGCTGGATTTTTAGGAGTGATTGAGGGACATAAAGCGTATGTAGCTGCAAACACTTGCCAAATTGATGGAGAATTCAGAGACACTGTTTATGATGACAAATTTGAAGAAATTGAATCTATCACTGTAATACCATTTGTGCTTTGTAAAGAGAATCTAAAAATATGTTGTGATGATTTAGGTGAGCAGTCAATTGTGCTCGAAGTCACTGATAATGTAGGGTTATCCGCATTCTGTACATCAGAGATCCTTATTGAGGATAAGTCATCTGACATACTAGTCTGCGAACCACATACTATCAGTTGCACTGCAGATAAGGATGATGATTTACTTCCAGCAGCAGGCATAAGTACATTATGTGGAGATGCACTACCTCTGTCATATATTGATACAAATGAGTTTGTTGACGATTGTGGAGACGGTCAAATCTTTAGAGTCTGGTATTTAGACGTTAATGGAAATGAAACAGTTGACGACGATGAGACAAGTTGTAATCAGCTTATCTCAGTCACTAACCCAACCTTATTTGATCCATTTACAATCAAATGGCCTAAACACTATACTGGAGAAATTCTGCCTGGCAAGAACATAGAATGTAATGAGGAAGAATTGGTAGAACAAGATATCAATGTAGCTATGGGCGATGTGTTCACTTGTTCTGCAACTGATCCAGGTGATGTGCCACTTTGGTGTAATACTTCATGCGGTTTGATTGGAATCAGCTCAGAAATAGACACAGTGACAGCTGGTGACGCTTGTCTTAAATTGATAAAGCGTTGGACATTGATTGATTGGTGCTATTGGGAAGCCAATGGAGGAAGTCCAGGCGATGACAGCAATGATACCGACAACGATATTTTCGAACCAGTAGAAGATTGGGCGCAAGGTGTTTGTGACAGTTGCCCAGAAAGTGTTTCAGATGAGCCAGTATATTTCCGATATGTTGATGTTGACATAGATGGGTACTACACATACGATCAAGTGATAAAAGTAGTCGATGATACTAATCCTACAGTCGAAACAGCGGATGTACTAGTTAGTACTAGTGGTGGCGCATCTAGTAAGGATGATGATACGCCTTGTACGGGCACTGGAACTGTTACAGCGACTGCATCTGATTCTTGTGGAAATGAAAACATTACAGGTGAATTATTGAGTTGGACTATTAGTTACAATAATGGTACCTCAACAACGATCAGTAATGCTGAAGGTACCGAAGTAACTATAGGCACAGAGGCTGGTAGCCCTGGAGATGAACACACGGTGACCTTTACTGTTCAAGATGGCTGTGGTAACAGTAGCTCGGCTGTAAGTACGGTTACATTTGGAGACGATAAAAATCCAGTGCCATTGTGTATTGCAGGAGTCACTACCACGTTTATTGAAGAAACTGGCACAGTAGAAGTCTGGGCTTCCGATTTTGATCTCGGTAGTTTTGACAATTGTACTGACATAAGTTTCACTATAGCAAAGTCTGGTGAAGATCCAGATTTAGCTGAAGCCAATATCACTTTTGCTTGCGAAGATTTAGAATCAGTGTATCAGTTGGATGTTTGGGTAACTGATGAAAATGGTAATAGAGATTTCTGTACGGTTGATGTTTTAATTGGTGGGTCATGTGACTTTGAACCAGGCTCCAGTGCTGTAATTTCAGGTCGTTTGTTTACTGAAAATGGAGACATGGTAGATCAGGCACAAGTCACTATCGAAACGCCTACCCTATCAGAATATCCTTTAAGTATGGTTACCGGTCAAACTGGGGAATATGCATTCCCAACAAATCCAGTGTCTGAAAATTACACTGTTAATGTTCTGAGAGATGGAGATTATTTAAATGGAGTTTCTACAGCAGATATAGTTGCGATTCAAAAACATATTGTAGGACAAACAGTATTTGACTCTCCTTATAAAGTGATTGCCGCAGATATCAACAACGACGAGAATGTGTCTGTGTTAGATATTGTTGTTCTTAGAAACGTTATTCTTGGTATCTCAAGTAGATTTGCAAATAATACAAGTTGGAGATTTGTCGATGAAAAACAAGAATTTGAAGATGTGACCCAGCCTTGGCCGTTTACTGAAACCTTGAATTATGAAATGCTATTAAGAGATCAGACTGATGAGAATTTTATTGCCGTCAAAATTGGTGATTTAAATAATTCAACAGCTGCAAATAGTGGAGCTTTAGCATCATCGACAAGGTCAATCAGACAATTAGCATTTGCTTATGAAGATGTTGATGTAGAAAACAATGAATTGGTCAGAGTCGATATTACAGCGAATGAAGTGAAGCAATTAAATGGATTCCAATTTACGATGGAGCATCAAGGCTTATTATTCAAAGGAATTGAATCAGGTGAAATTGAAATGTCGGATTATAATATTGGCATACATCAGTCTGCAATTACCGCAAGTTGGGAGTCATTAACTTCTGTCGAAACAGATGGCACGTTGTTTACTGTCATTTTTGAAGCTAAGTCTCCAATTCGGTTATCTGATAAATTGACACTAACTTCCAGCATTACAAAAGCTGAAGTGTATACTAATGATACCGAAGTATTCGATCTTAGCTTAGATCCATATCAAGGATCCATAGCAAGCGTTACTCTCGAACAAAATGACCCTAATCCATTTGCTGAGCAAACAGAAATTACATTCAGTTTACCAACAGCAAATGAAGCGATATTAACCATCTACAATGTTGATGGTAAAGAGTTGAAGCAAATCAAGGGAGATTTTGCAAAAGGTATCAATAAAGTTATGCTCAAACGAGATGACCTAGATGTAAGTAGTGGAGTACTCTACTACCAGCTGCAAGTAGATGATATCATTATAACCAAGAAAATGATAGCCATTCAATAAGAAGATAAAAAAGGAGTTGATTTTTCAGCTCCTTTTTTATTTGTTCAAAAGGTACTCCAAAAGTATTTTTAGATCCTATCTTTCAAAATGTCCGTGGTAAGTCAAATTTCAGTAGATTATAATTTTCTGTAGATCTTAAACAGATATTGATTGTTTATGGGCTTATGTTGATTACTTTTGCAGAAAGAAAGGAAATAAGACGAATGAAGCTCACACAAGTTGATTACAATACAGTTGATGGTCTATCAAAAAGAGATTTGGCATTCATAGAGCAGAACGATATACTTAGTGAATCAATTACTGCATGGGCTAGTATAGATTCCTTTAAAGAAGTCATTGAGAAAAAAAGCACACACTTCATTGATCGAGATCTCCTTGTTTCAGTTCTTAGTAAACAATATGCAGGTATGCAAATGACTGATGCAACTGAGCATAATATTGCCTCTTTGTCATCGACCAATACGTTCACAATTGTGACTGCTCATCAGCCTAGTCTATTTACGGGACCTCTCTATTACATTTACAAAATTGCCTCTATAATAAATTTAAGCCAGAAACTTAGTGCCGCTTATAGAGATTACAATTTTGTTCCAGTTTTCGTTTCTGGTGGCGAAGATCATGATTTTGAAGAGATCAATAAGGTTAATATTTATCAAAAACAAGTCGTTTGGGAAAATGACGAATCAGGTCCAGTAGGACGTATGTCTAAAGATGGTATAGACAAAGCTTTGGCAGAGTTGTTAGACATTATTGGAGATCGCTCCCCATATGCTGAGCAGTTGTCTGATTTATTAAAGAATGCCGTAGATAGTGCGACAAATTATTCAGAAATAAATTTCCATATTATAAATGTATTGTTTGGTAAATTTGGATTGGTATACCTCAATATGGATCAAGCAGAATTTAAGCGACAATTCATACCAATTATTAAAGATGAATTACTTAACCAAAGCTCATATAGTATTGTCAATTCATGCATTGACGACTTAGAAAGCAAAGGACTTAAAGCCCAGGCAAGACCAAGAGAAATAAATCTCTTTTACTTTAAAAAAGGCATCAGAGAAAGAATAGTAAATGAAGATGGAAAATATAAAGTTCTCAATACCGATTTATCTTTTGAGGAAGCCGATATGCTTGATCTCATAGAGAAGAGTCCTGAATTGTTTAGCCCTAATGTGCTATTACGTCCTTTGTATCAAGAAACTATCTTGCCTAATCTTGCGTACATCGGAGGAGGTGGAGAAATTGCCTATTGGACTGAGAGGAAGAAACAGTTCGAACATTATAAGTTACCTTTCCCATTATTAATAAGAAGAAATTCGGCCTTGCAGATCAGTGGGGGTATTCAAAAACAACTTGGAAAAACGCCATTCGGGTTACAATCATTTTTGTCAAGTGAATTAGAGTTGACCAACCTGTTTTTAAAAGAGCACGTAGCAGATGACTTTTCTTTATCTGATAGTAAGGCAGCAATTGCAAAAATATTTGAAGAGCTCGCTCAAAAGGCAACTGATGTAGATCAGAGTTTAACATCATTTGTGAAAGCAGAATCAACAAAACAAATCAAAGCCATTGGCCACATTGAAGCCAAATTGAAAAAAGCTATAAAAGGTAAAAACGATGTTCAATTAAGTCGGATATCTTCAGTTAAATCTAAGCTTTACCCTAATAATAAATTGCAAGAAAGGTTTGAAAATTTTGCTCAATATTATTCAGCACATGGTGATGTTTGGATTTCATTTTTGGTAGAAAATTTGAATCCTTTAGAAAGGAAATATAGTTTAATAGAATTAGACTAACTTTCTAAGCCCTTACTATTTACCACTTTTAATTTCATTAATTCTGTCCTTGGACTTTATACCAAATTCACTAGTCGCGTCCTTACTGACTACAGCCTGGAAAATACCTAGAGCATCAACTGACTTCCCAGTGGCAAAAAGGGTTTCACCTAAGTAATACAAACTTTTCGTTGAGTCTGGAAATAATTCAGTGTTCATGTTGAAAACAAACATTGCCCCATCTAATTGCTTGCTGTTTAATAGCATCAATCCAATCTTATCAAATTCTTCTTGAAAGTCCACAAAAGCATAATCAGGATCAGCCACTAACCTTCGTGCCTCACTTGCAAGCAAATCAATTTCCCTGCTTATAAACAATTCAGATAAATAATTTACTGGGTCAAGAATGAAATCATCCTGTTCAAAATCAAGAACCCTTTGCAATATCGGATCTTTATTACTTTGATAATCATAAGAACTAATGGTGACTGGAAGGTGTGGCTCAGTCCATTCAGCATTCTGCCATTCCGGCATATCTTGCCACCATGCCCAAGATAAGTAAAGGGGTAAATCACTGTTAGGCAAAGTTTCTACTCGATTGTCACCATAAAAGTTTAGATTCTCAGCTGAAGGTTCACCCACAAATATCACATTCGTATAGTTTTCTAATTCATTAATTAGATTCTGACAAGCTGAAAAAGTCCTTCTTCCTATTACCACAAAAAACTTTCCGACCTTATTAATCTTACTTGATTCTATTATTTTAGTTATTAGTATTTTATTGTTGAAATTATTCCCTCCCCCATTTAACCGAACATCTAAAATCAACTTTTCTACATCTGTCGTATCGATAAATTCAAAAACCCTGTCATAGAAGTCATGTATTGTTTCACCTTTATCATGAGTCACTGAAGAGTATCGGACATAAACCGATTTGTTTTCAGGAAGAAAAGTTTTATAGTATTTCTTGTCCAAAAACCTAAGGTAATGTGGAGTTGATTCTTGACTTCGCATAGATTGCCAATCATCGGAATTATTTGTGAATCCATAATTACTGGGGATTTCAGCGTTCTGCACTGAAGAAATAATTTTATTGAAAACACGACCATCTTTTTCAAATTTTATATCTAAGTCTACTTTTAAATCTCGAGTAATTCCTTGTGCATGTAAAATTTCTGGAACTAATAACGAGTTGATGCCATAAGCTTTATAAAATTGATCATTCTCAACAGGTACTACCGGTTTTACAGCTGATAGCACATCCTCTATTGGAACGCCTTCTAGTTCAAGAACCTTAGCCCCTGCAATATTTTGATCACTTTTTTGAACTCCTTCTACATATATACCATTCGAAAAGCTGTACAAATTCATAGGCAAACGATGGAAGTTAATTCGATCCCCGTTTAAAGGCATGACAGTATGCCCGTAGGCAAAAGAGGAGACAATCCTTTTAAAACCAACAAGGATCTCATGCTCATCCATATTAGGAATATCCTTATAAAACAGCTCCACTTTGTCATCAAATTCTTGTACTGTGATCTTTTTGAATAGAAATGGATAATCTTGATGAACCAAGTTTTGTAAGAAACGTAAGTCTTCTTGCCACTCTTTATGAGAAATATTAATCTGAGCTTCGCAACGAACACCACCGACTAAATTCAACACCAAAGCTAAATACACTATTATCGTCGCATGAAAATATCGGTTACTATTTTTCTTAAATGTGCTCATTGACTCTTTGATTTGTTTCTGTTCTATGGACGATTCAAACGCACAACTGGTTGCAGAAATGTGAAAAATGATATTATCCTTTTTGAAATTAAGAGCAACTTTAACTCACAGCAAGAGCTTTTAGACACTCGAAAAAAGAATTTATTGGTGGCCTAAATGTTAGCTTCAAGGCGCTAAAAAGACCAGTCGAGTTTTTACTTAAAAACCCAATATTTCTGGAGTGTAAAGTTGAATCCAAATGCCACGAAAGCATCTACAATCAATCTTGAAATTTTATAGTTAATTCTGAAAAATTCAGTAAAAACGTAGGTGCCTGTAGATTTTAAAAATATTGTTCCTAAGGCAACTGTAATAAATTTAGGAATCTGTGTCTTTTTGGATTCTGTGGTTCCTTCAAACGTCCAATATCTATTTGCTGTATAGTTAACCACAGCGCCACATACTCCACCGATAACGATTGACAGTACATAGTGAATGCCAAAAAATTCCGTAAGGATTAACATGATACTGTAATCCACAATTCCCCCACAAAAGGCTGACACTTGTGATCTTGCGAAGACTGCAATGAAAGAATCTTTGTTCATCTATCTATGCAGCACCCAAAGCTGACTTTTCAAATTTTTCCTGAATATCTCTTTCATCTCCTAGCATCATGACTTTATATGAATCAACCATATTGATAATCATCAAAATTATCGATCCAAATAATGCAAAAATAAGCAAAGCGCCTGGGAAAATAATTTCTAATACGAGGAAAAAACAGATGATTATTCTTAACTCAGTAGGGCCAACAATACCTGCATCTATGATGTATTGATTATTGATTTTATAACGCATAAGAGCAACAATCATTGAGCCTGCATAGGCAACTACAAAAAGGAAAGAAACTATCTTATATTCAGGGAAGTAGAAATAAAAACCAAGTCCTATTATTGAAGTTGAAATCCAATCAATATTAAGATCCAAAGACCAACCATACCATTTTCGTGGGATATTTCTGAAGTAAGCTAATCTACCGTCTAATGAATCCCCGAACCATTGTATAGCAAAACCTGCAACAGATAACACGAGCCACCAAGAGTTATAAATACCTAGTAATAGACCAATCGCTACAATAATACTACCGAGCAGACCAACTCCTGTCAATATATTAGGAGACACCCATTGAGGCATAACTTTGCACAAATACTCTATGGTTTTAAATTCAAGCACTTTCAAGAGATTGAGTCGCTTTCTGGAGTTTCTAATGCGATCAGATGCCGTTTTTTCAGAAGGTTTCATAAGCCGTAGATTTGTATTTAAACGCACAAAGCTCGGCTTTTTATGTCTTTAGGTGGTGTTAAACTTATAAAACTTATTTATGCTATTGTGTTAGTTGCCTGTTTATCAGCATGTTAGTTGTTAATGGTAAACAAGCTTAAGAGGTCAGTGATCCTCTCTTTTAACATATTCCTGCTGATAATAAAATCTAGAAACCCATGTTCTAACAAGAATTCTGATGTTTGAAAGCCATCTGGTAAGTCTTTTTTGATCGTTTCTTTAATAACTCTAGGTCCTGCAAATCCAATCAAAGCCTTTGGTTCAGCAAAGTTAATGTCTCCTAACATAGCAAATGATGCTGTAACGCCACCAGTTGTCGGATCTGTCATGAAAGAGAAATATGGAATTTTAGCCCTGGCTAATTGAGCTAATTTTGTTGATGTTTTAGCCATTTGCATCAAAGAAAATGCGGATTCCATCATTCTAGCCCCACCAGATTTAGAAATGATCATTAAAGGTGATTTCTCTTTTATGCAATGATCAACAGCTTTAGATATTTTCTCACCTACGACCGATCCCATTGACCCACCAATAAAGCTAAAATCCATCGCTGCTATGGTTATTGGCTTTTTATTTACTTTTCCAGTAGCAATAGAAATAGCGTCTGGTAATGAAGTCCTTTCATGAGCTCCGATTAGTCTGTCCTCATAAGATTTGAGATCTTTAAAGTTTAAAATGTCTTTGGAGCGTATATTTTCGTACAACAACTCGTATTTACCATCAAAAATAATATCAAAATAGTCATGTGAGCCTATCCTAGTATGGTATTCGCATTTGGGGCAAATAAAGAAGTTTTCCTTTAGTTCTTTGTATGTATTTGTCGTTCCACAGTCCTTACACTTATGCCAAAGCCCATCAGGAGCTTCCCTCTTGGACTTTGTCTTTGTTTGTATCCCATCTTTCAATCTCTTAAACCAACCCATTTCATGCAGCTTTAGTGAGCGAATAGAGTGATATGCACTTCAATTCGAGAATAAATGTATATAAAAACAACTATACTTTAAGTTCAATTTACATTGATTATCAAGATATTAGGCTTAAGTAATTGATAATCAGATTATTATTTCACATCCTCAAAATAAGCTTTTTTGTTGTCAAAACATGTAATCTATTAGGTGACGTTCTTAAAAAAGTAAAATGTCTCTCTAATTGCCAAATTATATCAATTTCCGGTATTGGCAGATTGAGTATTTTGCAGCTATTTTGATTTTCATATGACTTACAAGCAAACAATAGACTATTTATTTTCTCAATTGCCAATGTATCAGCGACAAGGATCTTCGGCTATGAAAAAAAACTTAGACAACATTACTGCATTATGTGAAAACTTCAATAATCCGCAAGAGAATTTCCCTTCCATTCATATAGCAGGTACGAATGGTAAAGGGACAACATCACATATTCTATCTTCCTTATTGCAGCAAGAAGGTTTAACAGTGGGCTTATATACCTCACCTCACTATAAAGACTTTCGCGAAAGAATTAAGATAAATTCAGCATATATCTCAGAAGACGATGTGATTCAATTTACCAAACTTGTGAAAGACACTATTAAAGATCTCTCACCCTCCTTTTTTGAAATCACCGTAGCAATGGCCTTTCATTATTTTGCACAACAAAATGTTGATGTTGCTATTATTGAAACTGGTCTAGGAGGTCGTTTAGATTCCACAAATATCATTAAACCAAGATTATCCGTAATTACAAACATAGGATATGACCACATGAATATGCTTGGCGATACTTTAGTTGAAATAGCAGGAGAAAAAGCAGGTATTATAAAAGAAAACACGCCAGTCATCATCGGTGAACGTCAAGAGGATATCAAACATGTTTTTGTAAATACTGCTATTGCTAGAAATGCACTCTTATCATTTGCTGAGGATAGATGTAAAGTGTCACTCATTAATACTAAGTTAGGTTTATCTAGCTATGAAATTTCGATTAATGATAATTGTAATGTTCAGGTCAATGTCGCCTTAAATGGTCCATTCCAAAAGCACAACATACAAACAGCTATTGCATCTTATATCTCATTTCTTGATTCAACAGAGAAAGAATCCCCAAAACAACAAAAGGTAAAGAGAACTTCGCATCAAAAATTAATTGATAAAATAGCGGAAGGATTAACGCGTATAATTGACAATACAAACTACCAAGGTCGATGGCAAATTCAATCCACAGAGCCTTTGGTTATTTTAGACAGTGCACACAATGTCGATGGGATTAATTATATCACCAATGAATTAAAAAAACTGAATAAACCATTACACTTAGTATTGGGGTTTGTAAAAGATAAAAATTGGCAACAACTACTTTCCAAATTTCCATCTGATAGTAAATATTATTTCTGCACACCTCAAATTCCAAGAGGGCTTCCCACTTCTGAATTTGAACCATACGTACTTGACCAAAACTTAGATGCACGTTTTTTCAATAGTGTCTCAGAAGCCAAACTCAAGGCTATTAAATCGGCTGATAAAGGTGATTGTGTCTTTATTGGTGGTAGTACATTTGTTGTTGCCGAAGCTATGTAGCTTAGAGGCTACTCTGGTATTTCAATTTTTTCTGGTGTTTTTATATATAGCAATATTGTAAATAGAACAGACCCGATAAAAGACACACGCATCATCCAAGATAAAGCTGGCCAATCTGTCACATGATTCTCCCCAAATGGTAATGCAAGACCAATCAAAATAAGTGCAAAACTTAATCTATAAACCAAACTTTGAATTGAAAAATAAGTAGCTCTTTGCGCTTGATTTATGAGTGGTGCAATTACCGCATTTATTGGAGCAGTTGTTAACAGCATAGAGAAATTTCTAAATAAAACGATAAGCACAATTAGGGCATGCAATTTCCAACTCAGTAAAGCAATGATAATTCCTTGAATTAATAGTGCAAAAAATAACAATTTGAACAAGCCATACTTCTTTGTCCAAATTACACTAAACCTTGCGGCAAATGCAGCAACAAATCTTGTGAGTGCAAATAAAAGTCCTGAGGCAATGGGAGCATCCATTTGATGCAAGTCACCCCTATCTTCTAACAATTTTAAGTAAGGTTGATAAAATTCATATGGCACATGAGTCATAGCATACATCAAGACGGAGAAATAAAACATCCATCGCAGTTGATGGTTTTTTAAATACAAAAAACTGATCTTAATTTGTTTTAAGAAAGGAATAATTTCAGTCTCTTCTTGTTCTGGTTCTGTAAAATAAAAGCAGATAATTAAAGCAGGCAATACAAATAAAGCTGATAAATAATATGGCAAATTAAGTGCTACACTACCAAGAAATCCTCCTACAAATACTGCAATTGCACTTGCTATTTGTCCCCAACTTTGAACTTTAGCTTCTCGATCAGCATACTCATTTTCTTTACCTGCATTTACGAGAGATTCGTAAAAAAATGATGTATCAGTTCCTGAACGAAAAGAAATCGCCGCCGCTAATAGTACCTGCCCAGCAGCTAGTAATGCAAAATTTGTTGCAGCACCATATACCAAATAAGCAAGAATGAATAAACATGTCGAAATGGTAAGCGTTTTCTTACGTCCAATACTATCCGAAAAATAACCTGAGGGAACTTCAATGCAGACAACACTGATGTAATAGATAGATTCCAACAGAAGAACTTGCGGCAAGGAAACCATATCATTAAAAAAAAGAAAAAACACAGGCAAGTATGCCATAGCAGCAGTCAGAGATCTGTACCAAGGATACAGCCTGATATTTAATTCGTATGCCTTATGGTTATGCGTTTTCGTATGCTTCTTTTAGCCAGCTTAATAATTCTTCATCTATTTGTTTGCTTTCCGTAATTCTAACGCGGTGACTTACCATAGCATTAAAACTCCCTGATGCTTCCAACTTATCTGTTGGTTCTTTTCCTTTTAGATTAATGCCAACATCAATTCTCGTTTTTGTACTAGGTTGTATAATAGCAAATTGCTTTGATCTTCTTAAACTGACATATGCTTTCTTGGGTGCTACTTCTACGTCTTTACCAAACTTGCTGATCTTAGTAATGAGAATATCATAAATGGGACGGAGTTCTTCTTTCCCTTTCGCATATTGAGTGTTAATTAACGAATCTGTCGAACTTGCAGAATCCGAATCAGAAGCTCTTGCTTTGTGAGCAACAAGATTAGCAAAACCATGAGAAAATCCATGTTCCGATTTAAGTAAGTTCAACATTTCTCCGTGCTTTTGCAGCCCAGATTTCAGCAACAATTCTACCCAATGACCGAATGGCTTTCCATATTTTTCTTCGATACTTTGCATCATTTTATCAACCATACGATTATTTTATTTTCTTATTCAAAATCAATGAAATTCAATTGTACTTGATTTGTGTCAAAACTACGTTTTATTTGAATGTAATAAGTCTTAAGTTTGTATTCCAAATGAAACATAACCTAAGAGCAGTTGTTAAGTTAGATATATGAGTTCAGAAAGAAATAAAGCCATGACTATCCAAGGAGAAGCAATGATTCCAACGGATCATGGTGAATTCCAATTGATAGCGTATTCAAATACTTCTGAAGACAAGATGCCTCATTTGGCTTTGTTTAATCCTAAGACAAGAATTGATTCTGTGGTCAATGTACGCATTCATTCAGAGTGCCTAACAGGTGATCTATTTGGTTCTAACAGATGTGAGTGTGGTGAGCAACTGGATAAGTCATTAGAATATATCGCCAAACATACTGGTTTACTTATCTATCTGCGTCAAGAAGGAAGAGGTATTGGAATCATCAATAAACTGCATGCTTATGAAAAACAAGATGCTGGTTACGATACAGCAGAAGCTAATCAAATTCTTGGTTTCACAATAGATGCTAGACAATACGATGAAGCTTTGTTCATATTAGAAGACCTTAAAATTAAACGGATCAATCTATTGACTAATAACCCAGATAAAGTCGCAGCCTTCGATTCATCCACAATTGAAATAGTAGAACGAATTCCATTACAAATACAACCCAAAAAAGAGAATAGAGGCTATCTCGAAACTAAGAAATCTAAATTTGGTCATCATCTTGATGTAATATAACCTTCTGACAGAAGTCCGGAAATGTTTCATTCAGTAAGATATTCAGCGACTTAAAGTACAGAGAAGTAAATCCCTTAATGTACGTTTCAGCTGGCTTTTCTTTATGCCAATGTTAAAACACTAAATATACCTTTCGTATAAATAAATTAATCTCGCCATTAGATATCTAAATTTCATTTGAGTAACGTACATTGCTATTCAAATAAATCTTTCATGAAAAAAAGATGTGAATGGTGTATGTCTTCTGACCTGTATATGGACTACCATGATAAAGAATGGGGTGTCCCAGAGTACGACGATCAAACATTATTCGAGATGTTGTTATTAGAGGGAGCTCAAGCAGGTTTAAGCTGGATAACAGTTTTAAAAAAACGAGAACACTATCGAAAGGTTTTTGATAAATTCAATCCTGAAAAAATAGCACGGTACACAGAGAAGAAAAGAGAGAAACTATTAAATGATCCAGGCATTATTAGAAATAAGCTGAAGGTCAACGCTTTCATAGTCAATGCGCAGTTGTATTTAGACATATCAAAACAGCAATCATTCGCAGACTATATTTGGCAATTTGTAGACGGCAAACCCATAATCAATAGATATAAATACACGAAAGATGTGCCTGCAAATACTGCAATTAGCGACAAGATGAGTAAGCAACTCAAAAAGGACGGATTTAAATTTGTTGGTAGTACAATTGTCTACGCATTTATGCAAGCTTGTGGAATGGTGAATGACCACACTACTTCTTGTTTCAGATATAAAGAACTCAAATAGTATGGATATCAAACGGCTTATTCAAGATTCTGACAACAACATAGAACACCTAACCGAATGTCTATCTGACGTCAATGAAGAGAAGTCTAGACTAATCCCAGAGGAAGGGAAATGGTGTATACGTCAAATTCTTGAACATCTGTACCTGAGTGAAACCGCTGTCTACGAACTATGCTCTGTTGAAGGGAAACATAGAGAAAGAAGTCCTTTTGATAAAATCATTTCGATACGTAATTATTTTGGTGACCACACAAAACACTATTCATCCTTGGACATGTTGCGGCCTTGCGATATGCAAAAAAGTCAGATTGATTTACTTGAAAAGATAAAAGAAACAAGGAGTCATTTTATTCAGGAAAAAGACACAAAATCGTGGTCAGAAGAATACATTGCATTTAGACACCCACTTTTTGGTAGCATGACAAAATTTGAATGGGCCTATTTCAACATCTATCATCTGGATCGACATACACATCAGATTCGTTCTATAAAATTAATGCCTTAAGTGAGCCTACTTATAAAAACTATCTCTCATTCGGAGAACGAGGTAAATTCTACAAAAGGATTCATCCTTCTTATTAGAATTTACATATCTTACGAACTGCAATTTGAATAAATATGAAAAGACGCAAGCTCATCAAAGTAGCTTTCTATTCTACATCTGGAATCGCATTAAGTTCAATATTACCTGGATGCAAAGGCGATGTATTAGAAATAGATACAGCTAATTACACTTCCGACATATTCGCCAAAAATGATTTCGAATTTTTGAAATCATTTGCAGACATACTATTACCATCTTCTGATACTCCTGGAGCCAAGTCGACAGGACTCGTTCAGATTATGGATAAGATAGAAGGTGCCATATTGGATAAAGATCAACTAGATTTACTGTCTAAAAACGTTAGTGTGCTTAATACTTATTTTGCTTCACAAAGCGATGGCACATCACTAATAGACCTTGATGACACTAAAGGTTTTGAATTGGTTACAACAATTGACAAAAGCCTAAGCAGCGGTGATGCTGATATACACAAGGCGTATAAGTCAGTTAAACAAAAACTCGTTCATTACTTTTTAAACACAGAAGAAGTGGGAACTGAATTACTAAATTACCTGCCAGTACCGGGAGAATACCAAGCATGTATATCGCTTGACGAGGTAGGAGGAAAAGCATGGACGATATGATGTATTTTAATTCACAAGGAAAAGACGAAAACACTTATGACGCCATTGTCATTGGTTCAGGTATCAGTGGCGGTTTCGCTGCTATGGAACTGTGCAAAAAGGGTTATAAGACATTGGTATTGGAACGTGGACCTATGGTGACGCATGGAGACTACCCTACAGCCAATTTAGACAACTGGGAGTTGGAAAATAACAATACAGTTTCCAAGGAAGAAGTAGCAGCTCATTATTTTAAACAGAATAGACTCAATTGGTGGGTCAAGGAAGATCACAAACACTTTATCAATAAAGATGACGAATATCCATATGATGAAGTAGAAGGTACTAGATTTGACTGGATAAGAGGGCATCATGTTGGTGGCAGGTCAATTATGTGGGGTCGGCATTGTTACAGGTGGAGTGATTTAGATTTTGAAGCCAATGCCAAAGAAGGTATTGCTATTGACTGGCCAATAAGATATAAAGATATCGCACCGTGGTATGACTACGTTGAAACATTTGTCGGTGTGTCAGGCCAGAAAGAAGGACTTAAACAAGTACCGGATGGCATATTTTTACCACCCTTTAAGTTGAATTGTGCGGAGCAGCATATGAGAGAAGCTGTTGGAAAAAAATATCCAAAACGTGTGATTACCCCAGGACGAGTTGCAAATTTGACTCAATACAAACCTGATGTCCACAAAGGAAAGAGAGGCCAGTGTCAAAGTAGAAATCGTTGCGTTCGTGGCTGTCCTTATGGTGCTTATTTTAGCTCATTATCAGCAACACTTCCTGTCGCAGAAGAAACAGGCAATTTATGGATGCGACCAAATAGTGTGGCTCACGAAATTGTCTTCGATACTGAAACAAGAAAAGCTACTGGTGTACGAGTAAGAGATGCTGAAACAGGAGAAGATGTTGAATTCTTTGCAAAAGTCATATTCTGCAATGCGAGTACAATTGGTAGTACAGCAATACTCTTAAATAGTCGATCAGATGAATTTCCAGATGGACTCGGCAATACAAGCGGAGAGCTGGGTCACAACATGATGGATCATCATTATGGCATGGGAGCATCAGCTACCTTACCAGGTTTCGAAGACACATACTACAAAGGCAGAAAACCGTTGGGCTTCTATATCCCGAGATTTAGAAATATTGATGCATCCACTAAAATGGATAATTTCATCAGAGGATATGGCTATCAAGGTCGAGCGCACCGAATTAAAGGAGTTGGCCATGGTATAGGTGAATCCCTTAAGGAGCAAATTGTCAAACCTGGACCTTACCAAATATCAATGACTTGTTTTGGCGAGTTGCTACCATACCATGAAAACAAAATGTTTTTGAATTTCGACAAAAAGGATAAAAATGGAATGCCCATTATCACCTTTGATACGAAACTACGAGAAAATGAAATGGAGTTGAGAAAAGACGGAGTGACCTGCGCTGAAGAAATGTTAGAAGCTGCTGGCTGTACTGACATTACCTCTTACAATGTCGCTACAGCTGTTGGAGCTGCTATTCACGAAATGGGTACTGCAAGAATGGGTCGTGATCCTAAAACAAGTGTGCTAAATAAGTGGAATCAAATGCATGAAGTTAAAAATGTGTTTGTTACTGATGGGTCTTGCATGACTAGTTCTGCAACACAAAATCCTTCAATTACCTATATGGCTTTGACTGCACGCGCTGTTGA
>CAYVFU010000024.1:47410-57326 GCA_964450495.1 uncultured Saprospiraceae bacterium | reverse complement strand
AGAAGACTTCCGATCTAAAGGGCATGAACTAGTCAATATCCTAGCCGATTACTTAAAGGAAGCAAAAGCCAGTAAGATAAACACCATCAATTATAAAGAGCCAGAGACATTACTTTCTGAATGGACGTCTAAGCTCAATGAAAAATCAAGCTTCTCTGAATTAGTGCAACAAGTGATGGACTATTCTATTCACTTACACAACCCTAAATACATAGGACATCAAGTAGCTGTTACTGCACCAATGTCAAGTCTAGTTGATATGCTTGTCTCCATTTTAAATAATGGTGTAGGTGTCTATGAAATGGGATCAGCTGGCACCATTGTAGAAAAAATACTTATAGATAAGTTTAGTGAAAAATTTGGCTTTACAGATGGCGGTGGCTTTTTCACCTCAGGTGGCACTCTTGCCAATCTCACTGTACTTCTGGCAGCACGCCAACTGAAAGCACCAACAAATGTGTGGGAAGAAGGAAGCAAACAGCAGTTAGCACTTCTGGTATCGGACCAAGCTCATTATTGTGTAGACAGAGCAGTGCGCGTCATGGGATGGGGTGATGATGGAATAATAAAAATCCCTGTGGATGAAGAGTATAGAATGCGTACAGATTTGATTCCACAATATTTGGAAGAAGCTAAATCCAAAGGCATACATGTCATCGCGATCGTTGGTTCTGCTCCATCGACTTCAACTGGTAAGTATGATGATTTGAATGAGATCGCCAGATATGCAAAGGAGTATGATATTTGGTTTCACGTAGATGGTGCTCATGGAGGGCCAGTTATTTATTCCCCACAATACGCAAATTTAATCAACGGTGTAGCACAGGCAGATTCGATCATATTTGACACACATAAAATGATGTTAACATCAGCACTTGCGACTGTTGTTCTGTTCCGAAATGCCAAAACCAGTTACAGTGCATTCCAAGTGAAAGCAGATTACCTGTGGGAAAAAAGTCACGAAGCAGAATGGCATAACCTTGCTAAGCGAACATTTGAATGCACTAAACAAATGTTTGCTTTAAGAATTTTCTTTATGTTTCAATTGTATGGAGAGTCAGTAATCGAAGAGCATTTTACAAAAACATTCACACTCGCAAGAACATTCGCTGATACCATTAAATCAGATGATGCATTTGATTTAGCAGTATATCCAGATTCTAATATAGTCTGTTTTAGGTGGAAGGGTCAATTAGAAAATGTAGAGGACATTAATAAATGCAATCAATACATCAGAAGGCAATTATTAGAAGATGGCACGTTCTATATCGTTCAAACAAAACTGAAGGAAGATACGTGGTTGCGTATTTCGATTATGAATCCAATAACTAGCTTATTAGATTTACATGAATTGTTACAGCTTATTAAAATAAACGCAGCGAATTACCAAGGCTTAGAAAAAAATGAACTTAGTGACTAAAATTAAGCAAATCTTATCAACGCCTTTTCCACGTCAATCATTCAGTCTGTATATTTGGATAGCACTTTTTTCGGGACTGTCAGTGGCATTTATCCTCAATGTATTTCAACCTTTCAATACACAAAATTTCAATCATCCGTACAAGCATTTAATCTTATCTGGCTATGGGATTGTTATCTTTTTGTCCGTTGGCGCTTACTACACTTTATCTTATTTTGGTATGTACAAACGAAAACAAGACAAGTGGACAATAAGTAGAGAATCGGTTGACTTATTCCTTTCCCTATTTTTATCTCTATTATGCTGCTACTTATATTATTCTTTCGTTTTTGACTTTGCTATAAAACTTAATCGCATTGCAGGTTTTTTAAGTCGTGCTGCAAGTGTGGCAATCGTTCCCATCAGTTTTCAATTTTTGTATATGTATTGGAAATATAAAGGAACGGTAAGATCGGAAGTAGCAATTAGTGAAACAAAAAACAGAGACACGCAGCAAGTTATTTTAAAGGGAACTAACAAAGGAGATTTAATTGAAACAGATATTGATGACATTATATACATCAAAGCAGAAGACAACTATGTCATTCTTTATCTTGCCAGGGATGGTAGTATACAAAAGCATATGATACGAGGCACAATGAGTAAAATCAATGAACAATTACCTGATTCTAAATTTTATAGGTGTCATCGCTCATACATTATTAATTTCCATAGAATAGAAGAGTTAAAGGGTAATAAAAATTCTATGAAAGTCATACTTGAAAAGTCAACAAAAGTAATTCCAGTGTCCAGATCTAAGGTCGACACCCTCAAATCCCTTTGTTAAAGTTCAGCTTACAAAATATCATAACCAACTGATTTTCAGTACTGTTGTGGTGAATGGTCCTAATTTTAAGTGAATAATAAAGGACCATTGACCACAGAATATTACCAATAGTCACTCATTCAAAATTGTTCGATTTATGTGCTGCATATTTGAATCATAAATCAAATAATATGACACGTATTGCTCTTTTTATTTTCTTCATTATAGTTACAATCTCTTCTGTGCATACGCAACAACTCACAGATAACACATTGAATTTTAAAGAAATCACCTTTCATGTTGGCATATCCAGATCATCTCTCGTAGATAAGCGAATGTCACTGAGAGAAAAACGTCAATTCTCCACCATTTATGGACTTAACTTTACAACAGTAAAGACGAAGAGCAGACAACAACTCAATGTCTTATTTACTTCATTCAAAAGTCAAACGAACGCAAGTCAACTTGGACTGAACTTCATACACCCTACTATAAATTATTCGTATGAAAGAAAGCTTAGGAATAACTATTGGTTTGGTGGTTCTTTTGATTCGAATGTTTTATTGACCTTCCCCAATACAGATACTGGCTTTTTCGTGAATAATCCGATTAGTTATACCATGGCTTACTCCTTAAGCCCTAAGATTAGCTGGAATCACCAGACGAGTGTCAAGTCGAAAGATGTCTTCCTGAATAGTTCTGCAGAAGTAGCACTATTAACTTATTTGATCAGACCAGCATTCGGACACCCTTATCCTGAAAAATTTTTGGAGGAAGGTACATTCTCTCCTACTCGCTCAAATATTGCTTTACCATTATTGCGATCAGGAAAGATAAAATCGGTTCACAATTTCCAATCCATCAAAATAAAACTTGGCGTCCAATTATTTTTAACTGATTCAGTTGGAATCGGTGTACACTTTCAAGGGAATCTGGTACACGAAAGAGCCAAGCAATCCATAGACTATAGAGATCAGACCCTAACATTAGGAGTATCATACAGATATTAAATCTATTCTTTAAATCACTTTAGAAATTTAAATCATTCCACTAAATATATATAATGAAAAATGCCATAATCCATTGTTTAATAGTTGTCTTCTGTTTTGTTTCTTGTTCAAAAGACATCACAGCACCCTTACAAGAAATGTCACCTATTGATGTTTTTGAAGAATTCTGGCAGTACGTTGATCAGCAGTACATCTACTTCGAAGAAAAAAATGTAGACTGGAATGAGATATATACCACCTATAGAAACCAATTAACCGAAAGTACCACCGAACAAGAGTTGTTATCAATTTGTGAAAGTGCCTTGAAAGAATTGAAAGACTCACACAATCAAATCAAAGCCCCATTTTCACAAATCAATAAATTCGATTACAGAGAAGGCTATGATATTCAGTTTGATTTAGATGTTATAAAGAACAATTACTTAACAGACAAATTAGAGATTGATGGTAATCTCCAATTCACTATTATGGAAAGTGATATCGGCTACATTTATTTGCCTTCAATGGGCAGATATAGAGCTTTTCCTCAGATTGTCAAAGAGATGAAAGACCAAGGTGTTAACGGCCTTATAATTGACATCAGAAATAATGGTGGAGGAGACAGCGACCCATTGATCGACATGATGAATATATTTGTTCAAGAAACGACAACATTAGGTTATTATGTTGAAAAATCTGGACCAAATCATGATGACAAAACAAATCCAATTGGAGTAACTATCGAACCTTCAGATTTTTATTTTGGACTTCCTACAGTCATTTTGACAAATAGAACTTGCTACAGCGCTGCATCTTACATGGCGGCATTTTTCAAAAACATTCCAAACGTCACCATAGTCGGTCAGCTTACAGGTGGAGGCGGCGGAGGAAATTTAAGCATAGAATTATCAAATGGCTGGATAGTGGCAGTATCAACAAGTGATTTTCTAGACAAAGAGTTTATAACAATTGAAAATGGTGTTAAACCGGATATCGACATAAACAACAAATCTGAAAACCTAGTACGTGGTATTGACGATATGTTGGATACAGCAATAGAGATTATTCTTAATTAGTAGACATAAAGTTTATTCTAATAAAAAAGCTTACCGCCCCAAAGGGCGGTAAGCTAACTTCCTACATAAATTAGTCATTAAGACTAATTATCCTCTAAAATTTTCAACGACTCTCGGTCAAGATTTATACCATCCTCTTTAAGAGATTCGATCAAAAGATCAGCTTGTGCGCTAGTGAAAAATTGTTGTGAAACACATGGTGCAATATCTGCTAGAAAAACAGCATTCTTTTTTACTTCAAAGCCTTGCTTCAATTCGACAGATTGGCCCGCAAAGTAGTCAACTGTTCTATCAGACAATACGGTACCATCCGAACTAATTCTTTGATCAGCAACATAAAGTGTCGGACTATCTGCAGCAGGTAATGCAAGTGCATCATTGATATGTAAGTCAACAAAACAATTATACACGCTACACACTTCGTCATCCAAATACGTGATAGGAAGTGACATGGTCATTGGAGAACATCCTCCTGTAATAGTGACATCTATTGTACCTCCTGGAGTTCCAGCTCCATCTGTGATGCAATATCCATCTTCTAAAGACAGGTCATCTGGGAAATTAACAAGAACACCCGAGGAACCTTGTCCTGCAACAAACTGTGCTGTACCTAAAGAATGACTCCAGGTGATGGTGGCCGCACCAGGTGTAGGAGGTATGCTGTATGAAAATCCATTTTTACCAGCACAAACAAAAGCTTCTCCAGTAATCCCAACTAATGTAAATCCTCCCAATGGGTCATTTACAATAATTGTTCTGGAAACTGAAGCTGAATTACCAGATGCATCTGTGGCAGTATACGTAAGTGTATACGTCCCTGCTGTGGATAAATCCACAGGCCCTCCAGTAACGGTTGGGCTCAAATTCATATCACAATTATCAGAAATGGTTACACCCAAGTCGTTATATGTACTTGAACTACAATTAGGGAATTCAAATGGGTTACCAATTAATGTGATGACTGGATCTTCATTATCTAAAACAGTAACAACTGATACGCATGAATTGATATTATTGTCATCATCAATTACAGTAAATGTAGCATTTACTGGCGCACCTAAATCACTACAAGTAAATGTACTCGGCGATAAACTCACTGATGCTACTCCACAGTTATCACCAGAAGTAAAGTCATTGACATCAATAGACCCCATGCCATTACCATCAAGAACAACTGTCAATGGATTACAAATCGCATCTGGATCAAAGTTATCTTCTACTGTTACAGAGAATGTGCAAGCATTAGTATTTCCTGCTACATCAGTTGCTGATATTGACAAGTAGGTTATACCTAATGGAAATTCAGCTTGCCACTCTGTATTATTATTAACAATGCTTAGGTTACTTATGGTCACAGGTGTAATTGGATTACCTAATGCATCTGTCTGTATCGGTAAACCTCCATTATTAAAACTCAATGTGGAGGTAGCATCGCAATTATCTGTTATACCAGGAATTGTCGCTCTGATAGTAACATTACAATCTGATTGTGTAGAGAAATCAATTATTGGCGTAGGACAAATAAATATAGGCGCACTGCTGTCAACTATTTGTACATTACAAGTAATCGTATTGGTATTCCCACTATTATCAGTTGCAGTCAAATCATAGGTATTTACACCAATATCACTACAGTCAAAGGTTGGGGTTGTGTTTAGTTCAGATATAACAGAACAATTATCCGTACTTTGCCCCGTACCAAGATTTGCAGGTATTATTATCGTTCCTGTTACTTGATCTAAACTGATCGTTGGCATCGGTGGACAAACAGCTATTGGATTTATTCCATCTGCTATAGTTACAGTCGCCATACATGTTGACGAATTGTTGGATCCATCAGTAACCGTTAATGTTACAGAATTTGGACCGATATCGCTACAGTCAAATGTACTTGCAGATAAGCTGTCACTAAGAATTTTCCCGTCACAATTGTCAATACTTCCATTATTAATAGCAGAAGCAACAATTGTAGCCATCCCTGTACTATCAAGCATTACGGAGATATTTTGACATTGAGCAGTAGGTGGAAGTAAATCTACTACATTGAACGAGCAAGATGCTGTACCCACATTACCATCAGTATCAGTAGCTGTTAATGTTACTGAACCGCCTGAAACAATATCAGTACAGTTTAAAGTAACTAATGGGCTAGTTTCAATTAGTGAAGAACAATTATCAGAACTAAGACCCATACCTATATTTGCAGCCAACGTTCCATTACCATTAGCATCTAATTGAACATCTGGAATCGCCGGACAATTGGCTATTGGATCTACTGCATCATTTACATCAATCGTAAACGAGCATACAACTGCAGAATTATTAGAATTATCAAATGCTGTATAAGTCACAGTCGTCATTCCTAAAGCGAATGTAACTGTTCTCATACCACCCCCTTGATAAGGGAATGGATTAGCAATAGAAGGCATCCCATTGCTGAATGAGATATCTGTATTAGTCAAAATACAATTATCAAGTACACCAGGATCAGTCCAAGTGAAATCTGCGGCACAACTCATGGAGTCTGCAAAAATCGTTTGATTTGGGGGACAAGGGATCGTACCATTACCAGTTACTAAGACCGGAGGAATATTGTCAATAACTTCGACCATAATTTGGTCAGTAACCATATTACCACAGATGTCTGTTCCTGTGATAGTGACATTTGTGATACCTACTTGAAAATCTCCATCCCAGAAATTACCGTTGTCAATAAAACTAAGATTTGGATCATCTGATGTGATCGTCCAACCTGGTGTGCTTGTTCCTGATGCTGCTGTTTGAGGAATTGCATTGCCACACGCATCATTTATCACTGGAATTTGTATCGCAGCATTACGGTTACAATCTGTAGGTACCGTAAAAAGAACATTTGCTCCCGTAAAATCGGCTTGCTGCTGAGCTAGAGGAATTATAGGCATATTAGTATTGCCTCCAAAATCTGTATACGACCCAGTTGTAGTTGTACAACCGTCAGATACTGTATAATTATAAGTCACTGTCCAATTACAATCATCCCCAGTTATCATACTAGTCGTCCCAGTAGCTGTCAATATTATTGCACAATCATCAGTATAGCCCATAAGTGCTTTTCCGGGATTAAACCCTGGAGCATTAACTTGACAGTCATTAATAAAAGTACCTTGGTATCCAGTTCCTGTTAAACTAGGAGGATCAATATCACCTCCCATTTCTGTATACGATCCAGTTGTAGTTGTACAACCGTCAGATACTGTATAATTATAAGTCACTGTCCAATTACAATCATCTCCTGTATCTGAAGTACCTGTTAAGGAAGCCGTAACACTTGCTGCACAGTCATCGCTGAAACCCATGATTGCTTTATTAGAATCAAACCCTGGAGCATTGGCTTTACAGTCATTAATAAAAGTGCCTTGGTATCCAGCTCCAGTTAAACTAGGAGGATCAATATCACCTCCCATTTCTGTATACGATCCAGTTGTAGTTGTACAACCGTCAGATACTGTATAATTATAAGTCACTGTCCAATTACAATCATCTCCTGTATCTGAAGTACCTGTTAAGGAAGCCGTAACACTTGCTGCACAGTCATCGCTGAAACCCATGATTGCTTTATTAGAATCAAATCCTGGAGCATTAGCTTTACAGTCGTTAATAGCGGTACCTGTATAAACAGTCCCTGTAATGGAAGGTGGTGTATCATCACTAAAGCTAACTATCTGGGACTGTACGATTGGTGTATTACCACCACAATCCGTATATGTATATTGTATTGTCACTTCTTCATTGCATCCATCATTATTAGAAGACAATGCCGTAATCTCGAGCGTACCGTCATTCACAAGACAGTTATCATCAAAGTCTGCATGAGTTAATGTCGTATAAGTCACAGAACCATCCTGCGCAGCACTCACATCAAATACAATTGGTCCACCCACTGGTACAACTATTGGTAATACTGGACCACTAGGACCTGAGAACTGACTCATAAATACATCTGTCGGGCATGCAGCTCCCGTACTTGTGGAATAACTGACTGTTGGGGCAAGAAGATTCACAATTGTTGGAAGCTCATCGTCTACGATAGTGACTGTGAAGACACAGGTACTAGTTAAAGGCCCATTTGCAGGTACAATTACACCGTTGACAATAGTACCACCAAAATTATTTCCATCAGCTATAGTAACAGTTACCTCTGTGACTCCCTTCTGAAAAATCGCAGATTGCGTATTTCCAGGACCATTGCCAGCTCCACTAATAGAAGGAAATGAAATGGGCACATTTGCACCTGCAGAACCATCAGCAAAACTAAATCCTGTAATGGATGGGCCAGGACAACTATCACCAAACGTTGGATTATTCCAGTCAGCAAGGGCTTCACAGTTATAGTTGTTGTCTGAACTTGTATTAACCGTAATTGCCTGTGGACAGCTCTGTATCTGTGGTGCAGTACAATCATATACTGTTACGAAATAATCAGTCGGCACTCCAGCATTTCCACATTGGTCAGCTAATGTAATGGTAACTTGAGTGTTTCCAACAGGAAAGTCCAGTTGTACGAGACCGCTAATTGGCACCAAAAGAGGAAAGCTATTTTGTGCTTGAATAACTGTATTCAGATTAGCATTGTCTGTGACAATACTAGCTATCATCATCATATTGGGCGTAGTGCAATTGTCCATGGCAGATGCCAAGGTTAAATCCAAACTTTGATTACAATCTGTTGATGTATTACACACAGCTAAAGTGGTAATCATAGGTGGGGTAATAATTGGCGGAGTAACATCTTCCAATGTCACTAATATAGGTCCTGAAGTGATATCATTCCCGCAATCGTCAACAGCCGTGAGTGTAACCATGATAGTAGGTTGCACCATTGGTGCACTGCATGAACCTGTGAAAGGGCCTGCTTGATCTAAAACAACCTGTGGAGATGTTGTACAGTTGTCAAAAACACTGTATGCACCATCTAATTGTATAGCCGCTAATAAGTCTGCGTTACTGATTGCACAATTCGCATTCATCCCTATATCTACTGTGATAGCGGTCGGCACTGTAAGCATAGGATCTGTTTTATCTTCTAAAGTCACTTCGATCATACTCGATTGCGTGGCATTACCACAGTCATCTGTAGCAGTTATGCTTACCATCACTGTTGGTTGAGTTCCAGGCGCACTGCAGGAGCCAGTAAAAGGGCCTGCTTGATCTAAAGCGACTACAGGAGATGTAGTACAATTATCAGAAACACTGTAAGCAGATATATCAGCTTGGACAGCGGCTAATACGTCAGCTGCACTTATCTCGCATGTTGCATTCATTCCAATGTCTACTGTCAATGTAGTAGGAACTACTACCGTTGGTGGTGTCATATCTTCTAGTGTCACTTCAATCATACTTGATTGCGTGGCATTACCACAGTCATCAGTTGCTGTTATACTCACCAGCACTGTTGGCTGCATTCCAGGCGCAGTACATGAGCCTGTGAAAGGTCCAGGTTGATCTAATACAACACTTGGCATAGCTGTACAATTGTCTTCAACACTGTATGCAGATATATCAGATTGTATTGCCGTCAATACATCTGCTGCACTTATCTCGCATGTTGCATTCATTCCAATGTCTACTGTCAATGTAGTAGGAACTA
>CAYVFU010000024.1:26609-47310 GCA_964450495.1 uncultured Saprospiraceae bacterium | reverse complement strand
CTTCAACACTGTATACAGATATATCAGATTGTATTGCCGTCAATACATCTGCTGCACTGATTTCACAATCAGGGTTTGCTCCGATATCTACTGTGAGCGCTGTTGGGACTGTAACCACAGGTTGTTCATTGTCTTCAATCTTAAGTAAACCCATGCAGACTAATTCGGTCATGGCTCCACAATTGTCTCTCACCCTAAATGTAATGTCAGTAGTGTAAGCTAAAGGATCTGTGCCGTTACAAGTAACACCAGATGGTGAAGTTGTGGAATTGGATAAAGGCATTTGGGTAATTCCATCAATTCCACAATTATCACTGACCAATCCCATAGCAAGGGTAGTCAAATCTGGGACTGTGGCATCACAAGAGCCCACATCTGTTGAAATAGTCGTTGATAAATCTGCAGCCATATCTGCACAAGCGGTTGGAGCCCAAACGGGATCTTGGGGTGCTTCAAAATCAAAAGTAAAAACCAACTCAGCACTGGCATTGCTACCAAAAAGGGCACAAACAAAATTTTCATCTATTTCAATGGTATATTCAAATATTGCATTCGCATCAATACAAGTAAAATCTTCTGGTTGAGCTATTGTTACATCAGATGTTGTTAAGTTATCACAACCAAGCGTGGGGCCAGCAAAAGATAATGTACCATTTATGCCAGGCCCTGAAATAGAAATTGATCCAAATGCAGCAGCCACATTTGTATGAATTAGATCAACATCAAAATTATCTGCACATTCAAAATCAGGGATATTTGGTAATTGAATTGTGTTTGTACCGGCAACTAAGCCTGTAATTGTTTCATTATAGTCCTGCCCATATAAGCAACATGCAACTGTACAACAAGTAAAAAAGGCAGACAGCCTGTATAAAAATCGAATTTTCTTCATAATTAAAAAGTTTAAATTTTAAGGAAATAGAACAGAGATTAAAAGTGAAATGAAAGGCCGGATAAAAGACCCAATCGTTCTGCCATAACAGCAAGCTGGGTAGCCTTTTTGCACCGCAATTTTTCTTTCAAAGAATTGCGATGAGAAATAATAGTGTGAGTAGAGAGGCAATATTGATCTGCTAATTCCCTAATGGAGAACCCCAAACCGATACCCTGAAGGACTTCAGTTTCTCGACTAGTTAATTGAGGATATTGGTAGTCGCGCCTACGATGAGTTGAATTATTATTGGTTAGACTTGGACAGCTGACAGCAGCCTGACCTTCTGAGGAAGTTAGATACATGGAAGGTTGTTTTAAAAGGTTATTAATTATCATTAAAATCTTTACCTCACTTTAGAAGTTGACTTAACGGTATCATAAAATTGTCGATAAGAAGTCGGATTTTTTATCCCTGAATTCAGCCATTTCACTGTAAAAACTGTTAAAAATTAATTGCTACAACTAATACATTTACAGTGTTAATACATTGACTATCAACATATTGATATATATGCGGATATGTCTGAATGGTTTGTTCAGAAAAGTGGAGAAGCAAGTAATGTTCTTATTTATTTTTCATGTACTATCTACATGATACTCTTAGAGGTTCTTTGTCAAGCAACCCTAATTTATACGCCCATACTGCTAGTTCTGTAGTACGTCTTACTTTTAGTTTTTTACATAAATTAATGCGATGAGAGTCGATCGTATGCGGAGATAAGTACAGTTGTTTGGCGATACTTGTCATCGAATGACCTTTTGCCATCATTACAATAACTTCTATTTCTCGTTCGGTTAAGGTTTCCAAGATCTGTTCTTCTTCTGAACCTACAGAATGTACCCTCAACTCATGAGGCGATATGACATAATGTATAACATCACTTTCTTTCAATTGCTCAGAAGATAAAATAATTTCTTCCATCATATACAGTTTATCGCCTACAAGTAGGGTGTATTTTTTATAATCTGTTCTCTTTTTTTCTGCCGGTTCACCAAATGGAAAACCTATTAATTCGTGATTCTCGATTTTACTAAAGACCGAAATATGACTTGGATTGACATCTTGTAACTCAAAATCATCTCTGAGCCATCGCTTAGATTTGCCTGAGGTTTCTGTGCAGTAATGTGAATACCTTAAATGAGTAATTGACATACTGCCAATTCGTGTATTTTTCGATTTCATAGCATTTAGTTATTAACTATTTCTCGTCTAAATGTAAAGAAGCCTTTCTGGACGATGCCTAATTCTAATATGTTTAAATGGGCCATTGCTGTTTAAATTTTACTCTCCCTAATTTGGCAGGCTTTTATGATTACAAAAAGCTTACTTAAATTATAATTTCTATTTATTTTAGCTTACCACTCAATAAAATTGAGTTCATTAAGTTCCAGTACATAAGGAATAAAGCTGTTGGGAAGTTGCTTATGTCCTCTGTTACGTTAAATATACTACAAACTACTTTAATTTTATATCCCTATTTTGGGTGATATCATTTATTAGTGTCATGAGATCTAAAAATGTAACCCTAATCTTAAAATTATTCTAATAAAAAGTTTACTTGAGAAATGGTAATGAAAAAGTTGATTCAATTATTCGGATTTATGTTTATTGTTATTTCCTATAGTTGTAAATCGACACACCAATTTGTAGCCCCCCAATATTCTAAAGAAGAAGCTGTTGATTATAAAAAACTCACACACTGGGCAGCGCACCCAAACAAAATTGACGAATCTGATCATATTCCAGGTGAATCGAAAAAAGCTAATCAACAAGATCCGAAAGCTGACGTCTTTTTCATACATCCAACAACATTTACCAAACTTGATGAAAACCAGAGTTGGAATGCAAGTCTGGCAGACCAAAAGCTAAATAAGCAGACGGACGAGACAACCATAAGATACCAAGCAAGCATATTTAATGAGGCAGGCAAAGTGTATGCACCCCGTTACCGTCAAGCCCAACTAAGAGCGTATTACAGTGAAGACAAAGCAAATACGAAGAAGGCCTTTGAATTAGCTTTTTCGGATGTGGAGGCTGCCTTTTTGCACTACATAGAATATTGGAATGATGGTCGTCCGTTTATCATTGCGTCTCATAGTCAAGGAACTACTCATGCGATACCCCTGATTAAAAAACATATAGAAGGTACTGTATTAGAGCAAAAATTGATTGCAGCTTATATAGTAGGTATGCCAGTACAAAAAGATGAATTTGAGAATCTAAAGCCTTGCGAAAATGCCGATCAGACAAATTGTTTTATCTCTTGGCGAACATTCAGATATGACTACACCCCAACACCTTTTGTAGGAGATCAAATCGTGAATACCAATCCACTAACTTGGACACTCGATGGAGCCTACGCAGATAGATCTTTGAATAAAGGAACTGTCTTACGAAAATTCAATAAAGTGTATACGCAAAGAGTCGATGCACATGCAGTCAATGGTATGTTGTGGGCACACCGACCAAAATTTCCTTTCAGTTTTTTATTGACAACTAAGAACTATCATATTGCTGATTTTAATTTCTACTATATGAATGTGAAAGAAAACGCTGGTCATCGGGTACAAGCGTATTTAAACAGTAAACGGTGAGGAGGGAAACATTAAGGGATTAAGGGGGAGCATTATGGGATTAAGGTTTATACATTTAAGCTGGTAGTAGGAGAGTTATAAATAAGAAACTGGATAAATATTAAGTTTTGAAAAAAAATATCCAGAAAGGACAACAATGATTTTGTGAATAGAGGAATAAATTATTGGAATCAAAATATTACATATTAAAAATAATTATAAAGTGTAAATGTCTATTTATTAGATCTTTAAATGTAGAATTAAAAATGTAAAATAATTAGTACGAGCCAAATGCACAAGACAGCATTTAAAATCACCTCTCAATTGAAAATTTTAATTCAATAATTTTTTAAAAATGTCCTGTTAAAGTCAATGGTCATTCTTTGAAATACAAAGAGCATTTCTATATTTGTGCTATCCCTTGATCTTCTGATTTATTTCAGCGGTTCTGAGAACATATCCTTTTTCCTAAGCAAGGCAAGTCGAATCACTAATATTTAATAACCAACCACTTTTTGATATGTGTAGGAGTCTATCTGCAGTAGTATTTTTTTGCTTGCTTTCTGTTCTCACCTTTGCTAGTTCTATTTTGCCTTACAACAATTTAGAACACCTGTCAACTTCTAGTGATCTTATAGTAATAGCCAGAGCTTCATCTGAGCAAACAATCAGTCAAGATGGAATAACTTCATTTTATAGAAATTTTCAGATTCAACATTTTATAAAAGGATTCAATGACCAAGACATTTCTATAGTGTCTAAAAAGAAAGTTGTTGGAGAGTATACAAATCTCATTCACGGAGAATTTGATTTTCATTCTGGTGATACTTATTTGCTTTTCTTGCAAAAACAAGATGATGGCAGCTACTACCCTATCTGCCTTTCTTACTATGTGTTTCAAGAAATCCAGAAAAAAGGGGAATCCTACTTGGTCCCTGCCTATGAAGAAAACTCATTACAAATATTAAAGAATAAGAAAGAGCAAATTCTACAAGTATATAATAAAGATCAATTTATAACAGAATTAAAGAATTACTCTGATACGAATGCAGCTATTGATTTTTCGAAGATAGTTGCTGCACAAGAAAATCAGACGCTTACACAAGCAATCAAAAAAGCAGCACCAGCGCACTGTTCATATCTAAGAACCAATAATGGACTTCGTTTTCAGGTGCGCAATTTGGATAGCCAAGCGCTTCCTGTTTATTACCAGAATGGACAAAGTGAATGCTCTGCAGTTAATGCTGAAATGAACTCTGCTGTAAATCATATGAATGATAATTATAGAGGTATAAACATTCAGATGGCTGGGAGTACTTCAGCGTATACTTCTAACTGTGTGGGAGGTAATGCCTATAATATTTCCTATTTCGGTGGAAATTATGATGTGTTTATGGAACAACAATTTGGCACTTCAAGAGCAGTACTAGTTCAGTTCGGAGATCCATGTAATGAAATTCCTGCATTAAATAATTGCTCAGGGACAGTTGCCTTTGGTGGTTCTTGGGCAGTAGGATCTCACACTGCAAATGGCGAATCATTCAATACTGCTGTTAATGGCTATGTCATCGTAAATGATGGCATGGGCAGTTGTAACTGTGGTGATGTAGCTATTGGATCTCCCGTCTCTGATTTTGCAGCTATCATTGCTCACGAATTAAGCCATACTATTGGTCTCAATCACATTGAAAATAATGCAGGTAATGCAAATATGAATCCCATCAGCGGCTCTCAAATTACCAATCTAGATATTGAATGTATGGATGATTTATATCCTGCAAGCACTTCATCTAGTCCAACTGAAGAGCCTGACAATCCTGGAAATGAACCAAACACACCAGCAGGTAGTCCGGATTTAGTTTCCATTAATTGTGGTGTCGTTACTCAAAATGAATTTACGGTATCTTACAGTGGCTTAAGAGTAAGAAATAGTGGGGATGAAGCCAGTCAAGCAACGCGAATAGCCTATTACCTATCAACAGACAATACAATTACAAGTAATGATATTTTATTAGGAACTGCTCCATTGCCTGCACTAGCTGTTGGCGCAAACACCGCGATAAACAATTCATTTTCTGTTGAAGGTCTCCCTGATGGTAATTATACAATAGGCGCCATCATTGACGATACGAATCAAATTTCAGAATCCAATGAAGATAATAACTCATGCTTTATACAGGCACCCAATATCGTAATATCAACTGCTCCTGCAGGACAGCCAGATCTTGCATTCAATATTTGTGGCAGAGTTTCTCTTCAAACAAATACAATAGCTATAAACAATCTGCGTGTTGAAAATGCAGGAAATGCTGCTGCAAATGGTACAATACGGATTGACTATTATGCTTCATTAGACCAAGAAATAACAACAAGCGATAGACTGCTCAATAGTCAAACGATTAACGGACTAGCAGCAGGTGCAGTCGAAACAATTAATACAACAATGGCCATTCCAGATTTAGCAGATGGCAATTATGTTATAGGTATCCTCCTAGATAGTAATAACACAGTAAACGAATCCGACGAATCAAACAACAGTTGCTTTGATAATAACCCAAGGTTAGTCATTGAAACAGAAACTCCTCTTTCTGATCTCAGCATTAATTGCGGATCACTAAGTATTTCTGGATCTACAGCTAGCTTGTCAGGTGCTACCATTCGAAATGTGGGATCAACAAGTTCTCCTGCAGGTGTACAAGCTACCATAAGCTTAATGAGAAATGGGAGTCAAACTAACATTTTGACCAGATCCTTGCCCGCTATGCAAGTTAATGACTCGTATGAACTAGACCACAATTTTACCATTGCAAATCTTGCAGAAGGTACTTACAATGTGCTGTTGAATGTTGATGGTGTCAATATTTTAGAAGAAGAAAATGAAGACAACAATAGTTGTACAATAACTTCACCAGCAATTGTGATTGAACCTGAAGAAGAATTAGTAGCGGACATAGACATTACTAATTGCGGAACAGTCATTCAATCCGGAAATGAGTTGACAATAAGTAATGCTGTTGTCAAAAACATAGGTACAGGTTCCACTGATGGCCAATTTTTTCTTGGTTATTACCTTTCCTTAAACAAGACCATTAATACAGCTGATGTCTACTTAGGTTTTGATTTTATCAACACGCTTTCAGCTGGGAATCAATCTGCAGAGTCAGCAACTTTCGACTTAGACCAATACGATCTCAATGAAGGTGAATATTATGTGGGTCTTATTGCAGATTTTAATTCGCGAGTAACGGAGTCAAATGAAAATAACAATACTTGTAGAAAAGAAAACCCAAAAATTATAATCGGTTCTGAACCAGAAGCAGAAGAATCAATCACAGATATAACTGTGTCATGCGGTTCAATATCTCAATCATCAAATACCATCACTCTGTCAAATGCCTTTGTCAAAAATAATGGCAACCAAGCCATCACAGATGGATTTTTTATTGGTCTCTATTTATCAGAAGATCAAACGATTACGACTGATGACTATTTAGTAGAACTGGGTCAAGATTATATATCTAATATTGGTATTGGAAATAGTGAATCAATCAATGGTAATTACAGTTTAAATGGCATACCTCCAGGTGATTATTATTTTGGAATTATTGTTGACCATTCTGCAGACATTGCTGAAGAAAACGAGAATAATAATACTTGTGTAATTACAAATAAGCTTATAACTATAAGCTCTTCGACAAGTAATTCACCTGATTTAATTTCTACGTGCAATCAAGCTGTCGTACTTACCAATGAGGTGAACGTGACAAATATGACTGTACAGAATCAAGGAATCAGTAGTAGTGGTTCGTACTCTTTTGTAGGGTTCTATATTTCAGCAGATCAAGAAATAACTACCGATGACCATTATCTAGGATATGATTACGTGTCAATATTAGGAGAAGGAGGTTCTAGTTCAGAATCTGAAAGTTTTGACATTAGTAGCTTGCCTTTACCAGACGGTAATTATTATCTAGGTGCAATCGCCGATTTTTCAGAACGAATTAATGAATCAAACGAATCAAATAATGCCTGTGTATTCTCTGGAGTAACTATCCAATTAGGAAGCAGTGATCAAACTAGTGGTGGTTCATCTGCACCATTATCAGATGACTGTGAAAACATATCATTAACTACATTTGAAAATGGCCAAATCGCACCTTGGGTAGATGGTGGTGGACACGCATTTATAAATTCTGGTGAAACTTATGCTGCCACAGGTCAACGATCATTTGCGCTCAGAGGGGATGCTGGTCAAAGCTCATCAATCTATTTGCGCGATTGGATAAATGCTAATTCTTCTTCATCTTATAATTTGAGCTTTAATGTATTGACATATCGTGTAGAACGTGGTGATAATCTACTCGTTGAGCTTGATACTGGCAATGGCTATGAGGTATTGGAAAAATTAGAAGCAAATGTAGATTTCAATCCATCCGAAAATCATGCAGTCAGTATCACTTTCGAATCGAATACTCAATTTAAATTAAGAATTCGAGCTAATACAAGTCATACCTACGAATATATTTTTATCGATGACATTAGAGTTCAGGAATGTGCTTCGTCAAATTTTACGACCGTAAGTGCTCAAGCTAAAATTGAAGTCATGCAAGCTGAACGATTGGAGATAAAACTGGCGCCTAATCCGATTTCACTAAATGGGATGCTGCAGGTTGACATAGAAAATGAATATTCCGTTGGACTTATAAATATTTACGATTCCGCAGGTTCTTTGAGACTTAGCAGTCAATTGAGTGGAACTAAGACTACTATTCCAATCAATACACTGACGAATGGTCTTTACTATGTATCCATAGTAGCTGATGACCAACAAAAGACTCAAAAATTAATTATTGTAGACTAGATCGATAAACACCTGTTTCTTGCTTTTACAGCCCAGGTTTCTTTCCACTCTTGGTCCTCAATGACGAATGCATTGTCATACAGATTTACAGTTGGGCAAACATGATACGGGATTCCATAAAAGCAATCCCCTACTTGTATTTCATCCCAATTAGAAACCTCCAAAACACCATGTTCCTCACTTTGACTTTTAAGTGTATAATTTTCTAAATTTAGAAATCTTACTCTGTTGTGGATAGGATTTTCTGCTGCAACTGCTTTATGCCCTAGATCAACAGTCACTATACCTTTTGACGGTTTGGATATGACTCTGGTAAATACAAGCGCTGCGAATTTATATGTTTGCTCTTTACATTTTTCAGCATATCCCCAATCCCAAAAAACCGTGGTGCCAGGACTAACTAACCGATCTGAGAATTGCTTGTGTACACTAAATGCTGGAGACCCGCCAGCAATCACAATTGGTCTAGGTAAACCAGAATATTCGATATCTGAAATCAAATCTTCTACTGCCTTAAAGGACGTCAGTATAGAATCTCTACGTTCTTCAACATCTGCTTGGCGCCATTGGCCATCATATACATGCAGGCCTTTGCACACTATCGACGGTGCTCGAAACAGTGATTGATAAAAATTTAGTGTTTGCTCATCAATTGGTAGACCACTTCTGTTCATCCCATTATTGACATCTAGAAATACGGAAATTACCATATCATTTGCTGATGCTTCATCTGATAATTTTTCAACAATTTTTCGATCATCAACGATAACTGCAAATTCAGTGGTTCTGTAAGTCTTACATAAATTTATAAATCTATTGATTTTAGGACCAACTGGTTGGTGGGCTAATAACACAAAGTCCATTCCGCTAATAGCTGCTAATTCTGCTTCTGCAATCGTGGCCGTTTTTACTTTATTAATTCCCCTTTCTTTCATTAACAAAATAACTTCTTCCATCTTGTTCGTCTTCACATGAGGAATTAATAAATCAACATCAGATGCAGCTTCTACCATAGTATCAAGATTAGAAACTAAGTTCTCTTTGTAAATCAACAAAGAAGGAGAATCCAATTGATTTTCATTTTTGACAATATACCAATTCATAACATTGAAGATAGTCAGAATGATTCAACTATATTTGGCCAAAATTACGATCATATTGAAAAAATTAGAAGCTTTTGGAGGAGAAGGAAAACAGTTGCACTTTGCACATGCAAATGCATATCCTGTAAAAACCTATTATCACTTCTTGGATCTATTTACAGATGATTTCGAAGTGTATGGGATGCATCAAAGACCATGTTGGGACAACAGTGATGTGAATAACTTTGTCCAATGGGAACAATTGGCTGACGATATGATCCAAGTCTTTGATGAACATGATATGAAAAATGTTATCGCAATGGGACACTCTATGGGTGGAGTCGCGACTTTGTATGCGGCGAACAAGCGACCTGATTTGTTTTCTGCCATAGTACTCATTGATCCAGTAATCATGGATAAAGATATGCTTGACATGATGAATCAAATGCCTTTTGAGCAGCAAGTCGCCAATAATCCAATGGCTCAAATCGCGATAAAACGGCGCAACACTTGGAAAAATGAAGATGAAGCACTTAGTTATTTTGAAAGCAAAACATTTTTTCAAGCGTTTACTACAGAAGCGAAAAAACACTTTATTGCACATGGTCTTAAATCAAGCAATGGTCATTTAACATTGAGCTATCCTAGAGAATGGGAGGCGCGCGTGTATTCTATAGTACCAAATGTGTGGGAAGAATTGGCAAAAATCACTTGTCCGTCACTTATCGTAAAAGCTGAAAAATCCGATGTAATTCGAACGGAAAAGCATTGGAACATGATTAAAGAAGTGGCCAGTTCTACAACATGCATTGAATTGGCCGATGCAGGTCATTTAATTCCGCAGGAAAAACCTGTTGAACTTAAGGAAACGATTATGGATTTTTTGAATACTTCAATCGATGAGAAAAGTTAACCATCCAGCTTTGGAGGGGTTGTATCTCCTACTTGAAATAATTTTATTCTTTGTCTTATTGGCATTGGCTGCGGGACTATACTTTAGTTTTATACATGATTTACTTTTTGATGTAGACCTAGCTGAGATGAATTCATACATCATTGATCAACCAATACAATTGCTACTCATTAATTATATTCCCACGACATTCATCGTGCTAGTCATACTTCTTCTGGTACATGTTGGTATTTTTAGAAGGCCAGAATTTACACTGGGTTATAGAAAAAAAGGACTTCTTTATGATTTCTTTTATGGGGTTTTAATGGCATCAGCACTCATTTTTGGTGGGTTTTTATTGATGTGGGCTTCAGATCAAATTGATGTCATTGGTTTCAATTGGAAATGGAAATTAGTCCTTGGATTTCTATTGCTTTTTATCGTTCAAAGTTTTCAAGAGGAAGTCATCTTTAGGTCATATTTAATTCCTACGATTGAAAACAGATTAGGTACTTGGGCCGCTTTAATTATCTCTTCAGTCGCCTTTATGGTGATACATTTAGTCAATCCAGGAATTAGTATTATGGGTTGTTTAGCCTTATTGGTTGGAGGTGTTTTAATGGGAATGCTGTTCATTATTTACAGGAATATCTGGGCACCTACAGGTTTTCACATGGCATGGAATTATATGCAGAGTAGTATTCTAGGCTTCGAAGTAAGTGGGATAAGTACATACAGTTGGGTCCAGTTGAGAGAAAAAGGATCTGATTTCTTTACAGGAGGAGATTTTGGTTTTGAAGGCTCCATATTCTCTGTATTATTTTTATTGTTGTGCATCATTTTTCTGTGGAAACGATATCCTGATTTCACAAAAGACTTTGTCCCATTTAGAAAAGATAATAGTAACTTAATAGCAATTGATAATGGTGAATATGCAGACAGTAATATTTGATTTAGGTGGAGTTCTTATTGATTGGAATCCAAGATATTTGTACGAGAAAATGTTCGATTCTGAGGAAGATATTGACTATTTCTTGTCCAATATTGCCACATCTGATTGGAATGAAGAGCAAGATGCCGGAAGATCTTTGGCAGAAGCAACTGAGTTGTTATTAAGACAATACCCTGATCCAAAATGGGAAGAACCAATCAAAGCGTTTTATGGTCGTTGGCCTGAAATGTTGGGAGGAGCAATTGAAGGCACAGTCAATATTTTAAAAAAGTGTATTGACAATCCAAATTTACGTGTCTATGCATTAACCAATTGGTCAGCAGAAACATGGCCTATCGCTCTAAAAGAATTTGAATTTTTACATTGGTTTGAAGGAGTTCTGGTCTCAGGTGCTGAAGGTATGCGAAAGCCTGCTCCTGAGTTTTATCAGTTGATGATGGATCGATTTGAGATTGACAAAGGCACTGCAGTTTTTATTGATGATAATAAGCGGAATGTAGATGCATCTAATGCTTTTGGCTTAAAGGCTGTGCTGTTTAGAGATCCTGAGCAATTGGAGGAGGAGCTTAAAGAGGTTTTAGGAACAAGGGGTTAGTGAGCTAAGGGGCTAGGCTGCCCAATTGGTCATCACCGATTGGAGTTATAAAGATCTCACTTGGACATTAATCAACAAAAAAGAGCCGTATTTCTTACGAATTACGGCTCGAGGATATCATTCTTATATCATTTACATAAATCATTGTCTGACGAATCATTCAATTTTTTGCTGTATAGGCTGATATCAGCGAGCGATTATCCATGTACATTATTGCTAATACACAAATCCAACAAAGAATTTATTGGACCGCTTTCCAATTTTACAATTGCTTGTACTCTTGGTTAAGCTTTGCTTTCTCATTCTTACAATTGCTTGTATTCCTGATTCAGCGTTCGTTTTTCCATTCTTACAATTGCTTGTCTTTCTGGTCAAACTGTGCTTCCGAAAATTTCTTCTCTTCAGCATAACCAATCATTTTCAGTCATGATTAGTAATTTCTACTTCCGATTGCTCTTCCGTATTAATTACAATGCTAATATATATAGGAGAATTACTTATACAAATAAAATTAATATATAGTTATACACAACATATCAACAATTCTATGTTGGTAACAAAAAGCAGAATATTAGATGGGTTTTATTTGATTTTGAAAAACAATCAATTCATGGTCACAGCGAATGTTTCTCCATCAAACTCAATAACATCAAATGTCTTTGGGTCCAAAAACAACTCATCATACAACGGAGTTTTAATTTTTGAGCGATGCTGAGTTAATAGGAGGTCCAATTCGTCGAAACTATAATTGATGTTGCTATCTACTTTTTTAATTTCTTCCGGAGAGATAAGTAGACCCTTGATGGTCATATCCGGATTTCTTCTTCTTTTCCTAACCGCACGACGTCTTCGTATTTTCATTTCCGTACTTTTAGTTTGTCAATATATCTCGATAACGTATTACATAACCTTTTGGTTCTCTGATACTTGTATATTTATAAAATATTAAATTATTATTAACATTAATGTATTTGAAATGGAATTGCCTTTTTACCAAGTAGATGCCTTTACTAAAACTGCATTTAGTGGGAATCCAGCTGCTGTTGTCCCGCTCTCAAATTGGATAGACGATACGCTTATGCAACAGATAGCATTAGAAAAGAATTTAAGTGAAACAGCTTTTGTTGTGCCTACAGTAGATGGTTATCATATTCGATGGTTCACCCCTAAAGTTGAAGTCAATTTATGTGGTCACGCAACATTAGCATCCGCATTTATTATATTCAAATACCTACAACCTGACTGGGATCGTATAAAATTTGACTCCAAAAGTGGGCCTCTATTTGTTTGGAAAGAAGGCGATTTACTCTGCATGGATTTCCCAACAGATAAATTAGAAAGGATAGAAGCTGATCAAAACATCATCACCGCCTTACAAGCTACTCCAGTAGAATGTTTTAAAGGAAGAGATGACATCATGTATATATATGACAATCCGGACACTATTAAAAATATGGAACCAGACTTTAATGCGCTTAAGAAAATTCCTACTCGTGGTTTTCTTGTCTCTGCTCCTGGTTTTGGTGAATACGATTTTGTATCCAGAGGCTTCTTCCCAATTACTGCCATTAATGAAGATCCAGCTACTGGGTCAGCTCACACTAGTCTTTGCCCATATTGGTCTGACAAACTTGGAAAGTCCGAAATGACTGCATACCAAATGTCAGAACGCGGTGGCTATTTGACTGTAGAAAATAAAGGAAACCGAACGATTCTAAAAGGAAAGGCAACTCTCTTTGCTTCAGGAAATATTCACTTAGCTTAATTTACGATTCTTACATACATGACATTATACGAAAGATTAAAATCTGAACAAGCAGATTCTAGCTTATATGAAAAGGCTAACCGATATGCACAAGGCTACTTGAAACAATCATTTGACAGAGCCATCTATCCGACAACTGGAGCATTGAATGAGTTAGAAATACTTGACGAAAACGTACCAGATCAGCCTGCAACAGCTCATGACATTCTTGATCTACTACACAATGTAGGATCACCTAACACAGTCATTTTGAATGGTGGTAGATACTTTGGCTTTGTCAATGGCGGCATCACCCCTGCAAGCATAGCCACAAAGTGGTTGGCAGATGTGTGGGATCAAAACACTGCTATGGATGTCATGTCACCAATCTGCGGCAAATTAGAAATCATTGTAGAAAGGTGGTTACAAGAATTATTTAATCTACCAAAAACAACCGTTGCTGGCTTCGTCACTGGTACTTCAATGGCGAGCTATTGTGGTTTAATTGCTGCAAGAGAACATGCCTATAAATCCATGAACTATGATCTAAACAATAAAGGAATGGCAGGCGCTCCTCCATTACGAATTATTACTTCATCTCATACGCATGGCTCTATAAATAAAGCCATTTCAATGCTGGGCTTTGGATTAGACAATGTAGAATATGTCCCGTGTGACAACCAAGGCAGGTTACTAGCAGACCAGCTTCCTACTCTTGACAAAACGTGTATAGTTATACTACAAGCCGGTAATGTAAATTCTGGTTCTTTTGATCCAATAGATGACGTCTGCGAAACTGCCAATAAAGCTGGAGCATGGGTACACATCGATGGCGCATTTGGCCTATGGGCTGAAGCAGTACCACAACTTTCCTATCTGACAAAAGGACTAGAAAAAGCTGATTCTTGGAGTGTGGATGGGCATAAAACACTCAACACTCCTTATGATTGCGGCATCATCATGTGTAAGCATAAAGCTTCCATTATATCTGCACTCCATGCAAGTGGCGATTATTTAATGTTAGACAAACCTCGAGAAGGTATGTTGTACACAACAGATATGTCTAGACGAAACCGTATCGTGGATTTATGGTCAACAATAAAATGTCTTGGAAGGTCTGGCATAGAAGAAATGATCTATACTTTTCATTTACGCGCGAAGCAATTTGCAGAAGAAATTACAGAAGCTGGTTTTCATGTTCCAAATGATATTGTATTTAATCAAGTGATTGTCCACTGCGACAATGATGAGAATACAGCCAAAGTATTGCAAGACGTACAGGACCAAAGAGTGTGTTGGTGTGGAGCTTCGACTTGGTTTGGTAAACCTGTTATTCGAGTAAGTGTCTGTGCTTGGACGACTACGGAGGAGGATATATCTAAATCGGTGTTATCTTTTAAGCAAGCCTTAGCTAAGGTAAACACATAAAAACTAAAGCAAATAGACTAGATATCATAAAAGAAAATTATTACAAGAGCAAATTGAAAAAGAGTCATTATTGATAAGTGAAGACTCAATGATTATGCTGAGTGAATTTGAACATCTGCAAGATGAAAATTAACCAATTTGAAATTTTCTTAGCTGATCTTAACCCAAAATTCGGCGCCAAATCTGGTAAAACAAGACCCGTACTTATTATTCAAACCAACTTATTAAATTCAATACATCCTTCAACAATCGTCTGTCCAATAACAACAAACGTTAAAAAAGAGGTTAGTATATTGAGAGTTAACTTAAAAAAAGGTGAAGGCGGATTAAAGAAAGCCAGTGCGATCATGATAGACCAATTAAGGTCAATTGATAAAAGACGTTTCAAAAAGAAAATAGGGACACTTCCAGCTAACCTTAAAGCTGATGTACTAATGAATATTGGGATAGTACTTGATATTATTTGAAAAATGAAAGGTTATCTATCATTAGCATTCACTATTCCAACTTTTATACAAATTCATGATTGTGGAGCTTCGAATTGGTTTGGCAAACCTGTTATTCGAGTGAGTGTCTGCGCTTGGACGGCTACGGAGAAGAATATATCTAAATTAATGTGAGTAGTGATCAAATAAGTACTTAAATCAATTTCACTTTTACTTATTTTCCTTAATTCTCTTTTCGAATTGTGTCAACAAAATAACATGAAATCCAGCTGCAGTAATTATTATCGTAGACATATTACTTTTATCAGAAATCCAACCACAAGCTATTATTGTAAAAGCCCATATTAACGCACTTAGAATTTGAACATTCGTCAAAACTTGAAGAACTACATTCGTATTTTTCATTCCTAATTTTTTTATCCAAAATTATATTACTTAAAACTTTGAGCAATTTTTTTTCTATAGAATGAGTCCAATTTTAGACAACCAGCTGAATCTTTACGCACAGATATTGGCACTTCACTTTACTATGTTATTGAATAAAAAGACATCTCCTTCAGCGCCGATACGCATAGTTTACCGATTATTAGCCGCTGCCTTAGCCAAATTCTCCGGTGTTGGTGGTGGGCCATCTGGCAAAATAGCTTCGTACTCATGATCACCTTTTCGTTCGTTAAATTCAGCCCGAATGTCTTTGACCAATTCTGGTTGTTCTAACAAATCTACAATCGTCATACCGAGAGCTTTAGATGCATGCAACATTCCTTTGTGTCCGATAGACATACCACCACAAGCGACTACAGCCCATGAGTGCCATGGTGTAAGCGAAGGAGCAGTAGTTACACCAAGTCTTATTTCTGGCACAAGCCAACTGACATCTCCAACATCGGAAGATCCTCCTCCAGGATGCTCGACAGTCTCTTCAAATGGTTTTATGTTTCCATCCATACCCAACTTGGGTTTGCCTGTAGACACTTGAATGGTCTTTGCAAATGCTTGCTCGGACTCTGTATATTCTATATCACCAAGCATCATTAAATTTTCATGCAATGCTGCTCCACCAGTCCGATTGACCAATACTTCATGCAGTCCTGAGACAAGGCTTATTTTATAATCAACTCGGGCCATTATAGCAGCTCCTCTTGCTATTTCTTGCACATGTTCATAGACTTCAAGCATTCCATCTCGCTTTGTATCTCTTACCCTTGTCCAGATTTTTGTTTTATCAGGCACCACATTGACAACGTCTCCTCCATTCATAATGTGGTAATGGATACGAACTGTTGGTTTGATGTGCTCCCTAAAATAATTAATACCAGTTGTAAATAATTCTAGTCCATCTGACGCACTTCTACCATTCCAAGGATCAGCAGATGCGTGAGCAGCTTGACCATAAAATTCTACGATAAAATCTACGAGCGCCAGTGAACTCTGAACATCAGCTTTAGTCTGTGCTGATGGATGCCAATCAAGACAGACATCAAGATCATCAAAATAACCTTCTCTGGCCAACCATAATTTACCGAAATATTTTTCTTCAGCTGGTGTCCCATAAAATCGGACTGTACCTTTTAATTTTCCTGCATCTATCAATTCCTTAACGGCAATAACTGCCCCTAAACTCCCTGGTCCAAACAAATTGTGTCCACATCCATGACCTCCTTTACCTTCTTCTAATGCTTCTTTTGTTGGTTTCGCTTTTTGCGAAATGCCTGGCAGCGCATCATACTCCCCTAACACTCCAATAATCGGTTTGCCACTTCCATATTCTGCGATGAATGCTGTCTTCATCCCGGCTAAATTTCTGGTGACTCTAAGCCCATTGACTTCAGCATAACTTGCCAATGCTTCGGAAGATTTATACTCTTCAAACGCTAATTCAGCATGTGCCCAAATCTGCTGACTTAAGTCAATAAGATTATTTTCGTGCTTATCAACTGAGGCGACAATCGCCTTTTTATTTTCTGACCATTCTTGAGCCGACAGGGTACTTATGAAGAGAAGGCTGAAAAACAAGGGTGTATATTTCATGTGTTTGCTTTGCTCCAAATTAAGAATTCAGACTCTAATATTCACAAGCTTAAGCATATTTCAAGAAAAAAGAAAGTGTTACCATTCTCAAATTTTATAGTTGAAATTTGGAAATACTCAAGTATTAACGAATTTTACCATTTGAATTAAAGTAAAATTGGTGCTTAGGCATATAGTAAGTTGGCATCTAATTACGTTTACCATTGGCAAAGATTAGCATCATGAAGCATTTAGTTACGCTTATTTCTCTCCTAAGTCTCCTTCCATTATTGCTTTTTTCTCAATCACCGTCAGGAGAATGGAGCGGCTCTTTAGAAGTGCCTGGATTTCAATTAGATATGACAATTACTCTCTTAGAAGATGGGGATAGTTGGAATGGAACCCTCGATATTCCAATGCAAAAAATCAAGCGTATGGAATTAGCTGATTTGTCCATACAGGGCCAAGACATATACTTTGCTCTGCCAAACGTTCCAGGTTCTGCGTCTTATAGCGGTCAATTCTCTGATGATTATAATGAATTAAGTGGCACTTTTATACAAGGTGGCCAAAATATAGATCTCGTATTTACAAAAGCATCCCAGCAAGATTTAGAAAGAATCATTAGTGAGTTAGGAAATTTTGATTCTTTAGTTGACTCGATGCTCATTGATAAAAAAGTACCTGGCGTCGCAATAGGCCTTATAAAGGACGGGAAAATTCTTATGAGTAAAGGATTTGGATACAGGGATTATGAACATAAAAAAGAGGTAGATGACCAAACAATTTTTGCCATTGGGTCTACCACAAAAGCATTTGTATCCGCAGGTCTTGCCATTTTGAATGATGAAAACAGTATTGATTGGAATACACCAATCAAAGAATACTTCCCAAATTTTAATCTAGTAGATGATATTGCCGAACAAGAAATGACAGCATTGGATTTGGTAACACATAGATCTGGATTGCCAAGACATGATCTGCTTTGGTATGGTACAGAGTATACAAGACCAGAATTGTTTGACAGACTGGCTCATTTAGAACCAACAAAAGCTTTTAGAACGAGCTTCCAATATCAAAATTTGATGTTCATGACAGCTGGTTTACTTATTGGAGAAAAATCTGGCAGTAGTTGGGAAGAGTTTACCGAAGAAGAAATTTTTCGTCCTTTAGGCATGAAGAACAGTAACTTCTCTGTGGACGAGTCTCTCATGACAGATAATTTCGCATTGCCTTATAGAGAAAAAGAGGATAAGCTAATTCAAATTGATTTTAGAAATATAGACAATATAGGTCCTGCTGGATCGATCAATAGTAATGTTGAAGACATGTTAAAATGGGTAGAACTACAATTAAACAGAGGGACTATTCAAAATAAAGAAATCATCAATGATTCGCAATTTGATATCATGCATGAACCACAAATGATTGTAGGTAAAGGTTCGAATCCAACGATGAATGCTGACTTTAGTACAGCTATGTATGGAGCAGGTTGGTTTATTTACCAATACAATGGCCAAAAAATAATACAACACGGAGGGAACATCGATGGATTTAGTGCTTATGTCCAATTATTGCCAGATAGTGATATCGGAATGGTCTTTCTTAGCAATAAAAATGGTTCTCAACTAAACATGCCATTGGCAATGGAATTGACAGATCTATTATTGAATAATGATGCTGACATTGACTGGATACAACGTGCCTATATTGATAGTGATTCGGAAGACAACAATGAGGAAATTGATGATCGTCGAAGGAAAAATACACAAGCCAGTTTTCCTCTATCAGATTATGAAGGCGAATATGTGCATCCAAGCTACGGGACAATTTCTATTGACCAAAAGAGTGGTGTCTTGCACTACAGTTTTCATTCTTTTGGTGGGCCATTAGACCACTACCATTATGACGTCTTCCAAGGAGAACTGAATGATTTGGAACAAAAGGTCAATATTCAATTTCATATGGATCAAGAAGCAAATCTCGCTTCCCTCTCTACAATCGTAGAACCATCATTAGACCCTATGGTATTTACAAAACTGCCACCTAAGCAAATTGAAGACAGAAGATTTATCTCAGCTGTCGAAGGAGAATACACACTCGAATCACAAAAGATCGTTGTGAGAAAATCAGCTAATGACCTCAAGCTTAAAATTACAGGTCAGCCAGAATACACCTTAGAACCTTACCAAAAAGATGAGTTTAAAATAAAAGGACTTCCTGGGTTTAGTCTTCGTTTTGCCTTTGACAATTCTCGTAGGAATATAAAAGAAATCATTTTCTATCAGCCGAATGGAACATTTAGGGCAAAGCCTGTGGAGTAAGTAATTAAAATAAAAGAAGATAAAGAAATAGAAATCACACCATTGGTGAAATCATCAAGAGGTTCTCTTAAGCTCCAAAGGATTTTGATTATAAAAGAGAATTAACAAAAGCATTAGAAGATAAATGTCTTAACCAGTGAAATATGTATAAATTCTTCCCACTATATTAAAAGTCGGATTTATAATATTGAAACGTAGTCTCAAATCCAACCCTCGTCCGCAAAACTCATATACCCTCTATTGCTGACAATCAAATGATCAATCACTTTTATACTCAGCAAATTACCTGCATCCACAAGCTTTTTAGTCAACACTTTATCTTGCTGGCTTGGGTTTAAATTTCCAGATGGGTGGTTGTGTACTAAAATGATGGAACTTGCCAATTGATCTATGGCATATTTAAACACGACCTTTGCATCTACAACTGTACCCGCCACACCACCTTCGCTAATCTTTCGTTTTGCAATAATATTATTTGATCGACTTAGTAGGATAATCCAAAATTGTTCAACTTCAAGATCTATCAATTGCGGCCCAATGTATTGATAGGCATCTTGGCTGCTGCTTACCTTAGGGTCTATAGTCACGTCTTTTAGTTGTCGTCGTCTCCCCAATTCTAATGAAGCTAAAATACTGACTGCCTTCGCTTCACCAATACCCTTAAATTTCATGAGTTGTGACAAAGAAAGCTTTCCAAGTTCATTCAAATCGTCATTGACAGATTTTAAAATGCGCTGCGCTAAACTAACAGCACTTTCTGTCCTTGAACCAGAACCAATTAATATCGCGATTAACTCAGCGTTAGATAACACTTGTTTGCCATGCTCCAACATTTTTTCTCTTGGCCTGTCAGATTTTGA
>CAYVFU010000024.1:0-26509 GCA_964450495.1 uncultured Saprospiraceae bacterium | reverse complement strand
ATAATAGTTTATTGGAAATAAAATTTTCGAATTCCCGATGGTTGTACCAGTCAGGAATCTCAAATTCTTCTCAAGTGCATTCATGAATCAAGGGCAACATTCAAATCTTCAACTAAATCGTCCACATCTTCTATGCCGACACTCAATCTGATTAATGAATCTGTAAGCCCAACCTTTAATCTCTCTTCTTTTGGTATGGAAGCATGCGTCATTGTCGCAGGATGGCCAATTAAAGACTCTACCCCACCTAATGATTCTGCCAGTGAAAATAACTTTGTATTGCTTAAGATAGCATCTGCTGCTTCTAAGGTATTGTTATGCAAATCAAAGGAAACCATACCTCCAAAATCCTTCATTTGTTTTTTAGCAATTTCGTGACCTGGATGAGATTCAAATCCTGGATAATAGACTTTAGAGACCTTTGAATGTTCCAATAATTTTTCAGCAATAGTTCTCGCGTTGTCGCATGCTCTTTGCACACGTAGGTGTAAAGTTTTAATGCCTCTTAGAATAAGAAAACAATCCATAGGACCTGGTACTGCACCTGCTGCATTCTGCAAAAATCTAAGATCAGAAGCTATTTTTTCATCATTGGTTATGACACAACCATGGATAACATCAGAGTGACCTCCAATATATTTAGTAGCTGAGTGTGTCACCATTGTCGCTCCAAGTTCAAGTGGATTCTGTAAATATGGAGAAGCAAATGTATTATCAACGCAAGTCGCTATTCCTTTTGCATTTGCAATTGTAGTAATCGCTTCAATATCCACAATATTCAACATCGGATTTGTTGGTGTTTCAATCCAAATTAATTTAGTCTTATCCGTAAGGTACTGTTCTATATTTGCTGCATCGTACATATCAACAAACTTAGACTTCAAGCCAAACCGTTCAAAGACCTTAGTGGCCAATCGATACGATCCACCGTACAAGTCATTTGTACAAACAATCTCATCACCAGGATTCAATGTCTTGAATATGGCATCCATTGCTGCTAATCCGCTCGAGAAACAAATCCCAAACTTACCATTTTCCAATGCTGACAAGTTAGCTTCTAGAGCATGTCTGGTTGGATTTTGAGTTCTAGCATATTCATATCCTTTGTGCTTACCTACTGATTCTTGTACATACGTTGACGTCTGAAAAATAGGCGTCATAATAGCTCCAGTAGTCGGATCAGGCTCTATACCTGCATGGATAACTTTAGTTCCAAATTTCATAATTACAATTGTGCCGCAAAATTAACTAAATTGCCAATACTTATGCATAACGATACATTTTTCGAAGAAGCTATAAATCAGGCTAAAAAAAGTCTTGAAGAAGGTGGAATTCCTATTGGTTCTGTAATCGTATACAACAATGAAATTCTCGGCAAAGGTCACAATAAGCGTATTCAAAAAGGTAGCGTTGTGCTTCATGGTGAAATGGATGCGTTAGAAAATGCCGGTAGACTTTCTGCTCAGGTATATCAGAATAGTACCCTATACACCACACTATCTCCATGTCATATGTGCAGTGGTGCGATTTTATTATATGGAATCAAGAAGGTCATCATTGGAGAGAATATCACGTTCAAGGGCGCAGAACAATTGTTGATTGATAATGGTGTTGAATTGACAATTCTTCAAGATGAGACTTGTATTTCAATGATGAAGAATTTCATTCAGGAAAAACCAGAATTGTGGAATGAGGATATTGGGGTTTGATGTAATTGTCTGAACAGGATGGATAAGATTGAAGGATGGGCAGGATGGTTAAGATTGAGGGATTTAGAAGATGATTATAAATTTCTTGTTCGGCTTCAGCTTTCAACTTATTGAGTAACTAATGAATTTGAGTATTTGGCGTTTTGCACGAATCCATTGGATCTTGACCCAATGGAATATGAAACCATTTCTGTAAAATATTTTGTATAAGGCATTACAGCGCATCTACAAGCAATAAAAATTAAACAGTAAACATTGCCTTCTTTGCAGGTTAAGATTTGTATTTTAAGAGGGCAAAACTGAAAAATAAATGTATCTACGTCTAACAGCACTCTTAACTGTTTTGGTTTTTTATAATTGCTCGACCAATCAGAATAAAACAAATTCGGACCCTGTAGAATTCATAGCATCTTTAGAAGATGAGACAATTCAGATATTTACTCCGAATAGTGAGACTCCTATTATTACGCAACATATGCGGAGTGATCACCGACCCTACATACATCCCATTTTAGCACCAAATTCTGATGTGGAATTAACGCAATACAGTCCCTCACATCATAAACATCAAACCGGATTGTACTGGGGTTTCACAAGAGTCAACGGGACTGGCGCAACCGATGACACATTAAAAGAATGGTTTTATAAACCAGAAAAACCAAATAACATAAAACAAGAAATAGGCAGAGACTTTTTTCACAATCCAGAAGGGTCACACTGGAAAAAAATTAATGCAACTTTGTTAGTAGAAGAAGGACAAGACATTAAATGGCAGACTGAGTATCATATGCTTAACCAAGAAGGAAAAGCCATTCTAGAAGAAACACAATTATGGACCTTCAAACAATCTTATGACAAATATTTGCTGGAATTGGAATGGAAAGGGAAAGCAATGGAAGACATCACAATCAACGAATTTGACTATGGAGGTTTGTTCTTGCGCATGCCTTGGAAGAAAGATATGGTGGGTGAAGCAGTCAATGCTGCCAGACAGAAAAATAATGCAGCAGATGGCAAACGAGCCATGTGGGTAGATGTAGGTTTAGGTTTAGATGGTATGGAAGAAAATGGGCATATCGCTATTTTTGATCATCCAGATAATGCCGGATTCCCTCAACCTTGGCGAGTAGATGGACAGTTAGGTATCGGTCCTGTACGAGCAAAACTGGGCGATTGGCACATTAAAAAAGGGAGTACAGAAACAATCAGACATCAAGTTGTAGCTTATAGTGGAAAATTGAGTGATATAGAACTCAATAAACTTTGGGCTGATTATGTCAACGATGATGGCATGTACAATCAAGCCTCTCTGTGGGGAATTGCTCAAGAAGAAGGACGCAATGCAGAATTTTTAACAGCCGATGAAGCTGTAACCGCTATGACAATTAAATCTGGATTTGAAGTCAATGCTTTTGCCACCGAACCTATGATTACGCAACCAATGGCTTTTTGTTGGGATGATAAAGGCAGATTGTGGATCGCAGAAAACAGGGATTACGAAAGCAGACAAGAAGGATTTGCCAATGACGGCACTAGTCGCATACTTATTCTCGAAGACACAGATGGAGACGGAAAAGCGGACAGTAAAAAAGTATTCTTAGAAGGTGTTCCCTTCCCTGCTGCTATAGCGGTGGGCTTTGATGGACTGTATGTAGGTGCACCACCAAATTTATTATTCGTCCCTGATAAAAATCAAAATGATCGAGCAGAAGCAGAAGAGATTGAAGTCTTACTGACTGGATGGGGTATTCGCGATAGACACGAAACAATCAACAGTTTTCATTGGGGTCCTGATGGATGGTTGTATGGTTTAGAAGGTTTTGCGACTCCCTCCAAAATCAGAAAACCCCAAGGCAAAGGAAAGTTATTTAAGAAAGGCGAAGCGTTTCCAGAAGACTTATTGGAAGCTGAAGGTGTAGACATCAATGGAGGCGTATGGCGATTTCATCCTGTAAAGAAGACATTTGAAGTAGTCGCTCATGGTTTTAGTAATCCATGGGGCATCGATTATGATTCAAAAGGACAACTCTTTATTTCAGCATGTGTGATCCCCCATTTATTCCACATCATTCCGGGTGGTATATACCACAGACAAGGTGGCAAACATTTTAACCCCTACGTCTATGAAGACATTCAGACAATTGTAGATCACAGACACCGCTCTGCTCATGGAGGTGCGCGAGTGTATCTCTCAGATGCATTCCCAAATTCAGAGTATGGTCGAATCTTTATGGCTAACATTCATGAACACGCTGTTTTATCTGATATTTTAAAGCCTAACGGTTCTGGCTTCTCCGCAAGTCACGGCGATGATTTTATGCTAGCTAACAATGCAGCCTGGATTGGCTTCAGTATGGAGTTGGGGCCTGATGGAGGTTTGTATGTTCTGGATTGGCATGATGGTGATATTTGTGGGAATGACGTCATGCATAAAGAGACAGGCAGAGTGTTTAGGATTATGCCAGAAAAATCAAATGCTGTTGACTTTGAGAACAGATACGCTGACTTAAAAACACTAGATGATCTTGCCCTAGTCAATCTGCAATTCAACAAAAGCAGTTGGCATGCACGTAGAGCTCGGGTGATCTTACAACACCGAGCCACAGAAAGAAAATTATCAGAACCAAGTGTAGATAGAATAGAAGAACTCTTGCTCTCGAATAATGATGGGGATATTCGCCTTCGTGCTTTGTGGACAAAACACTTGGCTCAATTGACAACAGAGGAAAATCTACTACCACTTTTAAACGACGGTGATGAATACATGCGTGCGTGGGCTATACAGCTGTTGACAGAAACTGAACCTATAAGCAGTCACACGATTTCATCTCTAGAAGAATTAGCAAGTAGCGAAGATTCGCCCGTTGTTAGACTTTATCTATCAGCAGCACTTCAACGACTTGATCAAAATGACAGATGGAATATCGTCTCATCATTAATACAAAATAAAGAAGATCAAAATGATCCTAATATTCCTTACATGCTGTGGTTTGGGATGGAATCTTTAATTAATGATGACCTAGAAAAATTTACTGCTATGGCTCAGACAAGTCAGATTCCATTTATAACAAGTAAGATTGCCAGAAGGACAATAGATGCCAATCAAGTAGACGCCATTGTACAAACATTGCAAAATAAAAGTAGTAGAGTTGATATTTTAAACGGCATTCTCGCAGGCTTGCAAGGCAGAACAGATTTGGATGCACCAGAACAATGGGATGTTATTTACGACCAATTAAAATCAGATAATCAGTCTGCAGAAATTGCTCTTCAGGTTGCTCAACAATTTGGTAGTGCCGAAGCTTCACGCGAATTGATGGTAAGACTCAAAGATAATGATAAAACGGATCAAGAAAAGAGAGCTGCAATCAATGCACTTGCTCTACAACAAAGTCCAGAGCTATTATCCATGATCCCGACACTACTAACCAATACCGGTTTACGATCTGATGCCATCAGAGCAGTTGCAGCTTTCAATGATGAACAATTAGGTAAACTATTACTAGATCAATACCCTTCATATAGCCTGGCTGAAAAGCAAGAGGTCATTCAAACTATGGCATCAAGAAGTCTATATGGGTGGCAACTGGCAATTCAGATAAAAGAAGGTGTAATGCCACGACGAGACATACCAGCCTATGTTGCCCTTCAATTAAAGCGAGTCGTCGGTCATGGCTTTGTCGAAATATGGGGACCTATCGACGAAGTATCATCAGATAAGGCTGCAGACTATGCCAAATATCAACGGATGATAAGCGAAGACGCCATCGTCTCAGCAGATCCTTCTAATGGAAGACTGGTGTATAATAGAACTTGCTGGTCTTGCCATAAAATGTACGGCGAAGGTGGTATCATCGGTCCCGACCTTACAGGATCAAATAGAGCCAATCTCTCCTATTTGCTCAGCAACATTATAGACCCAAGTGGTGAGATCCAAGATGATTATAAAATGGTTGTCATTACGATGCAAGATGGCAGAACATACAGTGGTAATATCGTTGCAGAAAACGACAGACAATTGACCATGAATATCGTTGGTCAAGACGAATTGATTGTTGAAAAATCAATGATTCAGACTAGAGAAGATACACCTAATTCGATGATGCCAGAGGGTTTATTAAATCAATTGAGTGAAGAAGAGGTAATTGATCTTGTGGCATATATGCGTACACTCGAACAAGTAGATTTATTGGAATTATAGTGATGACGCTAAGCCCAACAAAATATGCCTAAAAGACAATGATAAGATTGATGGGTGTGCGGGATAATTTAGGGTATTTAATTTTACTATTTGAATATAACCACTATCCTCCTTAAATTGATTACAGAAATTCACACATGAATCAAATACCAAATGCAACACCATATCTCAGTATAGAAGACAGGAAAATGTTGATGCGTAAGCAGGACTGGAAATCTTACTTGACAATATTCATGAATTTGTGCATTACAGCAAGTATTTTTCTCATGGTATTTTATTGGCCAAATATGCTTACGATACTCTTGGGCCTATTATTATTAGGTGGACAACAATTAGGTTATTCTGTTTTGATGCATGACGGTTCTCATTTTTCATTGTTCAAATCAAAGAAAATTAATGACTTTGTTAGCAATTGGTTAGGTGCATATTTAATCTTCAACAACGTGCATGAATATAGAAATTATCATAAAGAGCATCACCTACATGCTGGTACTCATGAAGATCCAGACCTTATGCTGACTAGAGGATATCCAACAAATAAAAAAAGCATGTATCGCAAATTCTTTAGGGACTTCTCGGGGCAGACTGGCTTTAAATCATATATTGCTTTGTTTGCAATGCACTTGGGATTTATCCGATACACCCAAAGCGGTAATATTGTAAAAATCAAACCCGAAAACAGAATCGGCTTATCTCAGCAATTAAAAAATATAGTGGGACCTCTATTAGCAAACCTTATTTTATTCTTGCTTTTGACAGTTATCCTGCACCCGCTACTTTACTTACTTTGGATAGTAGCATTATTGACTACTTTCCAAGTTTCAGTTCGGGTTAGGTCGATTGCAGAACACTCCATCTTAGAAGATGTATCCGACCCGAACAAGAATACACGTACCACTTATGCCAATTGGATTGAACGCCTTCTATTTGCACCTTATCATGTTAATTATCACTTAGAACACCATATGTTGATGACTGTTCCTTTTTATAATTTGCCAAAAATGCACGCCATTCTAAAAGAGAGGGGCTACTATAAAAATGGCATTTTAGCTGATAATTATTGGGAGGTACTTAAACTTGCTGGAAGCAGTCTCGAACGGAATATGGCAAAGGTGAAAGTTTAGATGATTGAGATGTATATGCTTCATCCACCTGCCCATTGGGTCACGACCTAATGGAATATCAATCCAATTTCATAATATTATTAATAATTAATATTTCGCAGACTTCTTCCCAGCATTAGAATTCTGAATAAAATTTCGTAAATCATCATTTGCTGATTTTAGATCGTCTCTGCGAAGGTACATCATGTGTCCACTTCGGTATCCTTTAAAAGACAATCGATCTTGCATTCTACCACTTGGGTCTATTTGCCACATCGTATACTTAGCATTAAAGTAAGTTGTTGCACCATCATAATAACCAGATTGTACAAGCACATTTAAATACGGATTTTGAGCCATGGCTTGTCGGAGATCATCTCTTGTGTTATCATCTCTTCTGTCCCAAGGTCTTACTGGTCCAAACATATTGTATTTGATGTCTGTCTTAAACTGTAAATGCTCTCTTAGATAATAATTAATGGCAGGTGTAAAAGAGTGTAGCCATGATGTTAATTCTGCATTATATTCTGGTCTAGAACCAGCAACTTTTTTATCGAGACCTAGATATCTAGAATCTAGTCTACCAACAGTCATTCCTGATTCGTCTCTCAACAACTCTTTCCAGAAATAGCTGGTAGGAACATCAAGATTGTGTTGCATAATATTCTCTTTCGATATCGTGGTATAACGTGCCATTTTCTCCGCACACATATTTCTTTCTTCGTCAGTGATAAATCCCCCTTTAGCCAGTGCCGGCATTAATTCATCAACAGCAAATGCTTCTACTTCGGGTAGCACTTCAAGCAAATCTTTAGATTGGAGATCATCTGGTAAGACGCCATGGTGCCAAGCGGCAGCTGTCATGTAAGGCACATTAAGCGCAGAAGATAGGGCGTTGTCCGCACCATAAGATTTGTAGTCAGCAGGAGAAACAAGGATGACTCCATTCAGGTACATCCATTGCTGGTTTTGTAGAGCCAAAGACAAACCCATCACTCTTGTACCACCATAGCTTTCGCCAATTAGGTATTTAGGCGATCGCCATCGGTTGTGTCTGGTGACGAATGTATTTAACCATTCTGCTAAATATTTGATGTCAGCATTTATACCGAAAAACATATCTCGGTCGACATCTTTTCCTGACTCAGGAATCGTCCGTGAATAACCAGTGTTAGCAGGATTAACAAAGACGATGTCCGCCACATCCAACACTGAATATGGGTTGTCTTGAATGCCATAGGGCTGTACTGGATAACCTTCATCATCAATCTTTAATACTTTTGGACCCGTGTATGCGACATGCATCCACACAGAAGCAGAACCTGGACCACCATTGAAGGAAATCAGCAAAGGTCGATCAGCATTATCGCCTCCTTGTTTTTCATAATACGTATAAAACAAACTAGCTACAGGTTCTCCCATATCATCCCAAACAGGTATCGTTCCTGTCTTGGCTTTGTAGCTAATGGATTGGCCATTAATCGTTGCTTGATGTGAAGTAACAACTGTTGTATCTATCGGTAATTTTCGACTTTGGCTTTGGCCTTCTGTTAAAATTCCAAATAGGAATACACTTGCAATTATGAAGTATTTGATTTTCATACTTAAATATAGAAAATAGCTTTAAAAGGGCTGGAAGATCTGAAGAATTAGACCGTACTATTTTCTTTCTAATGCACGCTTTGCAGCATTGTAGACATCATCGATACTCATCCCATATTTTGTAAGCAATTGCGCAGGCTTGCCACTTTCCCCAAAGGAATCGTTAACCCCGACATATTCCATCGGAACAGGATTGTGTCTGACTACTGTTTGTGCAACACTGTCTCCAAGACCTCCATTGCGTTGGTGTTCTTCAGCAGTTACAGCACAGCCAGTTTTGGCAATGGATTCCAAAATAGCTTCTTCATCCAAAGGTTTGATGGTGTGAAAATTATATAAGTCAACACTGATGCCTTCTTTGACAAGTTTTTTAGAGGCTTCTATAGCATGCCACATCAAGTGACCTGTTGCGAAAATACTGACATCAGTCCCTTCACTAAATTGTATGGCCTTTCCTATTTTAAAAGAACCTGGTTCTGTAAACATTGGCCAACTCGGCCTGCCAAAACGTAGATAAACAGGTCCATCATGGTCTGCAATTGCGACTGCTGCTTCTTTAGTCTGCTGGGCATCACACGGATTGATAACAGTAAAACCCGGAAGCATTTTCATCATTCCGATGTCTTCTAAAATTTGGTGAGTAGCTCCATCTTCACCTAATGTTACACCAGCATGCGAAGCACAGATTTTGACATTTTTATGAGAATACGCTATTGACTGTCTGATCTGATCATAGACTCTTCCCGTTGCGAAATTTGCGAATGTGCAAGCATAAGGTATTTTACCACCAATTGCTAGACCTGCAGCAATGCCCATCATATTCGCTTCAGCAATACCAACCTGAAAAAAGCGTTCTGGAAATTCCTTGATAAACGCCTGCATTTTTAATGAACCAACTAAATCTGCACAAAGGCCAACAACATCTGAATTGTTTTGAGCAGCTAGGTGAAATCCTTCCCCAAATCCATCCCGTGTTGCCTTCTTATCTACTCCCTCAATTGTCAATATATCTTTCATTTTTGTTTTGCTTTGAATTTTAGTAATCGCCTAATGTTTCTTCCAACTGTCTTAATGCTTTTTCGGTCAACTCATCATTTGGAGCTTTGCCATGCCAAGCATGCGTACCCGTCATAAAATCAACACCCATACCCATTTCTGTTTTCATTAAAATACAGATTGGTTTACCATTACCGGTTTTTGCTTTTGCCTCATTCAGCACTTTCACAACTTCTTCCATATCGTTGCCATTCATGTGCATGACATCCCAATCGAATGCCTTCCATTTAGCTTCAAGATCTCCTAATGATAACACATCTTCATTTGAGCCATCAATCTGTTGTCCATTCCAATCGACTGTCAATATGAGATTATCAACTTTATTGTGCGGCGCATACATTGCAGCCTCCCATATTTGTCCTTCTTGTAATTCACCATCACCTGTCAATACAAATACAGTCTGGTTATCTCCTTTTAATTTCTTACTTAACGCAACACCTATTGCTACGGAGATTCCTTGACCAAGTGAGCCTGAGGCTACCCGAACTCCTGGCAGACCTTCATGCGTCGCAGGGTGTCCTTGCAATCGGGAATCAAGTTTTCTAAACGTTGATAATTCCTTTACAGGAAAATAACCTGAACGTGCTAATACACTATACCATAAAGGTGAGATGTGTCCATTTGATAAAAAGAATACATCTTCATTAGCCGCATCCATATTGAATGCTTGGTCATGTTTCATAATAGCAAAATACAAGGCCACCATAAAATCAGTACAACCTAATGATCCTCCGGGATGACCAGAACTCACGGCATGGACTTGTCTAATAATGTCTCGTCTGACTTGAGAAGCTATTCGTTTTAGTTCGGCGATATCTGCCATATTGTGTATTAGTTTAAATTGATGGGTCAAAGATACATTTGGATTGTTAATAATGTAATATTAGGGTAATAACTATGCTGGTTTAAAGAAGAAATATGTACTAAATAAATAAGGCCCGATGGAATTCACCACCGAGCCCAATTGAACTTTTAGATTCAGTACTCTTAATTCACAGCGTCAGCAAGTCCTTTTCCAGCTTTGAACTTTACTACTTTCTTCGCTTTGATTTTAATTTTCTCACCAGTTGCAGGATTAACTCCCATTCTGGCTGCTCTTTTCGTTACAGAAAATTTACCAAATCCTGGTAATGAAACATCATCACCTTTTTTCATACTTTTTTCGATAACAGCGAAAACTGCATTTACAGCGCCTGAAGCATCTGTTTTAGTTAAGTCAGAAGCTGCTGCTACTGCATCGATTAATTCACCTTTATTCATAATGTTTAACAGTTTGATTTTGAATACATTAAAATTATACGCTAATGTATATTATAAAAATTTATAATACAAAGTTTTATACCCTAAAACCTAGTATTTATCGCATTTATGTGCCTAATCCTACTAATTTTTGACAAAATATGATTGATTTTAGTACTATGTCGCTAAAAGTGAAGTGAATACAGGATTTTGTTCAGGGTCAATACATATCCTTCTCTAAGCTATCGGCAATAAGATTTAAAGACATAACCAGCAGACAGATGCACATACCTGGAAACACAGCCAGCCACCAAGCTCTATAGTTTAACCGGGCAGCGTTTAGCATATTTCCCCATGTCATGATTTCTGTATTATTGCCTATCCCTAGGAAAGAAATTGATGCCTCCAGAATAACTGCTGAAGCAAAACTAAAGGCAAAAACAATTAATAAAGGCCTAATCGAGTTTGGAAGTATGTGGTGCCAAATAACCCTAAAATGAGAATAAGCTAAACCTTTTGCCGCTTGTATGTATTCGAGTTCTCTTATTTTCAAAATTTCTGCTCTTAGCAATCGTGCCACTCTAGTCCAACTTAATACACCTATGACACATCCAATGAAAACCAATGAAGGTTGTTTAGTCATGGATAAAATTGCTAGAAGTATAAATAACGCAGGTACCGCTCTCCATATTTCAATCAGTCTTGAGACAAAAAAATCGGCAGGAAAATTAATTTGCACATTCTTTTTATAACTCCATTTCCTATTTAAGTACGATATCGCGTAGAATGATAACGGAAAAAAGGAGAGGAATAAACCTACTTTAATAAAAAATGGGAATTCAAGATGAGTTACATAAAAAGAGAACAGTAATGCTACTGTAAACCACAACAACAATGGGAAAATACCAACCTTCAAATTTTTATCTCCAAAATATCCTGACAATACACCTAATAAAATACCTATACAAGCAGAAACAAATACTGCTGTACATCCAATAATTAATGCCCACCTTGCTCCTTCGATAACACCTCTAAATACATCGCGACCAATCTGATCAGTCCCAAATAAATAATAATTATTTTTTCCTTGCCCTGGTGGATAAAATGGCTCCAAACTATTCGAGGAAATGGGAAGTTCAGGGATCAAAAATGGACCTAAAATTCCTGTGAGAATTAGACCTGTGAGAAGCAAAAGTCCTATGCGCCCACTTAATGACGAAATTATATGTTTAAAAATTGCCTTCACTATCCAAATGTAATTCTGGGGTTAATCATTGAGTATATAACATCTCCAATAAAATAAACGATCGTTGTCACTATCGAAATAAGAATTATAATTCCAGCAATGACGTTCCAATCATTATTTAATATGGAGTCATACATCAGTCTTCCCATACCCGGAATATTAAATAAAACTTCTATAATAAGTGCCCCAGCTAACGATGCTGGTATAGCACCAATAATAATAGTCACAAAAGGTAAAAGCGAATTTGGCAAACTGTGTTTCCATAATACTTGAAATGGAGACATTCCTTTAGCAAGCCCTGTCAAATAGTAGTTCTTAGATTTTTCTTCTACGATTGATGCTCTGATTTGCTTGCCTAAATACGCCAAACTGTGTATTGAAATACAAAATATTGGTAAGATCAATAATTTAGAATGCCTTGCCATTGTAGATAATACAGACCCATCTCCAGAATAAAATAAACCAACCGAGGGAAATAAATTTGTCCAGCTACCAAATTCCTCAGTTGTAAAAAAAACAATCATCATTGTGGCCAGCCAAAATAAAGGAATAGAATAAATCCCAAACAATAAACTAAAAATGATTTTATCAAAAATACTATCTTGATAATAACCTGTAATTAATCCTAATAAAATAGACATAAATGAGGCCACTAAAATACTTAATAGTGATAAGCTTAATGACCATAATAATGCTTTCGAAATTTTAGCCCATACAGGCTTTCCATCAACCATTGCAAAACCAAAATCACCTCCAATAATTTTTACCATCCATTGATGAAATTGATTTTTACTTCCATTCCAATTTAAAACCGGATAAAACCAATTTCGCGTATTCTGATTTAATTCAAACACCTTAGTCTTTAATACTGCAAAATCTTTCTGTTGTTCTGAAGGCATAGTATTAACATCATTTTCGATTGAAGCAAACAATGTTGTCAAATTTGTATTATGTATGTCTTGATTGAGTATTAATAAAGTTTGATTTATGATTGGTGGAATTTGCTGATGACTCTGCATTTTTTCTAATGCCTGTAAATAATTTTCTACAGATGGCCAGTCTTTATATCTGTACAAAAGTTTTTTAGCAAACTCCTTCTTTTGTGGGTATAATAATCTGTGCAAAGTATCTGGATAATACGACGGCACTACAGAAAAATAAAATGAAGGCAAATGTCTTCCCTGTTTAATTGTTTCCTCTTCATATGCCTTATTGTAGCCCTCTGCGCTAACACGATCGTTCTCATCTAGTCCTTGCAACTGCAAGACACTTCTCACTGGATCTGCACCAGAAGTACTAAATAGAAAAAAACTGACAATAATGACGATCAATACAGTCGGAATGATCATCAGTAATCGGCTAAAAATGTAGCCTGCTTTCATTTTTACATTATTGCTTCTTGGAGAAAATATCCTGGCCGTTTGACACTTGTTTGAATAGAGATGTTTTTGTTTACAGCAATTTTCGCGACTGGCGAATATAGAAAGATGACAGGTTGATCTTCAAACATTATTTCTTGAAGTTTAAAGTACAATTCATCACGCTTATTTTCATCTGACTCTTCCTTTAATTCTTCCATAATGTCATCAGCTTCAGGATTAGCGTACAGCATGTAATTTCTCCCGCCTGGTTTTGCATTATCAGAATGCCAAGTTGAATAGGGATCATATTCATCTAAATGAGTCCTTTGCACCATTGGGTATAAATCAAAATCACCAGTTGCTATATGCTCTGATCGAATTACTTTATTTGCTTTTTGAATGGTGTTTATTTCGACGCCTATTTCTTTTCCATTTTCTGTCAAAAGCAAAGCTAATCGTTGACCAAGCGCCCCAGAGGTCACATACATATCCAATGACAACTCTGCTAATTGTCCAAGTATAGTTTTATCAAGAACACCATTATTATTGGTATCACTCCAACCAGCAGCTTCCAATAATTCTTTAGCTTTTTCTTGACTGTAGGAGATTGGTTTGATTGAAGAATTGTATTCATCTCTATAAGGTAATATTGCACCTATAGTTCTATTGCCTTCTCCGAATTCAAATTGATCAATAAACTCATCTACATCAATCAAATGGCTAAGTGCCTTTCTCACATTCTTATCTGCTAGCTCAGGCGATCTGTTATTCATGCAAATAAAATAAAACGCAGGAATTTCTGGAGTAAAAAACTCAAGTGAAGTCTCCTCAGATTTTAATTGTTTGAAATTTTCACCATTAGAAAATGTCATCACATCAATGGCACCAGCTTTGAGTTGTGTCATCGCTGTTACTTCATCTGGAATAATATTGAATATAATCGTTTTCGGATTGGCTTGCAAGAAAGGCCTATCTGTATAGGCATTCCCCCACCAATTTTCTTTTCTTTCCAAACGGATAAATTGATCTGTCTGATTTTCGGCTATTCTGTAAGGTCCAGATCCCGTAGATACATCAGCATGGAATCTTGCATCATTAAACTTTTTTGCAAAAGCTGAAAATGAATCATTCTCTGCATATTGATCTAATTCTTTATTCACAAAGTTTGTTAAAGGAATATCTGTTAATCCTCCTTCAGGATCATAAATGTGTGCAGGAAACACTTCCATTCCACAAGCAACTCTGAGTGCATCAACACCTGGCTGTTTAAAATATACTCGAATCAACTTTTTATTTTGAGCATCAACCTCTGCTGCTGATATCGTCGAAGCATATATTTTCCATTGTGGTACATTAACATCAGGGTGTAGAATAGATTTTAGCGTAAACAAATAATCTTCACCGTCAATTGGACTACCATCAGGCCAAACTGCATCCGGTAAAATTTCCATTTCATAATATTCTCCACCCTGAAATGGACCAGTGCTTATCTCTTGAGCTACTGGTATTTCTTTTATGAGATTTGGATCTAATTGCAGTGTTTTAGGATTATAGTCAGCAAGTTGCAAGTGCACATAAGAATACACATCTCTAGAAACAACATTGGCAGCAAACATTGGGAACAATCTACCAGGATCTCTGTCAATTCTCACATTAATCACGTCATCAGATTCTTTGTTTGCGCTTTCATCTGCACAACAGATTAACAGAATACACATAAACAATAATCCAATTACTTTTCTCATAGACTAAAGATACAATATTAGCTCTATCTGGTAAACTCATTTTTTGCTCAGGGCATTCCCTTCAGTTTGATCGTCTATTTAGAGCTAATGGTTTAACTTTAATTTTGATCAACAATTTCACTAAACCTCAGAAAATCAATTGTCTATTATCTAATTGGTGCCGCTTACTATGATTCAGATTAAACATTCACCGCTTAGTCATGTTTCCACTTTATGAAATCAAAACACAACCGGGTCTTATTGGCGGGTGGAACAGGATTGCTTGGCTCTAGATTAACTGTACTTTTAATTGAAAAAGGTTATCAGGTACATATTTTGTCACGGCGATCATTACATTCAAAAGATCCAAATATTGTTTATCACCATTGGGACTTGGATGAAATGCAAATCGATGCAGAAGCCTTAGATGTTGATTACATTATAAATTTGGCAGGAGCCGGCATAGCAGATAAACGATGGACACAAGCAAGAAAAAAAATAATCATTGAAAGTAGAACAAAGAGTGCGGCACTAATCCTTAAAGGTCTCCAGGAAAACAAACAAAAGGTAGCTCATTACATTGGAGCTTCTGCTGTTGGCATTTATGGAAATTCTACTGAGACTAAACTAAAAGAAAATCAACCTTCGACCAATACTGACGACTTTATGGTTGATGTTTGTCGCCAATGGGAAGCGGCGCATAGTACACTTAAAGAGAATGTTGGAAATTTGTCCATTACGAGGATTGGGATCGTATTGAGCACTAAAGGAGGTGCATTGAAAGAAATATTAAAGCCCTTAGAGTTAGCAAGAACAGGCACCTATTTTGGAAACGGTCAAATGATCTACAGCTGGATTCACATTGATGATATGTGCAATATATTTGTAGATCTTATAGAAGACAAAATTCCAGCAGATACATATAACGCTGTTGCACCAAACCCAGCAACAAATAAATATTTGGTTGAGCAAATTGAAGAGGCATCAAATAAAAGGGCGCTGACTTTACCAGCGCCCTCATTTATAATGAAATTAGTTTTTGGTGAAATGTCAAACACAATACTCAATAGCACATCAGCTTCTTCGGAAAAAATAGAAAATGCTGGCTTCCAATATAGCTACCCAATACTTTTAGGAGCTCTAAGACACTTACTTAATAACCGCATCTGATTGATGTGATCAGTTACATTTTTTCGATCAATGATCGAATACTTCTATTTCTTTATTCTTTAGCACAAGGTCTGTGAATTTGCCTTTAAATCTTGTCGCTCTAACCATGTGATTATCAATCCAATGATAGTTACCACCTCGAGGTTTGCCCATTAAAAGTCCATGATACTTGAAACCATGTTGTTTTAACCATGCCTCTGTGATTTTACGGTGCTCTTCCGTACGAGATGTGAAAAAGGTAATGATGTGGTTGTCATCGTACCACTGATTCAATATCTCTAAAGCATCTGGGTAGTGTTCAGCTGTGACCATGCGTTCTGGTTCTTCGTTAGGAACGTCATCGCATATTGTACCATCGATATCAATGAGATAATTTTTAACATTAGGGTCCAATACAGGACTTAATGCTTCTCCTTTTTCGTTTGTTACGTTTTTAAGTGAATGATCCATATTAATTAAATTTTATGTAGTCTTCCGGATTTACCGGATTACCGTTATACCATAATTCAAAATGTAAATGTGGTCCATCAGATAGCGTACCACTATTTCCTATTATTGCAATAGCTTCACCTGCTTTTACAAAATCTCCTGCCTTTTTAAGGTTTTTTTGATTGTGTTTGTAAAAGCTGATAAACATATTTTCATGCTGCACGCCTATTGTGTGGCCAGTTTCTAGATTCCAACCTGATGAAATCACATGACCTTCTGTGACAGCCTTTACAGGAGAATCTTTTGGTGCTAAAATATCAACGCCAAAGTGATTGATCTGTGGATCGAATTGTAAACTGATTAAGCCCTTGATAGGTGCAGAAATTTGCATGCTTGTCGAAGATTGCCTGCTCGCAGATGGGACAATAGTTTTTTCAGCTTTATTATCTAACTGTATTTTGTTAATATCCCCTTCGAGTGCAAGTGTGCTTCCATCAGCAGTCAATAGCTGTCTAAATGCAGATAAATAAACTTCTTGCGCTGCCATAGAATCCTGAATAGCTTCCAAATCTTGAGTTATTTGAATGAACTTTGGATTTGATTCAAAGTCAGCGTAGCCCGGAATCAACTTTTTGACCGGTGTGAATACAATACATGCGACGATAAGAAGCCCCAAAGCTACAACAAAAGAACTAATCAGGACATATATGTTTCTTAAGGTTAGCTTATAACTGGATACTTCTTCGAATGTTTCGTCATTTAAGATCACCATTCTATAGGTATTCTGTTCTGAATTCCTAGATTTCCTGCTATTATTTGATGAAGTTGACAATGTCAAATGCGTTGTGTATTTATAATAATTTTCGCGTATTTGTGTTAAAGTACTGTAATACAGATTCTCATGATACGAATTCGCAAAAATAAGGCAAATCCTGTCACAATTATTGCAGTATTTAGGTTTAAATCACCAGAGAATCAACGTTGTAAGCTCCAGATTCATTTTTGACAATCACAGCAAATGTTAAAAAACGTCCTTTTATTTAGTCTCAGTCTTTCCATGTTCATTGGTTTGTCTTCTTGTAAGACAACGAAAAAAGAAGGAGAGATGGGATGGGTAGGTAAACAATACCATGATTTGACTTCAAGGTTTAACGGATATTATAATGCAGATGTTATCTACAATGAAAGTTTAGCTATACTAGAAGACCAATACGAAGACAACTATAATCAACTCTTGCCTGTATATCCAGAAATCAGTATTGAAAACCCAGAATCTCAAGCACAAGAACTGGATCGTGCCATAGAAAAGGTTGCCGTAGTTAGCAATTTACATCCTGGTAGCAAATGGGTAGATGATTGTTATGTTATGATGGGTAAAGTTGAATACCTAAAGCAAGATTATGAATCAGCTGAAGAAACCTTAAAATATTTTTCCGAAAACTTTAACCCTGCGGATCCAAACTCCAGAGTTTTTAATGCAACTAAAAAAGAGGATCCAAATGAAGTTAGACGAAGAGAGCAAAAAGAAAAAAAGAAGGTCAGAGAGATCGAAAGAAAAAAAGAAGAAGAACAACGTAAAGAAGACAATAAACTAAAAAAAGCACTCAAAGAAGCAGAAGAAAAAGTCAAAGAGAAAGTCAGAGAAGTAAAGGAAGACAAACGCAAATTTACCGAAGACAGAAAGAAAGATTTAGCCGATTTGCGTAAAAAGCACAAAGAACTCCGAGACAAAGACAAAGAAGATTACGATAAAGAACTGAAAAAATTAAAGGACGAAATTAAAGACAGGAAGGAAGACCTTACAAAAGCGCGGCAAAAAGAAAGAGAGAATGAGCGTGACAGAAAGTTGAAGGAAAGAGAAGAGGCAGCTAAGAAAAATGACAGATTCGCCAAACGGAAAAAATCAGAAATAGAAGCAGAGAAAAAAGCACAAGAATTAGAACAACAAAAAAGTGCTGCTTTACTAAGCCAGACAGAACAGATGCAAAAAGCACTTGATCAGAAAGAAGCAGAACTGGAAGCACTGCAGAGTCGTAGAGCAGCAGAAAAAGAAGCTCGCTTAGCTGCAAACACCAAAGAACTTGAAGACTTTAATGCGGAAAGTGATCGCCTGGAACAAGAGTTTGAAAACAAAGAAGAGGATATAGTAAAACAGGATGAAAACAGAAAAAAAGCCGAAGAAGAAAAAGAAGCTGAAGCGGTCGTTAATCCATTTGACGAGCAACTAGCCGAGGAAGACGAAAATGAAGAAAAAGAAGACGTCATCAAAAGCAGAGACAATATAGGTAAAGCAGGATTTATGAAACATAGACCTGCTTATGCTGAAGGACAATATTGGTTAGCAATGACATACATAGAACGTCAAAATTTCTATGTTGCAGATTACATATTGAAATCTTTAGCAGAAAACCCATCGATATCCAAAGACATTGCAAAAAAATTACCTGCTGCAAGAGCACACTTATATCTAAAACAAGATAGAGAAGATCTTGCTCCTGCTATGCTACAAGAAGCAATGGATGTTGCTGACAAAAAGCAAGAAAGAGCAAGGTATGCGTTTATACTTGCTCAACTGATGGAAAAACGAGGTCAATATGCCGAGGCAAGTAAAGCGTTTGAAAGTGCAAGAAAAATGAGCCCTGCATACGACATGAAATTTAATGCAGAGCTCGCAAATCTGAGAACCGAATGGTTAGCCGGTCTTTCATCAATGGATAGCTCACAGAAAAGATTAACAAAATTGACTAAGGATGTTAAAAATTATGACTTTTTGGATCAAATCTATGTGACTAAAGCAGAGCTATTCTTAGCAGAAGGGAACAAAGAAGAAGCAATGTTGGCATTTAAAGAAGCTACCAGATATGGAACAAGTTCTCCTCAGAGAAAAGCAGAGTCTTTCTACAGATTAGCCAGCCTATTCTACGGTACAGATGATTATGTCAATGCTAAACTTTACTATGACAGTACACTTCAAGTCATGAATGAAAAGGACGATAGATACGGTGATGTTAAACGATTAAATGAAAACTTAGCTTCAGTTGCCCAAAGTGCAATGTTAGTAGCAGAGCAAGATTCATTACTCGCATTATCCAATTTATCAGAAGAAGAATTGGAGCAATGGGCATTGGACAGATATGAGAAAGAAGCAAAAGATGTAGAAGACACGGAAGTAGCTCCAAAAATTCAAAAGCCAAATACAAGACGTCCATCGTTTAGCAATCAAACCAACTCAGGTTTCTTTGCCTACAATGCTCGAGTCCTCGAAAAAGGTAAATTTGACTTCAGTCGAAAATGGGGCGACAGACCACTACAAGATAATTGGAGGAGATCAAGTGAAATATCTGAAACCTTATTAGTAGATGATCCTGAAATAGAGGTGCCAGATGATGAAGAAATTGCGCAACAAGAAGCAATTGAAGAGATGCTCAGAGACGTACCCATAGGTCCCGCACAAAAGAAAACAACCGAAATAAAACTGCAAACGGCAATGTACGAGCTAGGCACTGGTCTAAGAAATAATTTGGACAATTATGAAAAATCCAATGCTGTCTTAACAGACTACATAAATCGCTTTCCTAATTCAGATAAATTGATTAATGTATACTATTACTTGTATTTGAACCACACTGATTTAGGTAATGATAGTGAAGCTAGTAGATACCTCAATTATATCAAGTCTGATTTTCCAGATTCTGATTTCGCAAAATCATTGGATGATCCTACCTATGTAGAAAGTTTAGAAACAGACCAGAAAAAACTGGATGATTATTACGAAGAGACGTACCGAACGTTTGACGCTGGTAATTATAAATTGGCTAATCAAATGGCCCAACAGTCTTCAGAGATTTTTGGCACCTCACACGACTACGTAGCTAAGTTAGATTTAATCAGTGTGATGAGTCAAGGTGCTATAGATGGAAAGGAATTTTATATTACAGAACTAAAGAAGTTTATTCAAAAACATCCAAATACGCCTGAGACAACAAGAGCTAGTGAAATATTGAGGTTTTTGAGAGGGAATCAGAATGCTTTCGATGGAGAATTGTATGAAGAGCAACTTGCAAATTTCACGAGACAAGATGACAAATTGCATTACATTATTTATGTGTTGTACGATTGTGATTTAGCTAAAATGAAAAGTGCTAAAACAGCTATCGCTGGCTATAATAACAAGTTTCACAAATTGGCAAAACTGCGAATGTCAAATATCTTTCTAAACCCTGAAGACAAATCTCAAGTAGTTTTAATCAGAAGTTTTGATAACAGGTCAAAGGCACTCGATTATATGGCAATAGCCAAAAGAAATATTGCAAATCACCTTAAGCCTGAAGAATTCAGCTACGACATGTTCGCTGTCACTCAAAACAATTACAGAGAAGTAATGAAGCAAAAAACGACCAAAAATTATGAGGCGTTTTATGACATTCATTATCTACAGTAAGTAAATTTCAATACAGCAAGAGACACCTATATTCAAGCCTTGAATTAGACTGCTGAGTCTTAGACCTAGACCTTTGCCTCAGTTCTAAACAACGGCAAGAGTTACGGACTTTTAAACCGTTGGATTAGTGAAAACAATGGTGTCCATTGAGTCATGACCCATTGCCTTTGCCTCAGTTCTAAATAGCGGCAAGAGGTGCGGAACTGTGAGCCTTTGGCTTAGACCATTGCCTCAATTACTAATTCGAATGTCACCGTACTTTCGAATTATTCTATCACGTGTCCATATTCCTTTTATTAAAGCGAGATGCCTTCAACAACTTTCTTATATCTTTGCATCTGAATGCGAAGCTTATGAAGATTTCACTGAATTGGTTGTCTGATTACATCAATATCCCTGTTTCTCCTGAAGAGTTATCAGACATATTGACTGACCTCGGTCTTGAGGTAGAAGGAATGGATAAAATAGAGGGTGTCCCTGGTGGATTAGCTGGTGTGAAAGTCGGTCATGTTGTTGAATGTGGAAAGCACCCTAATGCAGATAGATTATCACTAACCAAGGTAGATCTCGGCGTAGGAGAACCTGTTCAAATAGTGTGTGGAGCACCTAATGTTGCTCAGGGTCAAAAAGTACTTGTAGCTACTGTAGGTACTAAATTATTCCCACACGGGGGTGAGCCATTCAAAATCAAAAAAGGAAAAATAAGAGGAGAGGTTTCTGAAGGGATGATATGCGCTGAGGATGAACTTGGTATTGGTACAGATCATGATGGAATTATGGTCTTAGCAGAAGATGCTGTCATAGGCCAAGATGCTAAAGATCACTTGAAATTAGAAGAAGATGTTATATACGATATTGGCCTAACACCAAACAGATCTGATGCTACGTCACATATTGGTGTTGCAAGAGATTTACTAGCCTATTTCAAAGTCCATAATCTAGCACATACGGGGATTAAGTTGCCGGACACTTACAACTTCAGTATGGAAAAAAGAGACTTTAATCATGTCACTGTTGATATCAAAGACTTAGTCGGTTGTCCACGATATTCAGCAGTTTCTCTAAGTGAAGTCAATGTGAAAGAATCTCCAGAATGGATAAAAAAACGATTGACCGCAATAGGCGTGAGAACGATAAACAATATAGTAGACATCACAAATTTTGTATTACATGAAACAGGTCAACCATTGCATGCTTTCGACCTTCAAAAAATAGCGGGTGAAAAAGTTATTGTACAGAATCTTCCTGCTGGCACCAAATTCACCACTTTAGACGAAAAAGAGAGAACATTAGCAGAAGATGATTTGATGATCTGCAATGGAAATAATGAAGGAATGTGTATTGCTGGGATTTTTGGTGGAATCACAAGTGGCGTCACAGAAACAACAAAACACATTTTCTTAGAGTCAGCTCATTTCAATGCAAAACGAATACGCGTTTCGAGTACTCGACATTTATTACGAACAGATGCTGCAATGAGGTTTGAAAAAGGCACAGACCCCAATGAAACAATATTTGCACTTAAACGAGCAGCTCAGTTAATGGAATCAGAAGCAGATGCCATTATCAGCTCGGATATAATCGATGTCTATCCAGAAGAGATCAAGCCGGCCGCGATCCACGTGACTTACAAAAAAGTAAATGATTTAATAGGGATTGAATTATCAAGAGAGACAATATCAAGAATACTGGACGCTTTAGAAATTGAAATCATTTCGACAACAGAAGATTCATTCACAGTCCAAGTGCCAACCAATAAAGCAGATGTCACAAGAGATGTGGATATCATAGAAGAAATTTTGAGAGTGTATGGGTTTAACAATGTCCCATTCTCTTCAAAAATGACAACATCTATTTCATTTACAAAACACCCTGACCCTATTGCAATTCAGGAGTCTCTTAGTGATCTGTTGGTATCAAAGGGGTTTTCTGAGATGATGAATCTGTCATTAAGCCAGTCAGAAAAGTATAAAAAAGTTTTGCCTGAGTATGAAGACAAATTTGTATACATAAACAATACGTCAAACATACATCTCGATATTATGAGACCAGAGATGATGTTGCCTGCACTACAAACATTACAATACAATAAAAACAGACAGGTAAAGGACATTAAATATTTTGAGTTTGGTCGAAGCTATCAAGGAGGTACTGATCGAAAAGAAGATAAACATCTCATATTGATCTTAAGCGGTCAATTGGACAAACAAAGCTGGCATAGTGAAAATCGCGATACTGATTTTTACGATATGCGAAGAGTAGTCGACGAGATCATTAGTAAGACAGGTGCAAATTCATATAAAGTCAGCGAGATACAAAACAATACAAAATGGGAATACGGGTTAAGTTATGAACGAGGGAAAGATCATATTGTCAGTTTTGGTAGCATTAAAAAGGATGTTTTAAGGCTAAGTGATGTAGCTGATGATGTATTTTATGCAGAATTTGATTTAAATATGCTTTACAAGCTATCAAGTCAATCGAAGACAAAGATCAAACCAATAAGTAAATTCCCTACTATCCGACGCGATCTTGCGATGGTTATTGACAATTCATCTACTTTCTCTGAAATAGAAGGAATTATCATAAAATCTGACAAAAAACTCATAAAAGAGGTCAATCTGTTTGATGTGTACAAAAATGAAGAACAATTGGGTGCTGGCAAAAAGTCTTATGCTGTAAGTATTGTATTCGAGGATGATTCAAAGACATTGCAAGATAAAGATATTGATCCCATCATTAAAAAAGTGACAAAAGTACTTGAAGAAAAATTAGGAGCGTCACTGCGATAAAACTTTATGAGAAACAAGTGGCTAAAAACTACCCGGTTAATTAAAGCCTTGTATACCAATTGAACCGTCAGTATTTGCCAAAAATCCATTCTCAAACAAAAACATCGTATATTGAGGAATAGATGGAGGATTTTGTTCAAAAAATAAGTTTGATTGAGCATAAACTAAAAAGAGTTCTTCAGTCGTTAGTTGATAAAAACAAAGATCTCTTAGAGGAAAACCAAAATTTACATAAAGAAAGGGTCCAATTGTTAGAAAAAATTGAGGATTACAAGACGAAGCTTGTACGATTTGATAAAAGTGAGGACTCGGAGAAGAAAGATTTAGAGGAGGTGAGAGGAAAACTGAAAGATTATATATCTGAGATAGATTCTTGTATAGAATTGTTGCATATAGATGGATAGCAAGCATGTAAAAGACATGACACTTCGAATCTCTGGCAGAAATTACCCCGTAAAGGTAGATCCAGAAGATGAAGACCATATTCATCAGATAGAAAAGCAGATTAACAATAAAATCCAGTTCTACAAACAGGAATTCAAAGACATAGATCATCAGGACGCCTTAACTATGACTCTTCTAACCTATGCATTTGAGCTAACTAAGCTAAAGAATGCTGACTTTTCCAAAATTGGGCAAAAACTTGAATCATTAGAATCTATCATTGATCAAGCCTCTTAACAAACCCAGATCCTTTCCCAACTCAGTGTTCATAAACGATGAGCACTTTATTTTTGAAAAAGCTGTATAAAAAGTACAGCACAAACTATTATAAAATGGATCCAATACTTGGAATTATAGGTCTCGTCATAGGAGCTATAGCGGGATTTTTTGGAAATCGCGTCCTCGCTGGCAAATCAAACCAAGCGAGAATTGAAGAAGTGAATAAAAAAGCTGATCTGACTCTCGAAGAAGCAAGAATCAGTTCTAAACGAGTGCTTGATGAAGCTCAAATTAAAGCTGATAAAATCATCGGTAAAGCTGAAGCAAAAAACGAAAGCATCAAACAGAAAAAAATATCGGAAGCAAAAAATAAGTTTGCCAAGATGAAATCCGACTTCGAAAGTTACAAATCTGAGCAAAAAGTTGCTATGAAAGAACGTGAGATGACAGCTATCTCATTAGAAAAAGAACTGAAGCAAAAAACAAACTTGTTCAAAGCTGAAAAAGAAGCTATCGAGCATAAGGAAACAGAAGTCAAAGCAATCAAAACTAACTTGGAAAAACAACTCAAGATAGTCGCCAAGAAAAAAGAGGAGCTTGATAGCGCTAATGAAAAAATTATAAAGGAATTAGAAAAAGTGTCTAATCTTACCGAAGCGGAGGCTAAAGAACAAGTACTTGAGGCCGTCAAAGCAAAAGCGAAAAACGATGCCATGGTGCTGGAAAGAGAGGCGTTGTCTATGGCGAAAGAAAACGCAAACAAAGAAGCGAAAAAAATAATCATACAAAGCATCCAACGCATGTGTGCTGAGTATACCATAGAGAATACAGTCAGTGTGTTCAATCTTGACTCAGATGACATTAAAGGTCAAATAATCGGTAGAGAAGGCCGTAACATTCGAGCTTTGGAAGCAGCGACTGGTGCTGAGATCGTTGTTGATGATACGCCAGAAGCTATTGTGATTTCCTCGTTTGATCCTATCAGAAGAGAAATCTGTAGACTCTCGCTAAAAAGATTGGTGTCTGATGGTCGTATACACCCAGCCAAAATCGAAGAGACCGTTGCTAAAGTCAAAAAGCAATTGGAAGAGCAGATTAAAGAAATTGGAGAGCGTACTGTTATTGATCTTGATATCCATGGATTACATCCTGCATTGGTAAGAATGGTAGGTAGAATGAGATTCAGATCTTCTTATGGTCAGAACCTTCTTAAACACTCCATAGAAACAGCAACGCTTTGCTCAACCATGGCAGCAGAAATAGGTTTGAGTAGCAAACAAATCAAACTAGCCAAAAGAGCTGGACTCCTTCATGATATTGGTAAAGTTGCTGAAGAAGAATCAGAACTACCGCACGCATTACTCGGTATGGAGATGTGTAAGAAATACAAAGAACACCCTGCAGTATTAAATGCTGTAGGTGCTCACCACGATGAGATCGAGATGAATAACATCATCTCCCCTCTCGTACAAGCTTGTGATGCAATATCTGGCGCAAGACCTGGTGCAAGAAGAGAAATTTTGGAGAGCTACTTAAAACGTATTGGCGAGTTAGAAGACTTAGCAATGGCACATGAAGGTGTTCAGAAAGCATATGCCATGCAAGCTGGTCGAGAATTACGTGTCATCGTTGAAAGTGATAAAGTTAGCGACGGGTATGTTGATGATTTATCCTTTATGATTTCTAAGAAAATCGAGGAAGAGATGCAGTATCCTGGACAAGTTAAGGTGACAGTCATACGTGAGAAGCGGGCTGTTAGTTTTGCAAGATAGG
>CAYVFU010000023.1:10933-57658 GCA_964450495.1 uncultured Saprospiraceae bacterium | reverse complement strand
GCTTTTAGGGCGCTCGCTGAGGCTTGCTTTTAGGGCGCTCGCTGAGGCTCGCTGTTAGGGCGCTCGCTGAGGCTCGCTGTTAGGGCGCTCGTGGACTCGCTGTTAGGGTGTTTGCTATGGCTCTACTTAACGTCTAATATTTTCATGGCTGATTTTCCGATTCTACGTTTTGTCTCTTCCAAAATATACCTCTGTTGATCTATTTGCTGGGGTTGATCCGACGTGCAAAAATAACTGTGGATGCATCTTCGTAAGTTTGTTGTTGTATTTGTAGTGCCGCCATGCCAGACATGAGAATTAAATATAAAGACAGTGCCAGCTGGAGCTTTTAGTAACACTTGATCTGGGTGAGGGGCGTCTGGATTTGACAAGGCATCTTGTGGCAATTGATCGAATTTGTGAGATCCGGGGACAATTCGTGTTGCCCCATTTTTTTCTGTAAAATCATCGAGTAGCCAGATGGAATTACAGACTCTGTATGTTCCGTATGGCAGTCCGTCTTTCCAATCTACATGTAATTTTTGTGCACCCATGCCAGGTTTTGCTGCTCGGTAATTTAATGATGATAATTTGAAGTCATCGCCAAGGACCGCAGTGAGTGCAGCTAAGACAGTTGGGTGCGTATAAAATATATCGAATTCTTTGCCTTTGTTTACCAAGTCAGCGAGGCGATCGGCTCCCGCTTCTTTTGGATGTCGGATGTATGGTGAGTCCATTAATTCGGTACCTGCTTGTTCGCCTTCTTGCTGTTGGATTTGTTGGAGTCTATTGAGCACTTTTTGGACATCTTCATCTGATAATAATTTACCTAGAGAGACGTAGCCTTTTTGGTCAAGTTGTTGAAGTTGTTGATTGGAGAGGATGCTGGCAGATTGTTGTTGATGTTGCATAGAGATGATTGATTTTTGCTTATATAAGATATTGAATTCTTGGATACTTCGGATGATGGTATGCTGTCTATCTCGAACAACGGGAGAGATATACTGTCATGACCTAGTGTTATCTTTCGGCATTTTCACGTTACTATCAGTTCTCTTTTTTCTAGCTCCACACTTAAGGTTACTTTTGCTCCTAAAGCTTCCAAGGCTGTACAAATAATCAATGACTTAAGTTTTGGATCCCAAAATGCCAGTAATCGAATTTGTTGTTTGCCATATCTGGTTCTAAATTCCCAAATTTCTTCTGTTAGTTTCTTAAGAATTTTTGGATTGTTAACCTCTCTTGATTTCTGAATGTTGTACGCTACCTTTTTTTGCAACTTGATTTCCAAAGACTACCGAATGCTTTTGCCTCATCGGACAACAATACATCAAAATTCTTATTTATTTAGTTAAACAGTTAACAGTATAAATATACATACATAAAGTTTCCTTAAAGGGATATGTGTTCTTTCTTTATTTGCTTAAAGATTACGTCTTCTTATTGTTGCATCCGTTTCAGGGGTATTGCTGGCGCCCTTTCAAGGCTGTTGTTTTTGTGCTTGCAGGAGGTTGGCTTATTGAGGGTTGCTTTCATGGTATTTTCTTATTTTGAGTACAACAAGTTCATATATCTATGCCAACATTTTCAACCTCTTTATTTCTATTTCTGAGTTGCCCCTTTTTATTACTGGTTGCTTGTAAGGACAACGTTGAACGAGGCCCTGAATCAGCGCTCACCATAAGCGAAACTGACTCTGCCATTCAAATTCAATTCGAAGGAAAAACACTGCTAAATTATTTTAAAACGACACAGTTTCCTCCTGATACCCTACCCGATTATTACAAGCGGAGTGGGTTCATTCATCCCGTCAATACACTTTCTGGTAGAACGATAACAGACGGATTCCCTCGAGGCCACACTCACCAACACGGGATTTTTAATGCCTGGACCAAAACAACATTTCAAGGATCGAAATTAGACTTTTGGAATCAGCAAGAACAATTAGGGAGCGTGCGGCATAAGCGTGTCATCAATGTGGATCCTTCAACTCCTTCATTTCGAGTGGAATTAGAACATTTGGCTCATCAGGAAAAAGATACGACTGTTGTCTTGGAAGAATTTTGGGACATCACTATAGAGGTCAAAGACAAGTATTACGTCCTAGATTTAAGTTCTACACAAACCTGTGTCAGTAAAGACAGTCTCATCCTCGACAAATACCATTATGGTGGAATGGCATTTCGAGGAGCTGATGAATGGAATTATAAAAACAATTATGATTCGCTTTGCTATTTTACCACATCAGATACACTAAATCATATTGATGCCAATCATTCGCGACCAACATGGGCGAGCATGTATGGTTACGTGGATAATATGCTGGCTGGTGTGGCCATCATTCCGCATTCATCTAATTTGAGGTATCCGTCGCACATTCGAATACACCCATCTATGCCTTATTTTTGTTTTATTCCGACTGTAGAAAATGCCTTTGTGTTTAGACCAGGGATGATACTAACATCCAGATATCGCTATGTTGTTTTTGATGGAAAATTTGATGCCACATTAATTGAAGAAGAACAAGCCAATTGGGCATTATAAATTTATTACATTCGAATTATGATAATTAACGAAACGATTACTGTCGAAGATCTCGCCGAAAAACTAAACCATTTCTGGAAATTATCCGGAGAAAAAATAAGATTGATCAATAGCGAATACGACACTACACAAGGGTCACCCGTGTTCACAGTCGCAGGAAAATATTCGACTAGAGGTTGGACGGAGTGGACACAAGGGTTTCAATATGGTTCTGCCATTTTACAATTTGATGCAACAGGGGATGAAGAGATGTTGGCTTATGGAAAAAAGTTGACACGAGAACAAATGGCTTCTCATGTAGGACATTTTGGTGTGCACGATCACGGCTTTAACAATGTCAGTACATATGGCAATTTACTCCGCTTGATGATGGAAGGTAAAATCGAACACAATGAGTGGGAAAGAGAATTTTATGAAATGGCACTAAAGATGTCAGGTGCTGTGCAAGCTCGCCGGTGGACAAGGTTGAAGCAAGGTGGATATATTCATTCGTTTAACGGACCTCACTCTTTGTTTGTGGATACCGTTCGAACAGTGCGTTCGTTGATGATCAGTCATTATTTGGATCATGCCATTTGGACTGAAAATGATGTAGAAATTAATTTGTTTGAAAGAGGCATAGATCACCTTGTCGCCACAGCTAATTATTGCGTGTTTTATGGTGAAGGAAGAGACAGTTATGACATACGAGGACGGACTGCACACGAATGTATTTTTAATGTCAAAGATGGCAATTACAGATGTCCGAATGCCCAACAAGGCTACTCTGGTTTTACCACTTGGACGAGAGGATTGGCTTGGGCCATCACTGGTTTTGCTGAAGAATTGGAATTCTTTTTAGATGCTGATGACGCTGATTTTGAAAATTATATGGGCAAATCTGTTGTCACTGATCATTTGCTCAAAGCAGCAAAAGCGGTTTGTGATTTTTACATTGAGCACACACCTACAGACGGCATTCCATATTGGGATACAGGAGCTCCTAATTTGCATAAGCTAGATAATTATTTAGATCGAGAGGCTGACCCGTACAATGATCACGAACCAATTGATAGTTCTGCTGCAGCGATTGCAGCCCAGGGCTTTTTGCGATTAGGTGAATTTTTGAAAGACATAGATCCAGAGAATGCTAAAAAATATAAGCAAGCAGGTCTGACAATAGTCAATCGATTATTTGAAGAACCTTATTTAAGTACCAATGATAACCATCAAGGACTGATTTTACATTCTATCTATCATCAGCCAAATGGTTGGGATCATGTGCCTGATGGCTCAAACATTGCGAATGGAGAATCCAGTATGTGGGGAGACTATCATGCCAGGGAAGTGGCGCTGTATTTATCCAAGCAATTAAAGGACGAGCAGTATTATACCTTTTATGGGTGTTTGGAGAAGATGTAGCATTTCTTGACAGTTTATACAATGGGTCTCATTACCCATTGGAAAAATTATCGTTAACAAATGTACTCAAAAAATGATCCTGACTCCAAGGGGGCATAACCCCTTGTGGTAAAAAAATCATAAATCAACGTTCATACATCTTAAATCATAAATCCGCTAAAGTTGCAAACTAGATAGATTTATGATTTGTGATTTTTAATTTCAGACGTAAGATTAGGATACGCCCAGAAAAGGTTGACAATGATCAAGTTTATGCTTACAGTTAAAATGTAGAGACCGGAACTGGTGACAGTCCGGTCTCTATTGTACATGAAAAAACTATTTGAATAATTATGAATTTGTTATTTAAATTAGCTTCCTGGATATCCTGGGTTTTGTGCGTAACCACCTATTGTTCGATCTATCTGATCTTGGGGTATTGGTCTGACAGTGTGAAAATCTTGAATAAATGCAGCAGCATCATCATTATGCATTCTGACTCTTTCTACCAATTTACCTGTTCTGACTAGATCGTTCCATCGGTGGCATTCACCGACTAATTCTTTAGCTCTATCATCTAGAATCAAATCAATATTCACATCTGATGCTGAGATGCTATTGGCTTCTTCCATACCTGGCCATGCGCCTCTTGCTCTGACAACATTTAGGTCATCTGCTGCGCCTTGCATATCGCCTTGCATCATTCTTGCTTCTGCTCTAATTAAATAGGCATCTGCTAATCTCATGTAGATCATATCTCTCTGACCTTGCGTATGCTGTCTGTTTGGTCGTGTATCGTCAATCCATTTATTCATAGTTGGAAACAACTTCTCTGTGTACTCATCTCTTGTGATTACCCAGAAATCTGCAGCTTCTTGTCTTTCGGAAGTCCACTCGGCATCTTGCCCAGGACCAGGAATAAAGATTGCGCGGTCACCAATGTCAAAGGTTACTGTTTTGGTGCTTACTCCGGTTGTTTGGACATTATTAAATGTACCTGCCACATTTGCAAACCACTCATGTTTAAAAGTTTTATCATATCTCGCGTCAACATCTCTATTATCACTAAATAAATCCAAGAAATAATTAGTTGGCCTAAATCTCTTCCATGGTCTGCCGTTAGTGATATCTCTTGTCATACCTGGAAACCTGTCATATTCCATTAAAAAATACAAATGACCTCTGTGACCATTTCCGTCCAAGCCTTCATCGACTTGAGCTTTATTATTCTGAATAGAAAAAATAATTTCAGAATTTTGCTCATTTCCAAGAACCCATAAGTCTGAAAAATCTGGTAGTAATGCGAAGTTGTAATTATTAATCACATTCGACATCAGTCGTTCTGCTTCTGCAGCATCCCCACTACCATTAGAATAAGCACGTCTCATGAAGACTTTCGCTAATAAAAATTCAGCAGCAGGTTTAGTCGCACGACCGAATTCACTTTGTTCGTCTGGTAAATTCGCAATAGCAAATTCCAAATCAGGAATAATCGCTTGTGCGTACACTTCACTCGCTGCTGTTCTATTTGCTTCTATTTCTACGCCTTCCGTCTCTTCTAAAGATAAATGAACATCACCGTAGGTTTGAACAAGGATAAAATAATACATCCCTCTCAAAAATCTGACTTCAGCAAGTCGTGAATTTGCAACATCAGGATCTAAACCTTCAATACTTTGAGATCTATTGATGACAGCATTTGCTTGGTTAATTCCTCTGTAAAAATCTCTCCATGTATCTCTGAAGTAACTTTCAGATGGATTAAGCCTGCCATCGTAAAACCCAATTCCCTTATGACTTCCATCTGATCCAGCTCTGTAGAGATCTGTCCCAAATGAATTCATAGTGAATCCTCGCTCAACACCAAAGTAAGTTTTTGTAGCAGCATAAGTGGATTTCACTGCATCTTCTAAGCCCTGAGGAGTTGTATAATAACTCGCTGCAGAAACATCAGCAATTGGTTCTTCTGTTAAATAGTCACTACAGGACTGATTAAAACAGAGGACTATTGAAAAACTGATTATATATATACTTATTTTTTTCATTGTCATAAATTTTTAAAATGATGCCTTCAGGCCAAATATGATTGATCTGTTTGATGGGACATCTCCTGAAGAAATTTCATTTCCTGCCTCCGGATCAAACGTTTCGTAACTCGTACCAAACCAAAGGTTCTCTCCTGACATGTAGAGCCGCAATCTTGAGAACGGTAAATTATTAAGGGATTCTGTAGGCAATGAATAACTCAATATGACATTTCTCAACTTGATGTAACTACCATCAAAATAAGTCAATGTACTTCCATCTCTAGGACGTTCCTGATTTTCATTCGGTCTTGGAGCTTCATTTGATGGATTGTCAATTGTCCAATAATTCACATTAAGATTGTTGTATCTAGCAAATAAGCTGTTGTTGCTGTCGTGGAATCTAGACCGAATCATATGACCTTGTCTGTAATAGATAAACATATCCAAACCAAATCCTTTATACGAGAAATTATTTCTGATGCCGCCGTAAAAATCTGGAACATCTGACCCCAATACTTTTCTATCATCTGGAGTGATGACGCCATCACCGTTTTGGTCTACTAATTTTATTTCACCTGGAACTTTAGCCTCTCTTGAACTGGCGAGGTCTATTTCGTCAGATTGATAAATTCCTTCAAATTCATAGTCGAACCATACTTCAATAGGAGATCCAATAAACCATTCATTACCAACATCATCCAATGGATTTCCAGCTTCGTCTGTTAAAGCAAGCTCAGTAATTTCTTCGTTATAGCCAGCGATATTAAATCCTAAATTCCAACTAAAGCCGTTTGGATTATTGATCACACCAGCATTTACATTAAATTCAATTCCACTTGATGCTGTAGAACCAATATTTTGTAATATGCTCTCATATCCTGAAGTATATGGAAGATTCCTAGCTAATAATATATCATTGGTTTTCGTACTGTACCAGTCCAATGAACCATTAAATCGACCATTTAAAATACTATAGTCTAATCCAATATCAATAGTCTTCGATACCTCCCATCCTAAGTCTGAGTTAGGAATATCTTGTAAGGCAAATCCAAAGGCAGCAGCATCTCCAAAAGCATAAGTCGTCCGTTGTAATCCACCCAGTGTTTGGTAGGGATCAATAGAAGTGTTGCCCACTTCTCCGTAAGAAGCCCTTAATTTCAAATCATCAAACAAGCCACTATTTTGCATAAATGGCTCATCAATAATTCTCCAACCAAATGAAACACCTGGGAAGTATGCCCATTTATTTCCTTCTGCCAATCTTGAAGAACCATCAGCTCTTAAAGATGCTTGGAATAAATATTTACCTCCAATATCATAATTGACACGACCCATAAATGACGCCAATGTCCATTCTTCTAAACCTGAGGAAAGATTTCCTTTTACTTCAGCAGTACCTATATTATAAAATAATTGAGATTCGTACGGAAGATTTAACACTTCAACTCTTGAAAATTCATCTCTCAAACTTTGAATACTTTGAAGTAAGGTCACTTTAAAATTACCAGTACCTATCGGTTTACTGTAGGTCAATAAATTCTCAAGCGTATAGCCGATGTCAGATCCATTTTCTATTTCTGCATCTGCAGGACCTCCTCGATTATCGTTAGTCAAACTTGCTCTAAATTCTCCTTGTCTTCTCATTCTAATATCAGGCCCAAATGTTGATCTAAAATTTAAACCTTCAGCCAACGAATTAAGATTGACATCTAAATAAATAGGTGCAAAAATTCTTGTTGAATTTCGTTCGTCAACATAAGCGTTTTCTACCAGTTCATTCAGTGGGTTCGTTCGGATACCATCATTAGTCGGTAAGAAATTTAAGTTGCCGTCTGCGTCACGTGGGACTCCTAATGGATTATTAGCTAACGCTTCATTCATTGTTGCATTCGAACCCCAGTTTTGACTAGAGTTGGTCGTTAAAAATGAAATACCTGTTTTAAAAATATCACTGATTTGGTGATCTAAGTTTATTCTTCCTGTCAACCTGGAAAAATCCATGTTGCTTATAAAACCCTGCTCCTTAAAATAACCGAGAGAAAAATTGAATTGCGTTTTTTCGCTACCGCCACTAATGGACAATTGATGATTTGTTTTCCATCCAGTTCCAAAAATAAGATCTTGATAATCTGTGGTTCGACCTTGTGCAATAGATTCAATCTCTACAGCATCTTCAAATATTTGGGCATCACTCGGAATTGTTCCATTCCATGCAACAGCGCCATTGGCATCTCGTCTGCGTGACTCTCTTTTCATGGCAGCAAATTCTTCGCCGTTCATCATATCTACTGTGCTTGTTGGTTTTGTAGTACCATAAAATGCATCATACGTGACAGTAGTTCTGCCTACATTTCCTCTTTTTGTAGTGATAAGGATAACGCCATTAGCACCTCTGGATCCGTAGATCGCAGTCGCTGCAGCATCCTTTAAGACTTCCATTGATTTGATGTCTTGTGGATTGATGTCAAAAATAGCACCTTCTCCAGCGCTACTCGTCTGAGGGATACCATCGATGACGTACAGTGGTTCATTAGAAGCACCAATAGATCGTCTTCCTCTTATCTGAATAGTTGGATTCTGTCCTGGTCGTCCACCACTTGCTTGTATATCTACACCGGCTACTTGGCCTTTAATGGCATCAACGCTACTCGCAACTGGAATGGCAGAGATATTCTCTGCAGAAATAGTAGAAATAGCAGCAGTCACATCTCTCTTTCTTTGTGTACCATATCCAACCACGACAATTTCATCTAATGTTTTAGAGTCAGGTAATAAGATGATGTTGATTCTAGATTGATTGCCGACCAGCACTTCCTGAGTCGCATAACCAACATAGGAAATCTGTAAAGTTGAGTTATCATCAGGCACCTCTAAAGAATAGTTACCATCAATATCAGTAATTGTACCAATTGTAGTACCTAGTACAGACACAGTAGCGCCAATAAGCGGTTCTTCTCCGTTACTGTCTGTCAGTGTCCCTTGGACTGTCCTTGTTTGACCATGGCCAATAGTCACCATGGCAATCATTAAAAATACGACCATGCCAAGCGGATACAGATGCTTGCTCCATGGTTTGTGTAAATAGTTAAGTTTCATGTGAATAACAATTTTGATGTAAAAAAATTAATACTCCAGAGCCCACCGGGCAAAGCTCAGAATCATTACGTGTACGTTAACGATATTTAATAAAAATGAAATAATTTGAGTACGAGCAGTATTGAATAGGAATATTGTTAACGTTAACGTAAATTAAGATATAAAATAAATTTGTCAACAACATAATATTTCGATTATTAAATTTTATTAAAATCAAATATTAGTGAATTAACCATATGCAGGAGTGAATACTAATTATTTGTGTATATACAGCAGAAATGGTAAGAATTGATAAGAATAAAGAGAATTACGAATTATACACATAGTTTTGTTATATTCGACCATATCGTTATCGTACACGATAACTTAATTAATTACTTTTAAGTCTAACAGGTTATTTATGAAATTTCAATTATTAATACTCTTTATCTGTGGCTGCATATCCGGTGTTGCGAGTGCTTCAGAGGATGGCTGGGAAATGCTATTTAACGGAAAAGATTTTTCAAATTTTGAACAACTCAATGGAGAGGCTACTTATCTCGTCCAAGATGGTGCAATGGTAGGCATATCCAAAATGAATACACCAAATAGCTTTATGGCTACCAAAAAAACATACAGTGATTTCATTCTAGAGTTTGAAGTATTGGTTGAAAATGGATTAAATTCTGGTGTACAATTTCGAAGCGAAAGCAAAGCAGATTATAAAGATTACAGAGTCCATGGCTACCAATGTGAAATAGAAACCAGCAGTAGAAAATGGGCTGGCGGCGTTTATGATGAAGCCAGAAGAGGCTGGTTATATCCTTTAACTAGAAATGAAAAAGGTCGTCAAGCATTCGTTCCAGGTGAATGGAATCAATATAGAATTGAAGCAGTGGGTCCCTACATCCGCACCTTCGTCAATGGTGTCCAATGTGCAAATCTTGTAGACGACATGACCAGTGAAGGCTTTATCGCATTCCAAGTACACGGTATACGCAATCAAAAAAATGAAGGTAAAACCGTCCAATGGAAAAACATTCGCATCAAAACCACAGACCTACACGATGAGATGATGGCCGTTGATGGAAGTGTCCCTGAAATAAGTTACATCCATTCACTCACCAGCCAAGAATCTCGCAAAGGATGGCGGATGCTGTGGGATGGAGAATCAACTGAGGGATGGCGCGGTGCCAAACTTGATCATTTTCCAGAAAAAGGCTGGACAATGGAAGATGGCATCTTAACTGTCCTGTCCTCCGGTGGTGCTGAATCCAGGAATGGCGGAGATATCGTCACGATCGATACCTATAGTGATTTTGAATTAAGTGTTGATTTTAAAATTACAAAAGGTGCTAACAGTGGAATAAAATATTTTGTTGATCCAGAACTCAATAAAGGCCAAGGCTCAGCTATCGGACTTGAATTTCAGATTTTGGACGATAATAATCATCCAGACGCAGACCAAGGAAAAAATGGAAATCGAACTGTAGGCTCACTGTACGATCTTGTAAGAGCTGAAAATCGCCAAAGCAGTCGAGGTAAAAACTTTAAAGGCGTAGGGAATTGGAATAATGCGAGAATAGTTGTCAAAGATGGCCATGTCGAACATTGGTTAAACCACGTGAAGGTTGTTGAATTTAATAGGCATAGTCAGCTATTTGCAGCTTTAGTAGAAAAAAGCAAATATGAAAAATGGGAAAATTTTGGTCGCTTAGAAGCTGGACATATCCTATTGCAAGATCATGGTGATGAGGTCCAATTCAGAAACATCAAAATAAGAGAATTCTAATTTAAACACATTTACTGCACACATAATCTACTTCATATGAAAAAAACAAGAAGAGATTTTATCAAGAAATCTACTTTGGCAGCAGCTGGCCTTACAACCGGAATTGGGTGCTCAACTGCTAAAAGCTACAATAGAATAATCGGTGCTAATGACACAATCCATGTTGGCATTGCAGGTATAAATAGTCGAGGGAATGCGCTTAGAAATACCGTTAGTAAATTAGCGAACACCAATGTCCACGCCCTATGTGATGTCGATTCGAATGTGTTGCGAAAACGGATTGACCAACACAAAGAAGCATATGGCAATTCACCTAAAGGTTACAAGGATTTTCGCAATATGATTGAGGATAAAAACTTAGATGCCGTCATTATAGCAACGCCTGATCATTCTCATGCTCCATTTTCAATTTATGCTTTACAAGCAGGCAAACATGTGTATTGTGAAAAACCATGTAGCCAAAATCCGCATGAAGGCGAAATGCTTATCGCAGCGCAACAAAAATATGGCAAGCTTGTGCAAATAGGCAATCAACAACGATCGGCACCAACTTCACAATTAGCCATTAAAGAAATTGGTGAAGGCATCATTGGAGAAGTATATGAAGCCAAATGCTGGTATGCAAATAATAGAGGAACCATAGGCAATGGAAAACCAGCCACAGTGCCAGATCATCTGGATTGGGATTTATGGCAAGGACCAGCGCCACGACGTGCTTACATGGACAACTACGTTCATTACAATTGGCATTGGTTCAGACATTGGGGCACAGGAGAAATCTGCAACAATGGTCTTCATGAAATGGATATCTGTCGATGGGCATTGGGAACAGAAAATCCTAATAAAGTAACATCACAAGGTGGTCGCTTTCATTTTACTAATGATGATTGGGAATTCTTTGATACACAAATTGTTAGGTTTGAATTTGAAGAAGGCAAATCATTGACTTGGGAAGGTCGAAGTTGTAACGGGCGCAAACAATATGAACGTGGCAGAGGTGTGATGATTTATGGTACAGACGGCGCCATCATGGTAGATCGAAATAATTATATACTATATGATCGAGGTGGAAAAGAAGTGAAAAACGAAAGTGAAAAACAACTGTCGCAAACTACCAATCTTGTTGGCGCTGGTGGACTGACAGACTACCACATGGAAAACTTCTTCCAAGGGATTCGAGTTGGAGAGGCATTGCATTCTCCAGTTGTAATCGCCAATGTCAGCAACCATCTTTGTCACTTAGGCAATATGGCACAAGACCATGGTGGATCAATTGATGTCGATCCCTCAACTGGCAAAGTGCTTGATAACATGGCAGCTATGAAAGCGTGGAGTCGCGAATATGAAAGTGGCTGGGATAATCTAGCTTGATTAAAGTTGATACCTATGTAGCTTTTGTACATTTGTACTTTCTTGTAGATTAAATTTATTGATTTGAGTTCTCTTTTTTCTCTAAAAGACAAAGTAGCAGTTATTACTGGTGGAGCTGGTGTACTTGGCAGTGCCATGGCAAAAGGATTGACAGATGCCGGTGCAAAGGTCTGCATCATAAGCAGAACCAAATCAAAAATTGATCTGGTCACAAATCAGCTGAATGAAGGTGGTGGAGAGAGTATTGGTATTCCAACTGACGTCCTCAATCGGTCAGAGTTAGAGAGTGCTAGAGAACACATCTTAAATCACTGGGGTAAAATTGACATCCTTGTCAACTGCGCAGGTGGTAATATGAAAGGTGCTACCATCATGCCAGACCAACAGTTTTTCGATGTGTCAATGGATGACTTTGACAAGGTGACAGACCTAAATCTTAAAGGTACAGTCTTACCTTCTGTCGTCTTTGGAGAATCCATAGCTGCACAAAAGCATGGCAGCATAGTCAATATTTCTTCGATGGCCGCCTCACAAGCCATCACCCGAATTCTAGGATATTCCGCCTCAAAAGCAGCTGTTGATAATTTCACCAAATGGTTGGCAGTCGAGTTAGCAAATAAACACGGAGAAGGCATCAGAGTCAATGCCATTGCTCCCGGCTTTTTTATTGCTGAACAAAATCGCAGATTGCTACTCAATGACGATGACACCTTAACATCAAGAGGTCAGACTATCGTGAATGAAACACCAATGAAACGATTTGGTAAACCAGAGGAGTTAGTGAGTACACTACTATGGCTGTGTAGTGATGCTTCTAGTTTTGTGACTGGAATAATTGTCCCTGTAGATGGCGGGTTTAGCGCGTTTTCAGGAGTATAATCAGGCTAATCTTAATCCAGCAGTCAAGCATTCTTTACACTTGCCTCCGACCCACAAACACCGACATAAGTGCAACCATCCCCAACACAATCGGAATAATAATCTCTGCACGAATCCCAACATATGCTTTTGGCAACACACCTAAAGAAGAGCAAACAAATAATAAGAGACCTATCAGTGTAGGAATTGCCAACCACTTGTGAAGAGCAGGATTCTTAGCAAGTATACCTGTAAATATCAATGGAGCCAAGATAGATGTGCCTGCAAAACTCGTTCGTGCTAATAGTACCAGCTGATCATTGCTTAGCAACGCAAAAACCAAACAGACAATACCAAAAACAACAATTGCGACTCGTGTAATATTGAGCATTTCTTTGTCCTCTCCTTTCAACAACGACCTCACTTCTCCACCAAGGGCAAACAATAGAGAATCAGATGTGGAAATCGCAGCGGCAATTAAACCAATGGTCACAAGTACCGCAATGATTTCAGACTGATCATCGATTAATGTCTTTCCCAAAAATTCAGCAGGGCTTAGATCTGCATAATTGACTGCACCATACATTCCAATAAATGCAGTTGGTAGAATTACTAGTATGGCAAAAAACCCCAAACCCAGAGCCATCCGATATAAAGACTTATTGTCCTTCATAATCATAAGCCTTGTAGATATATGCGGTTGCGAAAATGGCAATAATATAATCCCCATTGCAGATCCAATAAAGAACTGTAAAGTGAATAATCCTTTAGGACCTGGCACAGACAACAGTTTGTCATTTTTTGCTTCTACTTGATCAAACATTGCCTCCATACCACCTAAACTATTCAAACAAAAAACACCTATAATCCAAACAACTGTTAACAACAAAATACCTTGTAAAATATCACTATAAATGATTGCCTTTAAACCACCTAACTCACTATAGACAAGCATCACTACTACGAGACTAACTGCCCAAACCCATAGCGGTAAGGCATCTGGAAATGCTTGATTTAAAAAAATAGAAATACCTCGAATCTGAATCGCCACATAAGGGACTAGGAAAATAAATACACCTACAAACAATAAATAACCAACCCATTTGGATTGATATCTTTTCTCCATAAAGCCAGCCATACCCAAATATTCATGTTTGCTTTCTTTGACACTTTTTCTCAAATAATAACCGAACCAAATAACACCGAAGACCATCAAGGCATCTGAAAATGCCAGAAAAATCCAAGCGCCAACACCATGCACTCTAAAAAAATCTGGCATGCCCATTAAGGTGAATGTGCTAAATAAAGTAGCAGCGAAAGTGAACATACCAAGTAAACTCCCGAGGCTTGAACCAGCCATTAAATAGTTTTTGGATGTACGCTCTCCTTTGCGCGAATATAATGCAAGGCTAATAATAATAGCCAGATAAATACATGTGGCAATGAGTAGTTTGGATAACATATTAATCGTTCTTTCCTGGATGAAATAATATGCCAACATAAGTGATGACCCACAACAAAAGACTGATTGCAATCCCAACCCAAAGTATGTAGGGCATGCCCATTAATTCTGGCCTATGTTTACCTTCCGATAGGACCAATGGACTCAATGTCACCACCGCAACGATGATGACCAAAGCACAACAAATTTTCCAAACAGTATCTTTCATGTGAAGCAGTTAAATGTGAATATATTCTGTACATATTTTTTTTATAAAGTACTCATCGTTAAAGCACCATCTACCATAAAAACTTGACCCGTAGAATACATAAAATCTCCTTTCACCAAATTCAAGACAACTTTACCTATGTCTTCTGGTATCCCCCACCTTTTTGTAACACACAATCCACCTTCAATTAATGCATCGTATTTATCTGTCACTGTGCTTGTCATATCTGTTTTGATTAATCCAGGTCTAATTTCAAAAACAGGAATGCCCTCCTCACCAAGCCGAGCTGCAAACAATTGCGTCAACATACTCATCCCAGCTTTGGACATACAATATTCACCACGATTAATAGACACAACCGTTGCCGATACAGAAGAAATATTAATGATGGCTGTATTACACTCTGGTTGACTTACTTTGGTTTTAATGATTTGTTTTGCTGCTAATTGCGATAAAAAAACTGACCCTTTAAGGTTGATATCCATGACTCGATCATAGCTTTTTTCAGTCATGTCGAGAATATCATTTCGTTCATTAGGCGCAACGCCTGCGTTGTTTATTAAAAAATTCAATTGTCCATATTCTTCAATTGCTGTGTTTACAATATTTTTTCTAATGTCATCTTCTCCTACACTACCCTGAACATACTTAACGTTAACTCCAAAATTTGACAGCTCTTGCATGACAGGTTCGATTGAATCCTGATCTCTCATTCCATTCAAAATAAGATCGATGCCATGCGATGCTAATGATTTCGCAATGCCTAAGCCGATGCCTCTGGTTCCTCCTGTTATGATTGCTACTTCTTTCACTTAATTATTTTCGATTGTTTTAAAATAGACATCTTTTATTTAAAATCTGGAATGACTTCTTTAATAATAGAATTCCAGATCTCTCCCCGATCCCACTGTACCGTGGGTCCACCCCTCTTTGGAGGAGACTTTTTATCTTTTATTTAGCAAAAAGCATTTCATTTTACGAGGCGGCCAATTCTCCTCCTTCGGAGGAGTAGTCCCGCTTTCCAGCGAGAACGAGGTCTTACCACTACCATGGACAAACCACCAAATCTTAAAGCCTTCACCTAAACCAACGGCTCCACATCTACCCACGCTCTCCTCTCCCAACTCTCAATACCTTTTTCAGCAAGTTGCACACCTTTAGCACCTTGCAATAAATTCCATGGAAATGGCTCATCTGCTACCACATGTTTTAAAAACAATTCCCATTCTACTTTAAAGGCATTATCATAAGCTTCTTGTTCGGGCACTTTGGACCAACCTTCATAAAAATTAATGGGCTGAGGGACATCTGGATTCCAAACAGGCTTTGGTGTATTGCCGTAATGCTGTGTGTAACATTCTCGCAGACCTGCCACAGCAGATCCTTTGGTACCGTCCACTTGCAAACTCAATAAATCATCTCTTCTGACTCTAACCGTCCAGCTGGAATTAAAATGAGCAATAACTCCATCTGCTAATTCGAATGTGGCGTAAGCTGCATCATCTGCAGTAGCTTTATATACATCACCTTTTTCATCTACTCGTTCTGGCATATGCGTTGCACCTAGGCAAGAGACCGCCTTTACTTCACCAAATAAATTATCCAACACATAGCGCCAGTGACATAGCATGTCCACGATAATACCTCCATCATCTTCCTTTCGATAATTCCAAGAAGGTCGCTGAGCAGGAATAGAATGGCCTTCAAAAACCCAATAGCCAAATTCTCCTCTTACACTGAGAATTTTACCAAAGAAATCATTTTCGATTAGTCTCTTTATTTTTAATAATCCAGGTAACCACAATTTATCTTGTACCACACCATGTTTGACTCCTGCTTCTTCGGCTAATCTAAATAAGTCGAGTGCTTCAGTAGTATCGACACCAGTTGGCTTTTCACAATAAACATGCTTACCTGCTTCAATGGCTTTTTTGACATCTTGATGACGACGTCCCGTTACTTGTGCATCAAAATAAATGTGTTGATTTGGATCTTGCAATAGGGCGTCTAAATCAGTAGAATAATTTGCAACGCCATGTTGTTTGCATAGCTTTTCAAGTTTTCCTGCATTGCGTCCCATTAAGGTAGGCACTGGCATAATGGTATCTCCATTTTGTAAGGCCACACCTCCTTGATCTTGTATAGCTAAAATTGATCTGATAAGATGTTGGTTTGTCCCCATTCGGCCAGTTACACCATTCATAATTATCCCTATCTTATGTTCTGTCATCACGCGTAATTTTTATAAGCTTCTATAATTTGATTTAAATATATATTCTGATTCAAGGACCAGAAATGATTTGAAAAAATTTCTACTTCTATAAATCCATTAAAACCAGCAGCTTCTACCCATTGCCTAATTTGTCTTGTCGGAATAGCACCCTCGCCCATAAGACCACGATCTGTCAGCATATCTTCTGTGGGAACTTTCCAATCACAGGTATGAAAAGCAAAAATGTTATTGTGCTTCCCACATCGCTTTATTTCTGATTCCAATTGATCATCCCACCAAAGATGATATACATCTATGACTACTCCGATTAAGTCGTGATCTATTTGTTCTGCTGTATCATTTGCTTGTGCCATATTCACGATAGCTGAGCGAGTATCCGCATACATTGGGTGTAATGGTTCAATACCTAACTTAATGTTATTGGCTTCCGCATAAGGAATTATAGCCTCTATTCCTTCTCGAATTTGCTTTCTCGACTCCGATAATAATTGCTGTGGCTCCGCACCGCACACCAATACTAATAATGGTGCTCCAATTTCTGCAGCTTCATCAATGAGTTGTTTATTGTGATCAATCGCTCTTTGCCTATCTTTTAAAGTTGTATGTGGAAAAAATCCACCTCTGACATATGAAATGATTTCCAAATCAGAATCAGTCAACAATTTCTTTGCTTCTTTTAGTCCAATAGCTTCTGCTGCGTCTTGCCAAACAGATATACCAGCAACACCAGCTGCTTGAAATTTCTCCACACTTTCTGCTAATGACCACGGCTTAGTTGTAATACTATGAATACACAGTTTACTTAAGTCTAATTGATGTTTTTTTGTCATTTAGTTTTGTTACAAATCAGCATTTAATTATTTTAAAGAAGCTAAAAATTCCACTAAGTCCCGTATTTCATTTCTATTTAGAATGATGTCTTGTGCTGGCATTCCTGATGGCAAATTCTCTTGTTCAACGATTGAAGATTTTAATATAGTTTTCATTTTTCCAGCAGCATCTTTGATTGATAATTCAGTTTCGTTTTCATTAGCTACAATGCCAGCGATTTCAGTGCCGTCATTTAATGTGTAATAAACATTACCATATCCAGGCGCTATTCTACTACTTGGATCTACCAATGATAGTAGTAACTCTTCTCTTGACAATAAGCTTCCAATATTATCGAGTGGTGGACCAACTTCTCCACCATAGCCTTTTACTTGATGACAACGTAGGCATTGAGCAGCTTCATTAAATGCCAAAATCTGTCTGCCATTCTGTGCACTTCCTCCATACATACTTTCTTTATATTGAGCTAACTTATCTTCTGCTACTTTTGTGTTTTGATAAACTTGCAAAGCTTCATTTAATTCCTGTGATTCTTGATTGATTGCTGCATTGATGATATCCAACTGTATTTCTTTTTCTTGCTCAGGTAGTTTTTTTACTAAACCAGCCAACATCATTACTGCCTGCTGAGACCTCATATTGCCTAATGAATTTATTGCTGATTGTTTTTCTTCAGGTGTGGCAGTTGACAATATTTCTTTGATGATACCAACCTTATTCTCATCAGAAAAATCAGCTTCACTTAATATTTTTTGTGCTTCTTTGCGCAACTCTACATTTTTATCCTTAATGATAAAACTGATGACGTCCGTCAATTTATTCGACTTCAACAAACCCAATGTAGTCATTGCAGCTATTCGCACAGTTTGATCTTCTCTTTGATTTCGCACAAGGTCATAAACTTTATCTTCTCCCTTTGTGTAAGTTAATTTACCAGCAACGCAGATAATCATCGATTTTATTTCTGGATTTGACTCTTCATCTAGCGTGGCAAAAATTGAACTAAATACTTCTCTCGCTTCATTGGCATTTCCAGGTTCTAATTCTCTATAACGATTATCTACCCTGTCCAATACCGGAGGTTTAATCCAGTAACCTAAAGTCCATAGTGCTTGCAATCGAAGTTTGATATCATTGCTACCATTCAAAAAATAAGCGGCTAAGCGTTCTGCACTTTCTTTATTCGCCACTCTTAAGTTTGCGTTGATGGCTCGTCTTAAAAATGCTTCATTTTGATGAGGGCTATTGGCCAACGAAGAAGCTAACATCTCGACCGCACCAGGGATAGAAAAATCGTCATTAATGGCTCTTGCTGCTTCTGTAGCAACATACTGATTTTCATCATTGACAAATGAAGCAACTAATGCCGACTGTAGTTCACGTAATGCTATCACTGCTCCTATTCGGACATCGGCTGAAGTATGATTTTTTAACGTTTCTAAAGCTGATTCGTCCATAAGCTTGGACAATGCATAAGCTACAGTATGACGCAAATGTGGATCTTTATTTTCAGCAAATTTTTCTAATTGGGTAATTAAAGATGGAATAGCGACATCATTATTTAATTTACCCAAAGCTTCAATGGCATGACGTTTTACATAATCAGATTCATCACTGATTAAATTAATAATAGCATCGATACTTTTAAAATTTGCAGGAGAGGCATCTCCAATGACTTTTGCAGCCTGAGATTTTATGTACTTATTCTCATCAGACAATAGTGGGATTAAGTCATCAGATAAATCTGGATTTTTTCTCATCAATTGCCCGCATCCCCAGATGGCATTTAGGCGACCAAAAAGAGTCTCCCCTTCTCTTGATTCATGTAATAGTGTTTTTGAATCTTGATGTTCAACAAGCGCAAACTGAGCCATTTGTCTCACACGGATATCATCGTGATTTAACAGATCACTTAATTGTTCTTTAGTTAATCCATCAGCACCCAATTTAAGGATTTCAGCCGTTTGGGCTCGCTTACTGTTTTTATTTTTAGAATCTAATTTCCAAACTCTACCAGTTTCTTTTTTAGAATAGCCTTCTTTCCAATCATTGACATATAACGCACCATCAGGTCCAAAGCAAACACCTGTCGGATTGATGCCCAATATGACGTCTTTTTCATTTATTATTTTGAAGGTTGAGCCATTGTGTTCTAATTGGAATGATTGCAATCTTGAACGCGTTGAATTACCGGTAAAGTAGGAAGCAAAGAATGTATTGTTGTATTCTTCATTCATTGCGGTACCCGGATTATACGCTAGTCCAGCAGGTCCGTTTTCTGCTAATGCAAGAGCAGGTGTGATATAGGCAGCTTGACCATCAAAATAGGGTAAATACAAACCTTCATCCATCCAAACCTTATACTCTTCATATGGATTATTATATTTTCCATATTGCCAATTTATCCGCCATCCTGTGTCAGACCCTTCCAAAATATGTACATATCGTTCACGCTCACCAGGATGATCTCCATCGTTATCAACACTAATCAAATTGCCATAAGCATCGAAAGCTATTTCCTGCGGATTGCGAAGACCATGTGCAAACACTTCAAATTCAGATCCGTCAGGATTACAACGCATCACTGCACCTTGATTGGGATACATCCAGTTCTTACCTGTATCATCCGTCACATTCACACCTAAATCTCCAATGGACCAATACACCTTTCCATCAGGCCCCATTGTCAATCCTGACATATCATGACCAGCAAATGCTATGTGGATACCAAAGCCAGTACTCAAAATCTCTTTGGTATCCGCGTCACCATCTCCATCCTCGTCCCTAAACTTGAAGACATCAGGCGCTGCCGTGACAAAGACTTCACCATCATGATGCAAGACACCTGCAGCAACTCCGGTCACCATTGAATTAATTCCATCAGCAAAAAGATGAGAGGCATCAGCTCTACCATCACCATCACTGTCGTATATTTTTTTGACAATTTCGGATTGGACTTCCAGATCTTTATAATCATGTATGCCATCTTCATTAAAATCCTCCATCCACAAATTTTGTTCGGATAAATCAGAAGCTAACTTAGTCTTATGAAATCTTTCAGTATCCTCAATACTTTGCAATGCCAAGTCTTCAATGTTCCAATCTCTGTGTTGACGTATATCCAAATCTGAACTTTTACGGCGTGAGGTTTCTGTTACGTATGCATTCCCTTGATTATCTATAGAAATAGCAACTGCATTAGTCAGTAATGGACCCGGCGCCCATAAATCCATTTCAAAATCGTCGTCTAATGTAAAATTGACATCTTCCTTTTCTTTAAATGCATCGGTATCCGCAATGCTAAAAATAGTCGGTACACCATTATCAACAATCTCTGTACAACAAAGTATGCTGGCAATTAAGAGAAGAAAAAAAACCGTTTGTTTGTTCGTCAAAATAGTATTTGTCTAATGGAAAAAGCCGTCTTTTTCTACTGATAATTTTGGTGCCCAAATTTTGATATTATCGAATCGGCCAGTATCATCGAAAGAACCAAACCCAATTCGACCATCAATAAAATGTAAGTCAGTCGCTTCCATAATTTTTTTCCCATCGAAATAAATAGTGATGCTTCCTTCCTCAACTGTTCGTTCAATTCTGACTTTATGCCAAGAATTTGTTTTTCCCCAATCTGTACCAGAAGTTGTTGACGTTGCAATATTCGTTCTTGGCTCATCATTGACAATAAAAATATTATTTGCATTATCATCTGCGACTGAAGCGATATGGACATAATAAAAATTAGTAGGGCTCATGACATTAAAAAACAGACACAAGTCACGGTGTCCATATTCTCGTCCTGACTGACTCAAGTCGACTTCTAAAACAAAATCTCCTACAGAGACACCTTTTAATAATGCAATATTGAATGGAGACCTGACTCGAGCACGATATTCACTTTCACCAAACAACTCTAGTGTATGACTCTCATTTGACTTACTAATTTTCCAAGCTGAAGGATCAGTCATTTCAAAATCTCTGATCGCTTGAGGGGATTCAAAATCTTGGACATATACTAAATCATATCCTTCAGGCACTGATGTGTCTTGAGCAGACAAATTAGTGGTTTTGAATTGAATGCATAAGACAACTAATAGTGCTGATTGTAAAATATATTTTATCATAGTATTTATTTCACGATTGCTTTAATTGATGCTTCTTTATTGTAAGGTAATCTTAGGGATCTAAATCGATTGTTTATAGATAATAGGTGGTGATCTACTCCTATTTCTCCCCCAGGTACAAAACCAGGTACTGTGATCACTTGCACCAATGCATTGCCCAATCCCCTATGCAGTACACCTCTCGGAAGATAAATGAAATCTCCCACTTTTAAAGGATGCGACTGAATGATATTTTCCATTTCCGACTCATCGGCTTCCTCATTATTTTCGATTATTGGCACTTGCTGACTTGTTAGTAGCGTTGCCGATGGAGCTGCCATTTGGACAAGATAGAATTCGTCAAAGCCTCCCACAACAGGATGGTAGTGTGTAAAAGAATCCATAATTCTTACGCGATGGGCATTCACACTGTGATAGACATACTTACCAACAGATGATTTCCAAGTTAGTAATATGCGTCGGTATGCATTTGTTTCAGTAGCACAACCACCAGGAATATCTGTAATATTCGGATCCCAATCTGGCCGAATAAATGTTGGAATTTCATTTGGAAACTCATCTGGGGTACTTATCACTAATGCACTAAATGCACTATCTGCGTAAACTTGATCTGAAGGTCGTATTGCAACAATATCACCGACTGAAAATTTAGAAGATGCATGCCCATTTAAATCCATTGTACCTCCACCATCTTGTATAAACAACAATCTTGATACGTCAGTCTTCTCCACTAATTTGATATTAAAAAAATAGTCTAACTGGTAACCTGGATTATTTTTCGCAAATTCAGATTGGATTTTTGCAAAAGCATTATCCTTTCCTTTTTGAATATTAGAAATCAATATGGGTTCTTGATTGATAACAGTTGTGTTGTGTTTCATTGAAGAACATGATATCAATAATAGTATAAGATAACTACACGTTTTCCAGCAAAGGATTGTCCTGGTATCTTTCATTTTCATAACGAGATGCCTCTTTTCCATGGAATAAAATCATCTTGTCCCAACTGGACCGCTTTCGGTTTATATTCACCGCTTGCTACCTTAATAATCAATTCCAACAATTCCTCGCCTTTAGACTCAATGCTATCTTTTCCATCGATAATTGTACCAGCATCAATGTCAATAATATCTGACATTCGTTGCATCAGTTCTGAATTAGTCGAACATTTAATGGTTGGGGCAATCGCATTGCCAGTTGGTGTTCCAAGTCCGGTTGTAAATACGATGAGGTTGGCACCAGAGCCTGCTAGGCCTGTGGTGCTTTCGACATCACCACCAGGCGTACAGAGTAAATGCAGACCAGATTTTACAGCTTGCTCTGTATAATCAAGCACATCAACAATTGGAGAAGTACCACCTTTCTTAGCAGCTCCAGCTGATTTTATGGCATCTGTTATCAACCCATCCTTAATGTTACCGGGCGATGGGTTGAATGCAAATCCAGATTCAGACTCTTCTGCCCTCTTGGAATATCTAGCCATCAGATCTGCAAATTTTTTAGCTGTAGAGGCTTCTTCGCAACGGTTTATTAATTCTTGTTCAACGCCATTTAATTCTGGAAATTCTGCAAGTATGGCTTTACCTCCTAATGCAACTAATAAATCGGAAGTATAGCCTAATGAAGGATTAGCTGTAATCCCTGAAAAGCCATCGGAGCCACCACACTCAAGTCCAAGACAAAGTTTTGATAAGGGAGCTGGTGCTCTTTTTATTTTATTCGCTTGTATCAACCCAACAAATGTTTGCTTGACAGCATCTGCAATAAATTCTCTTTCAGAAATGCTTTCTTGTTGTTCCAGATAATATACTTGCTTATTAGCATTAGGTGCTATTTTTACTAGAGCTTTCTTAAGTACATCGATTTGTGCATTTTGGCAACCTAGACTAAGTATTGTTGCACCAGCCACATTAGGATTATTTATATAGCCAGCTATTAATGCACATAAAGAATCACTGTCTTGTCTAGTACAACCACAACCACCTTCATGAGCCAAAAACTTAATGCCATCTACATTAGGAAACACACGCTGGCTTTCAATTGCTTGTTGATCTTGTAGTATGTCAGTTTGTAGAATGTCGGCTTCAGAAGCACCCGCTTGATACTGAGAAATCAATTGCTGAGTATCAACTGAAAAGTGTTTTGTTGTCGTATACCCAAGCTGTTCAGTCATCGCATCCTTAATGACTTGCAGATTCCGATTCTCACAAAAAACGAGTGGTACAACTATCCAATAATTCATGACACCAACAGAGCCATCAGATCTGTGATATCCATTAAATGTCTTGCCTTCAAATTTTGAAATGTCAGGTTTAGTCCATTGTTGATAAGTCCCTTTCACCGAATATGCAGAGGATGAATGCTCAATGTTGTTTGTCGTGATGCAAGCCCCTTTGTCGATGGCTAATTTGGCTTTACCAACTAAAACACCATACATAATGATTGAGTCCCCTCGATCCAAAGGTGCTATTGTAAATTTGTGTTTTGCTTTTATTGGCGCTGAGGTCATGTAGTTGACCCCTTTAAAAGCCACGACTTCGCCTTTATGCAAGTCTTTAAGAGCCACAATCACATTGTCATTTGGATGAACCTTCAATATTTTATTTCCCACTTATACAAAAAATTAAATTGAATTTACACCTAAAAAGCCAATATTTTTCGATAGATTTAAAAAAACGTTAACGTACACGAAAAACATATCTAATTAACGCATTAGTCTAATTCAGAAATGGCAAATATTGATGGACTAAAATCAAAATTCAATACTCATTATTGAGTACCTTTTAACAAAATGAAAGAATTCTTAGGCGACGATTTTCTATTAGATACCTCAACTGCTCATCGATTATATGATGAATTTGCTCATGAGATGCCGATAATCGATTATCACAACCACCTTCCACCTGATCACATACGCCATAATACTATTTATAAAAATATAACTGAGATTTGGTTAAAAGGTGACCACTATAAATGGCGGGCGATGAGGGCTAATGGTGTGGATGAAAATATGATAACTGGAGAGGCAGATGATAAAATTAAATTCAAGCAATGGGCATTTACTGTTCCTTATACAATGCGAAATCCATTGTATCACTGGACTCATTTAGAACTTCAACGTTATTTTGGGATTTCTGAATTACTCAATGAATCAACGGCAGAATCTATTTATCAAAAAACATCAGAACAAGTCAACACGGCTGCATTCTCAACACAAGAACTGCTTAAGAAAATGAATGTACGCGTCGTTTGTACCACTGATGATCCCAATGATGATTTGACCCATCATTCTGCATTAGCATCCACTGACTGGGGTGTTCAGATGTTGCCAGGTTTTAGACCAGATGCATTCATTCATATTCATAAGGAAGCATTCGATGAAAAAATTGCTACGTTGGGTTCTTTGACTGATCGACATATTCAAACAGCTGGTGATATCGTACACGCTTTAAAGGATAGGATTGATTTTTTCCATGAAAATGGTTGTAGATTATCTGATCATGGACTTACACACATTAACGCTGTAGATAATCCAGTATATGATGTTGATGTCACGGTTTCCAAGCGACTAAACGGAGAAACCATCAACCATGGTGAGGCTGCAGAATATGAATCTTTTCTTCTTGATCAACTAGCTCGAATATACTTTCAGAAGGGCTGGACAATGCAATTCCATTTGGGAGCAATTCGAAACAATAACCAAAAGTTGATGAACCGAATTGGTGCAGATGTAGGTTGCGATTCTATTGGAGATTATTCACAGGCAGAAGGATTATCTCTTTTCTTAAATCGCTTAGATACAGATGAGCAGTTAACTAAAACAATACTATACAATCTTAATCCTAGTGACAATGAAGTGTTTTCTACTATGGTCGGAAATTTTAATGATGGAAATATTGTCGGGAAAATGCAATGGGGATCTGGGTGGTGGTTTTTAGATCAAAAAGATGGTATGGAAGATCAAATGAATGTCTTGTCAAATATGGGTTTATTGAGTCGTTTCATCGGCATGTTGACAGACAGTAGAAGCTTTTTAAGTTTTCCACGGCACGAATATTTTCGTCGCATTCTGTGTAATCTTATTGGGAATGATGTTGAGAAAGGCGAGTTGCCAAATGACATAGAATGGTTAGGTAAAATGGTGCAGGACATCTGCTACAATAATGCTAAACGCTATTTTGAATTCCCTGAGACTATTCAACAATACTAATAATGAAAACGAACAATTCCATATATGCAGAACTAGCTCTTTCAAGCGTACTTCTACTTTTCTTTTGTTTTGTTTTTACTTCGTGTGCAGAGATTTCGAGTACTAAGTATTTGAAACTAGCACATGGACTTGACTCCAGTCATCCAGTCCATAAAGGGATGGTCTATATGCAAGAACGATTAAACGAAAAATCCAACGGAACACTTCAAATGGAAATTTATCCAAGTCAGCAGTTAGGTACAGAAAGGCAAGCGTTAGAGTTATTACAAATCGGAAGCCTCGCTATGACTAAAGTTTCTGGTGCTGTGATGGAAAATTTTTCACCAAAAATAAAATGCCTTAGTCTTCCCTATGTTTTTAGAGACAGAGAACACACCTATAATGTCCAAGATTCAGAAGTTGGTAGAGAACTATTGATACAAAGTGAAAAATTCTGGTTGCGAGGACTTGGCTATTTTGATGCTGGACAGCGATCATTTTACACAAAAGAAAAATCAATTGACACACCTGATGATCTGAAAGGTTTAAAAATTCGAGTGCAAGAAAGCGTTATGGCAATGAATCTGGTACGTACATTAGGTGGAGCACCAACACCCATATCTTGGGGAGAGTTGTACACTGCCTTACAACAAGGTGTCGTCGATGGTGCTGAGAATAACCCACCAAGTTTCGTGAGTTCAAGGCACTATGAGATCTGCAAATATTATTCACTCAATGAGCACACAGCAGTGCCAGATTTATTAGTCATCGGGACAGTTGCCTGGAATCGGTTATCATCCCAAGAACAAGAATGGGTACAAGAAGCTGCAGATGAAGCCATTACTTATCAACGAAAGGTATGGGTAGAAGCCGAACAAGAAGCGTTGGAAACTGTCAAGGCTGCAGGAGTTACGGTGACAAGACCAGATAAAACAGTATTTGCCGAAAAAACGAAATCCTTACTTGATGAATATAAAGATGATCCGGAGATGTATGGCTTGATACAACGAATTCAGGCGGTTAAATGATTTTGCTTTGGGCAAAACCAAGTGACAAATCTGCCTTTCGGCAGAGGTTATGAGTTTTGCTTATCGCAAAAAGTTATGATTGACGCAGGAGTTGCGGCAAATGATGAATCAGCCTATTTGCTGAAGTGTTTAAAAAAATAAAGGGCTTGAAAAAAACGATTGATTTTTACTTAGGAAGATTTTTGGCGTTGCTAATGGCAGTGATGACTTTGGATGTCTTGTGGGGTGTATTTACAAGATACACGTTGGGCAATCAGGCAAGTTGGTCAGAAGAGTTGGCAAGATTTTTATTGATTTGGATTGGGATACTTGGTGCTGCTTATGCGTCGGGTCAGAACATGCATTTGGCTATTGATTTAGTGTCACCAAAACTAGAAGGGCGAAAAAAGAAAATGCTTGCCAACATCATTCGATTTATAATTATCGCGTTTGCTTTCTGTGTCTTAGTCATCGGTGGATTTCGCTTGATTTATATAACACATGTGTTGGGTCAAACTTCACCTGCATTACAAATACCGATGACCATTGTATACGCTGCAATTCCCTTAGCTGGAATTTTAGTGGTGTATTATAAACTTCATGATTTCTTCACGCCAAGCCAAACAACTTAAATCATGGAAGTAGCTATTCTAGTGTTATCTTTTATCATTTTGCTTGGGATTGGAGTTCCTATTGCTTGGAGCATTGGGCTGAGTAGCATATTGACTATGCTGGTAAGCATTCCTGCAATTCCTGCATTTACAACTGTTGCTCATCGCATGGCCAGTGGTCTTGACAGTTTTTCTTTATTGGCTATTCCGTTTTTCATTTTAGCGGGTCAAATCATGAATCGCGGAGGGATTGCCAAGCGACTGATTGGATTTGCAAAAACTCTAGTTGGCTCTCTTCCAGGAGGATTAGCCCATGTGAATATAATGGCAGCAATGATGTTTGGTGCAATTGCTGGTTCTGCTGTAGCAGCGGCCTCTGCGATTGGAAGTTTTATGACTGACGAAATGGAAAAAGAAGGATACAGTAAAGAATTTGCAGCAGCGGTGAACATTACATCTTCAACTACAGGGATGGTTATTCCGCCAAGTAATATTTTAATTGTGTATTCTCTCGCTAGTGGAGGAGTGTCTATAGCAGCCTTATTTATAGCTGGTTACATTCCTGGAATTTTGACTGGCTTATTGCTAATGACTGTCTCCGCAGTCTGGGCAAAAAAACAAGGATTTAAAGTTGGCAGAAGAAGTACATTGAAAGAAGTATGGTCGACCTTCTGGTCTGCATTCCCAAGTTTGTTGTTGCTAGTAGTGGTGATAGGTGGTATCGTAGCTGGGGTATTTACAGCTACAGAAGCCTCTGCAGTTGCCGTCTTATATTGTTTAATCCTTACCTATATATATAAAGAAGTGTCATGGAAAGAATTGCCAGATATCTTTTTGGCTTCTGTAGGCACAACAGCAATTGTGATGTTGCTGATTGGCACTTCGATGAGCATGTCTTGGATCATGGCATATGAAAATATCCCTCAAAACATTACTGACTTTTTGTTGTCCATCAGTGATAGTAAATTGGTGATTTTACTGATCATCAATCTTACTTTGTTATTCGTTGGTGTATTCATGGATATGACGCCAGCAGTTTTGATTTTTACCCCTATATTTTTACCGGTCGTCACATCCCTAGGTATGGACCCAACGCACTTTGGTATTGTGATGGTACTGAATTTGACCATTGGTCTTTGTACGCCACCAGTGGGGTCTGTCTTGTTTGTTGGTGTGGGTGTTGCAGGGACAACGATTCAAAAGGTTATTCGACCGTTGATGCCATTATTTATTGCGATGTTGATTGCATTGATCTTGGTGACGTACATTCCTCAATTGAGTTTATGGTTGCCTTCTTTGTTTGGGTTGTGATGGAATAGACTTGAAGTCTATTTAATTGTAAAATCTGTAAATTCAATTAACAAAACTGTCTACCTAGATTCAACATGCCTTTTGAACTTGGATTAGATCTAGGTTGTAAAATGTACTCTCAAAAGGACAAAAATGTTTAATTTTAGAGGAAGACCTTTATAGATAGAAACAAGTTATTTCAGATATTTCTGGACAAGATATAAGTAGTCATTTTAACGATCCTATTCAATTAATAAAAGGTGTTAGAAACTGGATTTATAAAATCAAAAAAACAAAGCCATCTTCTTATACTGTAATTTGGGATTTATATAATGAATTCTTATTTGACTTTGACAAAGACATGAAAGCTGAAAAATTAGATCCAAACAAAATGTGGGAGATTCCATTCTCAGAACTAATTGATCTAATGTCAGAATGGATAGAAAGTAAAACAAATAAAAGATCGAAAAGAAAGAAAGTGAAAAAAGGAACATTCCGAAAATTATAGATAACAGAATGTGCTATTTTTATGAGCCCTTACGATGTAAAACTTAGTTCTACTTTTTACCCTATCTTAAAATTGATATCTGAGCTTTAAGAAGGCCAGACTTTCTAAGCGTACTGTCCCATTTTATACACGCAAATCACTTTTAATGAACACAAACAAATAAACACAACACATGAAATACATCGTTTGCGACCGACCAGGAACTTTCTCTTTGCTAGAAAAAGGAATGCCAATGCGAAAACCTAACGAGGCACTCCTAAAAATAGCACGCGTTGGCATTTGCGGTACAGACTTACATGCATTTCAAGGTCATCAACCGTTCTTTAGCTATCCCAGAATATTGGGCCATGAGTTAGCTGCGGAAATTATTGACATAGATGACAATACACAAAGATTAGTTGTCGGAGATCGAGTCATCATTATGCCCTACATCAGTTGCGGTACTTGTATTGCATGCCAAAGAGGTAAAACGAATTGTTGTGAATCCATCTCTGTATTGGGTGTGCATGAAGATGGTGGCATGCAAGAATATTACACAGTCTCATCGAATATACTCGTAAAAGCCAATTCACTATCTGAAGAACAAATTGCTTTGGTCGAACCGCTTGCTATTGGTGCTCATGCCATTTCAAGAGCGAAACCTAAAAAGAACGAAACTGCTTTAGTTATTGGTTGCGGCCCCATAGGTCTTGGACTGATGAAACAATTGCAACTTGAAGGTGCTAATGTGATAGCAATGGACATTCAAGCCAAAAGGCTTGCTTTCGCTAAGGACGTTATGGGTATTGAGCAAATCGCTTTAGCAGATGACACCGCCAAAACCGCTATTCGTGAACTTAATGATGGTCAATTACCCACTCTCGTTTTTGATGCAACAGGCAACAAACATGCTTTGGAAAGTGGTATCCAGTTTATGGCCCATGGCGGTACATATATTTTAGTGGGATTGTATAAAGGTGATCTCACTTTTAATCATCCACTTTTGCATAGTCGAGAAACAACATTATTAAGTAGTCGAAATGCAACGATGGCTGATATTCTTCACGTAAAGAAAATGTTAGAAAGCGGGTTATTTCCAGATTCTGCATTTATTACGCATCGTGTACATTTTACAGATATGATTGATCATTTTGAATCTTGGATAAAACCAGAGACAGGAGTAATTAAAGCGATGGTGTATTTTTAAAAATAATGGCTTTACAAAAATGGATGAGTACTCCAATTAGCTATGAAGTTTAAAATTCTCCTCCATCGGAGGAGTGGTCCCGCTGTCCGGCGGGATCGAGGTGGTCAATTCACGATAATCATACCACCTAAGAATTTAAGCTAATTCATAATAATTCTTCGTCAATTCACTCATTACCCAATTCGTCCTCTTAGCAGATACGCCCAAACTAGGACATTCTCCAACTCCCAATATATCATCTACTACCGTTTGAATCAATGGCTGCTGAATGTGTTTTGGCAAATCAAATGAATAAGTCTCTTCGTTTCCATCTGACGTATTTATCGTTACTGTTGGTTGGCCAAAAAAAGAGATATGGATGCTTCCTTTACTTCCTGCAATAAATAGCTCATCCTTATTTGCACTAGCGTCAACTGTAAAACACCAACTACCGGATCCATGAATGCCATTTGCAAATTTCCAAGAGCCATGAATACTGTCTGCTGCATTATATAAGCCTGCTTGATTATCAGCAAATCCAAACACAGATTCTATAGGACCAAACACATAATCTAAAAAATCTAATTGGTGTGATGCTAAGTCAAAAAAATATCCACCTCCAGAAACTGCTGGATCTATTCGCCAATTGATAGGCATTGAAGACGTAATTGCTGCTACAATATCCGGATCAACAGACTTGTATAATTCAAGTTTGACGAAACGAACATCCCCTATGACACCTTCAGATATAACAGATTTTATTTTTTCAAAATTCGGTAAGCGTCTCCTATAATATGCCACATATAATGGTACACCTGCGTTTTCACATGCTTGTATCATCTGTTCACATTCGTCTACTGTCCTTGCCATCGGCTTTTCTACATAGACAGGTTTGCCTGCTTGGGCAGCTTTCATGACGTACTCTGCATGAGAGTCTGGTGGCGTTGCAATGTAAATCGCATTGACTGTAGAATCAGCAATTAACTCATCAGCATTTGTATACCATGTTGGTACTTGATGCCTCTGAGCGTAATCTTTTACCTTCTCTTCATTACGACGCATGACAGCTACAAGTTCTGAGTTAGCAATTTTTTGCATCGCTGGTGCACTTTTTACTTCACAAACATCACCAACTCCGATAATTCCCCAACTAACTTTATCTGCATTTATTTTTTTCTTCATGTCTATTTATATTATCTAAGAGGTTAGAAGAGTTTGTAATTCATTCCATATTTTATCATTAACCTCAATACCATCATTCATGCTTTTCTTTCTTCTTTGTAAAGTTTGGCTTCCTGGATAATGTATGTCATCTCCTTCTTTAATAGGTTTAGCAGATTTTACAAACTGAATGATCTCCTCAATCAATGCTTGATGTGTATCTTGGTTATTTAATTTGCTTGCATCAAAACAGATAAATACTTGAGACAAGCCATATTCTACTTCCATTTCACCAATTTTTGAAGTAGAACGGCCTGATGAAAGCAGTGTGACTATTAGATCAAGCATGATTGACAAACCCGATCCTTTCCAATAGCCTGTTGGCAAGACTCGTCTCGTTTCTACTATTTCTTTTGGTACAGATGTCAAGTCTCCACTTTTATTAAATCCACCTGGGAAAGGGAGGTCTTTGCCTTCCATATCAAACTTCCACAACTTCCCATATGAAAATTGTGACATAGACATATCAAGTACAATATGTCCACCCTCATTTGGTACTGCTATAATTAAAGGATTGTTTCCAGTATTCGCTTCTATGGCTCCCCAAGAGGGCATATTGGGTTCAGTATTTGTAAAACAAATGCCAACACAACCGGCATTTGCAGCTTGCCAGCCATAGGATCCACCTCGCATCCAGTGACTACTGTTTTGTAAAGCGACACATGCCATTCCATATTCCTTCGCTATTGATATTGCTCTTTCCATAGCAAAGTGAGCGTTAAGTGGTCCAGGTCCTAGGCCCGCATCCCAACGTTCAAGATTTCCTAGAGTCAATAACTTTTTAGGCTTAACATCTAATTGGACATAACCGTCTGTTACTGTTTTTAAAAATTCTGCAAAACGATTGACCCCATGAGAATGGTAACCATCCAATGTTGAATCCGCAAAAATCGTGGCAACCAATTCAGCATCACTATCTGAGAATTGGTGTTTTTTTAATATCCGAGTAAATGTCGCTTTTAGTTCTTTATATGTTACTTGCATAATGGCAATCTAAGGGGTTTAACTATGAGACGAAACAATGTAAATTTACTTGTTTCAATGAAACAGAATGTCTGATTCTGTTAAGATACCTGATTGCTGTAAGTCAGACAAACATAGTCATGGAAAGTATGTCTAAAAAGCATAGTGTTTTAACAAAGTACACCAGTCAAAAAGACAAAACATTATAAATTTTGTTAATATATTAGGGATAATCATACTTCGGCATGATTTTAGGCATAGTTTTATTTGATAAACGTATTCTTTTAATAAGATTCATGCGATGACCTTTCATCGACACATAAAATTTCAGCTCTTTTCACTTGTACTTGCAACTATTTGCAGTATCACTGTTTCAAACATACAAGCACAGTTTATAGAAAACTATGTGTGTGAAGTTCCTGACAGTGCATCTGTTGTAGAATTCCCATTTGAATTGTCATCAGTAACGATCAACACAGGCACATCACCTGCTCAGTTTATATCACTTGGAGAGGATGGTACATTATTAATAGAAACTGCAAATACATTTGGCCAAGGAATTTCTGGAATTAATACCATTGCAAGTTGTTTGACAACATTTGGAGATGACTTCGAAGGGATTGTGTATTTGTTTGAAGATAATTTTAGATTTTATTTTGCGGTTCTGTACGAGGGGTCAGATTTTGATGATCCGAATAGAGTACACCTTATCAGCACTGATGCAAATGCGGGGTCTAATGTAAGTACTTGCGAAGTGGAAACAGAGATGGGTATGCAATTTTCATTCAGAGATGGTACAAGATTAAGTTTTAACAGAGGTGATGGTCTTGAAGGAATTAGCATTGATGCAAACGGCTATCTATACTTTGTCGAAGAAGTAGAAAATAGAAATCAGCCTAAATTATACAAGAGTATTCGAACATATACACAGATTGCTGATTTTCCAGAAGACGCTCTTATTATTATTGAAGAAGTAGAAACTGCAGTGCAGAGTCAAGACTACTATGGCGAAAATGTTGATTTCTCTGATGTGTTTCATTTGAGCACGCTCGATCCAACAAGAGAAAATGAATTAGTCATCGTATCTGAGAAAAGAAAGGAGCTGTTGTATTTAGATTTACAAAGACCAGAATTTGTTGGCACTTTAGATATCTCAGGATTGATGCAAAACACTGATGAGGTGTTCAAGCCAGAAGGCATTGCATTTTATGAAGACCAATTGTATATCATTTCTGATAACGATGGTAATTTAAATTCGCACACACATTTTAAAATAGGTTCATTACCTGTTGCTGAAGCAGATCCACGAACACTATTCCCTTTACAAGAAGGTGGTATAAGACTTGGCAAGAATGCGGCAGTAGAAGGATGGACATATTTATGGATGCCATCACTTGGACTAAGTGATCCCACTATTGCTCAACCAATTGCAACACCAATAGAATCTACGACTTATGTGCTTCAGGTAACTAATGAATATGGCTGTGTATCCTTTGACGGATATGATTTTGTGGTTGAGCCAAATCTCGATGCGGATAATGATGGATTCGATGTTCCAGAAGATTGTGATGATAATAATCCGCTTATAAATCCAAATGCTGTTGACATTCCGGACAATGGGATTGACGAAGATTGTTCTGGGACTGATTTAGTTTCTACAATCAATGAATTACGTGGTGTTGTCAGAGATAGATTTGGTGTGGGTATTAGTCAAGTACAGATTAGACTCAACAATGATCGAAGCATACTCACTGATGATGAAGGATTTTTTACGTTTACTAATATTGAAGATTTAAATGAGGTCTCTTTGTCTTTCACTAGGAACGATGGACTCCTAAATGGCGTGTCAAGTTTAGATTTGGTGAGAATTGCTAACCACATTTTGGATCTAGATCCTTTTGAAGATGAAATAACAACAAGAGCAGCAGACATTAATAACGATGGATCAGTATCAAGTTTAGACATCGTACTGTTGTTGCGGGCAATACTTGGATTATCGGAGTCATTTGAAGAACGCAATTCATGGGAATTTATGCCTTCGACAATAGTCGTTGATGAAATCACGTCAGATTTAATTGAGATCACTGGCTACAAAGTGGGTGATATAAGTGGCGATGCAATCCCAAATTAATGAACAACAATCAGTAAGCAAAGTACTAGTAAAATACTAGCGGTCATTAGAATTCCATTCACCTAAGGAGTAGATTTTCGCTAGAGCAAAAACAATAGCATAGTTCAAATCGTTAATTGCCTGTGATTTATATTTTTGGTTTATTTTGTTGCGTTTTTCTATTATACATATTGGTTCGTCTATTTCTATTAACACCTGTCTTTGGAGCAGAATCCAAAGGTGAATATGCTGAGCGAATTAAAAACTCACCACAATTTATTAAAGGCAGATTTAGAAATTTTGGAGCCAAACGCGCTGACATGACTTTCTCCAAAATGCCCAAGTTGATGCAGGAATCTAGCAACTCAAAAATCGAGCGCAAACCAAAACGAAAAATAAACTGGCTACAAAGACAACGATCAGAATTTGAACAAAATCACTCAGATGATTTTAGAGCAACATGGCTAGGTCACTCTGCCCTTCTCATCGAAATGGAAGGAATGAGATTTGCAATAGATCCGATGCTGGGCCAAGCTGCAGCACCACTACCCTTTGCTGTTCGTCGCTTTCATAAATCTGTTCCTTTAAAAGCAGAAGATTTTCCAGAACTAGATGCTGTCATCTATACACATGATCATTACGATCATCTTGATTATGGTTCCGTCAAAAAATTAAAACATAAAGTCAAACATTGGTATGCACCTTTGGGTGTAGGCGCACATCTTAGACGATGGGGAGTTGACCCCGATGCCATTACTGAAGTCGACTGGTGGGAAGAAAACACATTAGGTCACCTTAAACTTATAAGCACCTCTAACCAACATTTTAGTGGAAGGACTTTTGGAGGAAGAGATAAAACTCTCTGGTGTTCATGGGTCATAGAAGGGCAAAAAAATAAAATCTATTTTAATGGCGATTCTGGCTATTACGATGGCTTTAGAGTCATTGGAGAAAAATATGGGCCTTTTGATTTGTGCTTTATGGAATGCGGTCAATACCACTACATGTGGAAAGAAAATCACATGACTCCTGAAGAGTCAGCATTGGCATTTAAAGAATTAAAAGGTGAAAAATTAATTCCTATACATTGGGGGGCTTTTACATTGGCACCGCACAGTTGGACAGATCCGATTGAACGTATAGTGTATGCATGTGAGCAAAATGGGATTGAATTGATTACTCCGCGGATTGGCGAGACTGTAGTCCTTGGAAAATATGAACCTAAAGCGAAATGGTGGGAAGAATAATTTGTACTATTAACGAAAACAGCTTTGTAGCTATTCTTCACGTCAATTTATAAAATACACTTCTTTAATCTTATAATTTTCAATTTTATATATTGCCACTGCTTGCACTGAAGGCTCATTGACATCAACTGTCACATTTAAATAATCAACGACTGTATCTTCTTTAATAAGCCTATTGACAAGTTGACTATTTAGGTCTGGGATTTCATTAATGAATTGATACTCCTTTCTTAATTGGTCTTTTCCTTCAATAACCAGTTTGTCTGGAAACTCAAAAATGCGTACATCTTCAGCATATGGTTCCAGGAATGCATTCAATGAGTGACCATTATAACCATTCATCTGTTGCTGTACTATCATCTCAGGACTGGCTTTTATGATTTCGCTCGCATTGACTATTTTTCCGCCTTTTATAATTGTATCTATATTCTTTACAGCGTCAATATTTTCTAATGGATTTGTGTTTAGCAATAAAATATCTGCCTGTCTATTTATATTTATTGAGCCTATTTTACCATGTTGCTTAATTGCCAAAGCAGGATGTACGGTCATCGCCTTCAAAAGATCAATATTAGACATGCCTGCGGCCTTAAACATATCCAATTCACGATAAAAAGAAGATGCATGTAGGGTTCCAATATTACCAGCGTCTGTACCCAAGGCTATTGGTAATCCTGCAGACAACACCTTTTTAAGGTTCACTAATTGAATACTATCTCTTAGGGTATTTTGCTGATAGGTAGATGATCGGACATCATTATAATAATCCAAATCATTATTATTCTCAATATTTTTCACCTCCAGAATCGAATGCACAGTAGACGGATTTGCATATTCAAAATCTGCTTCCGTAAATGTGTATTCATCAAGAGAAACATTATCGTATTGTTTGGATACTTGAAGAGTTGGACAATACACAGCTTTAGACTTTGCTAATAATTCAAGAAACTCATCGTCGACATGGATATCCCTAACACTGTGTACCAAAAATTTTGCTCCTGCTTTTAAGGCAAGCTTCGCTGTGTAAAGATTAGTCGCATGTACAGCAACGGGTAATCGAAGTTTTTCAGATTCGCGACATACAGATTCAACAATCGGATAGAAATCCAGAGCATCCTGAGGTTTTACTGCCAAGTACCAGATTTTAATAAAATCGGCACCAAATTCGTGTTGAACGTTTACTAGATCAACAGCATTTGAAACAGAATCTACTTTAATGATTGGTGGATACTTAACATTTAATTGTTCAGGGACATAATTAGAAATTAAAGGGCCAGTTAAAAAGACTGTTGCTGAATTCTTCTCCTTATTCAAGCTGTCTCGCAAATTGAATTGATAAGCTGGTCCACCTAAATCAATTACGTTCGTTATGCCGAGACAGGTATATCTATTGAGTATATCTTCTGCATTTTGTAAGGTCCACAATCTTTCTTCGCTATATGGTTTTATTTCTGTGACATCTATCATATCTGGTCTTGCATAAAGACCTCCAGATTGGAATAAATGCATGTGCGCATCTATAAGACCAGGAATAAGGTACTTGCCTTTTGCATCAATAATCTCCTCTAAGTCATTTTTAAGTGCCCGTCCAATTTCAGTTATAATTCCATTCTTAATTCTAATGTCTTGGCTTTTAATAAGTTTACCTTTAGAGACATCTATAATATTTGCATTTTGAATGAATAAATCTTGTCCAAATAGTGATATGCTAAAAAATAGAATTAGAAAGAATGGTGCGCATACTTTGCTCATGTTTATTTCAATTTATAGAATGAGAAACAAACCAATCATAGAGTAGTGGGTTATTGTAAGTCTCAGTCCAAGAATTGTGTCCTGTCTCAGGATAAGATGTAAATATTACTGGAGAACCCTTTTGCTTTAATTCTTCTACAATTAGGACACTATTTTCGAAAGGGACAACCATGTCCTCTTCTCCATGAAATACCCACGTAGGTACTTGCTTATGGATTGATGCATTACGAGCATCTTCTTCGTCACCTCCACAAATTGGTGCAATGGCTGCAAATCGATTTGGTCTTAAAGTCACCCAATCCCATGTAGCGTACCCTCCCATACTCAGTCCAGTTAGATAAATTCTGCGCTCATCAACTTGGTGGTTACTTACTATTTCATCAAGTAATTTATCTAGCTTTTCGGCTTCCCACCACCTATCAGCTGGGCATTGAGGAGAAAAGACCATGAAGGGAAAAGAGGCATCTTGTTCTACAATTTTTGGAGGTCCATGCACCCTTACTTTTGAAAGTTCATCTCCTCTCTCTCCTGCACCATGCAAAAATACAATAAGTGGGAATTTATCGTTTTCTATCAATTTTTTATTAGTAGGCGTGAAAAATAAATATTCATATGACTCAACTCCCTGTTCTGAACATACAGAGTGAGCGAACAGTAAATACAGAAGAACTGCTGTTATTTTCATAGTTGCAAAAAGATAATCAATAATTTTAAATCAATATTACTTGTATAGGAATTTTGAGAAGGCTTCCATATGTAATCCTCAGCACGTATATTGCCGTTTCTTTTAAAAAGATTATAGATGTTTGGGACTTATTTTCAACTAGGCTTTGATCATATACTTGATTTGCAAGGTTATGATCATATTTTATTTGTCATTGCATTGTGTGCGGTTTATTCTATATCTCAATGGAAACAAATCTTGGTTCTTGTCACAGCATTTACGATTGGTCATTGTCTGACATTGGTTCTTTCTGGATTACAGATTATTAATATTTCAGCAGACTTAATAGAATTTCTCATTCCACTAACCATTTTAGTTACAGCTATTTTTAACATTGTAAAAGGAACACCAACTGAAAAAAAAATAAGGTGGAATTATTTATTGGCCTTGTCTTTTGGACTCATCCACGGTCTGGGATTTTCCAATTATTTCAAAGCATTAGTAGGAAAGGAAGAGAATATAGTATCTATGTTGCTCCCATTTAATCTTGGTGTCGAATTAGGCCAATTGGTGATAGTCGCTGCAACCCTCTTTGCAGGATTAATATTTATGAATTTGCTTCAAACAAAACAAAGAGACTGGAACTTAATTGTTTCTGGCGCTGCAGCTGGAATTGCAATAACCTTAATGATTGGCTAAAGCTCTGTACGCGTATAGGCAAATCCACCTCCTCCGCTTCGTCCTTCAGACCATTGCGTCATTCTCAAATTTATGAAGATACTGTCTTGCACTAACTCTACGACTACATTAGTGCCTACAGCGTTGGTTTTAGGTTTGTTATTAAACGTATTTCGAAAAGTATCGAATGTAAGATTTTCAATATCATTGGTTGTACCTATCGCCCATCGTGTACCTGTAGGACTTTCATCTTTATCAGATGATGACTCTACCGCGGCGTTATAAATCTGTCCACCAGTATTACCTCTTGTGATCCAAACATTATCTGTAATGCGATCTTGATTAGCCGCATCTGACGGATCTGCACCATCTGCTTTTCGAAACATAATTGTTGGTTCCATTACGGCAGGTTCTTCCTCCATCATCTCACCACCCACTCCAGCACCAGGTTCTAATTCATCACCACTACATTGGATAAATAGGAATACCATCGAAATAAAAAGGCCAAATTTGATTTGATTAAACATAATCATAGTTTAGTTATTAGATTTTTATAACACCAAAAAGAATGATTTGTTTTTCAACAAAATTCTTATAAGGTCTACAATAATAGAATCTAATTATATATATATATCTTTATTTTTCATTATATGTCATGGGGAATACAATAAAAGTTGCTGTCATCTTTGGTGGAAAATCTGCAGAACACAAGGTATCACTTCGATCTGCTAAAAATATAGTTGCTGCGCTGAGCAGGGACAAATACGAACCAGTGCTTATAGGTATCGATAATGACGGTCAATGGCATTATCACGGGGATGCTATGCAGCTTCTTCATTCAGATGATCCTTCCAAAATAGAGATGAATGCGGTCATGCCTATCATTCTTTCACAGAATTCTGATCATCATTCAGTAGTATCAAATACAGGTGAGATAATTAATTCAATAGATGTGATTTTTCCAGTGCTTCATGGTACGTACGGTGAAGATGGAGCTATCCAAGGATTTGCCAAATTAGCAAATCTTCCTTGTGTTGGTCCGGGTATTTTGGGATCAGCTGTAGGCATGGATAAAGATGTCATGAAACGTTTATTAAGAGATGCGGGCATTGGCATTGCTGATTTTGTGACAGCTAGATCAGCTAACCGAAGAGAGTTTGAATATAGTAATGTCTCGAAGAGGCTCGGTACCACTCTATTTGTAAAACCTGCCAACATGGGTTCGTCTGTAGGTATTTCCAAAGTGGTATCTGAATCAGATTTTGATAAAGCCTTGGACCTGGCTTTCCAGTTTGATAATAAAGTGATTATTGAAGAACAAATAGTGGGTAGAGAAATAGAATGCAGTGTGCTTGGCAATGAACATCCAAGAGTGTCCATTCCAGGGGAGATCATACCAGTAGATGGTTTTTATTCTTATGAAAGAAAATATTTGGACGAACATGGCGCTGCCTTAGAAATTCCAGCAAAGCTCACAGAAGCACAAATAAAATCCATCCAAGACATCGCCTTACAAACATATATTTGTCTTGAGCTTGAGGGAATGAGTAGAGTGGATGTTTTCCTTAAAGAAAATGATGAGATAATTGTAAATGAAGTTAACACTCTTCCTGGCTTTACAGAAATAAGCATGTATCCAAGTCTTTGGGAACACGACGGTAAGACTATAGAAATGTTAGTTGATGAGTTAATCCAACTCGCAATAAAAAAACATACACAATTGAATTCACTTTCAGTAAAATATTGAAAATATAGGTCGTGCCCTGTTACTTAATTAAACATATATTTTCGAATGACGTCAACTAAAATGTATGCAGAAATAATAAAAAAAATCATTCGATAAATTCTACGAGGCTCCCATTGAATCTTGGGAAATATTTGCATCACTGACAATCGCTTTGTTCTATATCATTGCCTTTCGGTACAAAATAGAACAAGATCCTCACACCAAAACCATATTAAATAACATCAAAAAGATATAAAACGTAAATAATAGTTGCATAACTGATATATACGTTATATATTTGATTTATACGTTATGGTGTTTTTTTTTGATCATATATTCTTAAGCAAATAAAACTCATGCAAAAATTAACCAAGGCAGAAGAGGAGGTGATGCAGTTGTTTTGGACGCACGGTCCATCGACTGTAAGCGGTATAATAGCTTATATGGACGAACCTCATCCTCCCCATTCAACGATTTCATCTATTGTAAGAATTCTAGAGAAAAAAGAATTTTTAGATCATAAGGCTTATGGACGTACCTATGAGTACAAGCCAATCATCGAAAAAGCCAATTACAGTAAATTTTCGATTCGTAAGTTGGTGTCAACTTATTTTGAAGGATCCATGAATGAGCTAGTGTCCTTTCTAGTAAAGGAAAATGATTTGAGTCTCAAAGACCTTTCCGAAGTAGTCAACAAACTGGAAAATGAAAAAGATACTTAAGAGATTGTTAACAAGAAGCAAACGCAAGAGTAGAAGCATGCAATTATTGTCAAATGACAGTAACTTATTTACTTTTCAATTACTAACTGACATATGAAAAATAAGAATATCATTACTAGAGTTATTTTCCCTTTCATTTTGATTTTTTTAGCTGGTTATTTTATGCTTCAATCAGCATCACATCAAGCTCCTGAAAGAGATGTTTATTTTGAATACTCTGCCAAATGTAATTTATGGGAAGTTAGAAATATAGAAACAGGAACCTTGTTAAGTTCTATTGGGGAAGGAATCAAACAAGTGTATGAACTTTCAGATACACGATATGCGCCACTTATTAAAATCGATGATGAAATAATTGGGCATAAAATGGATGGGGTTTTTGATTGGACAAAACCATTCTACTTTACATTTATTGATGGTACAGAAGCTAGTAAAATTTACGGTAAAGATGCTCAGTATGGTTTAGCTGAATTTAATTATGATACAGCTGTTCATGCAGAGTTTGCAGCTTGTACGTCGAATGATGACACAGACTACATCTCGGGACTACCCCTTATTTTATATGATGGCACTATTTCAAAAAAACCGAAAAACATACAAGAAGAACGAGCTTACAATGGCTTACATATTTTGACTGGCCTTACAGCTATCGAAGCTTATGGTGAAAGAGCTGAATCCCGTCCAGTCTTTAACCATTACAAAACTGATGCTGTAAGTGAAAAAAGAGAAAATGATAAGACACTCAAAATTGGGAATGGCAGCAAAGGAAAAATTATAATTGATTATACCTCAGACAGGCTTGGTGAAATCGATGTGTTAATCAATCAAGAATTTGAACAACTCGTGACAACAAGACATATTAAAAGCGAAAAAAGCATTCGTTTAGAACTTGACCCTTCGGATTGGCCTCCATACAATTTTACAATCTCTGTATATAAAGCTGGTACTGACTATGGAATAGACTCTAGAATCCACCGCATTACAGATGGTAAAATAGAAATAGACTACATAACCGAAGATAACAACCGCAGAAAATACGCTGATGAAAGTAAACCAGATGAAAATGGTAATACTATCAATTATGTGAGTATACCGGGAGAACAACTCAGATTGCCAGAAGCATTTTACAGACAAATTAATTACGTAATCAATAGCAATTTATTTAAAGTTGGTGATAGTGACTTCGTATCGTATTGGCATCATAATTTGAGGAATAAATATCCACAGGCAGAATACAAGCGATATGTCACCACTCGTTTTTTAGAGGAAGCAGAAGATTTAGGCTATGTATTATCGTATAAAGAAAAGACTGACCAATTTTCTATTACATCACAAGACAATGCGATAAAAGATATAGAGATCATGAGCTGGTTGCACCGTCAGAATATCCCGTCAGCATTAGTGGAATTAGCTACTCAAGAATGGGACACTCAAACTGCACCATTGATCATACACAATTCAGATATTATCACTCGAGATCAACTCTTAGAATTGCTAAATCAAACTCCATTAACGATCAGTCGGTTTTTATCACTAGATGCAGAACAAGGAAGCAAACGTTTTGGCAAAGATGGAAAGAATGGAGTCATGGTCTTTAAAAGAATTCAAACCTCGGATAAACAAAATGAGTCTTAAGAAAAGTCGACTCTTCGGATAATTTATTTAGGAAAAAATAACTACATATAATGATACAATATAGCTTAGAAGTCGCTATTTGCTGGTCAGTCCTATACCTAGTCTACATCATATTCTTGAAAAGAGAAACTTTCTTTTCTGTTAATAGAGCTTATCTATTGGGAAGTCTTATGGTTGGATTGATTATACCATTTATCAGAATGATAGACTGGCAATGGCAAAAAGAAGTTACCCTAAGTGAACCACTAGAATTTATATCTGCTGGACCAAGTTATATTGCATCAACTGTGAGATCAACACCTGTGGTAGATAGTTTTTCTATTAGTCCTATTCAAGTAATTACATGCATATATGTAATAGGAGTATTATTCATGACTACTCGTTTCATATTCGGTATGAATAAAATTTACCGCCTATTTAAAGAAGGAATAAAAACAAAAAAAGACCACTTTATTTTAGTTGAAACAAATAGCTACCATTTACCCTTTTCTTTTTTGAATTATGTCTTTTTCAGTAAAGCCGTAAACTTTAATGAGGAAATAAAACACATCATCCATCATGAGCTGACGCACATTAAAAGTAGACACAGCATTGATGTTTTGTTTGTAGAAGTTTTGCATATTATATTCTGGTGGAATCCACTCATTTATTTATATAAAAAAGAAATTCGTCAAGTACATGAATACGCAGCTGATGCCATGGTCTTGACAGATACAAACCAAAAGATTTACGGCCAAATCTTGCTGGGGCAATCCGAATCCGGACTTGAGATTGCCCTGGCTCATCAATTTTTTCATTCACATTTAAAACAACGCATTATGATGATGTACAAAGAAAAGTCCGGTCGATCGGCATTGGTAAAGTATTTAACTGCATTGCCAGTAATTTTATGCCTCTGCATTTTATTTTCCTTTTCTTATTCCACTTTTATTGTAGAAGAAAATAAGGAAAAAGTAGAACAACTTATGGATGACTTTTTCGCAACTGACACTAGACAAGATTGGGAATCAACTCAACCATCAATACTAGTGGATGGTAAATACCAAAAAAAAGAAAGTGCTCTTTCTTTATTACGAAAATTAATCTTTCAATTTCCAGAAGAAGCACCTGCTATAACAGAACGTTTCTCTTTTGAAGCTTCGCTAAATGGTATCATGTTAACATTCAATGATGATACAGGAACTAGTTTTTGTCAAGGGTGGAATCCAGATTTAGATAGAGAAATAACTAAGCTCTTTGCAACTCCCGATTTATCTGAAGCTAAATTAATTGAAACAAGAATCGCTTTTATTGAAGACTACCCAGAGTTTGCAAGTTTTATTGAGGATAGATTTCAAAACGAACTCAACAAACCAGAATATCAAAAGTCGATCTCCAAGACTCCGCTTACCTTAATCAACGGAAAAGAATATGAAGTTCCCGGTGAGACCTTTGAAGAAAAATGGAATAACAACATTGACATTGTCAAACAATACAACAGTACAGAAATACTTAGTGGCAAGCAAGCAGTTGACAAATTCGGAGATATAGCAAAAGACAGAACAGTCTTCAATCTTTTTAATGATGTGAAATCCATGATTATAACAAATGATAATGTGCTTGCCGTTTTCAAGAAAAACAATAAGTGGATTGCTGAATATCAGTCAAACTACATAGGTGAACTTTCAATAACCATTAATGATCATCTATTTAAGAAATTATCTTCTCATTTATTGAATAAACAAAAAAAGAAAAGTACAATTGAATTAGAGTCATTAAATATTGGAGATAAAACTTTTCAGATTGTAGTAAAACAAGAAGGAGATGGACGAAGTGTATCTTCTTATTTCTTCAATTTAGACAATGAAGAAAAACGAAAAAAAGACATAGACGAATATTATCAAAAGTCCGACTTGTACTATAAGACGGACACTATCCCAAACAGACAACCTCCACCTGGTGGCAAACCAGGATTAATTAATTATCTAAAAAGGGATAAAGCGAATATAATGGTTCTTATTGATGATATAGAAGTCACAAAACATGAAGTCATCAAACGAATGCATTCGCTAAGCTTTCACGGGTACAATGAATACGACATGAATTCACAAAGACCAATTATGAATTTTCGGACTGAAAACTATATATACAAAGTCTCAGAAGTGATGGCCCGTTTTCCAGGTTGTGAAGGCATGACTGGAGACAATAAAAACATAGAGGAGTGTGCCAAAGAAAAAATGGTGGACTACATCTATGCTAATCTTGAATACCCTGAAGAAGCCATAAAAAAAGGAACAGAAGGAATGAATATCGTTCAATTTGTAATTGATACCAATGGCAATGTTACTGAACCTAAACTAGTCAGAGATATTGGAGATGGTACTGGAGCAGCAGCACTTAAGGTTGTAGAGAATATGCCGAAATGGAGACCTGCCTATCAGAAAGGGAAGGTTGTCCCACTGTTATATACTTTGCCGGTAAGATTTAAATTAGATGCTAACAATCAACATAAGGATCAAGGTCTAAATAAAGATAATGGATTGGATGAAAGTCGCTTAGCAAATGTGACAAATAAGGATAAATCACATGGTGGTAGACCAGACAATACCAAAAATCATTTCACCTCCTATCCTATGAATACCCAATCAAAAACAATAGCATGCAAACCTAACAATGATGGTTATTATTTTGCAGTTGATAGACGTCCTATATTAAAAGAATGCGAATCCGTCGTTACTGCTGAAGAATGCGGCTCTACTTGCTCGCATGAAACACTCAGTGAACGCTTTTTGAATGCATTAGAATTACCAGATGAAGTCATAGCGGAAGGTTATCAAGGCATGTTATCTTGGACCTTATTAATTAATGAAAAAGGAACTATTGATGAGATTAAAAAACCAAGAAATATAAAATTAGATTTCGGTTTGGCAGAAGCAACAGATAAAGCACTTAAAGAAGCAATTGCTAGCCTAACCTTCACACCTGCAACCTGTGAAGGAAACGAAGTTCCAAGTATGACATTTTTATCTGCTAATGTGAAATTAACAAAGAAACAAATTGCTAATGTCCCTATAAGAGATAAAAGCACAGTAGATAATCCATTCCAATCAGTAACATTCCGGGGAGCGCAACCTGATGGTGGATTGGGTTTTTTCTATACAACAAATATGAATGTGCCTTATGAAATTCAAATTATAGACCCCAATGACAATGTTGTTTACACTAAGTCCGGTGACTACATTTATAAACAAACATACGAGTATTTTAAATTGGAAAATCCGATCAACGGTACGTACAAATTAGTAGCAATTCAAGATGGTTTACAAACAGAAGCCACCATGGATGTCACTGTGTTTAACAAGAAAATTTAAAAG
>CAYVFU010000023.1:2251-10833 GCA_964450495.1 uncultured Saprospiraceae bacterium | reverse complement strand
TTTACAAACAGAAGCCACCATGGATGTCACTGTGTTTAACAAGAAAATTTAAAAGATTATAAATGAGATGCACCATAATAACAATTTGGTGCATCTTTTTTATGTTAGATTATTGTTATACTTTATATATTAAGCTATCTCTATGAAAAATCTCTTTTTACTCACCTTATTGTTTTTCTCTACCATGGTCTTTTCTCAAGAGGAAATATTCAAAGTCGTCGAAGAAATGCCAAGATTTCCAGGTTGTGAAAACACGGATGGGGATACAGAATCCAAACGAACATGTGCAAATGAACAATTGATGCGATACATCTATAAGAATTTGACTTATCCAGAACAGGCAAGATCAGCAGGTATCGACGGTGTTGTTGTGATCCAATTTATAGTCGATTCTGATGGCTCAATTGATGAAGCAAAAATCGTAAGAGATATTGGTGGAGGTTGTGGAGAAGCTGCATTACATTTAGTCAATCAAATGAATCAACTGAGCAAGTCAGATACCATTATAACTTTTAATGATGTAACCTATGAAGAGACAACAAAAATTGTCAAGCGAGATATCCAATGGCGTCCTGGTTACCAACGCGGAAAGGCAGTTAAAGTGTTGTATACTTTACCAATTAAATTCAAATTGGCAAATAAAGACAATACAGAGACTGTGGAAAACTTTACTCCGAGAGATAAATCGCCTCAAGTCGTCATTCCAGCTATGGTGAGAAAAGCCTACTCTGCTGACCCAGTCCATACATCAAAAGTTGTCGGTGATATAGTGAGCTATGGCAGAACAATACATCCAATATTAAAAGTACCTGCTAGTCATAATGGAATTGATTTTAGAGCGGTACCAGGAGTTGACGTAACTGCTGCTGGTAACGGTACGGTTATTTTTGCGGGAAATGATGGTTCTAAATATGGAAACTATATCGTCCTAAGACATGATGATAGAACAACAAGTCTGTATGGACATCTATCTGAGATTAACGTGGAAGAAGGGGACCAGTTATTGACTGGAGATTTGGTAGGGAGTGTTGGCCAGTCAGGTAAAGCAAGTTATCCACACCTTCACTTTGAAGTTCTCATAGATGATATGCCTGTGAATCCAAGACGAAATGAATTGTTTATAAATGATGCTTCTTTGGATGCAGAACCATCAACTAAAAATATTATTGAGAATGCACCTCGATATGTCATTGACGGAGAGTTGCAAGAAAAAGGGTTTAGTATTGAACTTGCTTCCTTCACAATGGATGATGTTGAAACAATAAATGTTTATAAAGGAGCTAAAGCAATTGAAAAATTCGGCTATGGCGAAACCACTGGCGTTATTGACATTCAATTAAAAAAGGGAACAGTACTTCCAAATCCCCAATTTGAATTGGAGCAAAATAGACCTAATCCCGTAGATAACACCACGATTATCGGTTTTCATTTACCAACAAATCAATCAGCAACATTGTATTTTTATGACTCTCAAGGAAAACACGTTCATACTGTAAACGATGGCTTTCAAGCTGGATACAACGAAGTCACTGTTAGAAAAGATCAATTGAATACAACTGGAATTGTTTACTATTTTCTAGTTCAAGGAAACTTGACAAAAACTATGAAGATGATTGTCCAGTAATTTAATATTAATGAGTGTTTTTAAGACTCCTGCTCCGTAATTGGTGCAGGAGTTTTTTTTTGAAACATAAAGAGACTAAGAAAACAAACACTTAGGATTCATGTGTGAGAAACATTAAAGAAACTAAGTTTAGTACCCAAGGCAAGCTTACATTAGAGAAAGTATTTATTCTCTTCTCAAATCCAGTGTCATTGGAAATTCTGGACTTGGCTGTATTTGTTTCATCACAATATTCTCTTTCACTGTTTCGTGAGAAGTGATGTAACTTTGTGTTGACCCTTCCATTTGAGTCATGATATTTTGAACAGTTTTTGGATTGTGATTAAACTCCCAGAATCTAGCAGTACGTCTGCTTTCTGCTTCCAAACTATTCACAGGAAAGGTTTCAAAATTTCTACCGCCTGGATGAACAACGTGATAGGTACAGCCACCAATTGAGCGTTCATTCCACAAATCATATATATCAAACACTAAAGGAGAATTAACATCAATTGTCGGATGCAGTGCGGAATAAGGCGCCCAAGCTTTGTAGCGAATGGCTGCCACATATTTGCCTTTATACTCTGTGGGTATCATTGGTACTTTTATAAAATTACACAACAGGGCATACCGCTCTGGGTTAAAATTATCAACAACCAATTCAAGTCGTTCTAAGGATGAATCAACGTATCGAGCTGTTCCCGAACTAGACATTTCCTCTCCTAGTACAATCCAAGGTTCAATACCTGAACGCAAGGTTAATGTCATCCCTTTCACGACTACTTCACCATATTTTGGAAATTTAAATTCTAAAAAGGTTGTCAACCATTCTTTTTTAAATGCAAATCCATATGCATTTAGATGATCAACAACTTCATGAATATCTTCTTTCACAAAATGATGCATCATAAATTTATTGTGCAAATCAGTCCCCCAATTGATCAATTTATTTCGATAAGGTACTTTCCAAAATACTGCAACTAATGCTCTGATCAATAACAATTGGATCAGACTCATCTCTTTATGCGGTGGCATATCAAAACCACGTAATTCCAAAATACCTAATCGACCAGTACCTGAATCAGGACTGTATAATTTATCGATGCAAAACTCTGCTCTATGGGTATTGCCAGTCAAGTCGGTCAATAAATTACGAAAGAGTCTATCCACCATCCAGTAGGGCGGATCCTCCAACTTGTCTAATTCATTGAAGGCAATTTCCATTTCGTAAATCCGATCAGGTCTACCTTCGTCAATCCTAGGAGCCTGACTAGTCGGACCTATAAACGTAGATGAAAAGAGATAAGACAGACTTGGATGATTTTGCCAAAAACTCACCATCGATCTCAGAAGATCAGGTCTTTTGAGCAAGGGACTTTCTTTTGGTTCTGTGCCTCCTAGTGTAATGTGGTTGCCACCACCAGTGCCTGTGTGTTTACCATCCAGCATAAATTTATTCGTATCCAGTCCGACTTCTTGTGCCGCATTGAATAGTGTATCATAATTGTATACAATATCTTTCCAGCTTTTTGCAGGGTGTATATTCACTTCAATGACTCCAGGATCTGGAGTGACAGCAAGTTTGACAAGATCATTGTGATAAGGGGGTTGATAGCCATCTATGACTATTGGTAATTTTAGCTCTGATGCAACTGCTTCAACTGCATACATTAAATCAAGAAAGTGATTCGCTTCATCAAGCGGAGGAATAAATAAATGTATTCTACCCTCTCTGATTTCCAAACATAATGCAGTAGTGAACACTTTATTTTTATCGTCAGAGTGTACAGTTCTTCTTTCTGCCCTCTGTTGCAATTCTTGTCTGGACCACAGTGTGAGCGGAGCAAAATAGTCTGTGGGCACCACAATATCATCTACTGATTTTTCTGGAATAGAAATACTATCCAATGGCAAACGATAACCCATCTGTGAATTTCCTGGGATCAAAAACAGCTTATCTCTACGGAATGACCATTTGCAACTTTGCCAATCGTCGTTCTTATAATTCCATTTTAATGGAATCAGCAAACCGACTGGTTGATCCAAGCCTTTTTTCATCAAATCAGTAAGCGTTTTCCTCAACAGGCTATCTTCTGCATCTTTTACATCTACTGGTAGTTTTTCTTTTTGCCATAAATAATAGTATTCATCTTCATATGCAGTTTGCAAATGTCCTTTATCTAAACCTAGTTGCTTACATAAGTGAATTCCCAATTTTTTAAGATCATCAAATGATGCTTCTCCTTCTGTATTTGGATCTTGAATCAACTCCTCTCTAGCCCACAACGCCTCTCCATCATTTCTCCAATAAATACCATACTGCCATCTTGGCACAGGTTCACCCGGATACCATTTCCCCTGACCAAAATGAACCATACCTTCCTTGGCAAATGATGATTTTAATTTCTTAGTTAATTCAAATGCCAACACGCGTTTGTCTTTTCCATCAGCATCAGTATTCCATTGAGCGGACTCCATATCTTTAATGGAAATAAATGTAGGTTCGCCACCCATCACCAATCCTACATTTTCTTTATCAAGAAATTCATCTATTGTATCTCCAAGCGAAATTACTTCTGACCATTGGTCTGATGACAAAGGTTTTGTACTTCTTGGTGTTTCATGTATTCTTTCTACGACATTGGCGTATGAAAAAGAAACGGTGGTTGGACCAGTACTTCCAGTAATTGGTGCAGCACTTTTCGGATGTGGTGTACAAGCTAATGGAATATGACCTTCTCCAGCAAATAAACCACTAGTCGCATCAAGACCTATCCATCCAGCACCTGGAATGTACACTTCTGCCCATGCGTGTAAATCTGTAAAATCATCACTTGGGCCTTCCACTTCTCCAGCATAATTCTCATCTGGTTTTAATTGAATGAGATAGCCTGACACAAATCGAGCAGCAAGTCCAAAGTGTCTAAATAAATTGACCAACAACCACGCAAAATCTCTACAAGAACCCAATTGCTTTGTTAGGGTTTCTTCACATTCCTGCACACCAGGCTCCATTCGAATGGTATAATTCAAGTGGTTGTATACAAACTGATTGATGGCAACCAAAAAATCTACAGTTCTGAGCCCATTGTATTGTTGACAGTCACCAAAAAAGGATTGTAATAATGGCCCTGATTCTTCGATAGTTAAATATGGTTGCAACTCCGCTTTTAAATCAGCTTCATAGTCAAATGGAAAGTTTTCTGCATATTCATCAAGAAAAAAATCAAACGGATTTATCGGGACAAGCTCTGCTATCACTTCGACATCGATTCTAAATTGTTTAACGATATCATTGAATACGATCCTAGCTTGATAATTGCCAAACGGATCTTGCATCCAATTGATAAAATGATTTGCAGGCTGAATTTTTAAAGAATATGCTTTGATTTTTGTTCGAGAGTGTGGAGCAGGTCTCAGCCTAATGACCTGTGGCCAGACCTTTACTGCAGTCTCATAATCGTAAGTGGTGTTATGTCTGATAACGACTTCTAATGCCATGTTTACAAAGGTACGTGCATATTCATGAGAAAAAGAGAAGCTGTTAAAATAATTTAGTTTGGTTGGGCATCACAATTTTATAACAAATTGATAGTGGTATTCTTATAATTACCATTATCTTTTTCTCGATTAATGCTTTTTAATGATAGACATTTTCGACGAATACGAATCAAAGATAGTTGGCTTTGATGAATTGATAAAAGACAAAGAGAACGGACTTCCGAATTACAAAACTATTGTTGATTTGTTGAAACAAATGTCACTGGATGACTTTAAAGCGATGAGCGACTTGGCAAAACTATCCTTCCTTAACCAAGGTGTCACTTATGCTTTGTATGACAAGGAAGGGGAAAGTACAGAACAGATATTCCCTTTTGACTTAATACCACGCATCATATCTCAAGAAGAATGGAGTCGGATTTCGGAAGGAGTTATACAAAGGAATAAAGCGCTCAACATGTTTATGAATGACGCTTACAATGAAGGAAGGATTTTCAAAGAAAAAATAATACCTGAAGAACTGATCTTTAGCTCAGAACACTATTGTAAACAAATGGTAGATTTCACACCAAATGGTGGAATTTACAATCACATTTCGGGCACAGATATAATCAGACATTCTGATGGAAAATATTATGTCCTGGAAGATAATGTTAGAAATCCATCTGGTGTGAGTTATGTGTTGACCAATCGGATAGCCATGAAGCGAGTGTTATCTCCTTTGTTCAATAAGTCGATTGTGACTCCTGTTGACAATTATTCTGAAAAGCTAATTCAAGCCTTGTGGAGTGTATCTGGTCGAGAACTTGGAGATATTTTTTGTGTCCTATTGACACCAGGCGTATACAATAGCGCTTACTATGAACACACTTTTTTAGCACAAAAAATGGGTATAGAATTAGTTGAAGGTAGTGATTTAGTTGTGGAAGATGGATTTGTTTACATGAAGACTATTGGGGGTAATATCCGTGTTGATGTTATCTATAGGCGAATTGACGATGCCTTTATAGATCCTCTTGCTTTTCGTAAAGATTCTATGCTTGGTGTAGCTGGTTTGATGGAATGTTACATTAAAGGCAATGTGACAATTGTTAATGCTCCAGGCACTGGCATTTCGGATGATAAAGCAGTGTGTTCGTATGTCCCAGATATGATAAAATTCTACCTTGATGAAGAAACCATAATCCCCAATGTGCCTACGTATCTTTGTTCAAGACCAAAAGAGTTAGCTCATGTCATAGAGAATTTGGACAAAATGGTCGTTAAGCCAGTAGACATGTCTGGCGGTTATGGTGTGACCATCTGCGATGCATTATCAAAAGAGGAACTCGAAGGGGTCAAACAAAAGATTCAGGCAAATCCTCGAAAATTTATTGCCCAACCCAAAATCATGCTTAGCACGCATGCCACGTATATTGATGAGGAAGAAATCTTTGAACCTCGACATATAGATTTGCGGACCTATTCTATCTATGGTACAAACGGTCAGTTTGTTTTAAATGGAGGACTGACTAGAACAGCATTAGTAAAAAATAATTTGATTGTTAACTCTTCCCAGGGAGGTGGTTCCAAAGACACTTGGGTATTACAAAATGAACGCTAATGTTAGTCCGAGTTGCTAATAATTTATACTGGATGGGCCGCTATATAGAAAGGGCAGAATGTCTCAATAGATATCTCCGAGTGCATTATTTTTCGACACTAGATGCGAATATGTATGAAAATAAAGATTTTGTGCTCAGATCAATTTTATATATGTGTCAAACAGAATGGAGCACAAAAACCAATTTTTCCGAAACAGAAGTTTATAAAGAAACCTTACTAAACACGGTCAATCCAGCCAGTGTTGCTAGCATGATATTCAATACAAGAGAAAATGCTCGAACTATTCGCAATACAATTTCAACAGAACTTTGGGAAACAGTCAATAAATGGTATTTCTACGTAAAACAAGAACAAGAGCAACTCTTTTCGGTAGGGAAAATATTTCCTACAACAGAGCAAAACAGGAATTATATCTCTTATATACGATCAGATATTTACAATACATTACTAAGAGATAATGTGTGGCATTTCATCATGTTAGGTATGCTCGTTGAACGATTACAGCAAGTCATTAAAATATTAAAATCTAAAATTTCTGACTGCAACATATTGAGTGAAAATGGTTTAAATGAATCTTTACTGTTGTTTCAGTATATAGTTTTGCTTCGCTGTGTTGAAGCTTACGATTTGCATACGTCACAAAATAGAGGACAAATAATGTCATTGTCTTCAATTTTTGAACTGGTGCTAAGAAATGATTTGTTCCCCCGATCTTTAAACTTTATTATAAATAATTGTCAATTCCATTTTAATCGCATTAACGGAAAGCCAGCAGATAAATACAATATTGAACAAGATTTCACAACAATGATTCAAAAAGTGAATGGTTTCAAAGAAGCAGATAATGAAGAAAGCATAATTTCATTATTGGATGATGTGGATGGATGGGCTACAAATTTACATAACAAAATTAGCGATTTGTTCTTCCAATAGGTAAGTTTGCGTTTCAATAGAGAAATACATGACGTACTGCTTGGGAATAAAAGTAAAAGAAGGATTAGTAGCGCTTGCTGATACTAGGATTACATCTGGAACGGAAACGACCACTGCAAAGAAGATCTCCATTCACAACAACACCCATGGGAAAATATTTCTTATGACTTCGGGGCTTCGCTCCATTAGAGACAAAGCCGTCACCTATTTTGAAGAAGTTATCCTAGAACAGGGCCAGGAGTTTAACAAAATGTATAAAGTCGTCAATGCTTTTGGTTCTCAATTGAGGCGGGTATCAAAAGAAGATAAAGAATCTTTGTCAGCAGCAGGTCTTTCATTTAACTTGTTCACTATCGTAGGTGGCCGTCTGAATGATGACGATCAACACAAACTGTATCTGCTTTATCCAGAGGGCAATTGGATCGAAATTACAGAAGCATCTCCATTCACCATTATCGGTAATTCTGGTTACGGCAAACCTATTTTAAACAGGACATTGGAATTTGAGTCCACACTCCGCTTTGCTTTAAAGACAGGCTTTCTTTCCTTCGACTCTACTCGAGTCAGTAGTAATGATGTTGGTTTTCCTATAGATATTTTGATCTTTAAAGAGGAGACAGGCGAGATGATACAAAAACGTTTTGAGAGAGAGGATCTACGAGAAATATCATCGATTTGGAATTCTAAATTAGAGGAGATTATCAAGGTTATTCCGGAGGACTGGATTGATTCTATTAATGATTTATCAGTTGATAAAGATGAAATGTTTATTGATATGAATCAGTAGTAATGCCTTGCTGAAGGCGTCTCGGCTCAGCGAAATTGAGAACCATTAAGGGAATTAAAGGCAGAACGTTAAGGGTATTAAGGACGGAACATTAAGGGATTAAGGACGGAACGTTAAGGGTATTAAGGGCGGAACATTAAGGGCATTAAGGAT
>CAYVFU010000023.1:0-2151 GCA_964450495.1 uncultured Saprospiraceae bacterium | reverse complement strand
GGAATATAAAGGGAAGTAAGAGCGGAATATTAAGGAATTAAGGATGAAATATTCATAGGTAATTATTTAGTATGTCAATAGAAATCATAAAACTGCATTAATTTGATGTACAAGAATTGGTTAAACTGGTAAGTCTAGTTTCATGGTAAAAGTTAGATATAGACAGCCTATCAAAACTAGTCATTTAAGAATTTCAATGAATTCCTATTTTTCGGTATTTTTTAATCGATTTGCCTTAAATAGGTCAAAACAATGTTTCTTATAAGCTGATAATTGTTTAAGGTGCTAGTTCGATTTTTTATCATTTTAGTTTACTTTCGCAGCGCATTCAAAATCATCAAACATGAGTACAGTAGAAAGCCTTAAAGAACAGATAAAATCTATCGAAGCAAGAGATAACTATCAACGCCCACTAGCCTATGGCGTTGGATTGAGAAAGCGAAGAGGAGACATTACGCTAGAAGTCTTTTACCCGCACATAAACTATGATCGGTACTTCGGCGTCGCAGCAGTTTTAAAAGAAATAACAAAGACACAAGGAAATCAAAACGGCTTTATCGAATTGACAGAAAAACAGTTGAAAGAAACTGTCGATGTTTTTGAACCAATACTGAATGACGGCAATAATCATCCAAATACAGATATTATAACCTTGCTATCAAAAGGTGTATCGAGTAATGAATATTATACTGCAGATGTTATTGCTTATTTCATGTACGATAAAGATCAAGCAGTAGAAACACCAGAAGAAGGATATTTTAAAACTCAATGCCTAAGTCAATTGCATGTTAAACCCCATGAGATAAATTGCAGCGGCATATTCGGAAAAATGAATAATGTGGCTTGGACCAATGAAGGGCCAATTCTACCAAAAGATTTAGCAGCACAAAAATTGCTATACAGTGTCAAAGGAGAAGAATTGGTGGTTAGTCACGTCGATAAATTTCCTTACATGGTTAATTATCACGTACCAGAAGGAGTAAGAATTGTATCCGGTTCTAAAGTTCGTCTTGGGGCATACTTAAGTCCAGGTACGACGGTAATGCCAGCAGGCTTTATCAATTTCAATGCTGGCACATTGGGTAATGCTATGGTGGAAGGTCGAATTTCAGCTGGCGTTATTGTCGGTGAGAATTCGGATATCGGAGGTGGTGCATCGATCATGGGGACTTTATCTGGAGGTAATAAAAATGTCATTTCAATTGGAGAGAAATGTTTGCTTGGTGCCAATGCAGGGACAGGAATTTCACTTGGAGATGGTTGCACTGTGGCTGCTGGTGTATACATTACTGCCGCATCAAAAGTTTCATTGTATAATAAGGACAAACAGCCAATTGACATCAATGGTACTATAGTAGAAGAGGACCGAAACATTGTAAAAGGCATAGACTTAAATGGAAGAGAATATATGTTATACTACAATGATTCGCAGACAGGGAAACTCACTGCTAGACCAAACACAAAGCTTATAGCGTTAAATGAGAGTTTGCATGCTTAGGTGTAATTGCTAAGGCGAGATGCGTCTACGATTGCAATAGCGGAATACTTATTTGAGGTATAATAGACAAAAATGGTTGGTAAAACCTTTGTAAGGTAAAGAAGATCAAATAGTTATGGTGGGTTTAATGAAACGTGTTTCATTAAACCCATTTTTGTAAATGAAAAAGACTAAAAAAAAGATGCTGGGCATGTGGATTTAAAGACACAATTAAGTGGGGCAAGCGTAAGGGTAAACAGCGCTATAAGTGTAAGAATTGTGGGATATTATTAACAGGATCTAATAATTCTGTAAAACAGTCTAATGAACTCATCTGGTTTAGGAAATGGGTTTTAGAACGACTTACGTTTAGGTATCTTTCTATCGAATCTGGATGGAGTAAAAGGACTCTTCAAAGGAAGTTTAACTCATACCTCAGAACAGCACCTCAATTTCAAATTAAGGTCAATAAAGAGTGTTATTTAGTTATCGACGGCACCTATTTCAAGGGAGATTGGTGTTTGGTTTTATACTATGATACGCATATCCGTTATTCTCAGATGTACAGATTTACTGACAAGGAAAGATACATCCAAATAAAGGAGGATTTGGAAAACATCCAATTGTTAGGAATAGCGATAAAAGCCATTGTCTGTGATGGACATAGGGCAATT
>CAYVFU010000022.1:37565-59799 GCA_964450495.1 uncultured Saprospiraceae bacterium | reverse complement strand
ATAGATACACTTTGATTGCCTATATTAAATTTCAATTACAGATTAATTGATGTTTTACAATAAGCTTTTCATTTTTTGTCTGATCTTATCACTAACAGTTGTTTGTCATTCACAAACGAATCAATGGCGTACAGTCATGTTTGCGTCTGATGAGTGCAGCTATTTTCAAGGTACAGCAGAGCCTCCTTCAGATTGGACTTCTCTTGAATTTGATGACTCCTCATGGAAGACTGGAAATGGTGGTGTTGGTTATGGTGATTCTGACGATAGAACGATTATAGATAGAAGCCTTTCTGTTTACTTGCGCTATGTATTCGATGTTGAGGATGTTGAACAGTTAGAAGAAGCAATTTTACATGGTGATTATGATGATGGTTTTGTTGCCTATTTGAATGGCCAAGAGATAGCCAGGGATTTATTAACTGGTAGCCCACCTGCTTTCAATCAAGGAGCAACTGCACTACACGAAGCTCCACTATATCAAAACAATAAACCTGATGCGTTTGCTTTGAATAAGGCAGAAATTCGGGCTCTAATAAATAATGGGCAAAATGTACTGGCATTTCAAGTTCACAACTTTGACGGACTTGCCAGTTCTGATTTGTCGTCTAACTTTTATTTTTCATTTGGCTTTACAGAAAATACCATAGAGTACAGAGAAGTTCCATTTTGGTTTTCAGCACCCATAAATCGGATAGAATCCACATTGCCAATCATCAAAATAAATACAGATGGTAGGCCTATACCTGACGAACCTAAAATTTTAGGGACAATTGGCATTATATCTTCAGATGGTGTAACGAATAGTGATGATCCTTTCAATGAATATGAAGGTGTAATAGGTGTTGAAAAACGAGGGCAATCTTCACTAGGTCTATTTCCTAAAGTAGGTTATGGATTTGAAACGAGAGATGCCGATGGTAATGATATTGACACAAGTTTTCTCAATTTTCCAGCCGAAGAAGACTTTATACTGCATGGCCCTTACTCAGACAAGTCGTTAATGAGAAATGTGCTTGCGATGGATCTTGCAAATAAAGTTGGAGGATATCACAGCAGAACTCAATATGTTGAACTCTTTATAAATGACAGTTATGAAGGTATCTACGTGTTGATGGAACGTATAAAGCGAGATGAGAATAGAGTAGACATTGCTAGACTGAGAGAGGATGACATAGAAGGTGATGAAGTGACTGGTGGTTATGTTTTCAAAATAGATAAAGGAACACCAGATTGGAGATCCAACTACGATATAGTTAATCGTCCAGGAGTTAAAATTGGATTTCAACATGTATCACCGAATCGAACTGACATCAAAGTAGAGCAAGCCAATTATATTGAATCATACGTTGATAGTTTTGAATTGGCATTAAACAGAGGCTCGTTCGGAGGTAAAACATTCGATGAATATATTGATGTCAGATCCTTTGTAGATCACTTTATCCTGAAAGAGCTAGCAAAAGACGTAGATGCATATAGGATCAGTTCATATTATTATAAAGAGAAAGATAGTGACGGTGGAAAGTTGTTTGCTGGACCGGTTTGGGATTTTAATATTGCTTTTGGGAATGCAGACTATTGTGAAGGAGGAGATCCAGAAGGATGGATGTATTCATTCAATTGTGATTTAGGCAATCCATTTTGGTGGACTTCATTTATGAGAAGTAGCGTTTTCATGGATGAACTCAATTGTCGGTGGGCTGATTTAAGGGAAGGTCCTCTACATTTGGACAGTATCAACCTATTTATTGATTCACAAGTAGAAATTTTGGAACCCAATTTGACTAGGAATTTTGATCGCTGGCCTGTATTGGGTACGTATATTTGGCCCAATGCCTTTGTGTTGTCATCCTACAGTGCAGAAGTGAATTATCTAAAACAGTTTATAACGAGAAGATTAAATTGGATGGACAATGAAATAAATGCTAATTGTATTTCTACGAATACAGTAGATGAAAAACATACGCAAACCATAAAAATCTATCCCAATCCTTTAAGCAATATTCTTACTGTAGAATTCGAACAGTTGCGCAATACGTTGAGTTCATTCACTATTGTCAATAGTCTAGGTGCAATTGTAAAAAGGATCGATTCTAATCAGTTCGGCCCCAATAACTCCGAAGTAACTATTGATGTTACTTCTTTAAATGAGGGTGTCTACTTTCTTCAGGTAGTGAATAATGATTTTACTCGAACTTTACCATTTTACAAGAAAAGCTATTAATTGCTAAACACATTCAGCTTTAAATAGATCATATGAAACTTTTTTAATTATATTCGCATTCTAAATTTGTAAGCACCTTACCACCTTTCTAAACTGCAATTTTTTAAGATAATGAGTGCACCAATTATTCGCTTGTAATTGGGGTATCATTAGTTTAAATTAGAATTCAGTGAGACATAAATGGTTCCTTTTTCTTACAGTTGCAGTTTTATTATCGTTTGAAGAGACTTACGGACAAGATCTTATAGTTCCATTTAATTCGATAACGAAGTATGATGACAACTTTCAAGAGCCAGCTAATCAAGGCTCATTTGATTGGACAGATCTAAATTATAATGATAGTCCTTGGAGCTCAGGTCCTGGACAGCTAGGCTATGGTGATGGTGACGAAGCAACTGTTATTAATACTGTTCTGACAGGATATTTTAGAAAATCTTTTACTCTTCCTAATTTATGTAATTATAGTGAACTTGAATTGACACTAATCATAGATGATGGAGCCATCGTATATGTCAATGGCGTCGAGGTAGATAGATTTAACATGAACAGTGGTGCAGTTAATTACAATACATTTGCCAATACTACAGTCACTAACAATGCAATAAAGACAGCCACTGTATCAACAGCATTATTAAATTCAGGTAACAATGTTATTGCTGTAGAAATACATCAACGAAATGCTACGAGTAGCGATATCAGTTATGATTTACAAGTAGAAGGCATGCTAAGTGCCAATCCTTGTACGTGCGTTAATGGGATGATTCTAGATGTAGATAACGATGGTATATGTGATGATATTGATTCGTGTATTGGTAGCAATTGCGAAATGGATTTAAATCAGTTTTCTCTATGTTCTAGAATAAACATAAATCAAATTGCAAACGACTTATCTGGAGTAGCTTACAACGATGATCAGCAGAGACTTGTCGTAGTAGAAAACGGTACACCTAGGGCATATGAGCTTGATCTGTCAGGTAATGTGATACGAACATTAATTCTGAACAACTTTGAAGATACCGAAGGAATTGCCTATGCTGGTAATAATCAATATTTTATTGTTGAAGAGCGAAAAAGAGACATCGTCTTAATAACTGTACCAGTAGGAAATAATAACATAGCGATAAATCATCCAGGTAATGGTTCTCGAATAAGTTTGTCCAATGAAGGTAATGATAATCAAAATGACGGCCTTGAGGGAGTTACATACGATAGAGCGAATGATGTGATTTATGCGGTTAAAGAGTTGGCTAATATGGAGGTGTATGAAATAAATAATGCTATGTCCAGACTAGGCACTAATTATTTTGCTCCAACTGCATTTAATGTAACATCCTTAGCATCTACTTATCCCGGTAACTTTACTGATCTCGCTGGTATTAGTCTTACTTCATTTGGCACCTTACTTTTGCTTACTGAAGAAGGCGATCATGTTGTTGAAGTAGATCCTGCAACTGGAAGTTTTATCAGTAATTTGAATTTGGCACCATCTAATACACCACAACCTGAAGGGTTGACAGTTATATCTAATGGAGAAATAATTGTAGTAGGGGAGTCAAATGAGTTTCTGACATATAAGTCAGTAGGAGGGTCTTGCAATGACAACAATGCATGTACAATAAATGATGTTGTTGATTCCAATTGCAATTGTACTGGCACAAATCAAGATTCAGATAATGATGGTGTCTGTGATGGCTTAGATTCTTGTCCTAATTTAAATAACGCTTTAATTGGCACTTCGTGCTCCGATGGCGATGCATGTACGATCAACGATGTTTGGCAATCAAACTGTTTATGCGCAGGTGTACTACTTGATACGGATAATGATGGCATATGTGATGGTTTGGATTCGTGTCCAACTTTAAATAATAACTTAATTGGTCAACCTTGTAATGATGGTAACGCCAACACAACAGGTGATACGTGGCAATCGAATTGTACATGCGTAGGTACCGGTGTCACAGATTCAGATGGGGATGGCGTCCCAGATTCCAGTGACCAATGTCCAAATTTTGACGATAGCTTAATCGGACAAGCTTGTAGCGATGGTAATATTTGTACATCAGGTGATGTGTATACATCGAATTGTCAATGTGTTGGTACTCCAGTAACAGATAGCGATAATGATGGATTATGTGATTCAATAGATTCTTGTCCTAATTTAAATAATAGTTTGATCGGACAGCCTTGTAATGACGGCAATGCCAGTACGACTGGTGACACTTGGCAATCGAATTGTACGTGTGTAGGTACTGGGAGCCCTGATTCTGATGGAGATGGAATACCAGACTCAGCAGATCAATGCCCCAATTTTAATGACAATTTAATCGGTCAACCTTGTGACGATGGGGATAGTTGTACAACGGGTGATGTATTTACATCTAGTTGTCAATGTGATGGGACTGCTGTGTCAGTTAACCAAAGTATCATTGAAATAAGTCCAGAGGATGATGCTTACTTACGAAATGATGATGTATTTAATAATTCTTTTTTGAGAGTGTCAAATGGAATTAGAGAGTCGTATTTAAAGTTTGATCTTTCTGGTATTGCGGAACCAATTTCTAGTATTGAGTTAGAACTTACTACTCAAGGAGATGCCGGAAGCGGATCAGTATTCGTTTATTTTAGTAACTCTACTAATTGGACTGAGTCTAATTTAAATTCATCAAATGCACCAGGATTGGATGTATTCGTAGGACTTTTTTCTGGTAATTTTGCAATTGGTACATCTTATAGAACCCTATTAAGTGGCATTAATAGTGGTGGGGTATTTTCACTTATAATGGTTATGTCTGCTAATTCAAATGATGTTGCTTTTGCGTCTAACGAATATTCTGTCATTGCTGACCGACCTAAATTAATTGTAACAACAACAGAAAATTGTGGAGATGTATGCGAAAATGTAATCATCGAAAATGATAACGATTTTATACTTACTAATCTAGTTGAAGCAACATCAAGAATAGAAACGAATAGAATATTATTATCGCCATTAACCAGCACGTATCAAGCAGGACAATCTGTAGAGCTGAAAGCAGGTTTTGAGGTACAAGATGGGGCTACATTTACAGCTCAAATTCAATCGTGTCAATAGTGACATATTGAGTGAACAAAGCTAAACATATAAACTATTTAATATATGTGTAAGCTGTTCTAATCATGATCAATACAAATTATAGATTAATATATACAAAGAAAGTATAAGGAGAATAATGTTATTCGTTTTATATTTTCAAAATTAGATGTGTATTCCATTGTGACAGAGGGAAGTACGCCTTGTGAGTTTATCGAATTTTATAAATATCAGCCTTGAAAAATCAACACGACCTACGATTATTGACAATTTTCCGCTGGAACAAATATTTACTTGCTTTCAACTCTCATTTGATTAATCATCAACCTTTAAAAAGCTTTTCATGAAGAGTATATTGATTTCAATGTTGCTCTTTGTCTTAGCTATTGGAGAGCTTGTGGCCTGTGATACAGAAGTGCTGGATTGCATATATGTATTGTCTATTCAGGTTACTGATGGAGATAATTTTGTATTGTGTAACAGATGCCAAGAAGACGTCACTTTATCAGGCATGACAATCATCATGGATGACACCAATACAGAAGAATTAGCCGAAACCACCATTCCTGGTTTAACTTGTCAAACCTTTTTCGAGGGAGTCGATTTTGATTTTGGATTTAGCAATGGTGCAGGCGAGACTTTCACCTTGACATGTCCAGATGGTGCCTTTATTTCTGTGGATATACCCCCTAATCCAGAAAATGGAATTTATAATTTGCCAGGAGCTCAAGTTCCTATTGCATGCTCTGCTAATGATTTTCTAAACCTGGAAATCACTGGTGTCTTTGTAGATGGTGGCGATGATTTTGTTGTCGTCTGCAACAGTTCAAGTGATGATATTCGCTTAGGCGGTGCCTCTGTATTTGATTCTGATGGACCCGATAATTCGGAAATATTGATCGATCAAATTGTTCCTGGTGGCGGATGCTTAACTCTTCTAAGAGAAGAAGCGTTTACATTTGGGCTAGGGGGACAAGACAGTTTTACGATTGATTGCGGTGGTACGTCTCTTTCTCAGTCTTGGGATACTGATGATGATCAAGTTAGCTTTCTAGCAGAAGGTTGTGATCCAAGCCTGGCTGAAGTGATTTATATTTTAGAAGTAGTGGGCGAGGATCCTTTTGAAGGCCCTGATAATGTCACAATATGTAATAATTCCAGACGTTTGGTGTCCCTTGACGGTGCTACAATATCAGATGATAGTGGTGATTTTCCTGATGATGGTACTGAACTTTTTGCTCTCACAATAGCACCTTATGATTGCATAACATTAACCAGAGGAATTCATTTTGATTTTGGTATAAGTGATAACGATGATGATTTTATCATTTATTGTGGAAATACTGAATACGATGCTGTACCATTACAAGGAGGAAATTTCAGATCAACTGATGTCGTAAGACCTGTAGGTAATCAATGTGTCTGTAGCGGCAGTGATGCCATTAAAGAATCGGTAACTCTTGGTGAAGACCTGGTCGATGACCTTCCGATTCAGGATCTCTTTGGTTCGCTATTAAACTTTAACGCCAATCTCCAAGAGGCTAACTTGCCATTTCAGATTAATGCTACTCAAGATAATGCGACAGGTGCATTTGGATTACAGGTATTATCAGGCGAATCCGGTATTGTAGCTTCACCAGAGGCTGCAGCATACAGTCTTTATTCTGATATACCCATACAGGATGTGGTCTTTGATTTATTTGGTATAGATAATTTTGATCAAATAGAAATAGTCGCATTTAATCAGGGTACACTTTTACCTTCAACGGCAATAAGTGTTAGCACTCTAAACCAAACCATACAGTTGAATGGAAATACAATAGCTGGAATTGAAACGAATGTTAATCAGTCGGTAGATTTATCTGCATCAGTATTTATAGAACAAGAAGTAGACAGTATCGTTTTGATAGCCGGAAAAGCTACTGGCATCAATAGTTCGGTTGTTGAATTTCAAATAAGTAATTTATGTTTTTGTCCAGGAAGTCAATGTTTTACTGGTGAGCCAGATGTTGATCTATGCGAATTTATAATTGCTAACCCAGATACTGCATTAGCTCAGCAGGATTGTGATGGTGGCGGTAGAAATAATTTGTTTGAATGCCAGAATGAAGGTAACCCTTTGAATCCAAGTGACGATCCATTTATTTTTGCTTGTGAAGAATTGGTGTGTAATGGAGATTTACAAATAAGTCTTGGAGTCTCCTGTGAATACGAATTGCAATTCGATGATTTACTTGAAGATGCAGATGATGATAATTACCATATTGAAGTATTTACAGAAGATGGTGAGTTTCTACGAGATGACTTTTTACTAATGGAAGACGTCGGTACTATTGTACAATACAGAATAACATGTGGCGTAAACTCTTGTTGGGGATTCATCACTGTTGAAGCTAATACCTTTCCAACGTTTGAATTTCCTTGTGGTATCCAAGAAGATGGATTCATACCAACTGGGTGCAGAATTTTATGTGAGATCAATGATCCCGTAATTGGAGACTTTGTTACAGTCGATGAGGTCCGTGAAATGTTTACAAACGGATGCGGACCCCAGTTAATAGGTGACATTAAAGTTGAAGAAAGAATCATTGGTGATATTTGTGATGAATTTGGAAGAATAGTAGAAGTTGGTTATTCCTTTAAAGTCTTGTTACATGGTAGAATACAACAAGTAGAATTACCAGTACAACGGATTACGACCTTGCCATTATCTGTTGATGATGACACGATATTTTTTCCGGATGATGTATCCTTAAATTGCAACTATCTGGATGATTTAGAAGCTCCTGATGATGCCCCAGATGATTTCTTTGAATTGGGAAGTCCATCTTCCATCGCTGAAGTAACAGGCATACAGCAAACTGCATATATAAGTTATGAAGATATTCTTGACACAATACTAGTTCTTGTTGAAGTCTTAGATACTTCATTAGTTGTTGTTGACAAAATTCCTCGGGACACTATGGTGATTGAAGAAATAGATGGTAGAGAAGTTTGGGTGCTTAAGACAATTTTAATTCCAGTTTTTGAAGAGCAAATTCTCTCTACAATTGATACAATAGGCATTACCAATCCAATTTTTCCAATTACAGAAGCAGCATGTAATATACTAGTAGAGAATACAGATGTCGTATTTCCTACCTGCGGAGGAGTACGAATTTTGAGAACTTGGTCAGCTATTGATTGGTGTAATCAAGAATTCAATCCAGGACAAATACAAGTTATTGATATCCAAGACAATTCTGCTCCACGGGCTGTTGAGATTGTAGATGGTGAGCAAGTTATTATAGATCAACTCGATGACGTGATAGTAAGTATTGAGCCCTTCTCCTGTCAAGCAAGTTATAAATTGCCGACATTAGATCTCATTGATGATTGCTCATTAACTGATGCCTTTGTCGAATGGGAAATTACCAACGGTACAATAGACGGAGATTACGTTACTGGAATCAATTTAAATAATGATCCTTCTCGAGTAACTGGAAACATAATGGATGAATGTGGAAATGTAAGTACAGTAACATTCAACATAATAATTATTGATAATGTACCACCGGTAGTATCCTGTAAGTCTAGCTTAGCTGTTACATTAACAGGCAACTCCTTAGGTATTGGCTCTATAGTTTATGCAACAAATTTGGATGAAGGTAGTCATGATAACGGATGTGGAAAAGTTTCAATTTCTGTAATACGCATGGATGATCAAGAAGAGATCGTGCGTGACTGTGAAGGAAATGTCATTGGTTATTTACCTATGGGATGTACTGCATTTACATCAGAAGTAGATGTCCAACCATCTAGTGATAAAAGTGATTGTGAAGAAAAAACGATTTCTGTTTCGTCCTTTGGAGAGTATGTCACTTTTTGCTGTGAAGATGTAGGACAGATTGTGCCGATTATACTGAGAGTAACGGATACTAAAGGAAATTTTAGTGATTGTATTGTTGATGTAATTGTGAATAACGTAAACTCTTCAAATACATCAATAGATTGCTCTGATATCATTATTTCTCATGAAGACATTGGGACAGAGATAAGACCAAGTTTATCTTCATCAGTCATATGTGAAACCGAATCAAGCATTATTGAGCAACTTAGGTTGTCACTATCTATAGGTTCCTTGTCTTGCCCTGGCGATACTCAAATTAATCAATGGTATGTAGATGCAAATGGTAATGAAAACTTTGATCAAGGAGAAACAGCCTGTGACCAAAGAGTCACAATAGATGAAGATCTGCTTTTTGAACCAACTTCGATTCATTGGCCAGCTCATAGAGACGGTTCATCATACATTGGCGTAAACTTAGAATGTGACGAAGATGGTGATCTCGTACAAACAGATCATACAGTCAATATGTACGATGCTCTACGTTGTAATGCTGAGAATGTAGCTGATGTGGAGCCTTATTGGTGTGAACTTGATTGCGGTCTAATTGGTATCTCAGTAGAGTATGATACGATTCAAGCATCAGATGCTTGCCGTAAAATACTAAAGAGATGGACTGTAGTTGACTGGTGCGTTTACGAAAACAATTCTGATGATCCAGACAGAGATAATGATAGCTTCATTGCTGTTGAAGATTGGGCGATCAACGATTGTATAGATTGCGTAGTGAAAGATGTGGAACCAATCTATTTTGAATATGAATCAGTAGACATTGACGGTTACTATACATTTGATCAAGTTATCAAGGTCATTGATGATGGCTTGCCAACGATAAATGCTGAAGAAGAATATAAAGTTCTAATTGCAAGTAGTGCAGGTGATAAAGAAACTAATGGAGCCAATTGTTCAGGCTCTGAATTTCTATCTGTGATTGGATCAGACCTTTGTGGGGGGGCGCCAACAAATGCAGATGATCTGCAATGGACCATTACAATTTTGGCAGATGGAGCTGTTATTCATAGAGTATCGACAAGAGGATCTACAATTTCATTTGACTCTCAAGAAGGTACTGTGGGTGATGTGCATGAAGTTATTTTTGAATTGGCTGATGGATGTGGAAACAGCACGTCAACCAGATCGACCATTCGTTTTGTGGATGAATTAGCGCCAACTCCAGTTTGTGTTGCAGGCGTAACAACTGCGTTTTACAGAGCTACTGGACTATTAGAAGTATGGGCACAAGATTTTGATTTTGGTAGCTTTGATAATTGTACCAGTTTGGATGAGCTAAGGTTTTCAATAGTGCGAAGTGGGGAAGAAGCTAGTGCTCCAAACGCAGATGGATTTGATGATCAACAATTTATTGAGTTTGATTGTCGTGCAGACAATGATTTTCAAGAGTTAGATATTTATGTTTGGGATACTGATGGGAATGGAGATTTCTGTACAGTGGGTTTAGTTATCGAAAACAATGTTGAATGTGAAGAGGAAGTAGGTTCTTCTTTAGCGCTTATTTCTGGTAGCGTAAAAACCATTAGAAATGAAATAATCCCAAATGTCAGAGTAGACTTGAATTCTAATGCCTCTTCAGAATTTCCTGTAGCGGTAGATGCTGGTACTTTAGGTGAATACTCTTTTACAAATATTCCGTTGAATGCCGATTATGAGATCAATGCCGAAAAAGAAGATGACCATTTGAATGGAGTTTCCACACTTGACATAGTCATGATCAGTCGACACATTATTGGAGAAAGCGAGTTTGACAATCAATACGATATTTTGGCATCTGATGTCAATAGAGATCAAAGAGTTACTGCTTCTGATTTATTGTCTATTAGAAGTTTAGTGCTTGGAGTGACTGAAGTATTTATGACCGAACAATCATGGCTATTCATTGATAAAAATCAGCAATTTTTTGACATCACTAATCCATGGCCATTTACAGAAGGCATAGTAATCAGAAATTTATCTAACACTATGATTGATCAAGATATGATGGGCATTAAAATGGGAGATGTAACTGGTGATGTCAATCTGATCGAAACAGAAAATCGCTCATTAGATATCGTACCTCTTACTATTGAAAATCAACAGTTCAATAAAGGCGAAGAAGTTAGCATAGCCATTAGATCAAAAGATGAGCTTGTATTATTCGGTACACAATTCGAATTGTCATTTTCAGATATGGAAGTCCTCGATGTCGAAAGTGGTGCCCTAAACATAGTTGAAACTGATTATCGCTTATTTGATGAAGGATTGGCCTTTAGTTGGAGTTCGCCTCAGTTTGTCAGTGCGCAAAGGGATGAAACATTATTTACGATTATACTAAAAGCTAAAGAAAAGGGAGCTGTGAAAGATGCGCTTAAACTTAACTATAGTGGTGTTAAACCTGAAATCTATATTAATGAAGAAATAGAGATTGCAGAACCACAACTACTTATTAAAGAAACAGAATACACAGATGGTATGGTCTTATTGCAAAATTATCCTAATCCATTTAATGAGCAAACAACGATAGAGTTTGACATACAGTCTACGGATAACGAATTGACAAGTCTGAAAATTTATGATTCTGCAGGAAAATTAGTCTATACTCAATCAGATTATTTTACAAAAGGCAAACACATTATTTCAATTGATGCTGAACTCCTAGGGCAATCAGGTTCTTACTTTTACCAACTTGAACGTAAGGGAGCAAACCTTTCTAGACAGATGATGTTTTCTGGACGTTAGTCTTGAAAGTACTTTAATTGAATTGAAAATAAAATGGTCTATGTATACATCATACATAGACCATTGCTCATTTAGCGCAGTCCTTAATTTTAGTATCTTAGAATCATCTAAATATTTTATAAGTGGCTAAAGCTGATTTAAAAACAAAAGAGAATAAGGCAAGTGTATCTGCATTTTTAAATGCTGTAAAAGACGATAAGAAGCGCAAGGATGCCAAGCAAATACTGAAATTTTTCAAGGAGATCACTGATCAAAAGCCAAAGATGTGGGGGACAAGCATCATTGGTTTTGGCAAGTATACTTATAAGTACGAAAGTGGTAGGGAAGGTGTAATGTGTAAAATTGGTTTCTCTCCAAGAACAAATGCATTGACACTATATGTCGATGCAGGATCTCCAAGATTAACAAAATTGATGGCAGAGCTTGGTAAATATAAAACCGGAAAATCTTGTTTGTACATCAAAAAACTAGAAGATGTCAACGAGGAAATCTTGAAAAAAATCATCACGTCTTCTTGGGATTATATGACTGAAAAATATGGATAAGAAGAGGTGGTATGAGCGAATTCCGCATCCCGTAACAATGTTGTTTGGTATTATTTGTCTTGCGACAATCATGAGTTATATTCTACCAGCGGGGATGTTTGAACGTGAATTAGTAGATGGAAGGCAACGAGTGATACCAGGTACATTTTCATTTACAGAACAGCGGCCGGTTAGCTTTTTAGACATGTTTGTTGCGCTCGCTAAGGGATTTAAAACTGCCTCGGACATTATTTGGGTTGTTTTTGCCAGTGGCATTATGTTTGGCATTTTGGAGAAATCAATGATGGTAGAGAATGCTGTAGGGACACTTGTGAAGAAGTTAGGACTTCAAAGAAAGTATGTCATCGTTGTTGTCATGACTTTCGTTTTTGGTATGCTCGGAGTTGCGGTAGGTTACGAGAACAATATAGCAATGGTGCCAATAGGTGCCATGTTGGCTTTGGCTTTAGGCGGAGATTTGATATTGGCTGCAGGCATGAGTGTAGCTGCAATAACGGTTGGCTTTGGCTTGTCACCAATAAATCCATATACCGTAGGTACAGGGCATAAGATTGCAGAGCTCCCCATGTTTAGTGGTGCACCATTTCGATCAGCGTTATGCTTTTGTGGATTAGCGCTTCTTGCATTTTATAATGTGCGATACTTCAAAAAAATATCCAATCAACCCAGTGAATTGGCAAAAGGCTTAGACACTTCTGGTTTCTCTTTATCAAAAGGCATTGAGAAATATGCAATGTCTGCAAACAATTGGTTAGTTGCTTTCATCTTCTTAGGAGGTATGGTTCTTATGTTATATGGAATCTTTGTCCATCACTGGTACTTACAAGAAATCTCAGCCATCTTTGTGATGATTGCCATTGCAGCTGGGATAGCCGCACGCTTATCTGCTAAGGAAATATCGGAGACGGCATTGACGTCAGTAGGAGTCGTCGCCCCCGGGGCTTTTATGGTTGGCTTTGCCACCACAATAAAAGTTATACTTGAAATGGGGCAGATCAGTGATACCATAGCGTTCCAGCTTTCGGAGATGTTAACCTCCCTTCCACTTTTGGCATCTGCCGTTGTGATGTCCATTGCTCAATGTGTGCTAAACTTAATGATCCCGTCAGGAAGCGGTCAAGCATTAGCGACGCTGCCAGTGATGATACCCGTAGGAGATATCGTTGGACTGACTAGGCAGTCTACCATATTGGCTTTTCAAATAGGAGATGGTGTTACTAACCTCATCAATCCTACATTGGGTGGCCTTATTGCTATGTTGAGTATGTGTCGAGTACCTTTTGATCGATGGTTACGTTTTATCGTCCCATTAATGTTGATGATACTATTTGTGGCTTGGTTGTTTTTGATGACAGCAGTGATGATTGGGTGGGGGTGATTTTAAAAGAGAACTCACGAATTTCTTTATTATTTCTTCTGCTTGCCAAACAATTTCTTACGTTCATTTTTCTTAAACTGCTCATTGATATTTTGCTGATTATTCAAGGCATTCATGACAGCAGTCGTAGATGGTAATAAGTTAGGGTATGGATAGACTTCCCAAAATGCTTCGTCGTAGGAATACTTGATTTTTCGAAGATCTTTTTTATTGTTGAATTTATTTTTGCGTTTTGGTTTTATAAAATCACTTTTATTTTCCTTAATGTCATATACATATAAAGTCTTTACGTTGTAATGTTTTGCTGTTTCGGAATTAAATTCAATAGACGTCACATTTTTAGAAAATACAGGATAATAAACACCATTTACTTTTCTATACTTATAAATATTCCAATCACTGTCTTCGTCCCATATTGTTCCTTGTTGGATTTCTACAAAAGCCATATCGGATAAATTTAGTGAAAGGAGAGTAAATACACCTAACCTTCCAAATTGAGGATGTTCAAATTTAATTGTCAGTATCGTATCATTTTCTATCATATGTTTAGCATATATGGATACCTCTGAATGTGATACTTCATCCTCTAAATCCAATATTGTTCTTTCTACTTTCTGAGGGTTCGGGTATATTCTTTTAAATGCTCGCTTAATTAAAGGATTGTAATCGTATATAATTTTAGAATTGCCAAAAGCAGTCTTTAAATCATCTCGCAAATTTCGATTGTCATCTGTCTTCCGCAATTGATTAAGATAGATGTCTCTTTGTCGTTTATCCTTTTGGTAACCATTCGAAGTTATCGTCAGGTCAGATTCTATTAATTCACTATACTCTCCATTTGACAAACTAAAGTCTTGTTGATAGGCCAAGAGTTGATGTTCAGTGACTGGATAATTGTTAGGTATATTTTGAATAGACTCTTTTAGCAGATGCCTTAAATATTCATCAGAAATAATTGTCACTTCATCAAGAAGGTATGCTTCTGCATGTAGGACTAATTTTACATCCTCCTCCAAATCTTTTATTGGCGTATATAAAGTTTCATAACCAAGAATGGAGCAAACCAGCGTATCTTGGATAGACTCAGATATCCTAAATATAAAATAGCCTTCTTCATTTGTTACACTTCCTGTTTGTTGTTGATTTTTCAGAAAAACATGTGCGTATGATATAGGTTCTCCTTTTTCATCAGATACAATTCCTTCAAAAAGCTGCTGTCCAAAAATGAGTTGACTAATCAATAGTGTTATGAAAAAAGTAAATGTTGGTCTCATACTGGTTGACGATATGTTAGCTAAACAATTTATCGTTCAAACGCATCAGCATTTGCCACAATTAAATGTATTGCGGTTTAGAATATTAACATACTCTACATTAAACACCGAATTATGCCCAGAAGGCACTTCCAATGTTTCTACAATAAAGGCTTTAGAGTTTTGCTTAGATGGAGAGAAGTGGAAATAAGCAGCAAACAAAACTGCGACGCATGCAGCAGAAGAAATATAACTGAAGAGTCTATATTTGTTAGATCGCTTTTTATGCTTATCTACATCGAGCTTTGACTCCAGTCTGTCCCACAGCTGAGGTTTTAATTCTAAGTTTTTCGTATGTTCAGTATGCTGGATTATGTGCTCCAGTTCTTGTTCATTAACTGACATATGCTCTATGTTTTTTTTTGATAATTTCTCTCATCCGCTTCTTTGCTAAGATAAGTTGTGATTTGGATGTATTTATACTAATATTCAAAATCTCAGCAATTTCTCTGTGTTTGTACCCCTCGATAACATACATGTTGAAAACAGTTCGGTATCCGGTAGGCAGTAATTCCAACAGCTTCAATAACTCTTCATAAGCCAGATCGTCTTCTACTGTGACAGGAGTCTCAATTTCCAAATTGTTAATTTCTACCTGCAATGTGAAGTTTACCTTCTTTCTCAACATCATTAGACATTGATTAACCATCACTCTTCTCATCCATCCTTCAAAATTGCCTTTCCCCGTATACTGATTTATTTTAGAAAAAATACTATAAAATCCTTGTACTAAGGCATCTTCTGCATCAGCCTCTGTTTTCATATAGCGCTTACAAATGCTTAAAAATCTCGGCCCATACGTGTCATACAGAGCTTTTTGACTACTTCTGTCATGTTTTTGGCAACCTGATATGAGCTTTGAGATATTCATTTCATGTATCGATTGTACTTATATGATGTTATAATAACTGATTTTGGTGTGTCGATCAATAAGAAAGTATAATTTTGTGCATTCAATATGAATTTATGCAGCTAAAAAACGGTGAATTTGAGTTTGCAGGCGGTATTTCTGCCTTAGAGTTATGCGAAACCTACGGTTGTCCTCTCTATGTTTATGACTATGATACCATAGAAAGACAGTACAATCGGCTTACCTCGGCTTTTGATGTCAAAAACCTGAGGATCAATTATGCATGTAAAGCACTGACCAACATCAATGTTTTGAAATTGATGAATTCTCTTGGTGCGGGACTAGATACAGTATCTATCCAAGAGGTGCGTTTAGGATTACTCGCAGGTTACAAACCGCAAGACATTATCTATACGCCTAATTGTGTGTCTTTAGAAGAGATTACTGAAGCTGTCAAACTCGGCGTCAGAATAAATATCGACAACATTTCCATTTTGGAGCAGTTCGGCTCTTTGTATCCGAATTACCCAGTCTGTATTCGGATCAATCCGCACATCATGGCAGGAGGCAATTCTAAAATATCTGTCGGTCATATTGATTCTAAATTTGGGATCTCTTTCCACCAAATGCCTCATGTCTTGCGTGTCATCGAAGCAACTGGTATAAAGGTTGAAGGCTTACATATGCATACTGGTTCAGAGATTTTAGATTCAGAAGTGTTCTTGATAGGCGCTGAAATACTATTCAAACAAGCGCATCATTTACCTGATTTGGATTATCTGGATTTTGGTAGTGGATTCAAAGTGTCTTATAAAAATGATGGCATCGAAACAGATATTGAGGATCTCGGCCAACAAATTTCTAAACGATTTAATTTCTTTTGCAAGGAGTATGGCCGTGAACTAACATTAATGTTCGAACCCGGAAAATACCTCGTTAGTGAAGCCGGTTATTTCTTCGCTAAAGTTAATGTGGTAAAGCAAACAACGTCTACAGTATTTGCTGGGATTGACTCAGGTTTGAATCATCTGATTAGGCCAATGATGTATGACTCGTATCATTCCATTATAAACATATCAAAAACAGAAGGTCGTAAACGTATATACACAGTGGTCGGATATATTTGTGAGACAGATACATTTGGTGTCAACAGGCAGATGTACGAGATTCAAGAAGGTGATATTTTGTGTATTAAAAATGCTGGTGCATATTGCTTTACAATGGCCTCTAATTATAATTCAAGATTTAGACCACCAGAAGTGCTTATTTATAAAGGTCAACACCATCTGATCCGTAAGCGAGAAACAATGGATGACTTGTTGTATAATCAAGTGGAAGTGGAGTTGTTTCAGCCAGCATTACAATCAGGAGAAAATATACTTGATCAAATGAATGGACAAAAAGAATTCATTGAGCAAGAGAATCAGAATAAAGAAACGGAATGAGACTAAACTATATATTATTGGTTATGGGTCTAGCTGTCTACTGGACAAGTTGCAAAGACAGTTCTGCTCCTGCGACAACTGTAATCAAACAAATAAAGCAGCAAACAATTGTTTTTGAAGATGGTACTGAAACAGCATTGTCCGATAAGGAGATAAAGCAAGTCTTTTATTTAGTAAGACATGCAGAAAAAGATACCATTCCTAAAGACAATCCAACACTTACAGCCAAAGGTGAAGAGAGATCAGTAGCTATTGCAGATATATTCAGGCAGTCAAGGATCGATGGTGTTTATTCTACGTTGTTCACACGGACATTAATGACTGCAGATAGTTTGTCACGCTCAAAAGGACTAAAAATACTTCCATATGACCATAAGGATCTTAAGGCATTTGCAGAGTCGCTAAAGCAAAAGGAGGATATCAAAACTGCAATGATCATCGGCCATTCTAATTCTACACCAACACTTGCTTCATTTCTAGCTGACGAGGATTCTAAACGTTATCCAAAGCTTGATGAAAGCGTGTATGATAAATTATACATTGTCATTATTCACAAAGACGAGACTTCGGACGTTAAAGTACTTAATTATTTTACAGGATAGATTATGAGTGAATTAGCCAAACATTTTGAACCAGGCTCGATTGAAGCTAAGTGGTATGCTTACTGGGAAAACAAAGGATACTTTCATTCTACGCCGGATGAGAGAGAGCCGTTTACAATCGTAATCCCCCCACCGAATGTGACAGGCGTCCTTCATATGGGACACATTTTAAACAACACAATCCAAGATGTACTCATACGCAAGGCAAGATTAGACGGCAAAAATGCTTGTTGGGTACCAGGTACTGATCATGCATCCATAGCGACCGAAGCTAAAGTGGTAAGAAAACTAAGAGCAGAAGGGATAAAAAAATCTGATTTGACCCGTGATGAGTTTATGGCCCATGCATGGGAATGGACTGATGAGTACGGAGGGATTATTCTCAAACAACTGAGACGTCTTGGTGCGTCATGTGATTGGGAACGAACTGCTTTTACAATGGATGAAGTACGTTCTGAATCTGTCATAAAGGTCTTTGTGGATTTATATAAAAAGGGTAAACTCTATCGTGGGCTTCGTATGGTGAATTGGGATCCCGAAGCCAAGACAGTCTTATCAAATGAGGAAGTGCTTCACTCAGATGAGAATTCCCATTTGTATCATGTTAAATATAAAATAGAGGGTAGTGAGGAGTTTATCACAGTAGCTACCAAACGTCCAGAAACAATTATGGGAGATACAGCGGTTGCTGTCCATCCTGATGATGAAAAATATGCCCACCTCAAAGGTAAGCGAGTTATCGTCCCATTAGTCAATCGCTCTGTTCCCATCATTTTTGATGATTATGTGGACATGGAATTTGGTACTGGTGCACTTAAAGTAACTCCAGCCCACGATCCTAATGATTATGAAATAGGGAAGAGGCATGAGCTCGAAGTGATAGAGACAATTAATCCAGATGGCACCATGTCTGAGGCTGCTCAGATTCACATTGGTACCGATCGTTTTGAGTGCAGAAAATTGGTGTCCAAAGATTTGGAAGCTGCTGGTTTGTTGATAGAGAAAGAAGATTACGTCAGTAGTATTGGCCGCTCCGAGCGAACAAATTCTGTTGTCGAACCGATGTTGTCTTTACAGTGGTATGTTGACATGAAAAAGATAGCAGCTCCTGCACTAGAAGCTGTAATGACTGACGAAATAGAATTTCATCCAAAGAAATATAAGACGACATATAAGGTGTGGATGGAAAACATCAGAGACTGGTGTATCTCCAGACAATTGTGGTGGGGTCATCGCATACCGGTGTGGTATTACAAAGAAGATTACTTTGTCGCAGAGACAGAGGCTGAGGCATTAACTCAAGCAAAGGAAAAATACCCAGACATCACGCTTGCTGATTTAAAACAAGACGAAGATGTATTGGATACATGGTTTTCTTCTTGGTTGTGGCCAATGTCGACGTTCCATGGTTTCCAAAATGCCAAGGAGTTAGAATACTATTATCCGACGAATGCGCTTGTTACTGGTTGGGACATCATTTTCTTCTGGGTAGCCAGAATGATTATGTCTGGATACGAATGGGCACCTGAGCTTGTACCAAATCGGGAAGCCTATCCATTCAAACATGTGTATTTCACTGGAATGGTAAGAGATCAAAAGCGGCGTAAAATGAGCAAGTCTCTGGGCAATAGTCCTGATGCCTTAAAGCTCATTGATGACTATGGTGCTGATGGCGTTCGTTATGGCATGTTGAGTTGTTCTCCTGCTGGTGGTGATTTATTGTTTGATGAAAAGCTGGTAGAGACTGGAAGAAATTTTTGCAACAAAATTTGGAATGCTTTAAAATTGATTAAGTCATTTCAATTAGATGATAAGCTATCGACGAAGGTTGATGAATTAGCCGTGTCTTGGTTTAACGCCAAGTTTAATGAAGTGCTTGTGTCCACAGAAAAAGAGATGTCTCAATATCGCTTATCAGAAGCATTAACAAGTTTGTACTCATTTATTTGGGGCGATTTCTGTTCTTGGTATTTAGAAATGATTAAACCAGCCTATGGCGACACGTTATCTTCAAAGACGTATGAGCAGACGATTGAGATTTTTGAAAAGTTGATGATAACGCTACATCCGTTTATGCCTTTTATTACGGAAGAGGTTTGGCACCAATTGAGAGATAGAGGAGAAGGCAATGACTGTATCGTGGAATCATTTCCTAAAGCAGGAGACGTTGATGCCGATACAATTGAAAAAGTAAATCAGTTGACCACACTAGTCTCCTCACTGAGAGACATCCGAAATAAGAATAGTCTCAGTCCAAAAGAGACCATTGTTCTCCAAGTAGAATCTTCAGACAGTGCCAAATCCATTTTTAGTTTGAATGGCGCAACAGAGATGGTATCCAAAATGTCAAACTTGGAAAGCCTAAATATTTTGGAATCTAATGAAGTTTCTGATACTGGTATATCATTCCTATCTGGCAAAGACAAATACATTGCCATCATTGATAAAGAGATCGATGTAGAGGCTGAAAAAGAAAGTATTGAAAAAGAAATCGAATACCAAAAAGGTTTCATCAATTCTGTCGAGAAGAAATTAAGCAATGAAAGCTTCGTCAATAATGCACCAGAAATGGTCGTAAATAAGGAGAGGCAGAAGTTGGCTGATGGACAAGATCGCTTACGGATATTAGAGGAAAATTTAGCGAAGTTAGGCTAGGGTTAATTGGAATGTTGGCTCTAAAAGCCGATCAGGTTTGTATTAATCTGCGCTTGTCAGATACTAGTTTATTAAACACTCTTCTGTTCTCTTCTCTAGATTCTAGTGCTAAAAATGTGCGTGTATTATCTGTTTCCGTAATTGCAATAAGTGGTACACTGAAGTCTTTGTCTAAGTATAGGTATATGTTATTCTCAATGTCATCTCGAAACAGGCCCTTTCGATTCCCATTAAACGAAATGGCTCTTTTGATAGACAATTGCTGAGGCAATGTAGATGTAAGCGTGATCTCTTTAATTTTTGAATAAGGTATAACACGGCCATGAGGGCCTTTGATTTGTATGTTGTCTTTATGCATCCTTACATTGACCTTGCGATAAGATAACACAATTGGTAGCAATGACATTCCAGCATAACAAATCCCTAAGCACAAGAGTAGTATAGTCGCTGTCATTTGCTTATAGCTAAGCCTCAAGCATGAGAAAATATTCCCTGAGGATTGTGTTCTAGAATCTGATCAATCTGCTCTTTTGTCACACCAGCTTCAATCAATTCTGGAATAATATTATCAAAGATATTCCCAATGTATAGCCTTTCAAATACAGGTGCATGCTCTGGCAGAGGTACGAGAGGACGCCCTAGCATATTGACAACCATATCATGTGATAAGTGAAGACGATCGCTATAACCACTTTTGACCAATTCTGAGAATATCTTTACTCTCTCTGCATCTGATGGCATTCCGATTATGAATTGTATACCACACCTGTCAAAGGCAATTCGTACACCTTGATCTAATGTTTGTTTATGATACTCTATATTGGTGTTGCCATCCATATGGCCGATCATGATTTGATTACCTGGAACCCCTAAGCTGAGTAGCAATTCAGCTTGATCAGGTCCCATAGTTCCTTCCTGTGTATGAGTAATAATTGGCACACCAGTCTCTTTAGCCACACTTGCTCCAGCTGTAAAAAAAGCACGTTCGTAATCTGTGATTTGATCTTTGCTTGTTGCTAATTTTATGACTCCAGCCTTAACACCTGTATCACCTATACCCTTGGTGATCTCTGTATGCATCATATCTTCGATCTCCTTGACAATATCGCCAAATGCCATTCGAAATTTGAAGTAGGCAGTTGCTCCTTCACCTTCGTAATAAAATCCACTTGAACAGATGATTTGAACGCCAAATGTTTCGGATACTTCTTTTAAAAATGCAGCATCTCGACCACATTCATTTGGCGTTGCATCTACGATTGTCTTTACACCATGTGAATTAACGATATCCATAGATGTCTTAATGGTAGCAAGTGCTTCTTCCTTTTTCCAACCTCCAAATGTGACATCACCTTGGTACCCAGGGTAGCCAAATTGAATGTGTTCGTGCATCAATGTTTTACCAAGTTCTTGAGTGGTGATTTGTCCAGTTACTGTATTGATCATTTTTGTCAATTTGTGGTGTTTATAAGGTATGGATTAAGGCTATGAATTAAGGCTATGAATTAGCATGAATAGTAAGATACAGAAGTA
>CAYVFU010000022.1:0-37465 GCA_964450495.1 uncultured Saprospiraceae bacterium | reverse complement strand
ATTAAGGCTATGAATTAAGGCTATGAATTAGCATGAATAGTAAGATACAGAAGTATAATGTATTCTCAGTAGTAAAAGCTAAGCAATCAATATGCGGTAGTAGGAAATATTTAATTACCTTTGTATCCCGTAGCGAAGTCAAAACTTCTGTTACCCCATTAATTACCAATTATGGCAAAATATATCTTCGTTACGGGCGGTGTTACCTCTTCTTTGGGTAAAGGAATCATCTCAGCATCATTAGGTCGGTTACTTCAAGCACATGGCTTCTCGGTGACTATTCAAAAGCTTGATCCATACATCAATGTTGATCCAGGGACACTAAATCCGTATGAACATGGTGAATGTTATGTAACTGATGATGGAGCTGAAACCGATTTGGATTTAGGTCATTACGAACGATTCTTGAATATTTCTACCTCACAAGCCAATAACGTTACTACAGGAAAAATTTACCAAACGGTCATCAACAAAGAACGTCATGGTGATTATTTGGGTAAAACCGTTCAAGTCATTCCACACATTACAGATGAAATCAAAAGACGTGTTCTTCAATTAGAAATTGGTGGCAAACACGACATCATCATTACTGAAATAGGTGGTACAGTAGGCGATATCGAATCATTGCCTTATTTAGAAGCCTTGAGACAATTAAGACGAGACCTGAATAAGTCGGATATCTTATCCATCCATTTGACACTTGTCCCATACTTAAATGCAGCTAAAGAACTAAAAACTAAACCAACCCAGCACTCTGTCAAAGAATTACAAGAAACAGGTATACAGCCTGACATTTTAGTTTGTCGAACAGAACATCCTTTACCAAAGGACATCAGAAAGAAAATAGCCCTATTCTGTAATGTACAGGATGAGTCAGTCATAGAAGCTATAGATGCATCCTCGATTTACCATGTGCCAATTTTAATGCAAAAAGAGAAGCTCGATACGCTTGTTTTGAGAAAACTGGAACTTGAACCAAAGCAAGAATTAAACATTGACCAATGGAAGAATTTTCTATATAAATTAGAAAATCCTAAATATCATGTAACCCTTGCTTTAGTAGGGAAATACAATGAGTTACCTGATGCATATAAATCTATTTATGAAGCATTTGTACATGCTGGTGCTCCAAATGAGTGCAAGGTAAATGTCATTCCCATTCATTCTGAAAGTTTAGAAAATGAGGCTGACTTTGCCGAAATATTTGCAGAAGTTGATGGCGTTTTAGTTGCACCTGGATTTGGAGAGAGAGGATTGCCTGGTAAACTAAAGGCAGTGCAATATGTCAGAGAAAACAATATACCTTTCTTTGGCATCTGTCTTGGAATGCAAGTTGCTGTTGTGGAGTATTTTCAAAATGTCATAGGTAAAAGTGGTGCTCAATCTACTGAGATAAATCCAAAAGCCGAAGATCCTGTAATCGACTTGATGTCCGAACAAAAGATGATTTCTCAAAAAGGGGGAACTATGCGACTTGGAGCATATAAGTGTCTACTCAAAGAGGGGACTCTAGCAAGAAAACTGTATGGTACTGAAGAGATATTAGAACGTCATCGCCACAGATATGAGTTTAACAACACCTACTTAAAAGAACTTGAAGAGCATGGTATGATTGCATCAGGTGTGAATCCTGAAAGCGGGTTGGTAGAAATCATTGAATTACCATCACATCCATTTTTTATTGGTGTTCAATTTCATCCAGAACTAAAAAGTAGGGTAGAGTGGGCACATCCAGTATTCGCTGGTTTTATACAAGCATGCATTAAAAAAGTAAAAGCTAAAAAGGAGGCCACAGCATAAGTCATGCGAAAGTTAAAGCTCCAAGAATTAAACAGGCTTACAATTACTGAATACAAAGATTCTCAAAAGTTGCCTATTGTTGTTGTGTTGGACAATATCCGTTCTGGATTAAACATCGGTTCTTTTTTCAGAACAGGTGATGCATTTAGAATCGATAAAATTTATTTAACGGGAATTACTGCAACTCCACCTCACCGAGAGATAACCAAAACAGCAATTGGAGCAACCGAAAGTGTTGATTGGGAATATGCTGATGATGTTGCTATGTGTATAAAACAACTAAAAGACCATGGTTATGAAATTTATGGAATAGAGCAAACAGATAGCTCGATACCACTAAGCCAAATTGAGCTTACAAAGACGGATAAACCTGTAGCTTTGGTCTTCGGCAATGAAGTGAATGGTCTTACTGACTCCATACTCCCATTGATAGATACTTCTGTAGAAATAGAGCAATTTGGGACGAAGCACTCCTTAAACGTTTCCGTGTGTGCCGGCATTTGTATGTGGCAATTTGCAAAACTATTCCACAAAGGATAGAATCGGAACATAGTCTATTTGAGAACCAATTTCTTTTCGCTACTGCTTGCTCCTTTTACCACCTTTACTTTATACTCTCCCTTAGGCAAATAATAGTTTCCATCACTCGATGCTTTAATTTTCTCTTCTTTTTCTAAAGCACTTTTCTGGCGTTCATGTACGCTGCCATCAATTTGTACCTGGTTGAATCCTGGGTTTAAGTCTATGGAATGAGTTTGAACTATTTGATCTGATGATGATAGAATTTGTACCTGTGCATTGCCACCTGATTTACTGTAAACAGACAATGGAATTTTAGCTCCTTCACGCTCATAAAAGCCATTTTTTCTTCCAGCTAATGACCCTGCTCTAGTCTCTTTAGGCTCAAAAACAATCAAGCTTTCATCTTTCACATCTGCATACGATCTGAGTATAGAAGCATCACCTTTGTAAATTGATCGACCGTGGGTCCCTATCAAAATATGATGATCCCTAGGGTGTATCACTATATCATGTACAGGTACATTGGGTAAGCCATTTGTTATTTTATGAAATGTAGTACCTCGATCTAATGATACATATGCAGCATAATCTGTTCCTAAATATAGAATGTTGCCATCAACTGGGTCTTCTTTAATTACGTTTATTGGATGATTAGGCAAACCTTCACCCAATTTGGTCCAGGTAGTTCCTTGATTTTCACTCACGTATAAGTAAGGCGTGAAATCATCATTCCGATATCCATTTAGTGAAGCATACACTCTATCTTCTTCATGTGCTGAAGCCTGTACTCTAGACACCCATAAATTTGCTGGGAGTGAACCATTAATAATTGTCCAACTAAACCCACCATCAGGACTAACATGGATTAACCCGTCATCACTACCAGTATACAATAGACCAAATTGAAGAGGGCTTTCATGTATGGTCGTTAGTGTGCCATAAGCAACATCACCTTTCTTACCTCCGTTTGTAAGATCATCTGAAATAGCATCAAAGTCATCGCCTTTATTAAAAGATCGGAATAATTTATTGGCTCCCATATAGAAGATGTCTGGATTATGAGAAGACAAATGAATGGGCGAGAGCCAGTTCCATCTTAATGGAGCTTCACCCAAATCGTGCGATGGCGTAATTCGCTTACGATCACCAGTTTTGTCATTTAGTCTGAAATAATTTCCAAACTGAAAACCCGTATAAATAGTGGCATTATCTCTCGGATCTACTTGCGTATACATCCCATCACCGCCCATGATAGACTCATAGGGATACTGTCCGTTTCCATGCCATCGGGTACTTTCACTATATGTGTGAGGTCCTTTCCAAACACCATTGTCTTGAAGTCCACCATATACGTTGTATGGCTCAGCCATATCTACTGCGATGTGATAAAATTGACCAACTGAAGGAGAGTTACATTTGATCCAGTGTTCGCCGTCGTCATAACTAATGTTTATTCCACCATCATTACCATTTATGATATGGTTGTCTCTATTGGGATTGACCCACAGAGCTTGATGGTCAGAATGCACATTATCACCACCAATATATTTAAATGTTTTACCACCATCAATAGACCGTATGATTGGAACACCTAAAACAAAAACTTCATCAATATTAGAAGGATTAACTCTAACAACTCCAAAATAATAGCCGTAAGAATTATAGACCGCATCAAGATAATCTTCATGAGTTTTATACCAAGTAGCCCCTTCATCATCACTTGCATACAATTCCGCACCTACAACTGGAGTATCAAACAACAAGCTGTTAGCATTTTCTAAGTATAGCGCCAAATCAACAGGTTTTACTTTCTCTTCTTTAAATAATTTACGGACAGTTTTTACGCTGTATTTCTTTGGGAACCGATTCGAACTTAGATATTTTTTTAGTTGTTCATCTTTCAGCTTGTTAAACGCATCGTCGGACATACTTTTGAAATCTGCTTTGGTCAAGTCATCCTCCTCTTTGTCTTTTGGAGGTCTTCTGTCATAATTGTCTAACAGTGCATAAATTCTGGTGCCAACATCCGTTCTTGCGATTGATAAACCTATTCGCCCAACACCTTCGCCGCTAGGGAAACCATTACCGGTTAATGTCCAAGTACTACCACCATCCGTAGATTTATAAATACCACTACCTTCCCCTGATTCTACAAAATTCCAAGCGCGTCGTTCTCTATGCCATGTTGAGGCATATAGTATATCTGGATTTTTAGGATCTCTAATCATATCAACGGACCCTGAATTTTCATCAACAAATAAATTCTGCGACCATGTATTGCCACCATCAGTTGTTTGATAAATACCTCTTTCAGCATTCGGTGAATATAGGTGACCAAGTACTGAGACGAGGATATTGTTATTGTCTCTAGGGTCAATCAAGACTTTGCCGATATGATGACTTTCACCTAGTCCTTTGTGTTCCCATGATTTTCCAAAATCATAACTCACATACATGCCGACCCCTGCATAAGAAGAACGACTAGAGTTGACCTCTCCAGTACCTATCCAAATAATACTGTCTTGCCAATTGACTGCAAAATCACCAATCGTCATCACTTGTTCATGATCAAATAACGGGGTAAAACTGGTACCATTATTATCGGTATACCACAAACCACCCGAAGCATAGGAAACGAAGAAATGACTAGGATCCTCTTCATTAACTTCTATATCGCTCACTCTACCACTAAATATAGTAGGGCCAATATTTGTGAATGGAAGACCTGCAACTAACTCAGACTTTGCTTTTGGATTGCCAACCAATCTGTCTTCAAAAGGTGTTACTTGTTGTCCTATCGCATTAAAGCTTAATAATGCTAACGTTATAAGTATCGATACTACTTTCATAGAAAAAAATTAGTACCGACAAATTACGAAATAGTAGTAGAAACTTTTTGCTTGCTACGAAATAGCTTGTTTTCTCCATACTGTAATAGTTATCTGCGTTTTAAATAGCAAACTATTAGGGTCTGATTTCTTCATTTAGCTTGTAACTGAGCTTTTTAAATGCATTGTAAGGTAAATTAAGTTTGAGACGCAGCATGATAAAAGTCTCATCAGAATCATCAATAAAAAACACGAGTCTTTTAATTGTTTCGTTCTCTTCAATTGCAAATAAATTGACATTGGTACCTTTAGATCTGACACGAATGTATTCGTCATATCCCTCTTTGTGAATCATTTTTTGGATCAAGTCTTGAACAGTTGACTCAGGGATGTTGTGGTTTTCTTTTGCAACAAAGACACGTATATTTTTCACATACTCTGCAAGTGTGGCATATTCCTTAAATTCTTCGTCATCATCCATTTTGGCAGCGAGCTTTAATGTAGACTCAAATAACCAACCTGGGAATGACATTGCCATTGTATGGTCCTCTTTAAGATTCTTACTGATGAATCTGTCTACAGCTTTTTGACCGAAACTGATTTGTGTTATTAGAATGAATGGCAGTAGTATAGATAGCTTTTTCATTGTATCAATCATTTGACAACTTTTCTAAATGATTAGCTCCTTTCATATCTAAAGACTTGGCGAGTTTGCCGATTTGTCTGAGGTTTATGTCTCCTACAAAACTCAACATTACAAAGTCGTCACCGCCGACAAGTAGCAAGAGCTCCTGCACAATATTTCCACCGTCTCTGTCTTTGACCAAGAATTTCACATCATCACCTTTTGATCGTACTGTCATTAATTCATCATATTGACTTGTATCAAATTTACCTATTGCTTCTTCATAAAACTCTCTTCCGTCTATATCGGTAGTCAAAATTTTCAAACCTTTTAAACTGGCAAGCATTTCAACTATTTCGTCATCAATGTCTTCTTCAGCTCCTTCAGCGATATGGATGAACATTTCGAACATTTTGGGACTGACGTTTACCATAGTGAAGCGTTCATCGTCCTTATATTTTTGAAAATAATTATCAATAGCATTTGCTTGTGAAAATCCAGTAGATGATATAAATAGAATGAATAGTATTGAACTTAAATATTTCATGATTTTAAATTTTAGATTTCGAAAGGTGCGTCCACCATTTCATCTATTATGCATAACATGTATTAATAAATAACTTTTATTGCTTTTTGAACAGGTTCAAGATTTTTTTGAATCTCCGACTCTGCTGTATTGATTTTATTAGACAAGAAAGACAAAGCTTCCATTGTTATTTCATAAGCTTCCTGTGCTTCTTGCTCTTCGTCTAAGGTGGTAAACTTGCCGGCATAGATCTTATCTGTATTATTTGTTGGCATAAGATTCATGAAGCTTCCATAAGCCGCTATGAGGACAATAAGTACAGCAGCATATTTTATCAAGCTTCTCGAGGTCATGTCTACTACTTTGCCATTGGACTTTTTCACTAGTTCTTCTGTTAGTGAAAGCTTCTGTTGGCTGACTACTTCAGATTTTCCTTTGAAAAACTGAAAAAGATGCGCGTATTGTTGATGAGATGAATCTATTTGATCTGAGGCAAAATAGCTTTTTAAGATTGTCTCTTCTTCAATAGTAGATTCAACATTCCAATACTTTTCTAGAAGTTGATCGATATGAGATTTATTCATAATCGCTCCTGTTTATTTGTTTTCTTAATGTTATTCGTGCTCTATGTAGATAGACTTTAATTTGGTCTACTGAGTATCCTGTTATTTCACTTATTTCTTTATAACTGTATCCTTCGACATCTCTTAAGTGAATAATATTTTGTTGTTTTTCGGTTAACCCACTTATGATGTTTTGCAGTTTAGACATATTGTCTTGACTTTCTACAGATTGATAAGGAGTTGCCGAAGAATCTTTGATGAAATAGAAATCTTCGATATTGGATGATCGATGTTTCTTCTGTTTTCTTGTCTTATCGATTGACATATTCCTTGTCAAAGTCATACACCAAGCTTCTTTATTGTCAATCTGTAAAAACTGATCTTTCTTCTTCCAAATTTTGATCAGCAACTCTTGTATCACATCTTCTGCTTCCATATGATCACCTACGATTCTAAGCGCATAGCGGTAAAGCTTTTGCTGAAATGGTGTGATCATATGGACTAATTCCCTCATCTGCATTGAAGTGATTTTAAAATCAATTGCATTTACATTACATAAAAAGGACGCTATCTTCGTTTTAGATGTTACATAATTTAGTGATTTTAGCGCAATATTTCTTTTAAATTTTTACTAAATAATTGGTATTCAGTAGTTTATGTTGTTTGACAAGAAAATAGATACTCTCGTTGCAAAAGCATTTATAGGGCCCTATGTCATGGCTTTCTTGCTGGCAGAGTTTGTTCTTGTTATGCAATTTCTTTGGAAATATATCGATGACATTTCTGGAAAGGGTATCGGTACATTAGAAATAATGGAACTGTTCTTCTATTTTGCACTCACCTTAATCCCGAAAGCCATACCTATTACAATTTTACTCTCCTCCGTTTTTGTATTTGGGAATATGTCAGAAAAATTTGAACTGACAAGTATGAAGTCGGCTGGCATATCCTTTTATCGAATAATGAGAGTTGGCATTATGATAGGCGTGTTAACTGCACTACTATCCGTTATCGCTTCTAATTTAATCGTACCTAAAGCAAATGAAGCCTTTTTAAGCAGATTTTATGGTATAAAAAAAGCAAAGCCTTCTATGGTTATCGAAAAAGGTATATTCAATGATGATTTTACGGGCTATAGAATTTATGTAAGTGATAAGGATAAAAATGGACAAGACATAACGGGAGTCCTTATCTATGACCACACGAATGTGGAATCTAAAAGAATAAATGTCATCACCGCAAAGCATGGTAAAATGTCTGTAAGTGACGATGGTGAACATTTTGTCATGACCTTGTACGATGGAGAGCAAATCCGGGAGTTAAAAGAAAATCTTCAACATAATTCCAAAGACAAATCGTACCCATTGACAAAAGCTAATTTTAAGCAATGGCAAAAGTCATTTGATATGACAGAATTTCAATTAAAGGATGATGAAAGTGCTGTTCAGCGAAGACCTTACGATTTAATGAATACACCGCAACTATTATACAATATAGATTCAATAAATGCTGAAATTGATGTATTGAATGAATCAAATCTCTACGACTTCTCTGATTTGGTTGTCATTCAAAAAGATAAAGGTAATATAGATGTTCGGGCGGCAAAGTCTGCTGTTTCTAAAAGTGACAACAAAACGCCATCGATGGAATTACAGTTAGAGAACAATACAAAAGATGTGAAAAAGGAGAATGTGATTTCATCTCAAAGCAAAACATCATTACAAAAGAAAAATACAGTTCAAAGGAAAAAAACAATTCAAAAGAAAAATAGAAAAGTTGTTGCTTACGAATCAGTACAAGTAGAAGAAGAATTATTCAAAGAGGCAGATTCATTTATAGAGACTATCTTACCTGAAGAACAAAAGAAAATATTAAAAAGTGCTGCCACAAAGGCAAGGCATTTAAACAATCAAATTCTTGCAACCAAGAATAAACTTAGCGTAGCTTCAGCAAAAGAAAACCTACTTCACTTCAAGGTAAATCAACAGTACAGTTGGGCATTAATTTGTCTGATGTTTTTATTTATTGGTGCTCCTTTGGGGTCTATCATTCGTAAAGGTGGTTATGGGTTTCCGCTATTGGTTTCTATCCTCTTTTTCATGTTGTTCATTATTATGGATATAATGGGAAATCGGCTTATGGCAGGAAAAGTAATTAACCCATATTTGGCTGCTTGGTTACCAAACTTAGTTTTATTTCCTTTTGCTATTTTATTTACATATAAAGCTGTAAGAGATTCTAGGTTGTCATTTTCTTGGTTGAAAAACATACTGTCAAGGTTTAGTTTTTCAAATACTTAGTTTCTTATTCTTCTTCTAAAGCGAGTTGTATATCTGCTTCAACGTCGCGTAGTTTAGCTTTGCACTTTTTGACAAGCTCTTTTGCTTTCTTTAATTTTTTAGATAGGTCTTCAAGACTAGAATCAGGTTGCTGTATGTCATCCAATATCTTTCGTAGTTCTTTGTAAGCTTTATCGTAGTTAAATGCTGCCATATTATTTTTTTACTGGTGTTGCCAAAATTGAGTCGTCTGCTAATTCAATCTGTATATCCTTCGTGTAGTCAATGGATTTTGCCTTTTGAACATATTTGCCAGATTGCTTAATCGCTGCAAATCCTCTTTTAAGGATATACTTTGGATCCATCAAATCAAGTTGTTGTTCGATATTAGATAAAGTACTTTCTGCAAATTTAATTGACTGTCTTGCTGTGGTTGTAATCTCTCGATACGTATTATCCAATCCATTATTTAACTCCCACAAATTAAGTGTCGCTTGCGATTGAATATTTGACTCTAATTTGTCAAGCTCTACCTTAGCATGCTGAATATAACCAACTGCGATTTGATTGATTCGCTCTTCAAGTAGTAGCACTTTTGCTTCAAATTGACTATTGTGTTCGATGAGAAAATCAGCTGCAGCAGTAGGCGTTTTCACTGAAGTATGGGCTACGATATCTGCCACTGTATTGTCTATTTGATGCCCAATGGCTGTTATTACTGGCACATCGGATGATGCAATAGCTTCTCCGATCTCAAAATCATCGAAGGCCGCTAAGTCCATTTTTGATCCACCTCCTCTGGTAATAACCACACAATCACATATGCCTTCTTCTTTTATCGTTTTTAAAGCTCGACTTACCTCGGCTCTGACTCTATGTCCTTGCACTGCAGTATTGTAAAGCATAAGGTTATAATCATACCAATAAGCATTTTGCTCGATCTGCTTGATAAAGTCTTTATATCCTGCAGCAGTTTCAGAACTGATAACCGCAATATTTTGGAGGACAGAGGGTAGTGGTATCTGTTCATTTATATCAATCAATCCTTTAGCCTCTAGCTTGTCGAGGATGGCTTGACGTTGTAATTCTAACTGACCTATTGTATACTTTGGATCTATATCTTCTATGACTAATTTTAATCCATAGCGTTCGTGATGATCAATCTTTACTTTGACTTTTACTTGGGTACCTTGTTGGACAAGAGAATCGAAGATACCACCAAGTTTCTTTTTCAAGAAGAGTACAGATTTATACCATATGACAGCCTCAGACTGTGCGACTATGGCATCACTTTTATCATTCTTCTCTACTAAACTGATGTAGTATTGACCTCTGCTTACTCCGACTTGACCAATTTCTGCGTGAATCCAAACGGGTTCAGCGAAATTTAGAGCAATGACTCTTCGTATGTATTCATTGAGTTCGAAGAGCGAGTATGAATCCAATTATTTTTCTTTGTTTTTTATTGAACTAGTACAATTATAGGACACCTTTGACAAGATCAGCAGCTTCTTGAAGCAATATAGCAGAGTGTACTTCTAGTCCACTATCGTCGATGATCTTCTTAGCTATATCAGCATTTGTACCTTGAAGTCGGACAATGATTGGTACATTAATGTTACCCATGTTTTTGTAAGCATCCACAATGCCATTAGCAACTCTATCACATCGAACAATGCCACCAAAAATATTAACAAGGATCGCTTTTACTTTGGGATCTCTAAGGATAATTCTAAATGCTTGCTCTACTCTAGCAGCATCTGCAGTACCACCAACATCTAAGAAGTTTGCAGGCGAGCCTCCAGATAATTTGATGATATCCATAGTCGCCATTGCAAGTCCCGCTCCGTTGACCATACAACCTACGTCGCCATCAAGATTGACATAACTAAGTCCATAGCTTTTTGCTTCAACCTCCATTGGGTCTTCTTCATCTGTATCTCTCATTTCTGCAAGAGCAGGTTGTCTGTATAAAGCATTGTCGTCAAGACTGACTTTACAGTCAACAGCGATAACACGATCATCCCCAGTGACAAGGCAAGGGTTTATTTCAAATAAAGAAGCATCAGCTCCTATAAATGCTTTGTAAAGGTTGCTGATAAACTTTGTCATCTCTTTAAATGACTGCCCAGACATACCTAAGTTGAAAGCTATTTTTCTCAATTGATAACCTTGTAATCCCAAAGTAGGATCCACATATTCCTTATGAACTAACTCTGGAGTCTTTTCTGCTACCTCTTCGATATTCATCCCACCTTCAGTCGAGTATATAATTACATTTTGTTTCTTATCTCTGTCCATCATTATTGACACATAAAGTTCATTACAGTCATCAAAGTTGGGAACATAAGAATCTTCAGCGATTAAAATTTTCTTTACCAATTTACCTTCGCCATCCATGCCACCAGGAGTTTGTGGTGTTTTAAGCATCATACCCATAATATTACCAGCGTGCTCTTTTAGTTCATCAAGGTTTTTAGCCAACTTAACTCCACCACCTTTTCCTCTTCCGCCAGCGTGAATTTGTGCTTTGACAATTGCAAAATCAGAACCTGAATCTTGTTGCACCTTTTTGTAAGCTTCTAGTGCCTCATCCATTGTTTCTGCAACATACCCTTTCTGAATAGCCACTCCATAAGAAGCTAACATTTCTTTTCCCTGATATTCGTGTAAGTTCATTTGACTTTATTAGTTTGATATGATCAATTTTCTATTAATATTTCCTTTAGAAGTTGCCAAAGATAACATATACACTCCTGATTTAAGCTCATTTGTTGGAACATTGATGTTATTTTTTCCTGATCCAATGGAGATGCTTTTTGTAAAAATACGTTTTCCATCCAGACTGTGAAGTGTGAAAACTGCTTGGAGTGACTCTTGAGATTCTAAAATAACACGTACATCTTCTCCCCATCTAGCTGGGTTTGGTTGCACTGCAATCGTTTGTGCGAATACAGGATCTTCTGTATTTGTAGTAATGTTATTGGTTCTAAGGATGTTTGTTTTTTTCTCAGCACATGTATATCCATCATTGAATGGTGTCACTGACCACGTATAAATCTCATCTGGAAGTAACTCTGTTATAAATACAGACGGTTCAGTAACGGTTCTTATTATTTCATCAGGTCCACTTTGAAGGACGACTAAATAGTTTGAGGCATTTTCTACTGGCGTCCATGATAATTCAACACCATCAAAAAATTGAGTTGTTGTATTATTTTCTGGGCTAATCAATTCTAAAGTGTTTTCAATTTCTGTTGTGTTTGGTATAAAACCTGTTCTTAGAGAACGCCTTCTTTCTGACATGTAATCTGCCATGATTAAGTCATTTTGATCAGCCGTAAAGGTATATTTTCCACATCCCAGAAAGTAAGACATATAGTTGTCCTGCATAGGCACAATAACATCTCCGTTGCGATCCATTACTCCCAGATTAAATTGAGGGCATTGCTGACTCCAACCAAATCCAAAATTGTAATCTGGAGGCGTATCACATATGAAATCTCCAGCTTCATCACAATTGCTTCCATCTACCAATTCTACTCGTACGCCATCAATTCTTGTAATAAGTACAGTATTGCCATGTATGGATTCTTCCCATGGTTGACTGTCCCAGCCGAAGTGTGGGTGCATCAGTGAAAAGTAATGGCCTATCTCATGCGCTAAGGTATTTTCATCATTTCCTATCTGATTCTTACGGACAACCATCCAATCATTTACATTAGCATAAAACCCTAACACAGTTCCATTTTCTATACCACTACTAGCTCTAGCTCTATCTGTAATAAATATATTGACAGACTCAGATCCTACTTCTCTGACTTGTCTTATCATCTCCGCAACAGCAACACCTTGGTCAGGTCCTGTAAATACCTGATCATTGTTGATGAAATTAAAGCCATCATCGATATAAAAGCGCAAATCAGTATCAGCAAACTCAACATTTAGCGCACAGACTTGATCCATAACATCGTCAAGGTCGACTCTGCCAACACCATCCGAGTCAGCAACCAAATGAAATTTTAAGGGAACATATGTCTCTTCACGAAGTATGGCAAGCCCATCCTTTATAGCTTGCTTATTTTCAAGAATTCTCTCTATCTGGAGTTGTTGATTTTCGACACAATGATGTTGAATATCATCAGTATCCTGACCGAATACCAAAAAGGGTATCCAAATACCAGTAATTAAAAGAAATAGAACCTTCATATCATTCACTTAAAGTATGTAAAAGTAAGAATTTAATGTTTCAAAGTCTGACCACCCCATTGTATATGTCTTATCCATGATAAAAGTTTTACATTTGTATGAAAGTCGCGTGTTAAAGCTCTTTTTAAAAAAAAAATGAAACTTAATGAGTAAAGTAACAGTAGTTGGTGCCGGTAATGTAGGTGCTACAGTAGCCAATGTTTTGGCCCACAAGGATTTTCTAAGAGAAGTCGTTTTGCTTGACATTAGAGGTGATTTTGCAAAAGGCAAAGCTCTAGATTCATGGCAACAAGCTTCCATTGATCATTACAGTACCAGATTAACAGGTACCGAGGATTATAAAGATACTGCCGATAGTGATATTGTTGTCATAACTGCAGGCATACCAAGAAAGCCTGGAATGAGTAGGGATGATCTTATTTCAACAAATGCCAAAATTGTTTCGTCAGTCGCAAGTTCTATAATGGAACATTCAGACCCCATTTTCATTGTCATATCTAATCCGTTGGATGTGATGACTTACGCTGCTCATACAACAACAGGATTGCCATCGAACAAAGTTTTTGGAATGGCAGGTATTCTGGATACGGCTAGATATCGAGCATTTTTAGCCACTGAGCTTGGTGTTTCTCCAAAAGACATTCAGGCTGTTCTTATGGGAGGGCACGGAGACACAATGGTACCTCTACCTCGATACACAACTGTTGCAGGAATACCAGTAACAGAATTGATAGGCGAAGCTGAACTGAATGCAATTGTTGAAAGAACTAAGAAGGGTGGTGGTGAACTCGTTAAACTTATGGGGACTTCTGCATGGTATGCACCGGGTGCTGCTGGTGCCCAAATGGTAGAAGCCATTATTAAAGACGAGGATCGAATTTTCCCATGTTGCGTGAAGCTTGAAGGCCAATATGGTCTAAACGATGTTTATTTGGGAGTTCCGGTTAAATTAGGTACTGGTGGTATCAAGAAAATTTATGAACTCGAATTGAACCAGGAAGAATTAGCATTGTTGAATACATCGTCTGATCATGTTAAAGCAGTGATGAAGACATATGATGATATGAAATTAAGCTAAGAAAATAAGTGGAAGTAATAACTAAAAGTATTCTCCAGAAAACGATTACATCAGAGGGGAGTTCATTACACGATTTGTCAATGAACTTCCCTCTAATGGTTGTTTTTTTGCGTCATTTTGGCTGCATATTCTGCAGAGAAGCCTTGAAGGATCTGTCAGAGAAAAAGTCTCAACTAGAGTTAAAAGGGATTCGACTGGTATTTGTGCACATGGGTGACGACAAAACTGCAGATGAATATTTCAGTGAATACAATCTAGGTTCATATTTTACTATTGCTGATCCAGATTGTCATGTTTACAGTGCCTTTGGATTAACTAAAGGTAGCTTCGGTCAAATTTTCGGTTTGACGGTTATGATAAGAGGCTTACAAGCTAATATGAATGGTAATGCTTATTCCCTTAAGCAAATAGGAGATGGTTTTCAGATGCCAGGTATATTCTTAATTAATGGTGGGGTTATTGAAGAATCATTCATCCATAATAAAGTGTCAGATCGTCCAGATTATGAGGAGCTTATCTCCTGTTGTGTCATTTAAAGCAGAAATGTCAACTCCTTTTCATCATTTCTACTCGGATCAAGTAGCCTATCTTAATAGTTTTCTAACAACTGACAAGCAATCCAATTATCTCATCGACGTTATTTAGATATGATTCGCTTATACACAATACTGCTTTTTATAGGTACATCACTTCACTTGTCTGCTCAATTTGATTTTGAATCAGCAGAAACAGATCTTGCTTTCTATGCAGATGTGATGGTCAATGCTATGGAACCAGCACATAGAGAAAAAGCTTTTGCGGCCTTTAATGAAAAGTTTGAGGAGGTGTTAAACCAAGAATCCTCCTTTGACTACCAGTTTGAAAAATTGAAATGGGTTTCATTCACTAATTCACCAGATAATTCTTTCCGTTTCATTAGTTGGCAATTATCTGGTATGGAAGACACCTTTGATTTTAAAAGTTACTTTCAAAATAGCTCAACTTTAATTGAATTAAAAAACACGATTGATTTTGGTAGAAATGTTGAATTCCAAGAAATGAGTGTTGACAATTGGTATGGTCGATTAATTTATGACATTATGCCCGTTGATGACTACTACTTGCTTTTTGGATTTAGACAGTTAGATAAGTTTACCAAAACAAAAACCGTAGAAATATTAAGAGTAAATGGAGACAAATTAACATTCGGCGAACCAATCTTTGGAACCGGCGAATCAAAATATGCAGATAAAAAATCCAGACTAATACTCACTTATTCTGCTGACGCCTCCACCACACTAAATTACAATCCTGGTTTAGAGATGATTGTTTTTGACCACATGATTCCTCAAATGGGACGCATTCCCGGACAAGGCGAAACGCAAGTACCTGATGGTTCCTATGAAGCGTATAAGCTAGAGGATGGTCAATGGCAACATATTGAACAATTGTATACGGAGCTTATCGAGAAGCCCAAAACGGGTGCACGTAAAGAGACAAGAGATATTCAAGGTAATTTGAAAAAGAATAACTAGTTCAAGTGATCTGTAATTTCTATACTAGCTTACTTACTCTAGTACTTCAAGCTCTCATTTTATTGTCTAGTATTCACCTGTGACTACAGGCTGCAGGCTAAATACTAATATTTATCATCATTGTGTCCTTTCCTAGTTGTTTTAGGATTTGTCATTGCATTGCCTTTTAATTCTAACAAAAGACATTGATGGGATGGAATAAACGTAACTTTTTAGTTACTGCAAATTTATATCCTCATTAAACTCTGATCTGAGGTTAACCCTAGTCCTTTGCTCTCTGAACTACCAAAGCGTATTGACCACATTGTTCTTCTGGTGCGGTGTGGTCTGGTTCATATTTGTAATTGTATAGGATTTTACTGCATTTTCAAAAGAGTAGCATCCGTTATAGTTGTTCTACTCTCATCTATTTGGGCATTGAACACTGATCCATCTCTTGCAATACATACTTCGAAAACAATAACCCCATCTTCGCCTGTTGCATACTTAATCATATCAAGGTCTCGATAAACCACCTTCCTGTCCAATTTATCTTCTATAGTCGGAATAACGACTTGGGATTTATTTGATTGATTATTTGTATCGATCGATTGAGAAATCTTAGAACTATAATGACATACAAAGTAAAAGAGTAAATACAAAATAGTTATTGAGTAATTTCATCGTGATCGGACATTGTTTGATTAGTCTATACTATGTAGTTTCTCTAACTCCGTTTGATAGTTCTTGATAAGGTTGGTATGAAAGCCTTCTGTGTGGTAAACGATTTCTCGTTGTCTGTTGATTAGGAATGTTTGTGGAATGTCAAATACACCAAGCGAACGTCCAGTGTAAGACATTTTATCGTGTACAACCTGCATTGTCCAGTTTTGTTTTTCTACCAATTCAGCCAGTTTATATGTATCGCTAGGTTTCTCAATAGAAATAGCAATAACTTCTGTATTCAGATCACACTTCCAATCTTCGGCTACTTTTTGAAAGGCATTCAGTTCTGTTCGGCAAGGGCCACACCAGCTCGCCATGATGCTTACTATATAATTGCGATCATCGACTAATATGGAAGATAATGGCTTTGTCGTTCCGTGGATATCAGTCACTTGAATATCTACAACTTCTTTTGTAACACTATGCAGACTCGTAATAGGAAATATATCTTGTGCTTGACCACCTTGATATACGGTCAAACTAATTATCAGTCCAAGTGCGAAATTGCCAAATTGACCCATCGTGCTGACTAAGTTTGCCAATGGCATCCTATCGTACACCATGTACAGTATCCACCTTCAATTTATACTTACCACACTGTTCTTTTGGTGCAGTTGGATCTGGCTCATATCTGTATTTGTACAATGATCTTAATGCATCTTTCAATATATCGCGATCTTTGATAGTGGATTCGAATTCATCTATTTGTGCATTTCTTACCTTACCATCTCTGCCTATGCATACTTTTATTACGATGACACCACTTTTACCAGTTGCCTTTTCAATCATAGAAAAGTCTCTGTGAATTACTTTACGCCCAAATACACCATCTCCACTGTCATCGTATTCACCATCTCCAATGCCTCCATTACCGATGCCGTCATCGCTGTCATTTCCAGAATCACCATCTCCTCTGCCAACTCCTTCATCTCCAGTACCACTTCCTGAATCATCAACATCATCACTATCAGAAGGCAAACCTCCGCCGCCTCCGTCTGGTTCAGCATTTTCTGTTGGGTTTCCATCACTGAAAATGTCTCCTACTTTTTCTTCCATCTTAGCTAATATGTCATCTAGCGAAGGCAACGAACTGGTCGATGGCTCTGGATCAGGTGTGGGTATATCAACAGGAGCTGGAGCTTCATAAACTTCAGGTTCTGGCGCTTCGATAGGAATTTCTTCTTCAACTGCAACTACCTCACTTTCTTCGGTTATAATTTCTGCTTCTACTGGTTCTGATTCTGTAGGAGTAGGTATAGGTGTAGGCTCAATGACCTTTGGTGCCGGTTTTGGTGCAGGTGTTGTTTCTTTAACTTCGGGTTTGGGATTGGACACCTTTACAACTTCAGCTGGTTTTTCTGCAGGTCTAGGCGAGGGCTTCGCTGCAGGAGTTGGTGCTGGTTCTGCTTTTGCTCGCTTAGCACCTTCAGAGGATGAGGATTTTGTACTGGCAGAACTTTTAGATTCTTGTAATACTATATCTGTTCTGTCAAAGGCAATTTGTACTGCATATTGGGTATCAATATTTTTATCAGGATCAGGAGTAAAGAATGGAATCAATGCCAATAATAGCAATATGCCATGGATGATGAGCGATATTCGCATCCCTTTCTTTTTGTTCGCATCTTCTAGTGTCAATACCTGTGCTGTAGCCATAGTGATTGTTTTCTATATTTAAAGGACGTTGTTTCCCAGGGTTGAGACTGTTAACAAAGATATAAAACGTTTTTGAGAGTAAAATAGTATAGCCTTTTAGCTACTTGTTATAAGTTGAACATATGCCAAAAAGCTCTGGATAGACTGCTTAATCACCTTCCTAAAACACGAATAATCCCCCAAAATCCAATTCCTGACAACACCAATAATACAATTGTCATCAACCAACTGCCTCCAAATAATGCACTCAATCCAACACAGCCTAAACTAAATACACCAACAGTCAACGCATAAGGCATTTGGGTACGTACGTGATCAATGTGATTACAATCGGATGCTAAAGAAGATAGAATGGTTGTATCTGAGATAGGCGAACAATGATCGCCAAGAACAGATGCCGCTAATACTGTGGCAATGACATTCAATAAAATCGGGAGTGATTCTTCTGGGGTATAACCATTTGCCGCACAGATAGCGTAAGTGGTTGGAATTGCAATTGGATATAAAATGGCCATTGTACTCCAGCTACTACCTGTGGAAAATGCAATGAATGCTGCAAGTACAAAAATCACCATAGGTATCACTCTAGGATGCAAAGCATTTTCAAGTGTAGTACTCAAATATTCTGCTGTATGCAATTGCTCTGTAGTACTGGCTAGTGCCCATGCCAAGGTCAAAATAATGATAGCGGGCATCATTGTTTTAAATCCTTCTGCCATCCAATGCATTGTATCAAACAACTTCATGATCCGCTGTATTACTGTAAGTGCAATTGCAACCATTACACCAGATAAAGATGCCCAAAGTAGAGCTACATATGAGTCAGCAGAACCAATCAGCTTACCAAGTTTTCCAAAAAATCCCGCGTCACCTTCTGGAAAAAGCACTCCAGCATTTGACCACACACTGCCATAAGAATTTGTCAAATTTGCAATATTCATTGAAGACATCTCACCATAGAGTGATCCCATTCCAGTATCGATCAGACCGAAAATAGTCATGAAAATCACTGTCAAAACAGGGATTGCTGCATTGTACCACCTTAATGGAGCGTTTTTGACAGGACTTAAATCTTCCATGTCTGGTTCATCTTCAGATTCAGTAGCAGCTGGTGATACTTGACCAGTCGTTCTAGCTCTATGTTCGGCAGCAGCCATAGGCCCAAAATCCTTTTGCGTATAGATGATCATGAAGCCAAATATCAAGGTGAGAAAAGGGTAAAAACTGTACTTCAATGAACTGATAAAGACAGAATAAGGTGTAATGTTGTATTCACTAAGTTGTGACATACCACTATCAATATAGCTTAACTCGGCTCCGATCCATGTCGTTATAAACGCAATAGCTGCAATTGGTGCAGCAGTGCTATCAACCAAATAAGCGAGCTTTTCTCTAGAAATTTTATACTTATCTGTCACTGGGCGCATTGTATTTCCGACAATTAGTGTATTGGCATAATCATCGAAAAATATACTGAGTCCCAATAGCCAAGTGATAAACTGGCTGGACCGTGCATTTTTCGCGTAGGCTTTTAAGGCATCGACGATACCAGCCATTCCTCCATTTTTAGATATTATAGCTACCATGCCACCGATTAATAAGGAAAACACAATGATGGATATATGTCCACTATCGGTAAGGGCATTTATAATATATTTATCGATTGTACTAAATAAACTTCTAAAGAAATAATACAAACTGTCTAATCTCATTCCAAATGCAATGAACGCACCGGAGAATATCCCAATGAATAAAGATGTTACTACTTCTTTGAAAATCAGTGCCAAAATGATCGCAACCAATGGAGGTACAATGGATAACCACAACGGGATGTTTTTGATCCGATGTCCTTCTTTTTTAGCAGATATGTGGTATAAGTCTAATTCTCGTCCATTTGACGTCTCATAATCTAAAAATACCAATTCGCCTTGTTCATCGAATGATTTATCAAGAATAGCTTTTCCGTTTGTAAACATGATCTCTTCCTCATCACCTTCAATGCTTATGTTGACAATACCTGTCTGCGTTTCTTTGATGTAAAGCTCTAATGCGCCACTTGAAGATTCAATAGATAATGATTGAGGAACAATAATACTCGGTTGCTGTTTTACTATTGTTAATTGACTTGAATCAATGGGTATCAATTCATTTTGTCCGAAGCTTTCCAGTGCAAAAACCCATAAGACAAGAAATATCAGATATCTTTGAATCATTCGGTGTATATTATAAGTTGTGTTTGTTAATTGGCTTACACACTTTTATTAACATTATTCGTTATTGTTAAAGATATAAAAATCACTGTGAAGCACTTTGTACTTTTTTCTTTACTCGCAATATTTGGATTTATTCAGCCAAGTATAGCTCAATCCATATCACCAATTACATTCCCAGTAAACTATAATGGGAAAGTTTTAAAATATCCTTTTGCAGGTGGTCTGACTGCACCTCAATTTAGTCAAGCAGATCTAAATAATGATGGGGCGATGGATTTGGTGGTCTTCGATAGAACAGGTGATGTGGTACTTCCTTTTATTGCAAGTGGAAATAATCAATTTGAATATGCACCAGGTTTGGTGAAGAATTTTCCTTCACCACGTGCATGGATGTTAATGAAAGATTTTGATCAAGATGGTGTGATGGATATATTTATGGCACCAACTGTTAATGGGATTGCAGGTGTTGAAGTGCAAAGAGGAATAATTGTAAACAATGAATTGACTTTCGAACTGGCTTCACAAACTGATGATGGATTTAACGTGATTTATGTCCCCTTAGGGAATATTGAAACACAAGTCTTTAATTCACTAATAGATATTCCAGGTATTGATGATGTAGACAATGACGGTGATGTCGATATTGTTTCTTTTGAGCCTGGTGGATCAACGATCACTTACTATCGGAATTATTCTGTAGAAAGAACTGGTAAGCCTGGTATAGATTTCCGTATTGAACAAGACTGTTTTGGATTAATAGTCGAAAGTGGATTCTCTGAAGAAATAAATTTGTCTGTTGATGGAGTGACATGTGGAAACTTTCTACTAGAGGATCATACAGAGTTAAGACATGCTGGATCTACAGTAACCCTGTTTGACGAAAATAATGATAGCATCATGGATGCGTTAATTGGTGATATTTCGAATGATGGAATTGTCTTGCTCAAAAATATGGGGACAATAGAAAATGCCTGGTTTGGAGAGCAAGACACTAATTTTCCAAATGCTGCCGATCCAATAGAAATAAATATTTTTAATACTGCATTCATTTTAGATCTTAATGAAGATAGTGAGTCTGATATGATTGTAGCTCCCAATGAACAGTCTGGCTTGCAAACAACTAACCACATCTGGCATTATGAATTTACTGACACCTCTGATGGGATATCATTTGAACTAAAGACAAAGAATTTTTTGGTTGATGAAATGTTATATTTTGGTAAAGATGCGGCTCCTACATTTTTAGACTACAACGCAGATGGTTTGATGGACATTCTCATTGGTGGAGCAGGATTAACTGACTTTAATAATGTCCGAAATCCCAAACTTATATTGCTTAAAAATATCGGCACAATTGATAATCCTTCTTTTGAACTCGAAGATGATGACTATCTAAATTTTTCAAGATTTGTAACCACATCAACGCATTTTTTTCCAGCAGTCGGAGATTTAGATAATGATGATGATATGGATTTGTTAATAGGGGATGATAATGGATTCTTTTATTTTGTCGAAAATATTGCTGGGCCTAATGCTACTTTTCAATTTGGCGAACCTGTTTATGAGTATCAGAATTTGAATCCTGGTCAATTTGTAAAACCTACTATTTTTGATTTCAACAATGATGGATTGAATGACTTAGTTGTTGGAGAACGTAATTTCAATAGTGTTGATAATGTGAATGGCAGTCTTAACTATATTCAGAATATCGGATCTTCTGGGTCGCCTCTCTTTTCAATGGACCATCCTACAACTAATCAAACGTTTGGAAATGTTTTTACAAAAGATCAAGGTTACATTCGGAATTTATCTGCCCCATTTGCCTTTACATCAGAAGGGCAGACCAAATTAATGGTTGGGACAGAAAGTGGTAGGACGAGATACTTAAAAGATATTGATGATAATTTAGATGGTATATTTACAGTCATTGATACTGTCTATGGTAACATTTCAATTGGAGAACATACAATGCCTGCTGTTTTTGATTTGGATAATGATGGATTTGTCGAATTGCTTATTGGGAATAGGAGAGGAGGCTTAACGCTACACTCGACAGGTATTATTTCTGAAATACGATCATCAACTGAAGATGAACTTGTAGACTTCACTTTGTTAGTTTATCCTAATCCAACTTCTGAAAGAATAACGATTGACACTGACCAAACCATAGAACGCGTCGAGTTGATTGACATGTCAGGAAGGATTGTTCGAACAGCCAATTCTGGAAATCTTGAAGGACTCCATTCTTTTTCTGGAACTCATTTCTTAAAAATTTATACAGATGTTGGAATTAAGGTTAAGAAAATTATACTCATAAATGAATAATTGATTAATCGATATACGAGATTTTCTTAAATGATCTCATATTCTTCTTTAAGACTTCATTCTCTAAAATCAATTCTCTGCTCCTTTAAACTGCCAAGAATATTACAAAAAGACACGTACCTACCCCTAGAGGTGGGAAATGTAAAAGGTCTTTGGGTCTATCTTAGCATTGTAATTAAAATCAATGTTATGAAAACCAATTTCCATATTTCATCGAGAGAAGCTGAGATTTTGTCTTTGATATCTACAGAAAAGACAGCTAGAGAAATTGCTCTTGAATTATTTATCAGTCAACACACAGTTGTTAGCCACCGAAAAAATTTGATGGTAAAATTAAATGCCAAAAATGTTGCCGGTCTCGTAAGAAGAGGTTTTGAAACAGGAATCTTGTGTTTGTGATTTTAGTTTATTAGCAGATGAAAAAACTGTTTAAATTAATCAAACTATTTCCAAAGAAGAATACAAGTCCTAAACCTCCAGAAAATAAAACTTTGCAACAGGTAAAGGATGATATGACCAATCTGCTCGAAAAAATAGAAGAGGAGATTGGGAAGACTCCTGACGACTAAGAAAACTCCTGACTCCAATTATTAGAACCGAATACCACATTAATAAGTGTAGGAGACACTGGAATTAAACATAAAGTAAATAATAGCTTCTGCAATGCAGAGCACAGAATTCTTATGACCTAAATTAAAAAATGATGAAAACAATTATTAAAACTCTTATTCTTTTTAGCTTCTTTTTACTAGGTGCTAATCTCTCATCACAAGACATCTTCTGGGACTTAGCCGGTTCTAGTGGCAATTGGGATGATGCAAGTAAATGGTACAAGCTTACTGGAGCAGGACTACTTCCTTGCAATTGTATACCTACCAATTTAGATAATGTAAAAATTACTAACGGTGCTAAAGTCTCTATACCTGAAGGGGTAATCCCCGGAGGATATAGTGCTTTTGCAAAAACTGTTGAAATCGGTTCAGGCGGTACATCACTCATCGTTGGTAGTCCAGATGCATTTATGATTACCCGTTTAATTATTGGCTCAAGTAGCGTTAATGGTTTAAGAATAAATAGTGGTGGTGCAGTCTCCGTATTTGCAAGAGATCAAATCGTTATTTCAGACATCCACAATACCCTTGTTCCTAATTATGCCATTCGCAACAATGGTGAGCTGAATATTGAAGTCAATGGTAGGATCGATATAGATGATTGCGATGGTGGTATTTTTAGCGATTTTGCAATTGATAATGATGGCGTCATTGATATAACTAATGTCAATCAAATCCGTGGCATACATGTTGAACGGATTCTAACAAATAAAGGTACGATCAATATTAATGGAGTCAGTAGCCCTTTCCGAGGTGAAGGTCTATTGATGACAGAGGATTTTTCAGTCCTGACTAACACTGGTACAATAACTATATCAGACACAAATTTAGACGGTCTGAAAGGGACCGATAACGTTGCATTTATTAGCGGAGGTACAATTAATGTAAGTGACGTGACAGATGTAGGGCTTTCATTAAGTGGTAGCACTTCTTTTACAAATTCCGCTAACGGTGTGCTTAATGTAAGTAATTGTTTTTCTGATTTTGCTCATGGTATATTCATAGCAAGCCAAGCAGAAATGCTAAATAGGAATACAGTCACAATATCTGATATAAACAATAATTCCTTTGGTATATTAATACTTGGATCTTTTGAAAATGAGGCTAGTGCTAAAACAAATATTTCAGACTTTAGTCACGATGGCATAAATATTATGTCAACTGGAGTTCTTGAAAATCTAGGCGGTTTATTTATTCAAGATAATACTGGTAATTCTACGTCTCATGGCATTTATACTAGAGGCACTATTGTTAACAAAGGAGACATTACTATCCAATCACTGGATGGGGTAGCCTCTCATGGAATAATAATGGAATTTGAAGGTGACATAGAAAATAGCGGAGAAATACAGCTGTTTAACCTTCAAAATGGAAATGGACTTTATATACGTCATGGCACTGTATCCAATAATGTAGGTGGTACAATAGCGACAAGCAATATTAATGGTGACCCTCTTGTCGTTGATCTCGGAGCAGAATTAGATAATGAATTAGGTGGAAATTTAAACTTCAATAATTAATAAACAGTAATCCTCTCAAATATTCTGACTAGTCATAATCCTTAATGTGATTAGTCCAGTTAAAATCATATGTGTTTTCAAGTAGCAGGGAATGAATTATTTCGTTCTCTGCTTTACTTTTTATTCGAGGTCAGGTTTATACTAAAAATATTAAAGACTAAAATTGTTATAATCGTTTAGCTAAGAGGTCTAATTAAACAGAAGACTTCCAATCCTCACCATTGTTGAACCTTCTTCCAAAGCAATTTTATAGTCACCTGACATTCCCATTGACAACACATCAAAGTTGTCCTGATTTAGGAAGACATTCTCTTTGAGCCTATCGAATATTGACTTTAAATGTTTGAACTCTGAACGAACCTGAACTTGGTCTGATGTAAAACTTGCCATTCCCATCAATCCTCTGATTCTGATGTTTTGTAACGTCTTTATTTTTTCTATTGTCTCTGATGTATGACTTTCATCTAATCCAAACTTAGTGGATTCTGTGGCTACTTTAACTTGGATAAGGGCATCAATAACACGATTATTTTTTTTTGCTTGTTTATCGACTACTTCAGCCAACTCAAAAGAATCAATAGAATGAATCATTTGTACAAATGGCGCAATATATTTGACTTTATTCTTTTGGAGATGTCCTATCAAATGCCATTCAATATCTTTAGGAAGTGATTCATATTTTTCGGTTAAGGCTTGAACCCGATTTTCTCCAAAGATACGCTGGCCTAGATCGTAGATTGATAGTATCTCTTCATCACTTCGTGTTTTAGATACGGCTACCAATGTGGCCTTATGTCGTTGTAGGTCTTCTTGGATTTGATTAAATATTTTACTCATTTAATTATTCTAGCTCTAGTAAGTCAATATCATTTCCCAATATAGTGGATTTCATTTCTTGCTCCAGAGAATTAAATTCATGTTTGTTTACAATTCTAGAGAATCGCCCATTTTCTAATAATAATATGGTGTCACAAAGTTCGCTTAATGCTGAAAATATGTGGGACGATAACAATATTGTTTTCCCTGTCTCCTTTAATTTTGAGATGATTCCAGAGATCACCAAATTACTTTGTATGTCAACTCCATTAAATGGCTCATCTAGAATAAAACAATTTTTCTTTTGTATCAATACACCAGATAGAGCTAGTTTTTTCTTCATGCCTGTTGAATATTGAGTGGCATAATCATCAAGTGGTAATTGAAAAATATTTCTTTTGTCAAAATCTGCCGGTTCAATATTTTGTGCATGACAAATAAATTGTAAGTATTCTCGACCAGTCAGACGATCTAAGAAAAATGGATTTGTAGATAAAAAAGCTGTCTCTTCATGAAGGTGCTTGCCGCTAATCTCTATTTTACCCATATAGTCTTCTAATCCAGAAATACATCTGAATAGTGTAGATTTACCAGCGCCATTGACTCCAACAATTCCGTAAACACGACCTGGTTCAAATGTTACATTTATTCCATTAAGCACCTTATTTGTGCCATAAGATTTTGACAAATTTGTAATTTTAATCATTGTAATAAATGATTTAGCTTTTGTCTAGATCTTCGCAAGAATAAGGGGATAGTATAGATCAATAGAATAGGAATGAAAATACTTGCCATGAATAGAACAGTAGAAGGAAGTGACATTACTTCAGGATAATTACTGTATTTCACAATAATAAAATAGACAGCTATACATAAGCCAATCCCGATTATTGCGATTAGTGGAACTACTGATTTTGGAAATGCAATCATTTGGATTAATGCTTGTGGAACTATCGATAAAAAAGTATACAAGACTACCGTTTTAATTTTTTCTTTAAGAAAACCGTTTGGTGTACGATTAAAAATATTGATAAAATTAGATGGTTCAAGAAATCCAAGATAACTGAGAATTATCCCGAAATGAATACTGATGCTGAATAAGCCCAAATTCATATTTTTACTCTTAATTGCCATTATTAGTATAAATAAAGCAAACATTAGTAACAAAATATATTTTCTAAATCCAATCGTGAATTCAAATGGCCTATGAAAATATGGAGTTCGCATTCTAATGGAATGTTGATGTATTTTTGGAATAAAGGATGTAGCAATTCCAAATAAAAGAATAGAACCGGCAAAAATGTATTCAGATTTATAGAGTAGAAATAAGCTAAAAGGAAACGCAATGGCAAGATTTTCAATCAGTCTGATTTTCCATAAAGCCTTTCCACAAATAAGTTTTAGAAATTCAATTCTTTCCGCAGTGTTGATAGCTAAAATTGATAAGAGAGCAAACCCCGTGTATACGTATACTGCTAAGTCAGTTTTATAAAAAAGGAAAAGTGCAAGGACGAGAAACACAATTGGAAATAACAATAGTCCTAGGATAGGATAAATGCCAAGTTGTTTTAGTTTTCGACTTATGAGTTTGTATTGAAGGTTGATGTAAAATGTTATCATGTAAGGTTTGAATCAAAACAATCCATGTAACTGAGCATTTATCTTTTCAACAATCTGACCATAGTCTTCTACATTGTTTTTAAAATCCATGCCATCGACATTCACTACCAATAGGGGGCCGTCTTTGTAGCTTTCGATCCAGTTGTTGTACCTCTGATTTAGCTTTTTCAAATAGTCAAGACTCATATTGCCTTCATAATCTCTACCTCGATCTTGGATGTGGGCAACAAGAGTAGGTATTTCTGCTTTGAGATATATCAATAAATCCGGAGCTTTTACTTGTGCTGACATATTTTTAAATAGCGTGAAGTAAGTCTCAAAATCTCGACTTGACATTAATCCCATGTCATGAAGATTAGGCGCAAAAATGAAAGCATCTTCGTAAATCGTACGATCCTGAATGACAACATCATCACCATTCAATATTTTTTGGACTTGTTGAAATCGATGGTTGAGGAAATATATCTGAAGATTGAATGACCAACGCTGCATATCATCATAGAAGTCACTGAGATATGGATTTGTATCTGTCGATTCAAATTGTGCCTTCCATCCAAAATCTTTAGACAGCTTAGAAGTAAGAGTCGTTTTTCCGGCTCCGATATTACCAGCAATTGCTAGGTATTTGATATGCTTAGATTGATTTGACAAAACTTAGGTGCTTTTACTCCATTAGAGCACTTTATAATGTAACTTTGGTTCAAAGTTGGGAAGATACATCTTAAGTTTTGATATGGAAATAGATGACTCATTAATTTCGAAATTAGAAAGACTTTCTCGCCTAAAATTAGATGAGAAAGAAAGAGATTCAATAAAGAAGGATTTGAATAAGATTCTCCAAATGGTGGAAACATTACAAGAATTGGATACGACAGACGTCGAACCTTTGGTGTATGTCAATCAAAGTAGGCGTCCTGAACGAGAAGACATCGTGGCCAATGAATTGACTGTTGAAGACTCTATATCTAATGCGCCAAGTAAACACGAAGATGGCTTTTTCATAGTGCCAAAAGTGATTGATAAGTAATGGAGAAAATCATTGAAATTAGAGATTTAAGGAAAACCTATGAAATGGGGACAGAGTTTGTCCATGCGCTTAAGTCTATCACTTTAGACATCCATAGAAATGAATATGTAGCGCTTATGGGACCTTCTGGTTCAGGTAAAAGTACCTTGATGAATCTATTGGGGTGTCTGGATACACCTACTGAAGGACATTATATCCTCAATAAGGAAGATGTCAGTAGTATGGAAGATTCGGAATTAGCTGAAGTGCGCAATAAAGAGATTGGTTTCATATTCCAGACATTTAATTTACTACCCAAATTATCATCTCTTGAAAACGTAGCATTGCCATTAGTATACTCTGGCATGTCTAAAAGTAAGCGCCTCGATAGAGCCTTTGAGGTATTGACCAATGTTGGATTAGGAGATCGAGTCGATCATAAACCCAATGAGCTCTCTGGAGGTCAAAGACAGCGAGTTGCCATAGCTAGAGCCCTCGTCAATGATCCTGCTATTATACTAGCAGATGAACCCACTGGTAATCTAGATACCAAGACATCAATAGAGATCATGTCAATTTTTGAAAAATTACATGACAGTGGCAATACAATCATCATCGTCACCCATGAGCCAGATATATCAGAACATGCACACCGGATTGTGAGATTGCGCGATGGCCTTGTAGAGACTGATATAGTCAATGAATCTATCCGACGATCTTCTGATCCCGAGCATCGTTATAATGTTAGCTAATAATTACTGAAGTGAAAATATATACTAAAACTGGCGATGATGGCACGACAGGCTTGTTTGGAGGGAATCGTGTTTCCAAAGACAATACACGTATCGAAGCTTACGGGACCGTTGATGAGTTAAACTCAAATATAGGCTACCTTAAGTCTACTTTTCGCAATGCGGAATTTGATGCATTTTTAGAAAACATTCAATCAAAATTATTTACGATTGGTTCCCAATTAGCTACTCCAGATAAATCCAAATTATCTGTAAAGCCAATAAATAATGAAGACATAAATCGTATTGAGGAGGAAATTGATTCGCTAAATACACAAATAGAACCTCTTAGAAATTTCATTTTACCGGGTGGTTGTGCATCTTCAGCTTATTGTCAAATCGTGCGCACTGTCTGTAGAAGGGCAGAACGGAGAGTGGTGACCTTACACCAACAAACCGAAGTGGACTACGAAATCATGCATTTTTTGAACCGGTTATCAGATTATTTCTTTGTACTAGCACGAGTCCTCAATAAACAAGAGGGGAGAGATGATGTCGCTTGGGTACCAAAATAGCTGGCATATGAAAGCAACGTTCGTAGTACTGTTCGTATATTTCCAAACAAACTTTTAGTCAATTTCAATATTTTAATCAACTTTGGAGTTGTTTATTGAGGTAAATGTGCTCCAAACACTTAAGAGTAAAATCAAGTAAAAATTACAGTTCAATACGTCTAAATGACTGAAAAACAGCAAAAAGTATCATTTAATCGCTCTGATTGGTTAAAGTATTTAATGGCTTTTGGTGTCGTTGTTTTGATCGCAGTATTGTGCAGACCAAGAGCAGATGAGTCATTCGATATTGGTGATTTATGGGAGAATGATGATGTTGTATTGAAAGATGACTTGGTAATCCAAAAACAAATTCCTCAAAATCGATTACTTCTCAATTCTACACAACCTAAATCAGCATTTATACAAGCTATTAATAATGTGGTCAAAGGGTTTCCAGATGGAGTAGACTCAACTGGTAAATTCAATGATTTTGCTAATGAAGTAGAACGTTTGTATGCCAAAGGTATTTATGCAAACAATCTTGTGAATCAGACAGGTGATGGGGCACTATACTTACTGAATTCAGAAGGAGTAGAGGAAAAGGAATTGACAACTGATTTTAACTCGATGGCAATTGCTCAGAAAGAACTGGACTTATGGGTTTCAAACAATTTGCCAAATCGAAAAAAGCAGATTGATGGTTTGATAAAGACTCATCTTATTCCAAACATTGGCATTACAGATTATGTCCCAGTAACCTTGAAAAATCGATTAACAGAACCTCAGACGTTGCCGAAGGAAACAATGATCATTGGAAATGGTGATTTGATAACGGCTCAAAAATACGATCTTCTTCAAAAGTCAGTACTGAATAAGGACGGCTTTTCATTCGATAATTTTTCTTTCATTTCGTTTCTTGGATACCTACTTCTGATCTTGCTGATCATCGGCGCTCTCTTAGTTTATCTACAATTCAATCACTCCCGCGTGTTTGAAAAGATGAATAACCTAGCATTCGTAATGATGTTTCCTGCACTAATTTCATTGTTGGTATATGTCCTTGAGGGAAGTAATATAAGCAGCTACGTGATCCCATTTTGTGTAGTGCCAATCATCGTTAAAAATTTTTTTGATGAGCGGTTGGCTTTATTCGTACACATTGTGGTGGTGCTCATCGCTAGTTTTATGTCTGTCTTAGATTATGAGTTTACATTTATACAGATATTGGCAGGGATTATCACGGTACTAGTGGTTTCTGAAACCAGATATTGGAATAAATTTTTTATCGCCATTGTCATTATTTTTGCAACATACATCCTTGGGTTTTTAGGCTTATCTTTAATACATGCCGAGAGTTTTGCAGCAATTGATTGGAAACCTTTTGTCTTCTTTGCTGTGAGTACTGTGCTCACTTTACTGGCATATCCATTTATTCCATTAATAGAAAAAATATTCGGCTTTACGAGTTCGATTAGGCTGGCTGAGCTTGCTGATATGAATAATCCGTTGATCAAAGAATTGTCTATAAATGCACAAGGCACATTACAACACTCTCTTCAAGTTAGTAATTTGGCAGAAGCTGCAACAGAGAAAATAGGTGGCAATTCATTATTGGTAAAGGCTGCAGCTCTATACCATGATGTTGGAAAGTTAGCAGACCCTGAAGCATATATAGAAAATCAAAAAGGTCATAATCCTCACGATACAATGAGTAACTTTGAAAGTGCGAAAAAGATCATTGACCATGTCACCAAAGGTTTAGAAATGGCTAAGAAAGCCAAATTGCCTAAGGAGATCATTGATTTCATTTCGACCCATCATGGTACCACTCGAGTAGAATATTTTTATCGGAATCAATTGAAAGAAGAGCCAGAAAAAGAATTTGATGAATCATTATTTAGGTATCCCGGTCCTAAACCTATGACTAAGGAACAAACAATTTTGATGATTGCAGACTCATTAGAGGCAGCATCTAAAAGTTTGAAAAATCCAACTGGTCAAGATATTGATAAATTAGTCGATAACATTGTTAGGTACAAAATAGAACAAGGACAATTAGATGATAGTGAGTTGAATTTCAATGAGTTGGAAATGTGTACTGAAGTATTCAAATCGCTTTTACGCAGTATCAATCACGTTCGAGTCGAATACCCAGATGAAGTGAATGCATCCACAACCAGCTAATTACCCAATTAATATTCTAATTCCATAAACTTTTATGATTTTTGCACTTTTTAAGTATAGTCTCAAGTGTAGATAAATCTATGACGAATAAAGAAATAGCCAATAAATTCAACCTTTTGGGCAAACTCATGGAATTGCATGGAGAAAACCAATTCAAGGTAAGGTCTTATTACAGTGCCTACCAAGCTCTTCGAAGATTGGATATGCCTTTGATAGATATGGAAGAAGCAGAGTGGGGCAGTATACAAGGAGTTGGTAAAGCTATCCAGGGAAAGATAGGAGAGTTGATGGCCAATGGAGAGATGAATACACTGAATCGCTATATTGAAATGACTCCTCCAGGTGTCATAGACATATTAGCTATTAAAGGATTAGGTCCGAAGAAGGTTGGGACTATCTGGAAAGAAATGGAAATCGAGTCTCCAGGCGAATTACTTTATGCTTGTAATGAGAATAGATTAATTGAATTAAAAGGCTTTGGGGAGAAGACACAAGCTGACATTATCAAACAAATAAACTTTCATTTATCTACAAAAGGCCAATTTCTATATCCAACGGTAGAGTCAGTAGCTAAAGAAATTGAAGATCTCATAAACGAAGTCGAACCAGATGCTAAATTTGGATTTGTAGGTGAATTTGGGCGCAAAGCACCAATAGTCACTGATGGTCTTAGAATTATAAGTGATGTAGAATTAGAAGATCTGATCCTGGAAGAATTAGGTGAAGACATCACTTACGATAATGATAAAATGGAGCTGCATGGGGTCCCTCTATACTGCGAACAAGTGGAGGAAGAGAGTTTCCATTTAGAATTGATCAAACAAACATCAAGCGAACCATTGTCAAAATTGTTAGATAAAGCAAGTGACACAACAGATGAAATTAGCATATTTAAAACTATAGGACTTCCATCAATTCCCGCAGAAATTAGAGATTACCCTTATACTTCAATTAAAGAATTGAAAGACATTGCAACTGATTTAGTTGAAATGGAAGACATCAAAGGAGTCATTCATAATCACACGACGTATAGCGATGGATTGTACAGCGTCTCCGAAATGGCTGAGTACACAAAAGAATTGGGTTATGAATATCTCGTAATCACAGATCATTCAAAATCAGCATTCTATGCAAATGGACTTAGTATTAAACGGGTAGAGCAACAACAAAAAGAGATTGATCAACTCAATAAAAACTATACTGATTTCCATGTATTTAAAGGCATAGAGTGTGATATTCTGTATGATGGTGCAATGGATTATGAAGATGAGGTGTTAGCTGGTTTTGATTTGGTGATCGCTTCTGTACATTCTCAATTAAAGATGACAGAAGAAAAATCGAATGAACGCTTAATCAAAGCCATTGAAAATCCTCATGTTAAAATGTTGGGACACATGACTGGCAGATTACTCTTGTCAAGACAAGGATATCCTATAAATCATGAGAAAATCATTGATGCATGTGCTGAAAATGGGGTTTGTATTGAGCTCAATGCCAACCCACATCGCTTGGATATTGACTATAAATGGATAAAATATGCGGTAAAAAAGGGTGTTTTTATCTCAATAAATCCAGATGCTCACAACAAAGAAGGCATTCATGACATTAGATATGGGGTGCTTGCAGCTAGAAAAGGTGGATTATCAAAGGAAGATTGCCTAAATACGAGAGATTTAAGTCAATTTAAGGAATGGCTAGAAGCTTAAATCGAGCTTGATAGTAGATTTAAGCCCTAAAAATTGACATAACAGTTTTAAATTGCAGTGCATATGTAAAGCAGAATAAAACTGTTTGTTAATCGCTTGTTAACATAGGTTTGGATTGATTCTTGAAGTACTGAAATATAAAATATTCATATACATTTGTACTAAATTGTTAATTGTTAATCAAAAAATATTCATAAAATGAAATCATTTAAATTGTTGATGGCTTTTGCAGCTTTCGCAACACTTGCTTTTACTGCTTGTAACAGTGGTTCTACAACTAAAGATGCTGCTAGAGAAAGTTTGGCTACAACCAATACGACAACAACGCCTGCAGCTACGCCTCAAGCGACTCCAGAAGCTAACATTCCAGCTGGTCCTCTAACGACTGTTTCTTTCCCAGAGACTATCTTTGACTTTGGAGAAATTGAAGAAGGCGAAAAAGTAACACATGTTTACGCTTTCAAAAACACTGGAACTCACCCATTAATCATTAGCAACGCTAAAGGCTCATGTGGATGTACTGTGCCAGATTGGCCAAGAGAACCAATCCCACCAGGAGAATCAGGTGAAATCAAAGTTCAGTATGACTCTAAAGGTAAAGGTCAGCCAGAAGGTAGAGCAGAATCTAAAAGAGTAACAATCACTGCTAATACAGATCCTGCAAACTCTTACCTTACTATCAAAGGAAAAGTATTCAAACCAGCTGCTCCAGAATCATAGGACCACAGTTTGATAAAGTATATAAAAGCCATCCTGCAGTACTGCAAGATGGCTTTTTTGTTTTGTTACTGAAGGCGTCTCGCCACAGTAACAAAGAATACGTCCCGCCAAAGTAACAGAGAAATACACCCCACCTCATTAAACCAATCCGTCCCCATCAGCATAGTTACTCACAACAATAGGGATTATCAATATGTCGTTCATCATATATCAAATATCTAGGTATGAAATCTCTATACTTAATTATCTGTGTCGGTCTAATCTCATGTACTTCTAATTCGATAGTACAGCAACAGTTGTCAATCGAATCTGAAGATTTAATCAATTGTTGGACACACTCTACGGAAGAGGATAGTGATGACCTCCAAATTTTCAGGCCTTGTGCTTCTATGGAGTTTCCTGCTTCTAGATACCGATTAAGTATGACCCTCCGCCCTAATGGTACAGCAGAATACTTAATGCTTGCTCCGGACGATGCCCACTTTAATGTCGAAGGAAGCTGGATATATTCAGATGAAAACAATAATTTTCAATTGCTTAATGAGAAAGAGGATGCAATACTTGCTGGGATTTTGGAAGAGATCGAAGAAGATGTATTGGCTATAAGAATTCGTTAAATATTTGCTGTTTTGGTATTAACATATTGCCACCTGCTTGACCGATTAGAACAACTAAATATTTGAAAAGACTTGGAATTTGCTTGTTTTAGTCGTTATGGGTTTCTTACCCATCATAAACAAGTAGATTTTACAAATAATACAAATAGTTTTATTTTGATTATACAATTATGATAATTTGTATATAGTTAGAAAAAGTGACCAAATTAGAAGAATACTAGATAGGACAGCATACAACCATACCCAAAATCCATTACACAGCATAGCGCCTAACATCATACTTATCCGTAACTAAACAATGAAATCTTCAAACAGACAGAAAATGAAATTTAGCACACTTCCAATTTTTTATATTTTAATTTTATTGACTTCATGCAACGGACAAAAATATACTAAAAATGAAGTCAACAATTCTATAGTTGTTTTAGGCGATACAGTCTCAGAACTCAGTAAAAGTATTTGGATTGTTTTTCAATCTATAAACGGTGATTATTGGTATGGCAGCGATACAGATGGTATTTTTCGTTTTGACGGAAAGACAATAACTCGCTTTTCAACAAAGGACGGGTTGAGCAGCAATCGTACCAGAGATATTCAAGAGGACAAACAAGGAAATATTTATATATCAACTTTGGAAGGAATAAATAAATTTGATGGAAATACTTTTACGACATTGACCCCAATTCCTAACAAATTTTCAAGTGATAATTGGAAACTCCAACCTGATGATTTATGGTTTTACACTCTTGGTAAAAATGGTGGTAATGGACCTTGTCGGTTTGACGGAGAATACCTTTATCAGCTTGAATTTCCCAAACACTATATGGCTGATGAGTATTTCGAGAAGTTTCCAAATAATGCCTGGAGTCCATACGATGTCTATTATATTTACAAGGACAGTAAAGGAACAATGTGGTTTGGTACATCAAACTTTGGCATCTGCCGTTATGATGGCAATACACTCAGTTGGCTATATGAAGAGCACTTGACAACTACACCTGATGGGGGATCTTTTGGAATCCGCTCTATTCTTGAAGACGAAAAAGGAAAATATTGGTTCTGTAATACCCGCTATCGTTTCAACATTTCTCCTGACAGCATAAAAGAAGATGGAAATGTTTTAGTCAAATACGAAAGAGAAAATGGTATTAATGGTATTACATCCACAGACGGAAAGAACTATGTTTATTTCATGTCTGCTGTAAAAGATAATGAAGGCGATATTTGGATGGCAACTTACAATGAAGGCGTATGGAGGTACGACGGAATAAAGTCAACTCACTATCCAGTAAAAGATACTGGTCAAAACATCTCTCTGTTCTCTATTTACAAGGACAAACAAGACCAAATTTGGCTTGGTACACATGATGCTGGAGTATATAAATTCAATGGTGAAACATTTGAAAAATTTATGCCATAATGGATAATAAGAAGAACAACCGGTAACAATATATTTTATTTCATGATAAAATAATCACTACTTTTTAAAACAGTAGGCAACCTATTTGGGATAAAATGTCCATATACTATTATACAGCTCATTTATCTTTTGAATGATATCAAAACAAGTAGTACTAAATGCTCTTCAAATCAATTAAATCAACTAAAAATAATGAAATGAAACAAGTCAGAACTTACCTCCTCCTCACATTGTGTCTAATCCTATCGAGTTGCTCAACTAAAAAACTTGATGCGCCTATCATCATTGATGATTTAGCAACACTAGACAGAACAGTCGATAACTTATTCGCTGAATCAGATCTTATTGGTTTTTCTTGCTTGGCTATAAAAGATGGAGACATCGTCTATCAAAAGGATATGGGTTTTGCTGATTTAAAAAAGCAAATTCCCTTTACAAAAACATCTGTACAAAATATAGCTTCGATATCTAAAACGATAATCGCAGTTGCTTTAATGAAAGCTGTTGATCAAGGAAAAATTAACTTAGATGCAGACATAAATGATTATCTGCCTTTTAATGTAACGAATCCTAATCATCCCAACACACCAATCACGGCAAGGCAACTCGCTACCCATTCATCTACTATTTTGGATACAGATGATTATTTTAGGAGTTACTATTTTCCAAATGCAACAAGCCTTAGCAAGTTGGAAATGTCTAGCGAATACGACGAGTATTTAGAGATGATTAAAACCAATGAATTAATTGATGAATCCACATTTTTAAAGAATGTTTTAACCGCGAATGGAAAATGGTATTCAGATGAGGTGTACAGTAAACATGAGCCTGGAAGCGTTTCAGAGTATTCAAATATTGCTTCAACACTTGCTGGATTTGTCATTGAAAGTGCAACTGGTATGTCTTATGAAAAATTTACGACTGAGTTTATTTTTAAACCTTTAGGCATGACACAAACAAGCTGGGATTACAAGACTACTAGTAATGATGATTTTGTAACCCGATATTTTACTAAAACCCAAGTTGTTCCAAATTATTATTTAATCACAAAAGCTGATGGTGGTCTATATACAAGTACAAATGACTTTAGTTTATTTATGATCGAGATGATCAATGG
>CAYVFU010000021.1:0-60801 GCA_964450495.1 uncultured Saprospiraceae bacterium | reverse complement strand
ATAAAAAGGGAGTGATAAAAATAATCACCCCCCTCTTTTGACTAATTGCAATTAAAGGTTTTAAATCTAATTAAACATCAAACCTATCGGCATTCATTACTTTTGTCCAAGCATTTACAAAATCACCAACAAACTGTTGCTTGCCATCATCGCAACCGTAAACTTCTGCAATAGCACGAAGCTCAGAGTTTGACCCAAAAATGAGGTCAGCTCTTGTGGCTGTCCATTTTGTTTCTCCAGTGATTCTGTCTACACCTTCGAAAGCTTCTCCATGTCCATCAGTTGCCTTCCAAGAAGTATTAAAATCCATCAAGGCAACAAAAAAGTCATTAGATAAGACACCTGGAGTTTTTGTAAACACACCGTGAGATGAACCATCTGCATTTGTTCCTAGCATTCTCATTCCACCTACTAATGCTGTCATTTCTGGAGCTGTTAAGCCTAGCAAATGTGCTTTGTCCACCAACAACTCTTCAGTCGCTACACTGTATTTCTTCTTTAAGTAATTTCTAAAACCATCAGCAACAGGTTCAAGAACAGCAAAAGAGTCGACATCAGTTTGCTCTTGGCTTGCATCTGTTCGACCAGGAGTAAATGCTATCGTTACATTAATCCCTCCATCAGTAGCAGCTTTTTCTATCCCTACATTACCAGCCAATACAATTAAATCTGCAAGTGATATTTTCTTTGAGCCATTAGTTGTATTAAACTCATCTTGAATCGCTTCTAATTTTTGCAGCACTTTTGATAATTGCGAAGGATTGTTTACTTCCCAGAATTTCTGTGGAGATAAATTAATCCTTGCACCATTAGCTCCACCTCTTTTATCAGAATTTCTAAATGTTGACGCTGACGCCCAAGCTGTTGATACCAATTCGGATACAGTCAAACCTGACGTAGCGATCAATGTTTTTAGTGTTTCGATCTCTGCCTCCCCGACTAATTCGTGATCAACGGCTGGTACAGGATCTTGCCAAATCAATTCTTCAGTAGGCACGTCGTCACCTAGATATCTTGCCACTGGTCCCATATCTCTATGTGTTAATTTATACCATGCTTTGGCATAAGCATCTTCAAACTCTTTAGGGTTATCCATAAAATGCCTGGATATTTTCTCATAAGCTGGATCAAAACGCAAGGACAAATCTGTTGTTAACATGAAAGGCGCATGCTTTTTGTTTGGATCGTGTGCATCAGGAATTGTTCCAGCACCACCACCATTGACAGGTTGCCATTGATGAGCTCCACCAGGGCTTTTTGTTAATTCCCATTCGTAACCAAACAAGTTTTGAAAATATGAATGACTCCATTGAGTTGGCGTATCAGTCCATGCACCTTCGAGACCACTAGTAATAGTATCTGCTCCTTTACCGGTACCAAAATTATTTTTCCAACCCATACTCTGCATTTCAATACTAGCACCTTCTGGCTCTGCTTCTAAAAACTCGCCATCATTTGCAGCGCCATGAGTTTTACCAAATGTGTGACCGCCAGCAATTAGTGCAACAGTTTCGTAATCATTCATAGCCATTCGACCAAAAGTCTCTCTGATGTCTTTGGCAGCTCCAACAGGATCAGGATTACCTTCAGGTCCTTCTGGGTTTACGTATATAAGACCAAGGTGAGAAGCAGCTAATGGATTCTCCAATTCTCTGTCACCAGTATATCGTTTATCACTTCCGAGCCACTCTGTTTCAGAACCCCAATACACATCTTGATTAGGTTCCCACACATCTTCTCGCCCACCAGCAAAACCATACATCTTAAATCCCATAGATTCATGAGCACAGTTTCCAGCTAAAATCATCAAGTCAGCCCATGAAATTTTTCTTCCATATTTTTTCTTAATTGGCCATAGCAGTAATCTTGCTTTATCTAAGTTCGTATTATCAGGCCAGCTATTCAAAGGAGCAAATCTTTGCGTACCAGCTCCTCCACCTCCACGACCATCGGCAATACGATAAGTACCTGCACTGTGCCAGGCCATTCTAATAAATAATGGACCATAATGGCCATAATCTGCTGGCCACCAATCTTGAGAGGTTGTCATTAATTCTTCGATGTCCTTTTTTACTGCATCTAAATCAAGGCTCTTAAATTCAGTGGCATAGTCGAAGTTATCCCCCATCGGGTTTGACTTTTCTGAGTGTTGTCTTAACACGCCTAACTTTAATTGGTTTGGCCACCAGTCTCGATTGGTGGTTCCACCTCCAGCACTTTGATTTACAATTCCGCTCATAAATGGGCATTTACCTGCACCATTTTCGGAAGAATGATCATTATTATCCATATAGCTTAAATGTTTTTGAATTATTAAGAATGATTGATCGGATTACTCAAAAGTACAATCTTTATACTATTGACAAAAACGAATATTTCTATATTTACATCGATATTATCTATATTGCAAAATGAATAGAAGTCAAATCGAATACATCCTTGCAGTTGCTAAATGGAGAAGTTTTGGCAAAGCTGCAGATGCTTGTTTTGTAACTCAATCTACACTTAGCGCCATGGTAGCTAAAGTAGAACAACAAATTGGAATACAAATATTCAATAGAACCACAAGGCCAGTAAGCATTACACCTGATGGTGAAGAAGTCCTGATACAACTCAGAAGCCTAAATCGAGAATATCAATTATTGGATGAACGTATAAATGAATTGCAAGGTATTGAAACGGGTGAATTGAATATTGCTTGCATTCCTACAGTAGCGCCTTATCTATACCCCCTTATTCTAGATAAGTTGTCCAATCAATTTAACCAAGTAGATATAACCGTTCATGAACTTACTACTGAGACTATTGTAGAAGAGATTATCGCAGGAAATGTGGATATTGGCATTGTCTCCATTCCGTTAGAAAACAATCAATTAGTTGAATATGAATTATATCAAGAAGACTTTCTACTTTTTGATTGTGGACAAAACAAGAAAAATAAATCTTATAAAGTAACTGAAATTGATTTAGAAAGACTTTGGCTACTAGAAGAAGGGCACTGTCTGCGTAATCAAGTTGGGAAAATATGCGAACTCAGACAACAGAAAAAAATAAACGGCAATCTTACCTATAACTGCGGTTCCATTTTTACACTAATCGAAATGGTCAAAAAAAACAAAGGGGTCACCTTACTGCCCAGACTAGCAATTGCAAAAAATAAGCAATTAAATAAAACAACTCTATTTGAATTAGAGGAACCTGTGCCTTTGCGTCAAATAGGCTCCATTACACACAAACACTTTATTAAAAAAAGGCTTCTGAGACAGCTGAACAATATTATCATACACTCTGTAAATAAATATATTCCCACTTTGCAACAAGAGGAAAATATTATAAATCCCTTCTAAACTCTACCAATTAAAAAAGGTAACAACATTTAACTGATCTCGATTTAGGCCGTTTAAAAACTGATTCATATAACCCAATTCAAATCGAAGTCTATCATTTAGCTTATATCCTAAGCCACCATATGTTCGATTTCGATCATAGGCATTTCCATCTGGATCCAAAAATATTTCATTGTATGCAGAGAGATATAATTCTTGTGGAGTTTCTGCTGACTTCCACAATGGATAACCAAGACCCAAAAAATACCTAAAGCGCAACCTAAAATCACCTTCGACAAATCGTTGTTCGAATCTATACCTGTGTTGCATCCTCAATTTCCCAACAGACTGTTTGGTGATTAATTGCTGAAATAATCGATGTTCATTGACCACACTTTTGTCCGTATCATTAATATAATTCTCACTGCGTATAAACCCGTACCCTTGCAATAGATTAGCATTGTCACCTAAATCATATCCTAATCCTGTCCGGAGAAGCAATTGTTCCAGGTCGCCAGCTATATTGTAATTCCTGTACTGGACTTCATGGTGCCAATTGATCTTGTCATTCAGTTTTTTATTGCCAAACAACAAGTACCAATTGCCCAAATCACTATCCTGACTAGTTCCTATTACGGGAACAATTAGCAACGCTAGACAAAAACTAATTAGGCGATACATATAGTTTTAGATAAAACTTACACTGCCATTTTTGACATCATACATTGCACCAACAATATCAATTTCACCTGCAGAAAACATATCATTTAAGACACTACTTTCATTCTTAATTCTTTCAATATTCAATTTAACATTTTCAACAGCAACAGTATTTACGAATTCAATATTTGCCGAACTACGATCGGTACCTTCAGGAGTAGAAACATTATTCATTGCTGGATGAATTTTACTCAACATATCTGTTAAGTTTCCAAGTTCTACGTGATCACAAGCCCCTTTAACTGCACCGCAGGATGTATGTCCCATTACAACAATCAACTTTGAGCCAGCAACTTTACATGCAAATTCTAAACTCCCCAAAATGTCAACGTTGACAAAATTACCTGCAACACGAGCATTAAAAATATCTCCTATACCCTGATCAAAAACTACTTCTGTGGGGATACGAGAATCAATGCAACTAACAACAGCTGCAAACGGATATTGACCAGAACTTGTGTCTTGTACTTGGCTAGCCAAATCTCTATTTATTGGGCTTTTGTTGACAAATCTGCTGTTACCATCTTTCAAAATCTGAACCGCATCAGATGCTGACAATCCCAATTGAGATTCTTTTGTTTGTGTGAGACTATTATCTATCATTATATAGTATTAATTAATTAGCTAATTCTGGCTCGAGTTCAAACGATTTTACTGTATTTTCTAGTACTTCGTTTGGAGAGATAGTGATCTTCTTAACATCTCTTTCAATTATTTCTACAACCACATTTCTTTGACTCGCATTAATTTCGAATTCTTCTATTATCTCAATAACGTCTTGGTGAATGTCTATTGTATTAGAAGCATCAATGACAACTTTACTGTTATCAGGGATCACATTTAATGCTCTTTGAATATTTGCTTTGTTTAAAAATGTTACATCTTCACTTAATCTCAATACAATTTCTCCATCACTACCAACATTCTTATCCGATTCAAAAAGGAACGGCTTTTTATAATTATCATAGAGAACAAAAAATATTGCTACTGCCATTCCAATTCCAATACCCACCAATAAGTCTGTTAAAACAATTCCAACAATCGTCACAATAAATGGAATGAAATTAGTCATTCCCTTATTCCACATTTCTTTAAATAAACTTGGCTTCGCTAATTTGTATCCAACTAAAAAGAGAATAGCTGCTAAGCAAGATAAAGGAATCATATTCAATACAGTAGGAATTGCTACAGCACTTCCCAAAAGTACAATTCCGTGTAGGATTGCAGAAGTTTTAGTCTTACCGCCTGATAAAATATTTGTTGAACTTCTTACAATGACTTGAGTAACTGGAAGACCACCAATCATTCCTGAAACAAAGTTACCAATACCTTGAGCGCGTAATTCTTTATTTGCTGGTGTAACTCTTTTTAAAGGATCAAGTTTATCTGTAGCTTCTAAACAAAGTAAAGTCTCTAATGATGCAACTACTGCGAGTGTTATCGCTATTGTATAAATTTTAGGATTATTCCATTGGCTGAAATCTGGAAAAGTAAATAAATCTAGAAATCCTGAAAAGCTACCAGCAACAGGTATAGATACCACTTGATCTGCTTGTAACCCAAAAGCAGTATTGGCTAAAACTAAACCTAAAATAATACCCAATGCAACAACAACTAATGGACCCTGTATTAGCTTAAATATTGCAATCTTTTTCATAAACTTCTGCTCCCACAACACAAGAATAGCAATGGAAATACCAGAAATCAGCACTGCTCCAGGCGTGATGCCTTCAAACATATAGTAAAACTGTGAAAGTGTATTGTGTCCATCAGCTTGTGTAAATGCTAGGTTACCCTCATAATCTCCATTATAACCAAGAGCATGAGGTATTTGCTTTAGAAAAATGATGACTCCAATACCTGCCAACATCCCTTTAATCACAGAACTCGGAAAGTAATAACCAATAATCCCAGCTTTCAAAACTCCAAGTATAAACTGAAAAACACCTGCAAAAACAACCGCTAACAAGAAAGCATCAAACGCGCCTAAATCAGATATTGCTGTTAATACAATTACTGCCAAACCAGCAGCTGGACCACTCACACCAAGTTGAGAACCACTTAATGCTCCTACAACAATACCTCCTACGATACCCGCTATTATACCAGAAAATAAAGGTGCCCCTGAAGCTAATGCTATACCAAGACATAATGGAACAGCGACTAAAAACACAATTATCGAAGCTGGAATGTCATTTTTGAGATTTTGAATGTATGTCTGCATTGAAGTTATTTTAATGAAAAAATGAGATTTTAGTCAATGTTAGTAATACTAATATAAAAAATACTAAAACTAAACGATACGAAAGTAATAATTGTTCATTAGAAAGTAAGAAAAATATTACTTTTATGTTGTGATCATTACATCTGACATATATATACCAAAAGGTTTGGCCTTACGAGACCCGCTTGAAACCAAGCTAGGACGGGATATTGTCAGTAACAGCATAGATCTCATTGAAGAGCTGGGCTTTGAACAATTCACATTCAAAAAGCTAGCAAAAAAGATGAATTCAAATGAGACCTCCTTATATAGATACTTTCAAAATAAGCATCTTTTATTGTTGTATCTGGTAGTATGGTATTGGAACTGGGTCATCTATTTAATAGACTACAACACAAAAAATATTGATGATCCAAATAAGCGACTCAATATTATCATTGAAAACTTCGTCGATGCGACAAAAGAGAATCCAAGGGTTGATTTTGTCAATGAGCAAAAATTGCATCATATTATTATTGAGGAATCCGCTAAGGCATATCATACAAAGAAAGTTGATAATGAAAACAAAGAAGGATTCTTCCTGAGTTATAAAAAGCTCACTCAGAAGGTTGCAGATGTTGTTCAAGAAATCGCACCACTATTTCCATATCCTCATGCTTTTGCCAGCAATTTGTTTGAGATGGCAAATAATCAGATTTATTTTGCTCAACATCTACCTAAGCTTACTGATGTAAAAGTGAAAAATGAAGATTATACTGATGTCTTGAATATGCTTTTGTTTTATAAGGATCGGATGTTGAAGTTGGATGCATAGTCAATGGATAATTCTACCCCTAATCCAATAATGCTTTGGAGTCAGGACCAAAAATCTACCATATTAGCTAATTAATAAGCCCAGTATCGATTGGCATCAATATCCAATGTGATGCTTTTGTCTTTCAACTTTCACATTTAAGTATTAATAATAGTGAAATCCAAATTGAAACTTCCTTTTACCTATTTTACACACTTTCATTAAAGTATATGCAAGACATAGTAATCATTGGAGCCGGGTTAACTGGACTAACTCTCGCCTATCTCTTAAGAGACAGTAATCTAAATATCATTGTTGTTGAAGGAAGGAACAGAATTGGTGGGCGCATACACACCATTGCTAATGAAAATATGACAACAATGGAAATGGGCGCAACTTGGTTAGGGAAAAAGCATATTGCCTTACTAAACATTTTAACTGAATTAGACATAGCAATAATCGAACAAGAGATGGGCACTACTGCGTTCTATGAGGCTATTTCTACTAGTCCACCGCAAATCGTAAAATTGCCACCCAATACGGATCCAACATATCGGATCAAAAAAGGCTCTTCAGAATTAATTAATGTATTAAAAGATAGATTATCAAGCAACACTACAATTTTATTAAATGAATTGGTTCAATCTATATCCTTCAATAAAAATCAAGTTGTCGTTGAAACCAACAATAAAAAAATTAATTGTACAAAAGTTATCTCCACTCTACCACCAAATTTATTGGCTCATAGTATCAACATAACTCCTAAACTTCCAGATGATATAATGGAACTAATAAAAAGGACACATACTTGGATGGGTGAATCAATAAAAATAGGTCTGCACTACAAAACACCATTTTGGATTGAAAATAATTTAAGTGGCACCATCGTCAGTAATGTAGGCCCAATTCCAGAAATGTACGATCACTCTAATCACGAAACAAAACAATTTGCGCTAAAAGGCTTTTTTAATGGAAACTACTTTTCATTAAAAAAAGAAGAACGTTTACAAAAAGTGCTTAGCCAATTGAAAAAATACTACGGCAATAAGGTTGAGGATTTTATTCACTATGAAGAGAAAGTTTGGTCTCAAGACCCTCTTACTTATACAGCCTATGAACAGCATGTCTTACCACACCAACATAATGGGCATATCAAATACAAGACATCTTATTTTGATAATCGATTTTACATCGCAGGATCTGAAACAGCGGAAAAATATCCAGGTTATATGGATGGTGCTGTCCGGAGCGCTCAATTTATCGCTCAAAAGCTTACCGAAACAAATACGCTAAATGAAATCTAGGACTTTCATTTTATTCATTATTGTATTTGCACAATTCTGTTGCACCTCATTATGGTTTGCTACAAACGCTATAATCAATGAATTAATCCTTCAATATGGATTACAAGAAAGTGCGCTGGGTGAATTGACCTCGGCGGTTCAATTTGGGTTTATAATAGGGACACTATTTTTTGGTGTACTAGCAATTGCAGATAAATTTTCTCCTTCAAAAGTATTTTTATTGTCTGCCGTTGGAGCTGCTTTGATCAATGCGCTCATTATCTATAAGGGCAACAACTTAGTGAGTCTACTTACAATTCGATTTATTGTTGGTGTTTTCCTTGCAGGTATTTATCCAGTAGGCATGAAAATCGCAGCAGATTATTACAAAGAAGGACTCGGTGTTTCTCTTGGCTACTTAGTTGGCGCACTCGTGATGGGAACTGCATTACCACACGCATTGAAAGCATTTGGTGGAGCGCTACAATGGGAAACGGGAATTATTACTATTTCATGTATTGCTATAGCTGGTGGATTCTGTATTTACTTTTTTGTTCCAGACGGACCTTACCGTAAAAAGGGATCAGGTTGGAAAATGAAAAACGTGACTAGCTTATTCAAAAATAGAGCGTTTGTTACTGCGGCAGTTGGTTACTTTGGGCATATGTGGGAATTGTATGCCTTTTGGGCATTTGTCCCAATAGTAATTAATCTGACATTCGATTCAGCCTATAATCATTCATTGCTTTCATTTTTAGTTATTGCTGTCGGTGCCTTGGGTTGTATAACAGGAGGCTATTTATCAAAACGCTATGGTGTTCAACGGGTGGCATTTTTATTTTTATTCATTTCTTTTTGTTGTTGTCTGCTATCGCCCTTTATTTTAAATATTGGAGGTGAAACTATTGTCCTAATTTTTCTTTTAATCTGGGGATTTACCGTTGTTGCAGACTCTCCGTTATTCTCCACTGCTGTGGCAATTTCTGCCCCTGCAGAGATAAAAGGAAGCGCATTAACCATTGTCACCTGTTTCGGTTTCTTCATTAGTATTGTCAGCATTCAATTATTGAATTATATAAGAGAGGCAATTGATATCGAACAACTTTTTATTTACTTATGTATTGGTCCTGCGATTGGGCTAGGTATTTATTTAATTAATCGAAAGAGAATACTTACCTGACCAGCAAGAGGCGCGGACCTTTGAACCTCTCACTTAGACCTTTGCCTCACTTCTCTTTCGAAAAGGCCATTTAGATTATAGCTAAATCGAAGGTTTTTATTACTTTTTTTTAATAAATACAAACTATTGGACATGAGTTCTAGCCATTGCTGAAGCCACGGTTACTTCTTGTATTTACATCGGAATTCTGAACTACGTCCTCACAGAATACCATGAGTTTTTAAAATCAAGTAATTCTGTGATGTGCAGCGAATAATATTAGAAGATCTTTACACCAAGATAGAAACCAGCAAAGGATGCTTGCCTCTATATCCTTAAAATATAAATCTCAATCAAGCATCCTTTTTTTCAGCATCCAAATAACTTAACTATGAAAAATTCATCTATTTCACTTGGAACAAGCAACTGCTCACTATCTTTTATTTTGATCACGATGAAGAACCCAAAGCAATTAACAACAATTGCAATTAGTTTACTCAGCTCACAAATAAGTTTTGGTCAATTCAAAAACTTCGAAGGTGGTTCCCCAAATGGTAACGATTGGCATGACCCATTAAATTGGGAAAACAATATGGTTGGTGGCCCAGGCGATAATGTCTTCTTACTAGCAATGCGAGTTTGTCAGACTCTGTTACAGTGAGAGTACTTGTTACTAATGACAATAAACTGACTATAGAAAATACCATTTTAGCTAGGCTTACTGCAAGTTCAATTACAATAAATGACGATGGTGAAATAGAAAATAAGGGGTTTTTAGAAGCAAAAAATCCGATTAATGGGAACGCAATTACAGTAAGAGGTATCTTAACAAATTTTAGTCAAGTGACTCATGAAGCTAGTTTAATAGTTACTGGTATCGGTCAACTGCTAAATAAAAAAATACAATATCGACCTTCGCAGTTGATGGGAAAGTTTGGATTAATAGCACAAACAGACCATCCAACTAGATGATCTGTCTGCGTTGCAACTATTTAAAATTCACTATTTTCTTTAATAAACTTTTCTGTTTGAACCTTCTCTATCTTAGAAATCAGCTTTTCTGATTCATGTTTGTCTCTGACCACTTTGGCAAGAGTAAAGCAAGATGAGATAGTAAAAAAGTATCCCATTGCGAAGTAGCCTTTCGTATGGATATTAGCCTCTAGGTATATAATTCCAAGGATCATGGCAACACTAGAAATAATAAAGGCTATCCATGCCATCATGTAAAAGGATGCAGAATTACTATTTTCATAAATGTTCATAAACATTGATTTTAGTTATGTAGTATTATCTCCATATAGCTCATTTTCATTTTCGAAACCAAAGCTATCATAAAGCGCTATTAGCATTTTACTTTATTCATGAACATCCTATAATATTGTTTACAATTTGTAAATTACTGACTAATCTCCACTTAAATCGATTCATTTTTAGTAGTTATGGACAATCAAACCTTTATACAAACCAAGTTTTTTAATAAAATAGGGTTAAGATTCCCCGATCAAACCATCGTGAAAGCCGTCATGGAACTTCTAAATCTCAGGAAAGGTGCAGCTTATAAACGGATGAATGGAGAAACTGCTTTAACGACTGAAGAACTCATTCGTATCGCCAATCATTTTGATGTTTCACTTGACAATGTTTTTTTCACGGACAAATTTATCAGCTTTTCTCATCCATTCCTGTATTCGCAAAAAGCAAAAAGCATAGACTTCCTTTCACTAATTGCAGGTTATCTTGAGACATTAACAAATGAAGAGTCGAGTGAATTGATATATCTATCAAATGAGCTTCCTTTCTTTTACTATGTTTCCAAAAAGCACATTTTTACATTTCTGTATTCTATGTGGAACCACTTACACTGGGAAGAGGGTGGCTTAATGATAGCCAATGTTAGTAGACTAGATAAGGATATAGAAAAATTCAGAACAGATATCTCTAATTACTATGACAACCATCCTGTCACTGAAATTTGGAATCCAACCATGTTTTCCAACCTGTATCAACAAATCATTTTTTGTATTACCATAAAAGCTTTCGATACAGCAGATTTCATTCGACACTTAGTGATCGACATTGAACAATTACTTAATCATTTGCGCGACATTGCGATGAAGGGAAAACGTCACTCACAACTGCAAGAAAAACCAATAGATTTAAAATTGTATATAAATGAATTCGGTAGTTATCATAATGTGATCTTACATAAAGGCAAAGCTGTAAATTCAACATTTTTAGGTTTTGATTACCCACATTTCATTGTCACTAAAAATGATCAATTTTATCATTATGCTCAAAATTGGGTAGCTAAAATCAAGCAGAGATCTGTTCTAATCAGTGGAGAAGGATTTCAGCAACGAGAGCAGTATTTCGAACAACTCAAAGGACAATTCCAAGTATTTAAATCCAAAGTCGAAAATCTGTTATTAGATTATTGAATTTGCTTTGTTACGATGAATTACAAATGTCTTTCAGCATGATAAGATGACCTCACTAAGGGTCCACTTTCCACAAAATCAAATCCTTTGTCTAAGCCTACTTCTTTGTACATCGCAAATGTGTCAGGATGTATAAACTCTTCAACGGCCAAATGCATTTTTGTGGGCTGTAGATATTGGCCTATGGTCAACACATCACAATCATGCTCAAGTAAGTCATCCATAATTTTAAATACTTGGTCTTCCGTCTCGCCTACACCAACCATGATACCGGACTTAGTTCTGTAGCCTTCAGCTTTTATCCGCTTGATTTGTTCCAAACTTCTCGCATACTTCGCTTGAGGTCGAACCTTTCTATACAGTGCTTCAACAGTTTCCATGTTATGAGAAACAACTTCTTGACCTCCTTCTATCATTCTTGACAAGGCTTCCCAATTTGCTTTAACATCAGGGATCAACGTTTCTATAGTCGTTTGAGGACTTAACTCTTTTGTCTTCGCCACAGTCTGATACCATATCTCCGCTCCCCTATCTTTTAGTTCATCGCGATTCACTGATGTAATAACTGCATGTTTGACTTGCATAAGCTTAATTGCTTCTGCAACACGACTTGGCTCGTCTTCATCGTATTCAGGTGGTCTACCTGTTTTGACTGCACAAAAAGAGCAACTTCGAGTACACACATTTCCTAAAATCATAAATGTTGCCGTTCCTGCTCCCCAGCATTCTCCCATATTGGGACAACTTCCACTTTGGCAAATCGTATGCAAATTGTACTCGTCTACCAGTTTCCTAACACGTTTATAATCTTCACCAATAGGCAGTTTGACTCGCAACCAATCAGGTTTTTTCGAACGCTTGGCTTCAGTGCTGTTCTTGTTATCAGCTGATACGACCGGTAATTCTATCACGAATGTTTTCTTTAAGAAACCAAAAATACGACTTATAGTTGTTTATCACTAACTCTTCCTGCAGCTAAAAGTGAAATCCTATGACTTCTACTTGCCAAAAATCTAAATATACAAGATAGGTTCTTTGGTTATTATTGGAATTTTCAGTGTACTACAGTTATTACATTGATCTTAGTGACGCTTGAGTTTTTTTTGCAGCTTCATCCTGTTCTACTAATAGGTCGATTACTAAATACCTAAACAAATTATCTCAGATGATCTTTTTATGATTAAGCCAGTAAAAAGTTTTACCTATAGCTGCACCAATCATCATGATGATTCCAAACATAATTGTGATACCCATCATCATTGTATAGACAGTCTCTCCATCCAACACTTTCATTGTATCAAAGCCGGTTGTTACTAAACCATATAAAATATACAACACAGGTGTATACGTGAATATAATCGCAAAACGCATAAAATCATGTACCTTCTTACGACTAGTTGATTGTCTAACTGGAACAAACCGAATGGCACAGTACATAGCCAAAGGCAAAAGGAAAATCAGAATAACTTGTATTTGTGCTCCTGTCATTACACCTATAATATTATTTAATCAAAAGAGTTCACATAATAATTATTTAATGCTGTAATAAAAGTGAAATCTACTGGTTCATTGTAAAAAATGAAACTTGATCTTCCAGTACACTCATATTCACTATATTTAAGTAAATCAATCTACATCATGAAGAAATGCTATTTATTGTTCAGCATATGCACCACAATTTTTATCATCAATATTAGTTTTCAAGCTTGCACCTCTGACAACACTGTTATAGAAGATAAATTACCTCAGATACTTGCTGTCATTCCTGAAAAGGCAGTTCAATTATCAAACGAAATCAGAGATGAGGTAGCTGTAGAAATGATAGACGGAATCGAATTATCCTTATGGGCATCTGATTCCATTGTCCATGATCCTGTAGCAATAAGCATGGCTCCCAATGGGGACATATTTTATACACAAGGCAACAGACTTGAAAATTCAGAATTTGATATCAGAGGTCATCGTGATTGGATGACAGAATCTATTTCTTGGCAAACAGTTGAAGATCGTCGAGCATTTTTACGTAAAACATTTACAGACGACAGTGAACAATCAAAAAAACATTTAAAGGACTTGAATGAAGACGGAGTGCTAAATTGGAAAGATTTGACCGTTGAAAAAGAAGAGATTTGGCGCGTATCAGACCACGATCAGGATGGTATTGCAGAAACAGCACAGCTGTATATGGCTGATTTTAATGAAGAGATTACCGACCTCGCCAATGGTGTAGAATTTTTTGAAGACGAGGTCTATATAGCTGTTGGACCTGATCTTTGGAAAGCAAGAGACCTTGATGGTGACGGTGATGCTGATACGAAAGAATCATTAGCACACGGCTTTGGTGTGCATATTGGCTTTGGGGCACATGGAATGTCTGGTGTTACTGTGGGACCTGATGGCAGACTGTATTGGGGAATAGGAGATATAGGTATGAATGTAGTTGATAAAAGTGGAAAAAGATGGAAGTACCCCAATCAAGGAGTAATCGTCAGATGTGAACGTGACGGCTCAAATTTTGAAGTGTTTTCAGCTGGTCATCGAAACACCCATGAATTTGTCTTTGACAAATATGGAAACTTGATATCTGAAGACAATGATGGAGATCATCGAGGCGAAAGAGAACGACTCGTTTATATTGTCAATGGCTCTGATAGTGGATGGAGGATAAATTGGCAATTTGGAAAGTATACAGATCCTAAGAACAACTCATACAAAGTATGGATGGATGAAAAAATGCATGTGCCAAGATGGGATGGACAAGCAGCTTATTTTATCCCACCAATAGCTAATTATGTAAATGGGCCTACTGGAATGGTATATAACCCAGGAACTGCATTGGGTAGTCGCTGGAAAGATCATTTTTTCATTGCTGAGTTTAGAGGTACACCTGCTAATTCGCCAATACATGCTTTCACACTTAAACCAAAAGGTGCTGGATTTGATCTTGACCAAACAACAGAAGTCATCAAAGGTCTCTTACCAACAGGTTTAGATTTTGGACCAGATGGTGCTTTGTATTTCGCTGATTGGATAGATGGTTGGGGAACAAACAAACTAGGTAGATTATGGAAAATAGATGAGATCGATACGGACATAGCCGATGTCAGAACTAAAACTAAAGAATTAATACTTTCTGACTTTGCTAATAAAACAACAGAGCAATTATTAGAACTGCTTAGTTATGAGGATATGAGAATTAGACAGAAGGCACAATTTGGTTTAGTTGATTTAGGTGATGAAGGTTATGACTTATTGAAGAATCACGCCAAAACATCAACACATCAATTGTCCAGAATTCATGCGCTTTGGGGAATGGGACAATTCACAAGAAAGCAGCATTCACGAGGAAAAGACTTTGCACCATTCCTCTCTGATCTAGATGAGGAAATAGTTGCTCAAGCAGCTAAGTTGATCGGAGATATGAAATATGATGGATCATCTACTACCCTCGTGACATTAGTTAATCATTCAAATCCTAGAGTCCAGTTTTTTGCAACAGAAGCTTTGGGAAGATCAAAAGACACTGCGGGAATTGATGCAATCATTCAAATGTTGATCAAAAACAATGATGAAGATGTGTATTTAAGACATGCCGGTGCTTTGGCATTAGCGAGAATAGAAGCTGCTGATCAAGTGGCAGCGTTAGTCAATCACGAGAGTCGAGCTTTAAGAATAGCTGCAGTTGTTGCATTGCGAAGAATGCAATCACCCAAGGTATCAGCTTTCCTAAAAGATGAAGATGAATTTATAGTTGCCGAGGCTGCAAGAGCAATCAATGATGACTGGTCTATTGAGTCCTCCCTACCAGACTTGGCTGAGCTCTTAGATCAGGATAGATTTACAAATGAGGCTTTAATAAGAAGAACTATAAATGCTAACTTAAGAGTAGGAGACGACAATGCTCTAGATCGTGTGTTGCGCTATGCTAAGAATACATCAGCTCCTGAAAAAATGAGATCGGAAGCTTTAGAGACTATTCGCACATGGGCAGAACCTTCTGTACATGATCGCGTGGATGGCAGATATCGTGGTGTTGTAAAAAGAGACATAGATCCTGTTAAAGAACGCATTGGTAATCAAATGGATAAATTCTTAAAAGATGAGAAATCGTCAGTTGTTATTTCTGCTATACAAACTGTTTCTGGTTTTAATCTAACAGAATCAATCCCTACACTATTAACACTTATTACAGACCATAACAAGTCGGCTGTTAGATCTGAGTCCTTATCTGCAATTGCAAAGTTAAATTATGCAAAACTAGATGAAGTTTTATCCGTTGCACTGACTGATAAATCTAAAAAAGTGAGAGCTATGGCTTTATCAATAATACCACAATCTGAGATAGAAGAAAATACTGCCGTTAGCCTTTTGGAGTCAATGTATAAAAATGGAACCCGATTGGAAAAACAATCAGTTATAGCTTCAATAGCAGAATATTCTGGAGTAGAGGCAGTCAATCTTTTAACTGAAGAGTTTGCAAGGCTGCAATCAGGTGATCTTGAAAAGGAATTGCATTTGGATATTCTTGAAGCGATAAAAACACAGGACAACATACAATTAATGCAACAGCTAAACAGCTTTGAAGCTGAAAAAGATACATCTAATACTATCGCATTATATACAGAAACAATGTTTGGTGGTAATGAAGCAAATGGGGAAAACATATTCTACAGAAACGAAGCAGCACAGTGTGTGAGATGTCATTCTATTTATGAATGGGGCGGAGATGCAGGACCAGGACTTCAAGGCTTAGCATCAAGAATGTCAAAGGAAGAAATATTGGAATCACTAATTGATCCAAGCGCGAAGATTGCTATAGGTTATTCTGTTGTGTCCTTAGAATTAAATAATGGTGAAGAAATTGTAGCCCCTGTCGTCAATGAAACAGATGAATCGTTACAACTTCGAATTGGAAAAAATGAAATGCGTTCTGTTAATAAATCAGACATTGCTCTGAGAGAAGGAATTCCATCAAGTATGCCAGGTGTAAAGAATATTTTAAGCAAGATGGAAATTAGAGACTTGGTAGCATTTCTTAGTTCACTAGAATTAAAAGAGTCATAATAATCAAGGTACCATCAATTTTGATATAGTTCAAACCAAGCAAGTATATGCTCAATCTTAGAGATTAGCTGACTTGGCCTATTAGCTATAAAGTGAAATGCCCCAGGCATCTCCACCAAAACAGTTGGAATTTTTCTGATTTTTAATGCGTGGTATAATTGTTTTGCTTCTGATAGAGGCGTCCTTAAATCCGATCCACCGACCATAACAAGTGTAGGTGTTTCGATATTTCCAACTAAAGATATCGGTGAATATTTCCAATAGATATCAGGATTTTCCCAAGGTTGTCCTGGATACCGTGTGTTTGCATATGCATAATAATTATCAGCTGTCAATGTTTTACTTACCCAATTCATAACAGGCTTGATTACAGCAGCTGCTTCAAAGCGATTGTTTTTACCTATCATCCAGGCAGACATGATGCCTCCAGCTGACCCTCCAGTCACATATAATTTATTTTCATGAGCCAGACCTTTACTTATCAATGCATCAACACCATCCATAACATCATGATAATCATCACCGGGATAATTATGGTAAAGTAAATTTCCAAATTCTTCACCATAACTTGTGGATCCTCTTGGGTTAGGATAAAATACAATGTACCCACCCGCTGCAAGCAGCTGTATTTCTGGTGAAAATCTATCTCCATAATTTGAAATTGGACCACCGTGATTTTCCACCATCATTGGATATTGCTTCGAAGAATCATAACCAGGCGGATAAGCAACCCATCCTTGGATGTCTCTCCCGTCAACAGATGATTTGTACCAGATTTCTTCAACTTTTGCTAATTCTCGATACGGTAAAATATCGTCATTTAAAGACATCACGAATTGGGTATTGCCTTTCTTATCAATTATAGCCAACTCAGCCGGATGATATGGTGTGGTATGTGTATATGCAATAATGCCATCAGACGAAACAGAAAAACTCCCTCCTCCATAAGGTCTACCAATAGATGTGCCTCCAACATTGTCAGCAAGTTTTGTTACTTTACCACTTGTCGTTGTCTTTGCGATTTTAGTGTTGCCTTTATCATCATACATGAAATAAATGACCTTCCCATCATCACTCCAAGTAGGAGATTGTATAGACCTGTCTAAATTTACATTGACCTTTCTAGGGGTGCCTTCAATACTTTTAGTATAAAGATTTGTCAGCTGATAAGTTTGTTTTTTATCATCGAAGCCCAAATAAGCAATCTCTCCATTTTTAGATACAGATAGATTGTTATCGGGCCCTTGTCTATTAGTCAATTCGCGTATAGTTGAAGAATAAATATTGACTGCATATAATTCACTATTTCGAAAATCATATTCCCAACCTTCATTTCTATTTGACGAAAAAATGATGTCTTGCCCATTGGGATGCCAACTTGGTGTGCCACCTAGATTATAATTACCATCTGTTAATTGTCTTGGAACACCTCCATTGGAAGGAAGCACAAACAAATGAGGATATCCTGGTTTTAATTTGCCCGTACCATCCGCTTCATGTTTCAGACGAGTGGTCACACGAGGTGGAGAGGCCCAACTGGCTCCTTTTGGTTTACGTAAAGGTGATACTAATGACATTTCTTTACCTGCAACAAACATGGTAAAAGCCAGTTGATTTCCATTAGGTGACCAGCTGATTGCTCTAGGTGAAGACTCCAAACTTGACAATCGAGCAATTCTTGAGGTCTTTGTCCAGTAGACAAATAATTCTGAACCATTGACTGTAGAAGATGTGAATGCAATTCTACTCCCATCTGGAGACCATCTTGGATTGCTTTCATTCACATCTTGGCTCGTCAATTTATAATGCTCAGAACCATCTGTATTGATAATCCATAACCTAGATATTCTTTTATCAGTCATAACATCCATACCTCTGCGAACGTAGACTACTTTGGTACCATCAGGAGAAATTTGAGGATCGTCCACCCATTCTAATGAAAACACATCCATTGATTGAAATGGTGGCAGTTCTTGAGCATGAACACAGATGCCAATGTAAAAGAATGTAAAAAATATAAGATATGCTTGTTTCATTGCGAATGGTTTCAGCTATGAAAATAGTATTTGTCTTATAAATTAAAGAATGGAGTTGCGAATTGATTTAGAATCTAATATTCAAATTTGCATATCCGAATCGTCCTCTGGTTCCAAATTGCTGTATAAAGCGGTTATAAGGAAAAGCCTCTTCTCCTCTATTTGCAGAATGTTGATTCTCATCAGGGTACACATTGAACGCATTGTTGACTCCAAGTGATAATGAGAAATTATCTGTAAACGATAATTGCATACTGATATCCGTCAAAATCTTACTGTTGAAAGTTTGATCTCTAGTTTCTATCGTATTTGTCAGTTCATTTAGAACAAAATTATTCGAATCTCCATCTAATGGATGTAAATATGTGATACTTCCATATCTGGTAAATCTGGTGTGAAAGTTAAATTTGCCTCTATGCAAACTTGACGCAAAAATTAATTTGGAATTAGGTTGAGCAGATTCAAATAGACCAACTTCAAAACGATTGAAAATTTCATCTTCAAAGCCTTGTAAGGTTGTATTTAGATTAGTTAAACGAGTACCGTTGTCTTCCATAACATTAACTCTATTCATATGACCAGAAAAGGTAAAATCTAAGCTTCCTTTTGATCCAGAAAAGGGTACCACATATTTTGTTATGAATTCTAGACCCATTGTTCTTGTCCCAATCGCATTCGTAAAAAATTGAACATCAGTAGAGTTTGTTTGAGCAAGAACAGTTTGTATTTCTTCACTTAACTGATTGGATACTCTTCCGCTTAATATTATTCTATCGTCAACATCTATTTGATAAAAATTGGTCGAGATACTAAGTCTTTTTGATGGTCTAAAAATGAACCCTGCATTAAAGCTATTAGATGATTCCGCCTTGAGTGGATCAACACCTAAAGTTGCTAGTGGAGGATTATTAGAGATTAAACTGTGGTTATATTGATCTACGACAGCTGCTCTAAATCCTACATCTGTGGGAACAAATTGATTAAGTCTACTGGTATAAAAAAACTGGTGAAGAGATGGAGCTCTGAATCCTGTAGTATAGGAAAACTTAAAAGAAACATCTTTTGATGGATTCCATCTTGAAAATAACTTCCAGCTAAAATTAGAACCAAAGTCATCGTAACGCTCAAACCTTCCTGATAAACCAACTTTCATTTGCTTAGACAGATCTGCTTCTAAATCTAAATAGACGCCAATATTTGTTCTGTATTCATTTAATTCGTGAGTTGGGTCGAATCTTGGAAATAACTGAAGGTTTTCGTCTCCAATATTTGCGGTAGTCCTATCAATTTCAACTGTTCGATTAAAATCCCCGGCCTTTTGAGTGTAATTTTCTATGCGAAATTCTGCACCAGCATTTATTGCAAGCGGCATTGATGTATTTAATAGATGAGAGTAATCTATGTTAGTGGTATTCTGACCGTATAACACTTCTCCCGATTCTATATCTGCAGGAGAATCAGGACCTATATCGCCATTTGGGTCTTTTATTTTGTATACAATTGAGTTTCTGCCCCAAGTATTACTGATATCTAAGACACCTTTGGTCAGAACTTTCTTCAGACCGATAGTAAACGTTTGATCATTGATCTCTGTATCTAGTTGTGGAGAAAATCCAAAAGTAGGTTGCAATGATCCAGAGGTCTGGAATGGAAATCTGTATACACCTACTGAGCCACCTTGCTTAAATGCAAACCCTCCAAAACTATAAAGATTTATTGATTCATTAATGGGTATATCTGCATTACCATATAGTCTTGTTGTTACAAGTGCACTTTGACCAAAACGAGTTACAAAGTTTGTGGAATCTCCTGGTATATTTAATGGAATTGAATCATAAAAATCATCTAAATTTTGTTGGTTGAGATCTTCTTCAGGATCAAGAAAAATTCTCCCCTCATAACCTAGAGTTCTATTTGTTGGCGACCTTTCGGAATGATTAAGTGACACATTAATGAAGGCGCCATCTGAATTTAAATTAAATCCAAAATTACTACCAAGGTCATAAATAAAACCATCTGATTCCTGGCTTATGCCTGACTTTAAATTTATTTCAGAATACGAATTCTTTTTTAAGATCACATTTATTACACCCGCGATAGCGTCAGATCCATATTGCGAGGACGCACCATCCTGGAGTATTTCAATTCTTTCAATAATGCTAATAGGAATGGTATTCAGATCTGTGAAGACAGAGCCTTTCCCTACGGTATTTCCAATATTCAAAAAAGCACTTTGATGTTTACGTTTACCATTGATCAGTATAAGCGTTTGATCAGGTCCCATGCCCCTAAGTGTAGCAGGATCGATATGATCAGCTCCATCAGAACTGTGTTGGTGAATGGAATGAAAGGATGGTTGCTGGACATGTAATAATTCTGTCAATTCTATTGGGGCATCTACTTCACGACCTTTAAGGTTTATAAGATTTGCAATGGTACCATGTTCGATAATACTCGATCCGGCCCCTAACTCTCCAGCTACTGCATTACGTGAACCAGTAACAACTATTTCATTTAAGAATTGCACTTGATTCAAAATAAAGTCAATTGTCTTTTCTGCTCCTGGAGCGATATCAATACTAACTTTTGTGGGTTCATAACTAACATAACTAGCCTCAATGTCATGGTTACCTGCATCAATCTCTAGTTCATAATAGCCTTTAAAATTTGTCACTGTGCCGACTCCTAACTCTGGAATCATTACAGTAGAATAAGCTAGAGGGATATTATTTTGGTCAACAATCCGTCCACTTATCCTAACCTTACTGTCTTCTCTTTTGACTGCATAGACCAGAGTGCTGTCATCTGATTGCGGCATTTGGATGGCCTTGAAAGCAGTTTCTTTCTGAAATAATTCTAATATTCCCGGAATTGAATCATCTAACAAATCAAGTGAATACCTAATAGTACTTCCATCAAAAATCCCGCTTTCGTGTATGAAATGCACATCATATCGCTGTTCTAAAGTATCAAGAAAGGACTCTATGGATTGTTGTAATATCTTGTCTGTTTGTGCAATAGTTACATATTGACAAAGTAAAATGACACTCAGAGCGACAAGAACTCTTTTGAAAAACATTTGGATTTTAGGTAGAAGATAATAAAATTAAAACTACTTAATTTCTTTGTAAGTAATGTTTACTGTATCTCCTGTGTAGTTAATTTGTAGGTCTAAAGTTGTTTCAATCAGGTTAAGAAGTGTCGGCAACGACTTTAATGGAAAAGTCCCATCAATGGCTCTCTTACTTGAAAGAAGAGAAGGGTGCACTGTTACAGTTTTACCATATCGTTCTTCGAGTAGTTTTTTTAGCTCTCTAAAGTTAGTATTGTCAAAAACAACTTCTCCATCTATCCAAGCTAATTCATCATCAATTTCTGAACTCTCTATTTTGCTTTTTACAATGCCAGAAATTTTAGAGTATATAACCTTATCACCTGCTTCTAAAATTTGAGCTTGACTATCGGCCTCGCCAATTGGACTCACTTTAACTTTACCAGATTTGACAGTTACAGTTACTTCTTCGTCATCAGAATCCACAAAGAATTCTGTACCCAAAACATCGACCGTAACTAAATCGGTTTCGACACTGAACAATGTACCTTTAGTAACCTTAAATAAAGCTGCATTTTGAAGCTTTACTTTTCTAGGATTAATGCCTTTCCATTTACCAATAGTTTGAATGCTACTATTGGCATTTAATGTAACTACAGAACCATCAACCAATTCTTGAGTTAAAACTTCATTCACACTTGTGGCGTAAAAGGAATCTGTATTTGTATTTAATGTAAAAGCTACAGCTATCAGTATTAAGAAAGAAGCAGCTATTGAACCAAGCTTTACAAAACTAAAAGATTTAGCGGTTTGCTTGTTTGAAGATTTTGTAGATAATTCTATGTTTTGATGTATATTCTTTATTAGATTACTTCTTTTCCTTAAGTCTAGGGAATTAGCTGACTTAAATGTCAACGATGACTTCAATGTCCTAGCTAATTGAATAGATTCTGGTGAAGAATTTAAATAAAGAGAAGAAGATGTAAAGGTGTGAGATTGACCGAATCCTGAATTAGCCCACTCATTGAATAGTGGTGATTCTAATAGGTCTTGTATGTGGTCAGTGTTTTTCATTTTGAGTTTAAATTTGGCGAAGGAACAATCACCGTTGTCTCCATTTGAAATGCATACCCGTACTTAAAATTATTCGCCTTCAAAGTAGTAGTCAATTAATCTGTATCAACTGAGTTACTATAATCCAACGATAGGAGTCGAACGGGTGATTGTCCAAAGCCAAATTTGATATCGTATAATCAAATAAATTTGATAATGTCAAGTTTAAATAAGCACCTCGTTATGCGCCTACATATATAAGAGGGGTGATCTTCCCTTTTCTGGTCAAAAAAAATCATCTTTTTTTCAAAAATTTTCTGTTAATCTCTTAATTGCTTGATTTACAAGCTTATACGCCGCATCTTTTGTTATGTTCATAACTACAGAAATCTCATCATATGATAATTCTTCATTGAATTTTAGAAAAACTATCTCCTTTTGACGCTTTGTTAGATGTTTTTTGGCTTCGTTTAACTTATCTATGTCTTCTGATTTCTTGTCTTTGGCTACAATCCTATCTTCGTGAGATCCTTCAGAAAATTGAAACTCGTTGTGAAAGTCAATTTCTTCATGGCTGTTCTGTTTGCCCAATTGTTCAATAATCAACCTTCTAAGTGTGGTAAACAAATAAGCCTTTGGGGCGCTTTTAATGGAAATGTCTTTTCTCTTCTGGTAAAGCTTTGTAAATAATAGTTGAATAGACTCATCCACTATATCCTGCCTTTTTGCTATGCTCATACCATAATCATATAGCCCAGCTATGTACAAATGATAAAACTCATCAAATGCAGCAAGGTCATCTTGTTGTATTTTTTGCCAAAGGGTAAGGCTCATGATAAATGTGTAAATGCAAATTTCCTCAATTTATTTTAAGAAATCTCAACATTTGCATTTCTTTATCACCATTGTGTAGTTGAATGAAGTATAATTGATTAGAATCCAAGTGTTGAACATCTAATCTCAGCTTTGATTGAATTGGTATTATTTGATCGTTATAAACTTGTTTTCCTGAAGAATCATATAATGCTACTCGTAAACGCTCATTATCACTATTTGAAGGCAATTGGATAATGATGTAATCGCTTGTCGGATTAGGGAATAGCGTATAATCACTTGCTTCTCTAACTTCTTTTCGCGCTGATTCATACTGTATAATATCTTGCCCTATTGTTGATGGACGCTGTACACTTGTATTTGCCTCAATAGTTGTTGTATCATCCTTATCTGCAGTAAGCGCAACACCATCATCATCATCGTCGACTTCATCGAAACAAATTTCAATTTCGATATCATCAAGGTAAAGTAGATCTGATCCAGAACTAAATCCTGATCTAATTCTTAAAACTGTTCTAGATGACAATAAATCATCTGATATTGTTACCGATGTAAAATTCCATTCTTCATTTATAAAATCAATATTTATTTGCCATCTTCTGATTTCTGTAAAAGAAGCACCGCCATCTGTAGATACTTCAAAAACGAAATGGTCATCTAATTCTGCTCTTCTTGCTAAATAGTTGATATTTACTTTTAGCGAATTGACAGATTCAAAATTTTGACTTGAGCTAAGGATAGCTGACTCATCTGTGTCATTATTGATTTGAATAGAGCCAGAAGGACTTAAAAAGAAATCATTTTCTACAAAGACTGCTCTCGAACCGCCACTTCTCCAGAAATCTCCAAAGCCTAAAGAGAAATCATCAAACTGAGCCTGACGACAAGTCTCAATAATATCTGATTGACTTCTTCTATTGACAAATATATTTCCATCATCTACTTCATCAGTATCGATAGACACATAAATAATATCATTTACTCCATCTACATCATTCGGATCATCTGGATTTGTAGTATCAAAGTCACTGACATCATCATACCCTACCCGATCTGATTCGGATAGATAATAATCACCTGGTGGAATATCTGTAAATACAAAACTACCGCTGTTGAGTGTTCTTCTAGTTGATATCAATTCATTCTGAAAATTAAATAATGAAACCAAAACTCCTTCAATACCTTCATCACCTAGGTCATCATTATCAAAATCTACAAAAACAAATCCCGATATGGTACCAACATTAGGAATAAAATTGGCGAAATTATTATCTGCATCATGCTCTCCTTCAGTTAGAATGACAACGATTTGATTATTGACTACATTATCACCTCCATCGGTATCGAAAGCAGTAATAGATTCATCCCTGTCATACAGGTCTTCATATGCACCTTCTTCTTGATCTTCAAAAAGGAAATATGTTCCAGGGTCAAATCCTGTAAATTCATAATATCCATTTTCATCTGTTTCAGTCCGAGCTTGCCGTACACCAGTATTGTTAAACAAATCGATAGATACGTTTTCTATTGGTGCATCCAAGATGTTGTCTGCATCTGAATCTATACGTACAAAACCACTTATTTTAGAAATCAAAAGTCTGTTGACAAAATTATTCCCTTCGTCGTTTTCATTTACACTTAACGTAACAGGGATGCGATTGTCTACTACATCATTAGCTCCGTCTTGATCTGATGCATCAGTCAACTCATCTTCGTCCAATACATCTGCATATCCATCAATATTTTCTTCTAAAACAATATATTCTCCGACTGGTAAACCTTCAAATACATATTGTCCATTTTCATCAGAGACAGCTGTTTCGATTTGATTACCTGCGCCATCAAGCAAAAAGAATGAAGTTCCTGGAAACGGAATGTCACCAATTCCATCACCATTAAGATCTATGGTTGTAAGCCCAGAAATGGTACCACTGATCACCTGATCTCTAAAGTTATTATCAGCATCATTTTCAAATTCTTGTAATGTCACCTGAATGATATTATTCGCTCCATCTACATCATTCGGATCATCTGGGCTTTCATCTTCATCTGAGATATTTGTGAAACCATTAATGTCATCTTGTCTTAGTGTATATGTTCCTGGGATAACGGTAAATTGATAATATCCGTTTGCATCTGTATTTCGTCTTGAGATAGCGTTTCCACTTAAATCGAAAAGGACGATCGAAATATTTGGAATGCCATTGCTTTGACTATCGAATGCAAAACCTGATATCGTACCAGTAATGACCTGATCTCTAAAATTATTATCCGAATCAAGTTCGTAAGCGCCTAGTGATACTTGAATGATATTGTTCGCCTCGTCCACATCATTTATATCATCTGGACTTTCATCTTGATCAGAGATATTTGTAAAACCACTTATATCTTCTTGTCTTAAGGTATAATTTCCGGGAACTACGATAAATTCAAAATATCCATTGGCATCCGTATTTCGTCTACCCACACCATTACCATTCGCATCAAATAATGTGATCGAAATATTTGCCAGACCATTGCTTTGTTCATCAAAGGCAAAACCTGATATGGTTCCTGTTATTAATCGGTCTCTAAAATTATTGTCTTGGTCATTTTCTCGGATGCTAACTGTTACTAGAATAATATTATTCGCTCCTTCTACATCATTTGGATCATCACTCGATTCATCAAAATCAGAAATGGTTTCATAACCTGATAGATCAGTTTGTTCTACGATATAACCTCCAGGTGTCACTAAATTAAATTCATAAAATCCAGAACCGTTAGTGAGCCTAGATGACACTAAATTTCTATTTGAATCATATAATGTCAACGTTACATTTGCTATGCCATTCCCAGAATCATCAAATACGAAACCAGAAATAGAACCTGTTATTACTTGGTCTCGGAAATTGTTATCAGTATCATTTTCTTTTGGACCTACAGTTACAAAAATAATGTTGTTGGCTTCATCAACGTCATTTGGATCATCAGTCGATTCATCAAAATCCGATAAATTTTCAAACCCTGCGATGGAAGCTTGTTGAATTGTGTAATCTCCTGGAGGTACTGAAGTAAATTCATAAAACCCAATCAAATTTGTCAGTACTGTCCGCAATAAATTTCCATTAGAATCAAACAAAGAAATGGTGACATTTGACAACCCATTGCCTATGTCATCAAAGGCAAAACCTGAAATGGTACCAGTTATAATTTGATCACGGAAATTATTATCCGAATCATTTTCATTTGGCTCCACTGTTACAAATATGATATTGTTTGCTCCGTCCACATCATTTGGATCATCAGTCGATTCATCAAAATCCGATAAATTTTCAAACCCTGCGATGGAAGCTTGTTCTATAATATAATCTCCAATAGGAATTGAACTGAATTCGTAAAACCCATTAATGTTGGTTACAATAGATGAAATCGAATTACCAGATAAATCTCTTAGGGTGATAACAACATTTGTCAAACCATTGCCCTCAGCATCAAAGGCTGATCCAGATACAGAACCATTGACTATTTGATCTCTAAAGTTATTGTCCGTATCGTTTTCTCTTGGACCTATCGAAACAAATATCTGATTATTGGCACCATCAACATCTCCATCATCGTCTGGAGATTCATCCTCATCTGACAGATTTACATAACCTGGAATATCATCTTGTGTTACGACATAAGCACCACCTGGCAATGGACCGAATTGATAGAAGCCATCTGCATTGGTCACAGTTGATGAACGTAAATTATCATTACTATCAAAAAGTGAAATAGGTGTATTTTGTAAACCTGCACCTGAACTGTCATAAGCAAATCCTGATATCTGTCCATTGACAATTTGCTCTCGGAAAATATTATCGGCATCGACTTCTCCACCTTCCAATGTGACAAAAATCAAATTATTAGTTTCGTCGACATCAGACGCATCATCTGAAGTTTCATCAAAATCTGAAAAATTTGAATACCCTGCAATATCATTTTGTTCTAAAATATAATCGCCTGGATTTAAAGAAACAAATTCATAGTATCCGTCGCCATTAGTATTTGTGCTCGTAATTAAATTTCTTCCAGAGTCCAATAATAAGATTGAGCTATTTTCTAAGCCCTCGTTAAGGTCATCCAACACAAATCCATTGATACTGCCTAAACAATCAATGACTTCAATAGCTACTTCATCAGTACTTGTACATCTACCTTGGGATATTGTTACTGAATAAGCTTCATTCTGAGTCGAGACTACACTTATTGTCTGTGAAGTTTCTCCAGTACTCCATAAATAAGCTTCTGCATTTGGAGCACTTAACTGCACTTCCGTGTTTCTGCACACTTCTTGATCGGGTCCTAAATCAACTGACTCAATTGATTGAATATTGACCCTAGTAAATTCGGTTACTGTACACCCGAATGCATTCGTAATTGTCACTACATAATTTGTGGACACTTCTGGAGTGATGGTAATAGATGAGCCAATTGCTCCATTAGACCATTGGTAAACACTTCCACCAGTAGCGCCAATTGTGATTGTCTCACCTGCACATATCGTTTGATCTGCACTAATGCTACTAATTAACGGCTCACTTAGATTAACTGAAATTAATCTCTCTGAAGAACAACCTGCTTCATTAGTTCCAATTACAGAATACGATTGAGATTGGTTTGGTGCAACTGTTATTTCTGCTGAGGTTTCTCCCGTACTCCATAAATAGGAACTAGCCCCTGATGCACGCAGTATTACGGATTCGCCTGAACAAATAGTCTGGTTATCAGAAGTTTCAAAACTAAAGTCTTCTACAAAAACGGTTACGTCATCTTCTACTAGACATCCATTATTTATTACTTGGAGAGTATACGTTTGTGTTTGGCTTGGTGAAACGGCTATCCTTCCAGAAGAATTAGAATTGATCAAACCTGATGCCCCATTATTCCAACTAAATGTTCCATTAGTGGGCCCAACTTGAATCCCTCCAATAACGGCTGTCTCTCCTGGGCATATCACTATATCTTCACCCGCATCTGCAAGCAAAGGGATCAAATCAATTTCTATGAAATTAGACGAAGAACATCCTGTTTCGTTATCAGTTGCTGTCACTGCATAAATACCTGGACCTACCACGGTTACGGATTGATTGGTTTCACCTGTACTCCACTGATATCTATCTGCACCAAATGCTGAAAGCACAACACTTTCATCCACTGAACAAACATTTTGTGAACCTGAAATCGCGACTGCTACATTAATGACGTTATCATTGACTCGCACACTTGCATTAGAAGTGCAACCTTGATTGCTACGAGCAGTAACTTGATATAACCCTGATTGATTAACAGAAATTGTTGGATCAGTCTGTCCATTATTCCATAAATATGAATCGCCTCCTGTCGCTGTCAAAATAGATAAACCATCGGAACAATCAATGTCATTTGATTTTGAAACTGACACTTCAGGAGCGGAGTCGAATACCACATCTATTTCGTCAAATGCCAAACATCCATTACCATCAGTAACGGTCGCACTGTATATTCCTGATTGGATCACGGCAATGGAATTATTTGATGAACCCGTACTCCAAAGGACACCCATATTGTCAGGTACATTCAAGACAATGGATTCACCTTCGCATGCTCTTATCTGGCTATTTTGGAATGTAAATTGATTAAATGTAATCTCAATCGTTACTTGCGCTGTCTCACATTGAAACCGGAGATTATCATCGTCACAAGGATCAAAATTTTGTTTGCACACTCTATATTGGAATTGGTCTATTCCAGAAAATTGTTGATTCGGAGAGTAATCAAAATCTCCATCGTCAGTCATACTCACTTCTCCATTGATTGCCTTTGTAAGTAATTCGTATTGTAGACTGAAACCATCTGGATCTCGATCATTTGATGCAACATTACCAGACACTGTATTTTCTCCAAAACAAGATCTGAATGTGTCGGGACTCGCATCAGGAAAAGAATAAGACTCATTACATGGCACTTCGCTAACATTCTCTTCCTCATTTTCTTCCTCATTTTCTTCTTCCTCATCATCACATGATTCTACGGCAACTATAACTTCATTGTATGCTGTACAACCGTTGCAATCTGTCACGACAAGCGAATAGATTCCTGATCTATTTACTTCAATTGATTCTGTAGTCTCGCCTGTATTCCATTCATATTCAAATTGATTGTAAGCAACATTGTTTGTCCATTCTACAGCATCTACCCGTATGCCACATCCATTTCCTAAATCTTCAATTCTGACAAATCTGGTTTCCTCTGTGGTAGTGATACAAAATTGTTGAAATGAAGAGAGTAGTGTTTCATCTCTATACTGCTTTGAAACTCTCATTGAAAATGTGCTTCTTCCAGCGGAAAGTTCAAAATTAGAGCTGTTGAATTCACCTACACATCTCCCTTGTCTTAGGACAAAGCAAATTTCACTTTCGTCAGGAATCAATTCTCCAAAATCAAGTAGTAAATATGTTTCTCTTGTTGTTTCTTCTCTTAAGAGCTGAGGACCAAAACCATCAGCTTCACCTTCGAATAAATTTAAATCCGTTATGTTCCCTTCCTCCCTGACTAGGTTTTGCACAAACCCTCCAATGCTTTCCAAACAAAAATCTTCTTCCGAAAGAGCAGAACCAATGATTAAAGATTCTGTGCTACAAATGACTGTATCCTGTGGTAGTTCGTTTCTTAACGTACAACAATTTGCTATTTCCAAAAGTACTTCTGTGCGCTCATAGCAACCGTTAAATCCAAACCACTCAATTGTATAAATCCCTGCCATCGTTTCATCCAATTGAGCTGACACAGTGAAACTATGATTATCCATAGTAACACTTTTATCTGTAGATGGTGTTGTCCAAAGAACCAGGCCTGGTTCATCACTATCCACTTCAAATTCAAACTGATCTCCACATGAGGCGTATGCGATAGACCCAACAGGTCTTGGAGACGTGTTGGCTCTTTTAGAGCTTAATCTCAAATTATCGCAAGCAAAATATTCAGATGACTCCACAAAACAGGAAGCAACCACTAGATCCATGCTTTCGCAATTAAAGGATAAAGCACCTGCAACCTGTTGATTTAAATTATTAACCGCGTAGATGAAAACATCTTCTGCTTTAACAGGAATGGTGCTTTGCGCATCAGGTTCTAAATCTCCAAAATATTCCAATTCCAAAGAAGAATCTAGGTACTGAATATAGATGGAAAGTAGACACGTAGATGAGTTTGAAACACTAATTTCCTGTGAACAATTTTGATCAGATATACTGGATTGCCCTACACACAAATTGTGCATAAAAAGGAGTGTTAATAATATGTGGAATCGTACGGGTATAGTCATTTTATGATACGAGCCAAACTTTGAATACTACAATGTTTTACAAGACCTTAGTCTTTATTACATTTCAGCATACAAAATACTTCAAATTATAGACGATTCATATAAAGAAACTCGACATTAACACTACAAAATACATACATATTAAAAATATATGTAATATGAATGTAGGTCATTATGTTGAAAACGTGTTTATATGTTAAAATTATAGGGAAAATTGAGGCCATATCACTAAAATAACATATATGTATAATTTATATATGTTAGCCTTAAACTGCTTCCTTTTGTGGCATTTTTGTAGTATTTAGGATCATTTCGGCAGCTTTCTCACCTATCATAAAACAGGCTGCATTCGTATTCCCGCTGACTATTTTTGGCATGATAGAGGCGTCAGCTATTCTTAGATTTTTTATGCCGTGCACTTTTAAATTTTGATCGACAACAGACATTTTATCGGCACCCATTTTACACGTCCCTACAGGGTGGTAAACTGTTTCTACTGTTTTTAATAAATGGTCTTTTATCCCCTCATAAGAATGATCCAATGGTCCGACAATTTCTTCAGTATGTCTACTCATTGATTCTTGCTTCAGTATGTCTAATGCCAATTCTCCTCCCTTAATCAGTTGATCTAAATCTTCTTGTTCACTTAGAAAATTAGGCTGAATGACAGGATGATCTGTTGGATTTGCTGATTTGATAGATACTGTTCCTCTGCTTTTTGGGTGAAGCAATGTCGGTAAAATGGAGATGCCATCTTTTCTTGGCAATGTTTTAAAATCGTATGGATCGTAATCATATCCTTTACCAAAATTGAGTGGGGCAAATTGGAATTGGAAATTTACCCTGTCTACTGGATTATCTATATTGAGAAAAGCCACTGATTCTAATGGACTACAATTTAAAGGACCAGACTTAGATATCAAATATTGCATCAATCCTGTCAACTGTCCTTTCACAGTAAGATAATGATTCAGTGCATCTTGCTTTTTTATACTTGCTCCTACACCAAAAAATAAATGGTCTTGTAAATTTTTACCAACTCCAGGTAAATCTACTTTTGTTTTAATGTTGTGTTTGGTCAATTCTTGTCCATCACCTATCCCTGAGAGCATCAATATTTGAGGCGATTGAAATGCACCTGCGCAAATTATAATTTCCTTTCTTGCTGAAGCTTTAAAGACTTTACCTCCTTTGCGATATGCCACTGATTTTGCCACATTATCTTCAAGTCCAACGCGTTCAACCAGAGATTTTGTACTTATGCTAAGATTAGTTCTCTTCAATATTGGCTTAATGAAAGCTACTGCTCCACTTTGTCTTCTGCCCTTTGCAATGGTAAACTGAAATGGCGCTACGCCTTTTTGGATGGCTCCATTATAATCCTGATTTTCTGTCATTCCCAATGTCTTGCAAGCCTCAATAAATGCATCTGCATAAGGGGTCCTAAATCGGGTCTGTTCACTTACCAACAACTCCCCTTCTTTTCCTCGATATCTTTCATCACCGCCTTTTGAATCAAGAAAATTTTCAGACTTTTTAAACAAGGGTAAGACATCTTCATAAGACCATCCCTCATTACCCATCGATGCCCATTCGTCATAATCCGCTTTATTACCTCGGACATAGGCCATTGCATTTGTACTACTACAGCCTCCCATTACTTTACCTCTGGGCAAGTAGATTTTTCTGTTGTTGACATGTACTTGTTCCTCAGTTGAGAAGCCCCAATCATGGCCAGTTTTATGATTATTGGCATATGTGCCTGGTATATGAATATACGGATGGACATCGCGTGCTCCAGCTTCAACAAGAAGTACTGAATTTTGTGGATTTTGGCTGAGACGATTAGCTAAAACGCAGCCTGATGTTCCAGCTCCAACAATGATATAATCAAAAGACTTCATGACAATTAATTTAATTTACATCATACCAAATAGGTGATGACCAAGCGCGTTCTCTAATAAAATCGGGTACAGATTCTGGATATTCCACGCCATATTTTTTTTCATCCCAATGCGACCATCTTGGGGTCTCCGCTTCTAATACTCGAATGTAATAAAAGGCATATTGAGTTTTATCAAATTCTGGATCTGACCAAAGTACAGACATTTCTGCTTGACCCATTTCGTTTGTTTCGGATTTATTTGGCGTGACATCATAAATTTGTTCTTGCAATTCTTTGCCATCATACCAACCTTTAATGACTTGTAGTTTTTCTAAATTAGCTCCTTCTGGATCTTTGGCAGCCCAAATAAGAAGATCAAATTTTTCATTTAAAATTGAACCCATAGGCTTTCCATTTGAATAACCATCTTTGATTAAAGTGGCATAATCGCTGTGCAATTTTTTAAAACCATTCCCAGCAAATACTCGTAATTTAATTCTACCTCCACTAGTTCCATAGGTCTCTTTTCGTTCCATCGCCTCATAAATTTCTGTTCTTGTATTTGCTTTTGACCACACAGCCATTAAGCCTCCAGGATTTACTGCTTCGTAGGTTTTCTTTTCAATATCTAAAATCCAATCTCTGTTCAAGCGTACATTTACATCTGAATCTACCAATGAGTGATTTCCAATATAGTCATCATCTTCTTCTGTATTGCCGGGAGTTCCATTATGCGTATCTGTACTTGCAATAAAACCATAGCGATAAGGATTAATGCCGAATTCATTCTGGTATTCTAAGCCTTTTTTCAGTGCCCATCTGACATAATCATTTTCGACGTGCTTTTTGGAATCATAGTTTTCAAAATTTGCAAATTCATCATTAGACCAATAGGCTGATGCGACTTCAGAATTACCTTTTGCCTGATGTATTTCTACCAAAGGTTCATTTCGACTTCGCTGCAAAATATAGTTTTCATCTATTGGACTACCATCCGGCTTTTGCAAAGGAAATGCGACTCCTTCACTCAAGTTACTGTTGTGAGGAATAGCCATAACGGTCGCGCCGTTTTCTCTAAAATTCTCGAGCGCGGTCCACAATTCCATTTCCGTTTTTGCTTCTAAAGCGCTGACAGGATAATCTGGGACTTTCATGTTTTTGAAAAAGACATTTCTATGGTTGTGAGCAAATCCATTTCCAGATGTCCATTCGTAAGCGGCAAATGTTGTAAAATTACCTGGGTCGTAATGTTTTTCAGCAGCATCTAATTCTACATCCCACGCAGATTTAGTGGTTTCATATCCTTTGAAAAAGTCAAGATGTTTTCTATCCTGTTTGCCTACATTTTTTAACAAGCGATTGAATAACTCTCGTTGTTTTAGGGTATCAAAACCCAAGGATCTAAAGTACCTTGGCAAAGCAGCATTGTGTGCAGGTGCTCCTTTAACGTTTATGGAATACAACTCTCCAAAATACTCAGAATGATCTGTAATCGCTGCAAAATCTAAAGGTCGTTCAATAGCAACTTCTTTATCGATCACTTTTATCGGCTTTCCTTTTGCAAAATCATAAGCCAATCCTGGATCAGCAACTACTCCTCCTATATATGCATCGAAAGAATAATTAGTGTGCACATGCATGTCTCCAAAATAAAGGTCTCTCAACTCATTATTTGGCACTTGACTTTCAAGTAGTTGCCAGTCTTTAGTTGCTCTGTCTCTTATAGGGTTTGGTACATCGTCTATGACAGGTCCATTTGGAAAAAGTATCCTGTACACAGCAAATGCAATTATTGCTATAAGAAGAATTAAAAGCAACCATTTACTTTTCAAAAAATTCATTTAGAAAAGATAGAAAACTATCCAATCAATAAGAGAATTAAACGATTAGAATTACTTAACATTGGTACATTTATACAATACAAGAATTCTAAAAAAATGAGATATATTTTGATTGTCTTGGCACTTACAATTCTCAACGGATGCAACAGTGTTAAGCAAACGAGCAGTAAAACTGAAGCACCAAAGACGGCTCAAGAATGGATAGACTATTCTATAAGTTATCATGACCCAAAAAATAATTGGCAAAAATTTAAGTCTCAAATACGTTCATTTTCAAAAGTAGATAGAGGTGGAGAATCGTTAGAAGAAAGCACAAGAAAGTTTTCTTTTGAAAATCAGACGTCTTCTTTTGCAATGAGGATGGAGGTACAAGATTATCCTTTAAGTATAGATATTACCAATGATAATTGCCAGACAATTTGGAAGAAAAAAGAGCAAACTATTGAAGAACAAAACAAATACATAACAGATTGTAAATACGGTGAAAACTACAGAAACTACTACCGCTATTTAATTGGTATTCCAATGGTATTGAAGGATGAATCTACCATTGTAAACCAACTTGTAGAAGACGAAAAAATAAATGACAAAATTTACAAGAAGGTTACAGTGAATTATGCTCCCGTAAAGGCAAATCCTACTTGGGAATTTTTTATAGACCCTTTGAATGGAAAATTAGTTCGATCTAAATTCATACGATACAATGATAAAAATCAAGTGACAGGTGGTGAAATATTAGACTATCCCGAACATCAATTATTCCAAGGAATGCAATTAAGAACCAAAATGCTTTGGTACTATCTCAATGAGAAATTCTTGGCGGATGAAACCTATGTTTATGGGAGTTAAGGATTTTGGAACACCCGTGAATTAGCTTTTGAAATAGATTGCCTCTTAAGATTATTAATCATATTGCTAGTAAAACACAAGCAAACACTAATACGAAGAACTTCACTTTTTACCTTGAGAAAAATTCGTATATTTCAATAAATCATCCTCCTAAAAACGAATTAAAATACAGTTATGCACACTAGCTTTCAAACAACAAATGGTAAGGGCTTAGACAGAAATTCTGTCCCAATGAAACTTTGGGAAAAAGCAAAAAAGTATGGCGTATGGAATCCTGCGCAATTAAATTTTGAACAAGATGCTAAAGACTTTGCAGCACTGTCAGAAGATGAGCAGCAATTTATTCTTCAACCAATAGCTCAGTTTCAAGCTGGTGAAGAAGCAGTTACTTTAGATTTACTGCCATTGATTATGGTTGTCGCTAATGAGGGAAGATTAGAAGAAGAAATGTTTTTGACTTCCTTTTTGTGGGAAGAAGCAAAACATATTGATGGCTTCAATCGATTTTTAAACACAGTACTTAATGGAGAATTACCTGATATGGGTCATTTACTCGTGCCTTCGTATAAGACAATTTTCTACGATATATTGCCATCAGTCATGGGTGCATTGAAAAATGATTCTTCTCCAGTCAATCAAGCTAGAGCTTCTGTGACTTACAACATGATTGTGGAAGGAGTATTAGCTGAAACTGGTTATCATTTATTGCAACATACACTGGACAAGATCGGCATTATGCCAGGTATGAGAGAGTTTACGGTAAAACTCAAGCAAGATGAATCAAGACATGTAGCCTATGGCATTTACCTTATATCGAGACTTGTGTCTGAACATGGGGATGAGGTATGGGAAGCAGTAGAAACCCAAATGAATATGCTACTCCCATTAGCTGTTAATGTAGTTATTGAAGGTTACTCCATGTGGGATGAAATACCATTTGGACTCGATCCTAATCAGTTTCAACAATATGCTATTGACCAGTTTCAAAAACGTTTTGCAAGAATCCAAAAGGCAAGAAATCAGTCACTAGCAGAAGTCGTGCAAGATTCTCTTTCAACAGAAATTCTTGTTTCTTAGACTACTTTAACCAATTTTAGTCTAATGACAAGTTTGGCTCTAACATGTGATCTGTAGAGTACCAATCTAAAATGATTTTCATCACTTCATCAGGATTATCTGTCATCGGAATAAGATCAAGGTCACCAGGGCTTACGTTTCCATGACTCTCTAACATAGTCCCTTTAATCCAGTCTTTCATCCCAGACCAAAATTCTGAACCAAATAGAATAACTGGAACAGGAGTGATTTTTTTTGTTTGGATCAAGGTCAGCACTTCGAACAATTCATCTAATGTCCCGAAACCTCCAGGCATGGCAATGAATGCTTGTGCATACTTAACAAACATGACTTTACGAATAAAGAAGTATCTATGATCAAGGCTTTTGTCACTGTCGATGTACTTATTACCACCTTGCTCAAATGGCAATTCGATGTTTAATCCAACTGAAGCTCCACCTGCTTCGTGCGCTCCTTTATTGGCAGCTTCCATAATGCCCGGTCCTCCGCCTGTAATGACGCCAAACCCCTCTTCACAAAGTCGACTCGCAAGAGCAGTTGCTTCTTTATAGTATTTATGTGCAGGCTTAGTACGAGCAGAGCCAAAGATGGAAATACAAGGACCAATTTTATTTAGTCGTTCAAATCCTTGTACAAATTCTGACAATACTTTAAACATTGTCCAGGCATTCAATCCCGGTTCTTTAGTCCACTTTTTAAGTTTATTATTATCTGTCATTTGTGTTTCAATTTTATCAATAAATAAAGCCTATTCCCTTAAAGAAAACAGGCTTTTACTATACGTATATATTAGCATTTAAGTATGTAGCAACTTAAACACTTACACTTTTTCTAGAATCAAATTCCTTTTTGACATAAGTCTGAACTTCTTTTATAGAATCGTATTTCTCAAATAATTCATCCAAAGAAAAACGTTGATTGGCGCTACTAGGTGTAACGAATTTAATCACATCCTTTTTGCTTACAGTGTCACCACTAAGGATGATCAATCTTTCAACTACGTTTCGTAATTCACGAATATTTCCTGTCCAACTCAATGTCTGCAGTTGCTTGATAGCACCTGAGTCAAATTGTTTAGTTGGGGTACCATACTCTGCAGATATGACGGTAGAAAAATGTTCCACCAAAGCAGGAATATCTTCTAAACGTTCGTCTAATGATGGAACTTTTATGATGATGACGGCAAGCCTATGATACAAATCTTCTCTAAATTGTCCTTGGCGGATTAATTTTTTAAGGTCTTTATTTGTGGCTGCAAGGATTCTTACATTGACAGCAATTTCTTTATCGCCGCCAACTCTCGTAATTCTATTTTCTTGAAGTGCACGTAAGACCTTTGCTTGAGCGGAGAGACTCATATCCCCTATTTCATCCAAGAATAATGTACCCTCATTTGCTAATTCAAATTTACCAAGACGTTGTTTGTGTGCAGAAGTAAACGATCCTTTCTCATGACCAAACAACTCACTTTCTATCAACTCAGAAGGAATAGCAGCACAGTTGACTTCAATGATCGGTCCTGCCTTACGATTACTTTTTTCATGTACCCATCTCGCTACCAATTCTTTGCCTGTGCCATTTGCGCCATTGATCAGTACCCTTGCTTCTGTAGGTGCTACTCTGTCTATAGTTTCATGGATTAATGATATTGATTCGGACTCACCTATAATTTGTTGAACCTTGGACTTTTGTACTTTTTTCTTCAATACCTTTGTCTCTGTGATGAGGTTTGATTTGTCCATTGCATTTCTGATCGTAATCAGCAAGCGATTCAAATCTGGTGGTTTTTGAATAAAATCAAAAGCACCTTTCTTTACAGCTTCTACCGCAGTATCGATATTACCGTGACCTGAAATCATGATGACAGGAATATGAGCAGCTATCTGTTGTATTTTATCAATAGCTTCCATGCCATCCATTTTAGGCATTTTAATATCCATTATAATGACATCGAAGGTATTTTGCTTGATTTTAACGATACAGTCTAGGCCATCTGAGGCTTCAGTGACATCGTATTTCTCAAATTCTAGTATGTCACGTAGTGTTTTGCGAATACTTTTGTCATCGTCAACAATGAGGATTTTAGGCATAGTAATTTCTTATTTTGAATATCAAATATATTAAATTATTTTATAATAAGTAAACTCTTGATAATTAACAAACTATAATCTATACACTGAATTATAGCTTGATATGAGTTAATGTGGTTTTCAAGGTATTTTTCATCAATAAATTGACCTGTAGGGATGAGATAATGAGGAGAATTAATGTACGCGAAACGCGTATTATACAGGTCAGTCTCTCGGCAAGTAAGTTCATATTGTGCTTATCACACATAATTAGCAAAAGACCACAAAATGCAGATTGGGTCTGATATCTTCCAACTTAGACTGCAAATTGTCTGGCCATAGTCCTTTGAAGCCAATGAAGGCTTACATCAATACCGAATATTCTGAATTACCAGAGGAGAAAGGATTACCCTATGGCATGGTTTGCAATGATCCTGTAACCGTGATTAGCTACATTATCGGATCTAATGACTATTAAACATCCAGACAACTGCTTTAAAATCTCCATTAGATGTTCAATTCCTGGATCGCCAACCATGCGCTCAAGCCAATGCTCAGTTCTAACGCAGATTCATCAATGTTAAAGGTATCCGTATGAACACCAGAAGTGATGCCTTTCTTTTTATTACCTGTCCCTAGCCTAAAAAAGCAGGCAGGTATTTCATGCGAATAAAAAGCAAAGTCTTCAGCAGTCATTCTCTTTGGCAAATTGATGACATTGGATTTGCCAAGAAACTCTTCTGCAGATTGATGCATTCGGTTTGTTAATGCAACATCATTATTCAAAAAAGGGTAGCCTCTTTTAACATCAAAATCGCATGACCCTCCCATGGATTTAGCCATTCCTTCTGCTATTTTCTTCATTTCCTTATGAGCCTTTGCTCTCCATTTTTCGTTGAATGTTCGGAATGTCCCTTCCAGTTTGACTTCATTTGGAATGACATTCGTAGCACCTCCAGTGGAATTAATCTTCCCAAAAGACAGTACTGTTGGAATCGTTGGATTTGCTTTTCTACTGACCAGCTGTTGCAACGCAGTGATGATGTTTGCAGAAATAAGTATTGGGTCGACACAGTCATTGGGTACTGCTGCATGTCCTCCTTTACCAGTTACCGTAACAAAGAGCTCATCAGCTGAGGCCATGTACATACCCGGATGAAACCCAACTTTACCAGCAGATAAAGGCGGATGCACATGCAGAGCTATAATTGCATCTGGCTTTGGATTTTTGAGAACACCCTCTTTGATCAATAAAGAAGCGCCTCCAGGTAATTTTTCTTCACCAGGTTGGAATATGATTTTTATGGTGCCGCCAAAAGAATCTTTTAGCTGATTCAAAATGGCTGCTGTTCCGAGCATATTTGCGGTATGCACATCATGACCACAAGCGTGCATAACGCCATTATTTTTCGATTTGTATTTTACCTTATTTTTTTCTTGAATAGGAAGGGCATCTATATCCCCTCTTAGTGCTATTACTTTTTTACTTTTCTTATTGCCTTTGATGGTTGCGACTACTCCTGTTTTTGCCCATCCATTTGTAAATGTGATTTTCTCTTTTTTCAAAACCGTCTGAATAAACTTACTTGTCTGATACTCTTCAAAAGACAATTCAGGATTTGCATGAATGGTTCTTCTCCACTCAATGGTTTTCTTATTATACTTCTTTGCTAATTGCTTAATTCTTGCTTTCACTTAAAATGGAATTTATAAAACATCGAAAATCTTTCAACACACTATAGTTCATTGCGTAGTCAAAGTTATGTATATGATTTAACTCTTTGCTATGTAAATTGCTAATCTCAAAAACCCCTTCTTTTATATTGGGCAATTCAACACTATTATTGCTTTGTTTTGAGTAGCCAATTAAAGATTTCTTTCCTGAAATCACAGAACGCAATGTTGTGTAAGATACTTTACTTAAAAAAAAACTGAACGGTAATAAAAGTATTGACAATAAAAAGTCAAAGCATCTTTTCACTACCCTATTCTCTAAAAATTGAATAGCAAAACCTTGGTTCTCATTAAACAAATGTTGAATGCCTATTTCTTTTGATTGTTCAATAAGACTATAAATATCTTCTATAGATAACAATCTTGTAGATATACCCTCTTCTGTATTACTAACCATTATTTCTGCAAGATCTCTTGGTTGAATAAAATCTGCTTGTATAAATAGATGATCTACAGTTCCCTTGTCAAATTCTGATTTAGCAGAACTACTGTGTATGTTTAATGAAGAATATACATTTTGTAAAGACGACAATCGATCAATAAACTGAGCTGAACCGAGGATACCTAATCTCTTATTTTTAGCAGACGTTTTATTGCCGATTAATAGCCTCAGTAGAGTACCCAAAATTATATTCCACAAAAAATAAAAGAAAAACAATGCTCTTGATGTTCTCCAATCGACACTAAATAAACTGTACAGCATTAATATGAATGACAGACCTAAAATTAGCCCTAAAGCATATTTAAAAATATTTCTATAAAAGCGATAAGATGATAATAAAAATAGCGTCATTACCCACATGCTCGTCGCAAAAAATGCATGACTTAATGCTGTCAATCCAGCATAATAATTGGGATTATTGAAAAAGTAATTCCCCCATAATTTTTGACACACATAGGTCCCTACTAAAAACAGAGAAGCTTCTATAAAAGGGAAAAATAAATTAGACAATACTCGCGCTGCAGATTTTAAAAAAATTTGTACTTGGATGGAGGTGAGAACCAATACATTAAGCAACCATGAATACTCTTTTGTAAAATGTTTTTTGTGAAATAAAGACATTGCAGAATAAAATCGCTTCACATAACTAATGTCTTTGTAATTAGTACTTTTTCCTTTATAATGAATGATTGTTTGGTCCCCTAGATAATAATTTTTTTTGCCCTTTTTCAACGCTCTGTAAGATAAATCAATGTCCTCACCATACATGAAAAATGCTTCGTCAAAGCCATTGAGCTCCTTTAATAAATCAGATTCTCCAAATAAAAAAGCGCCTGTTAATATGTCTACTTCTGACCTGTCAAATTCGCCTGCATTTGGTGCATAATACGCATTAACTTTCTCTGAATTCAAAAACAGATTATTGATCCCTGATAACTTATAAAATGCTTTATCAGGTCTTGGCAATCCTCTTTTTGACTCAGGAAGAAATTGATTTTTACTATCTGTCATTCTAACGCCTACCAAGCCAAGATCAATCGGGTTACTTTCTGCAAAAGAAATAACTTCTTTTAGAACTCTTATACTAACCTTTGTATCAGGATTTAAAAACAGGCTGTACTTAGCTTGTGCTTTAGCAAGTCCAATATTACTTGCTTTTCCAAAACCAATATTTTCAGGATTACATATCAATTCGATTTTACCACCATAGAGACCTTCTAAAAGTTGTTGGCTTCCATCAGTAGAATTATTATCTACAACTATAATCTGAAGATGCAGTGCATCAACATTTAATAAGCCATCCAGACATTGTTGAATATAATATTTGACATTGTAGTTGACAATTATAATGCTTAAGTCCGGCACAATTACTTTAATGAACTTTGCGTGTAAGGAACTCTTGAGAGAATTGAACGGCCTAGAGTAAATTCATCGGTATATTCCAATTCACTCCCAAAGGCAACTCCCCTAGAAAGTGTTGAGATTTTAACCCCTGAATCTGCTAATTTTTTGGAAATATAAAACACTGTGGTATCTCCTTCTATCGTCGGACTTAATGCCATGATGAGTTCTTTTGCGTTTGCCTCACGAACCCGTTTGGTCAATTCTGCTATTCTGATGTCGTCCACACCAATTCCTTCTAAAGGAGAAATCACTCCTCCAAGCACATGATAAGAGCCGTTGTACTGTTGTGTCTCTTCAATGGCGATAACATCTCTGACGCTTTCAACAACACATAAGACTGTTTTATCTCTACCAATATTAGAACAGATTGCACATTCTAAATCATCAGATAAATTAAAGCAGGTATTACACTCCTTAAGATTTTCTTTCATATTGCGAATAGCACCTAAAAAAGACTCTACTGATTCTTTGTCCTTTTGAATCAAATGCAGAACCAATCTGAAAGCAGATTTCTTACCAATGCTAGGTAGTTTTGAAAACTCTTCAACTGCTTTCTCTATTAATTTAGAGGAGTAACTCATAGTGCAAAAATAAGAAATGCCTTCGGCTAAGGTGATAAAGTCATTAAATACTTCATCTTTAAATGCATTAAGCTAGAGTCAGGGCAACCAAAATACTAAAGTATTTAGCTAGGCGTCTATTAAGAGCTTTCACTGATTGGTTAATGATTTTTTATCTTTTATCAAACAATATAAACATGTCGTGAAAAAATCTCTCAAATATGGTATCCTTCTGATGATACTAAATTGAGCACGTGGCTTCAATCCAAATTTCACTTCATAATTAGGATTTATCAAATAAAAATCTTTTTCTATGAATTGGAAGTTACTGGAATCTACAATTCTGTTAAACCTGTTGATTCCGATCCCGGTACTTTTTATCTCCAGAAGCGCATCAATGGTAACTTGCTTTTCTCCAAATAATTTTAAAATTGATTTGTATAAAAAGCTTGGCAATAAATGGTAGTATGGTAATTTACTCAATAGTTTACTTTGACATATTTGCTGATGTCCTCCAAATGGCATAGTCCAAGGTGGAAATCCGAAAAATATCACACCATTTGGCTTCATAAAAACCTTTAAGTGTTCCATAAATCTTTTCTGATTGGGGATGTGTTCGATCACATCACGAAGAAATATAACATCAAACGTTCCTACTTCGTCATGGCTTACATCATAAATATTGTTTTCAATTAGTTTGACATTTGCATTGGCGTATTTCTGTGAGATCTGTTGTTTTGCAATTTCGATCTTCCTCTTGCTTAGATCTATGCCGACAACTTCACAATTTAATTCGATGAACGGAATGAGATTTCCTCCTTCTCCACATCCAATTTCAAGTACACGAATTCCTTTTTCGATTTGTATAGCCTGTTTTATGTAAGGGATAACATACTTTTTCGTGGTGATGCCTTGCTCTTCAAAGTAAATGTTTCTATTCTTATGTCTGTCTTGCATTTTCGGATGTGTATGAAGCAACACCTTATTAAATGATGAACGGTCATCAAAATTTTCTAAAAGTACATCTCGGATATAGACATTCCAAATTAAGGTGCATTTATAATTAGAAGCAAAACTTGAGCCTACTTGCATTAAAACGAATGGTTTAGATAAATTGGTGCAATCAAAATTTAGGATGGGATACCAATGGCATGCTTGTATATCACAGGTAATCGCTAAGCATTCTGAGGTAAGACCTTAGATATTAGACACAGACATCGCTTATCTTATGTTTATTTCCTCATTAAGTATTACTTTTGCGTTCATACAAATATATGATATGGCTGAAATTATAAGAATGCCCCGCATGAGCGACACAATGGAAGAAGGTAATATTGTCGAGTGGCTCAAAAAAGTAGGAGATGCAGTAGAGCCCGGAGACGTGCTTGCAGAGGTAGAAACAGATAAAGCTACTATGGAGTTAGAGAGCTACCATGAGGGTGTCCTTCTCCACATTGGTGTCCCTGAAGGTCCAGTACCAGTTAATGGGATCCTTGCGGTGATTGGTGAAAAAGGTGAGGATTTTGAAGCGCAACTTAAAGAAGCTCAAGCTAGTTCTGCAGAAGCAGCTCCAGCAGCTCCAAGTGAACCAGAACAGTTAGAAACAAAAAGCACTGCTCCAGCAGAAAAACAAGCAATGACTGACCACAGTACACCTGCAGTTACTCAAGCTTCTGGCAGTAGTGATGATCATGTCAAAGCTTCACCTCTGGCTAAGTCAATGGCAGCGTCAAAAAATATAGATTTAGCTTCAGTAACAGGTACAGGTGAAGGTGGAAGAATTGTAAAGAGAGATATTGAAAATTATACTCCTGCAGCTGCTGCTACCAAAGCTATAGTAACCCCAGCATACATTCCAGCAGATGTGAGTTATGGTTCGCAACGTGTTTCTCAGATGAGAAAAACAATTGCCCGAAGACTTGCTGAAAGTAAGTTTTCTGCACCACACTTCTATCTAACCGTTGAGGCAGATATGGCCAATGCTATTGCAGCAAGAAAAGACATTAATGCCGACCCAGATGTAAAAATCTCCTTTAATGATATTGTCATAAAAGCCGTTGCTGGTGCACTTCGCAAACATCCGATGATCAACGCCTCATGGAACGGTGACACTATAGAAGTCCATCAGGACATCAATATTGGTGTTGCTGTAGCTGTAGACGACGGATTAGTTGTTCCTGTCATTAGAAATGCAGACGCCAAGCCAATGACTATGATCAATGCTGAGGTCAAAGAATTGGCGGGAAAAGCTCGAAGTAAGAAAATTACTCCTCAAGAAATGCAGGGCAATACGTTCACCATTTCAAACCTAGGCATGTTTGGTATTGAAGAATTCACAGCGATTATTAACTCTCCTGATGTATGTATCTTGGCAGTCGGCACGATTGTAAAAAAACCGATTGTCAAAGATGGTGATATCGTGGTTGGCAATATGATGAAGGTAACTTTGTCATGTGATCACAGAGTTGTCGATGGTGCAACTGGAGCTCAATTCTTGAAAACACTAAAAGCCTATTTGGAGAATCCAATCAGGATTTTAGTTTAGTTATGAATCACCCATGTCACGGGTCAAGTTATGCCTGTTGGTAAAAGTGTTTTGTAATGAGTCCATTACCTAGATCGAGACTTGTTTGTATTCCCATTGTAAAATACTTTATTAGGTGAGTCACGACAAATATTTCATTTGGTAAAGACACTTATTCATTGGGTCATGACCCAATGAAGTTGACCTCTTTAAACGGCTTTTTAATGACTTGTGAGCTGAGTAATTGGGGTAAGGCGAATATGCTCAAATTCTACTTCTGCACCTTCTGCTTGCACTGCTACTCTCCCTGATTGTGCGGTACTCTCATAGCCATAGTTAACGAATTCACCATTCAGCCAAACTTTAATTTTATCCCCATGGCATTCGATTTTCATGTCATTCCATTCACCGAGGGGATTTTCTGTACCATCAGTCAGATTGAGTATTCTTCTTTTCTTACCTTCTGTGATTCCCCACTCTGCAGGAGGACCTCTTCTTGCTTCCATATCTGGCACCTTTATATCTTCTACTATGCACCAGAAATCTCCAGCATTCTCATGATACATTTGGACTTCTATAGACTTTGGAAACATCTTGTAAAGAGACCTTGGTGTAGTCGCATGCACCAATACTCCACAGTTACCAGGTTCTCCTGTAAATCTATATTTTACATCTAAGCGATAGTTCTTGTAGTATTTATTGGTGATCAAATGACCTTGTGGCGTCCCTAGACTTACCAACTTACCATCCCGAACAATAAAAGGATTTCTAGCATCAGGTATAGTATCCATATCGGGAATATCAATATGCCATCCGTTTGTGTTCTCTCCATTAAAGAGTTCTATGGTTTGGGCTTGGTCCTTCAACACAGCATTATTAGTCTTGCAAGCAAACAATATTGAAATCAAAGCAACAAAGCAATAGAATTGTAGTCTTTTCATATCAAATCATGCTCGGTTTTTGGTTCTTCTACTAAGATAGTCATGTATCCTTAGACAATGTGTGAGGTATAAGTTAAGGATAAATCCCAATTGGACCAGTCTGTGCATCCAATTTGTCAGACATATTGTAAAAACACCAATCTAAAATCAAGTAGACAAAGGCTATTAGATAATTATTAATCGATTCTAATTTTGAACATTGATGCTTAACAATTTGCATAAAAAATTATATAATCTATTGATATTGTGTTAATTTTATATAATAATTAATTATAATATGAATATATTTCATTCAAATCCAAACATGTTTGCTGACGACACAGTCGCTACTAGAAACTGCGGGTGTTCTCCAGAGGAAGTAGGGATGGTTTTCGTGGGAACAAATCAAAAAGCATATGCCATTTGGCAACATTTGATGAAATCATATTCTCACTTCAATTGTAACATTAGCAAAGCTGGTTACTGTGATGGCCTTACTCAAATCGCTGAACTTTCCGACCAAGAAGGTAGTTCCTTGATATTGAGTTCAGAATCTTACTCACCTGAGCAATTGAGTAACGATGCTGCGTTAAGTATTATCACTAATCGAATCGATCCTTCACTCATCTCAGATAAAGACCTAGATGCTCTTTCACTGATCGGTATCCAGAAACATTTGTGTCCACTAGACACCTATCATCAATGTATGGACTCGATGTTCAATTTGTTGCGCTTATCTGATTTGCGAAGAGATATCAATCTTTGTGAAGTCGTACTGAGAGAAAGCAGTCATGTGGTTTTTGATCTTGCATCAATTCGTAAAAGTGATTTTCCAATAGATCAAAAAAATGCATCTATCTGTGGCATGACATTAGAAGAAGCGTGTCAACTCATGAAATTTATTGGTTCCATTCAAACATTAAAAACATTAGAAATTACTTCAATTGACTATGCTCAATCTTCGGACAACAGCTACTATGAATTGATCAGCTTATTAGTATGGTATTTCATGGAGGGCACCAATTTTAGAAATCAAAACTCTTCAATCTCTCATAAAAAGCAATACATCGTTTATCCAGAGGGTATCGAGTTACCCTTGTATTTCTATAATGAATCGATGACTGACAAATGGTGGGTAAATACTAATGACGAGATGGAACAGCTTATTGCGTGCAGTCCTAAAGATTTTGAAGATGTTAGAAATGGATTTTTATCGGAACGTATGATGAAAATTGTTGATCGACTGTCATAACGAATAGATAAATCCAGCAATGAGAGTAAGTCTTTAAGTCATGATTCAGCTGCCAAAAGAAATTTTAGTTACAATCTACAACACCTCTAATAGGCTTTCCAACTTCATACTACGCGAAGCTTTTATTAAAATCTCTTTATTTGACACTGATTGTTGACTAAGCCATTCTTTAACATCCTTAGTAGTTTCAAAATACTGTTTGCTGTTATCGACATTGGTTTGTCCAAATAATTCCCCAACGAGCACCACCTTATCCCACTGGTGTTGATCAATTAAATTAATTATCGATTGATGTTCAGCAACTTCATCTTTTCCCAATTCAAACATATCTCCAATAACAAGCCATTTTTCAGGATGTAAGCTTTCTGAAAAAGCCGCTATTGCAGCTGCCATACTTGTTGGGTTGGCATTATACGCATCAAGATAAATAGTAGTTCCACTTTCTTTTTTGATAGTCTGTGTTCTGTTGTTTTCTAGCACAAGATTATTTAGAGAATCTACACACTTTCCGAGATCAAGTCCAAATGAATCTGCGACTGTCAAAGCGGCCGCAATATTTGTAAGATTATGTGCACCAAATAAAGAAGAGTTGATTTTCAAATCATCATTGACAATTGCTTCAATGCGAGGAAAAGACTGTATTAATTTTACGGACAACAAATCAGAAGTGCCATCTTCGTACACTATCTTATCTATTTCTGGATATCGTTCAACATAATTTTTGATAAAGGGTGATCCGAGATTACAAAATAACTTACCATTACTCTTTCGGACATTATCAAATAAAGACAACTTTTCAATTGCTACACCTTCAAGAGAGCCAAGCCCTTCTAAATGTGCTTTACCTATGGAAGTGATCAGAGCATCGGTAGGCTCAGCTATCTTAGCAAGAGCAGCTATTTCACCGGGATTATTTGTACCCATTTCGATAATAGCAATCTCATCTTCTTTTGAAAGTTCTAATAAGGTGATCGGAACACCAATATGATTATTCAGATTTCCTTTGGTTGAATGCGTTTTCCATTTGGTTTCAAAACAAGCATGAAGCAGTTCTTTTGTTGTTGTTTTGCCATTAGATCCTGTAATGGCAAAAACTGGAATGGTAAACTGCTTTCTATGGTGATTGGCAAGATGCTGAAGAGTCAATAAAGAATCTTTCACAAGAATCATTCTATCATCCTCTTCATAGAAGGAGTCATCATCAATGACAGCAACAGAACATCCCAGATCAAGAGCTTGCATTGCAAATTTATTACCATTGAAATTAGGACCGCTAAGTGCAAAAAACATGCCTCCCTTTGTCGTTATTTTGCGACTATCCGTAACTACGATACTTCCTTCATCAATGAAGCGTTCGTATATCTGTTCGATCTTTTCCACAAATTGAAATATAAAAAAAGCCCTCTCTAAAGGAGAAGGCTTTATTCACTTATTTTAATTTAGATTATTTATATCTTCTTTTCTTCTTTTTCGGCTGATTGGAAAAATGCTGTCCTCCTTCTTGGTTGTTACCCCCAGGAGAGCCTACTCTTGTCATCGCACATCTAAAACCAATTGTTTTATCACCTACATCTTGATCCTTGTACCGTCTTGTACCTGGTGACAACCAATATAATCTATCAGCCCATGAGCCACCTTTGATTACTCTACTCTTGTCACTTATTAATGAGTGTACTCCATATTCATATTGTACAATTTCTTCATCATCTCCATCTCTATAGTCAGTGACATTAGCTTTTCTATAATTTTCTCTACCTTCTATTTCATCATCTTCAAGATTTCTGTATTTCAAACGACCTAGCGAATCTTTTTCAACCAGATTACCATCTTCGTCTTTCAGCAATTCTTTATAGACATTACCACGAAAAGAGTTAAGATCATGATTTTCAGAATCTCTTAAAGTAGTACTTGTCAAAGGTCTATAGACATCTTGTACCCACTCTGACACGTTACCGGCCATATTAAATAACCCATAATCATTAGCCCAGTTAGATCTAACCGGAGCTGTAATGTGTGCATTATCATTTAGATTACCAGCGGTACCCATATAATCTCCTCTGCCTCTTTTAAAGTTAGCCAAAAAATCTCCTTGACTTTTGTCTCTTTTCTGGTATCTAGCTGATTGGCCGTTCCAAGGATAAATTCTTCTTCCATCAATATTTTCGTCATCTTCTGACACTCTATTCCCTTGAAGACCTAGTGCTGCATATTCCCATTCTGCTTCAGTTGGTAGCCTGTAAGATGGCACTAAAATACCATCTGTAAATTTGACTGCACGTTCACCTCCTGTATTGTAATCTTTTATGTTTTTCCGTACGTTACCCTGATATTGACCAGCTAGGTATGATTGAGTAGAAAACACATCACTGTCTTTGGCGTCTGGCGAAGGATTCAGAATTCCTCTTTCTATTAATAAGAACTCATTGACACGATCAGTTCTCCACACACAATAGTTTTGCACTTGCTCCCAGGATACACCGACTACTGGATAATCATCATAAGCAGGGTGTCTAAAATATGTTTCCACAAAAGGCTCATTCCACGCTAGCTCTTCTCTCCAAACTAAAGAATCTGGAAGAGCATCATCATGTACCTGTGGGTAACTGATATAAGTCTTGTTTAACCATTCTGTATATAATCTCCATCCAGAGTTTGATACTTCTGTTTCATCTATATAAAATGAAGAGACTGTGACTCGTCGAGGGATATTATTCCACTCATAAATGACATCTTGTTCTGTGGTACCCATGGTGAATGTCCCACCTTCGATCAACACTAGATTTGGTGCATCGATTTGACCTTCATAATCTCTTTTCTCGTATCCGCCCCATTCTTGGTCATTATATTTCCATCCTGTATAGTCATCTTGAGCTGATCCACCGCCTCCGCGTTTACCACAGGATGTAGTCGCAACCAGTATTGCAGCTAAGAATAAGAAAGATATTTGCTTTGCCATTTTCAACTTAAAATATTTATGTGATATATTAGACGTCTAAATTTGCTTTTTATTACACATTTCTACCGAAAAATCGAAAAGCAATCGTTTATATCGAATTTTTCTTTTCCCGGTGGGGCAAAATTATAAATAATCCCCACTTCATGGGCTCCTCTCGTATTATTTACAGATAATCTAGATACAGTTACATCAAAACTGTAACTGAATTTTATTTTTCCTACTGATGTACCAGCAGAAATGATTGCTGCATCTGAATTTTGGCCAGAAAATCTAAACCATCCTCCGACAAAAAAGTGTTGATAACCTACGATTGCTCCTACATTTAGCTGACTTAAGCCTCCTTGTCGGACATATAGGAAATTAGGGGCAACATACGCGCCAAAAGTTCTTTTCAATGTAGGGTCAAGAGTCAAATGATAGCCACCATGGACTGTAAATCTTAGAGGTAATCCATCCACGAGATTCGCATCATCGGTATAAAAGCCATAATCAGGAGTATTCAAGTGTTTTATACTCACTCCACCGTAATATCGTTGAGAATAAAACAACATTCCCATCGATACATCAATGTATGAGTTAGAAAAGCTTTCTGGGACATCTTCTACACTAGATGTACCAATTAATTCTTGACAAGTTGAACCAAGATTTGATTGCAGTTGATCTAAAAAGCATAGTTCACCCCAATTGACTCTAGTTTGAGCAAATCCAGCCTCTAAACCAAATTTGATAAATGTGCTTGCATCTAGCTTCAGATTATAAGAATAGATACCGCTTACCCCAACAGTTGACAGCAAACTACCGCCAGCACTACCCTCACCAGCTGTATCTCCAATCAATGATATTCCAAATCCACTGTTTAATTCTGGAAAAAATTGATCCCAGGCAGCAGCATACGTTGTATATGTACCATTCGGAAATCCGAATCTAGATACTATTCCAGGACTTTGATCCCTGTAATTAAAGGAAACTACTGGATCCTCACTAATTCCAGCAAAAGCAGGATTTATCTGAAGAGGTGAATTATAAAATTGACTAAAAATGGGATCCTGAGCATATATTTGCACGGATACAAGCATAAACAAAGCACAGAATGCTCCGTTTAGTCTATAGTAAATTGTCTGCAAGCTTCTATTTTGCATTCAGTATAAATGGAATTGTAATAGATAAATTCATTAACCGTTAAATTGTAAGTTCCCTAAAAGTAAATAAGGAAATTGGTATGAATCGGATTTTTTTACTACTTATTTCAATGTGTTCGTTAGCTTTCATTACCATTAATGAAGATAACAGTACGTTAGTAGAAACGATAAATAAATCTAAATCCGCATACACAAACCCACAATTGTTTGAAGAATTTACGAGCGGGCCGACATTTACCAGAAAATCTGTACTTGCTGAGGGGAAGATTTATCAAATTGGAATTCCGCAAACCGGAGTTTACAAACTGGATTACACCTATCTGTCTACAACACTTGGTGTAGAAACAATCAATGCTGATGACATTAGTATTTATGGACATCCAGCTGGCCCTTTGATAGAATCCATCCAAGAGACTGGACCAGATGATTTACCAGAAATCGCCATATACAATTCTTCCAAAGACGGTAATTTTTCTCAAGACGATTTTTTACTTTTTTATGCTGAAGGGCCCGATAAAACAACTTATCACAACAACAATATCATTACCACTGATTTGAATATATACGCTCGGTCTTCTTTTGTCTATTTAAAGCTTAATGATGCACCTGGATTAAGGATTCAATCTCTAGCTAATGTAGATGATGTGGATCACATTAGCGATACTTACGATCACCTGAGTATTAGCGAAGAAGATAAGTTTAATTTACTGGGAGATTTTAGTGGGACGCAAGGGTCCGGTCAACAATGGTTTGGGAAAATTCTCTCCAATGAACGGAGCGAGCGCTTAGACGATGAGCTAGATTTGGAAGGTATTGACCTCGAATCTCCTGCTTATATAGATGTTGCATTTGTAGGCAGAAGTGAAGCGTTTTCTAGACTTGAATTGGCTGTAGATGATGATTTATATACGGCAACCATCGGCAGATCAAGTACCGGTGATGTGGAAGCAACCTATGCCCGTCCCGGCAATATCAGAGAGGAAGTTTTTCTTAACTCCGCAAATCCATCAATCACCTTAAATTATCCTACCACTGAAAACATGAGTGAAGGATGGCTTGATTATGTATCTGTGCAATATAGAAAAACACTCAATTACACAAATGAGCCTATCGTCTTTGCTGATTTTGAGAGTACAAATGCGTTGACCTACGGTTTTCAAATTAATGGAAATGGTGTTCAGCATATTTGGGACATAAGTGATCCGCTGACGCCAACAGAGATGGAATACAACCAATCGAGTACGGCTACTTCATTTGGATTTGAATCTTCTATATTGCGAAAATTCATTGCCTTTAATGAGTCAGATGCTGTAATCCCTAGTAATGCAATTGAAATTCCAAACCAAAACTTACATGCACTTGAAGATGTGGATCTAGCAATAGTTTATCATCCAGATTTTAAAGATGCAGCTGAAAGGCTTGCCCTTCACAGGACTGAAAATGATGGATTAAAAGTAGCTGCGGTTAATGTGTTTGATCTTTACCATGAGTTTTCAGCGGGAAAGCAAGATCCTTCTGCAATTCGGAATTTTTCAAAAATGCTATTTGACAGACCTAACAATTTTAGGTTTTTACTCTTGCTGGGTGACGGGTCTTATGATTATTTGGGCATCAATCAAGAATTGTCTTTTCAAAGTTTCGTGCCTGCATATGAAACCAAAGAGTCTCTTAACCCATTATCGGCTTTTCCTACTGATGATTACTACGCGTTACTCAGTGATAATGAAGGAGACAATTTACAAGGTGCCATTGATATAGCTGTTGGTAGAATTCCTGTAAAGACAAAACGGGAGGCTGATCAGGTCATCAACAAAATAATTTCTTACGATACTCATGAAGATCGATTTGGTGATTGGAGATTGCGTGTTGCTTTTGTTGCAGATGATGAAGATTCTAACATCCACCTCCGACAAGCTGATGGTATAGCAGAGGCAAGCCACACTGCCTTTCCAGAATTCAATCAAGAGAAAATTTACTTTGATGCATTCCAACAAGAATCAACGCCTGGAGGTGCCAGATATCCAGAAGCGAACCGTAGATTGAACAATGAGATTTTTAATGGCTTATTGGTTACAAATTATTTAGGGCATGGCGGGTCTAATGGTTGGTCACAGGAGCGTGTATTGAAAATTGATGACATTAAAGATTGGAAAAATGCTGCGAAACTACCTTTAGTCATAACGGCTACTTGTTCGTTTACAGGCTTTGATGACCCTGCACAAGTAACAGCAGGAGAAGAAGCCATATTGAATCCATTTGGCGGTGCAGTGGCCTTATTTTCTACTGTCCGATCTGTGTATTCTTCGCAAAATGAAAGATTAACCCGTTCGGTATTTGACACCATTTTTACTAAAGACAATGGAGTTAATCTCGAAATTGGTGAAATTATAAGAAGAGCAAAAAACTCAAATTCAGCAGATACCATTAACATCAATTCTCGTAAATTTTTATTGATTGGTGATCCAAGTACAAAATTGGCAATTCCACAATATTCAGTTGAGTTGACACACATTAATGGACAGGATTTGTCTGCAACAGAATCCATTGATACATTAAATGCACTGCAAGACATTTCTGCAAGAGGAATTATTGTTGATATAAATGGCAATCAGGTGACAGATTTTAATGGTATAGTCTATCCAACCTTATTTGATAAAGAAAGTGAGGTCTCCACATTGGCAAATGATGCTTCAAGCAGAGTGAGAGATTTTTCAGTACAGAGAAGTCGGTTATATAAAGGTGCGGCTACTGTAGAAAATGGAGAATTTGATCTTTCATTCACCATACCCGTTGATATCAATTATACGCCTGGGAATGGTAAATTTAGTTTCTACGCAACAGATGGTGTGGCTATGGATGCAGGTGGATATTATGATTCATTTATTATTGCCGGGACTAATGAACAGATCACACTTTCAGACGAAGCCCCTACCGTGGAAGCATTTCTTAATAGTTTTGAGTTTGAGTCTGGTGATCGAACAAATAGCAATCCTACGCTATTGATCAAACTCGCTGATGATCAAGGCATTAATTTTACTGGTATTTCAATTGGCCATGACATTACAGCGGTCATCGACGGCAACACTCAAAATACCATCATATTAAACGAGTTTTATACTAGTGAAGTGGACAACTCAAAAGAAGGGCTCGTGACTTTTCCACTTTCCGATTTAGAACCTGGACAACATACATTAACGGTAAAAGCTTTTGATGTCGCCAATAACCCAGGAGAAACCACCATTGATTTTATAGTTATAAGCCCAGAAGAAGGCGAAATTAACAATCTGTCTTCGACTCCAAATCCTATGTCTGAATCAACCACATTTTCATTCGAACACAGCTTTAGTAATGAACAAGTAGAGTTTAGTATAGATATATATAACCTTAATGGTCAACTCATTAGGAGACTTAATGTAAGTGAACTGGCTACAAGTTCGATTAACAACTCACTAGTTTGGGATGGCACAGATATAGCTGGCAATAGAGTAACAACTGGAATTTACATCTATCAGGTGAAAATAAATTCAGCTTCACTAAATAATTCTATAGAGTCGTCGTTTGAGAAGATAGTTGTATTAAACTAATTAACTCATTTTTAACAACTATATTAGCAAATCCAAAATAACCCATGATTATGCAACTTAGTAAGGTCTTTGTTTTAATCTCATTATTTTCTCTTTTTCTGAGTTCAATAGCAAACGGACAATTTGACCCAGTTCAAGGTTGTGTTGTAGATATAAATCGAGAGTGTATTCCAAATTCGTTGTTGACGGCGGTTCCTTTTTTGAGAATCGTACCAGATGCAAGATCAGGTGCAATGGGAGATGCTGGATTAGCTACTTCTGCTGATGCAAATGCATTACATTTCAATGCATCGAAATTGGCATTTGCTGAAAATGATTTTGGGCTGTCTGTAACCTATACTCCATGGTTGAGAGAATTGGGATTAACGGATGTGTTTTTATCCTACTTATCTGGATTTAATAAGATAGACGATGTGCAAGCGATTGGTTACAGTTTGAAATTCTTTTCACTTGGAGACATTAATTTTACGGATATCAATGGGATGTCAACAGGAATGGGTAGACCAAGAGAGTTTGAAATTTCTGGTGCTTATGCAAGAAAATTAAGTGATAATCTATCTGCAGGTTTAACTGCGAAATACATATACTCTAATCTTGCCTCAGGACAACAAGTCGGTGGTATTGATATAGAAACTGCTAACGCATTTGCTGCAGACATATCATTGACCTACGTAAAAGGTAATATGGGTCCAAATGATAATGAATTGTCGATTGCTGGAGCAATTACGAATCTGGGGTCAAAAGTATCTTACACCAATAGTTCGGAAGTCAAAGATTTCCTCCCTGGAAATTTAGGTATTGGAGCTGCATACACAATGAATCTAGACGAATTCAATAAAATAACATTTGCTTTAGATCTGAATAAATTATTGGTCCCGACTCCTGAACCTTTCGAATTAATTGACGAAAATGGTTTTACGATTCGAAATCCTGATTTTGACAATGATAACGGAGACGGTACTGGAAATGGCTTCGGTGATTACAGAGAGTTATCAACTTTTTCTGGCATACTAGGTTCTTTCTCTGATGCACGTGGTGGTTTTAGCGAGGAATTACAAGAGATCGCATATTCCTTTGGCGCAGAATACACATACAATGATCAATTCGCAGTAAGAGCGGGTTATTATTTTGAAAATGAATTAAAAGGAGATCGACAGTACTTGACACTAGGATTAGGATTGAAATATAATGTTGCTAATATCAATTTCTCTTATCTCATTCCTACGTCAAACAGAAGAAGTCCTTTGGACAATACTTTAAGATTCTCTTTCATATTTGACTCCTTAAATTTTGACAACTAAGAACAAAAACCTTAAGAAATTAAAACCTCACTTTACATCGAAGTGAGGTTTTTTTATGCCTTTAAAACTCGTTAGTTTGTCGGTGGTATGTACTTCCATATTCGACGCACTTTCCTATTGGCAGGCACTGTATCCCAGAGACCATAATCAATCAACAATTCTTTAGCTGCTCGCTCACAATCAGCATATACTTTTGGTGATAATCCATTAAGCGCATCATCATCTATAATTTCAACTTCATCAAGTGTCCCATCTTGTAAAATCAAAAACTTGAATGTGATCGTACCTTGCGAACAATCTTCATCCAATCGGTTCTCTTCTAAATATTCTTGGAATTTATCCATTCCTCCAGTTGGAAAGGATTTGCGAAATGATTCTGCTTTACTGATTTCTTCAATTTCACCATCATTGAAATCTTCTTCATGAAGCAATTCTTCTGTAGGTTTGTCTGCCAAGGTTTTTGATCTACGAGAAGCACTGTTCTCAATTGCCGCATCATTGTTACTTTGCGATTTATTCATTTTAGCAGATGGTACACCTTCTTCATAAGCGAGCTCATCTCCATTCTCAATAACTTCTGTTTCGTAAGTCTCTTCTTCTGTCTGTCCTCCAAGTGCTGCTTCTTCATTACTAGGATTTGAAGTATCATTGTCAAACTCAGCTTGGACTGTCGATTCTACGTCTTCAACTGCATCCTTAGAATCTTCTGAAACAGTGACACCAGCATAAGCTATCTCTTCTTGAGAAGTATTTGTTATTAAAGTTGCCTGTTCTGGTGTTTGTGTTTCAACTGATTTGCCTTTATTTATTTGCACGTCATCATTAGCTAAATCTTGAGTACCAGAAGTTACCTTTATTGATTTACCCTTTTTAGGGTTTTCATTTTTATAATTTGTCTTGTCATAACTAGGTTCAATACTTGGCTTTGGGGTCGATTGAACTTGCTCAGACTGTAGATTTGGGCTAAATTCAGTGGTGCTCTCCTCATTGAATGCCACTGTTTCTTGATTTCCACTTAAGGCTTCAACTTCTTGGTCAATTGCCATTAGATCAGCATTTGAGTCAGCATTGAAATTGACATTAAATAAATAAGCAACTCCAGCAATCAACAAAAATGAAGCAGCCATAGACACATAAGTCAATATCTGAAGTCTTTCTTTCTTAGGTGCTCTGTCTTGAATCGAAGTTTGGATAGCTTCAATAGAATATCCTTCCAATGCATCAAATAAAAATGGATCATCTAATGCCTCTCTTTCCAACAGATGCCTATTGTTGGAATCGATTGATCCATCTATGTATTGCTGTAATAATTTTTGTTTCTGTGCTTCTGTCATGATCGTTCAATGCAAATTTTTAAATTCCGTCTACCATTTTGAATGGTGGATCTAACTCGATTCCAACTCATGGATAAACTCGATGTGATCTCTTCATAAGATTCTTTTTTAATATAGAATCTTTTAATGCAGGCTTTCTGTGTATCATTTAATTTTTCCAAGCAGCCTTCCATCTTGACTAGCATTTGCTCTTTGACATCTTCATCGAACGGATGAAAACTGCTGGATTCACTCACTGTCGTCAAATAATCATTTTCCCAATCACTCTTCTTTTTATGTTGCCTCAACTTACCAAGGCAATGATTTTTAGAAAGTATATACAACCAAGATTTGAAATGTTCTACTTCGTGTGTTTTAAGTTTTTTGACCAGTATCTCATATATCTCCATGACAGCATCATCACTGTCAGAATCGCTTTTTAGATATTTCAGGCACAGGCCTTTTGCCAATTCTATATACTTGCCATAGAGTGCAGCAACATGAGCAGGGTCGCCATCAGCTTTGTAAGCTTTGATGAGATCTTCATCAGATAGAGCCGTTTTATGTTTGGATAAATGAATCAACTGTTACTGCTTTTATTATAAGATGCAGGCTTCCTTCAAATTACACACAAAATTTCAAAAAAAAATAAAATCAACTTATGTAATCCATGTTAAGTATGCATCTCAACATAAAAATTAACTATGAAAACATTACTTATTTCCATTTTGAGTGTCTGCTTTGTTTTTGGTTCGAGCATAGCAGAACATACAAAACCAGAACCAGTAACTATATCAGGTAAAGTTGTTGATCCTAATAATAATCCTTTAATAGGAGCAAGTGTGACGCTGGATGGCACTACAATTGGCGCAATGACAGATATAGACGGTTCATTCAAATTAATAGTATCTCAACTTCCAGTAACGATTCACATTTCTTACCTAGGTTTTGAATCTAAGCAATTTACAATAACAGAAAACAAGGAGCAGCACGTATTTGCTTTAACAGACGAAAATATAATTTTGTGTGATGAAATAGTTGTTTCAGGCAGCAAGAAAAAACAGAGAAAATTATTTAGGAAGAAAGAACGCCAAGAACAATCCAATAGCGGGATAAAGCAATTTGATTCAATGACAATGCCTTCATCAATTTCATATGCTGACTATGAATTCGAAATGGAGAATACAGAACAGTATGGAGAGATTATAGAAAACACATTTAAATCACCTTTAAAAGAAGCACTGTCTACATTCTCTCTCGATGTTGACCGAGCAGCTTACAGCAATGTGCGAAGAATACTTAACAATGGTTCTCGCCCACCTGTAGACGCAGTACGAATAGAAGAAATGATTAACTATTTTAATTACGATTATGAAGCCCCCAATGATGAAGACCCACTTGCGATTCACTCCACATTAACCGACTGTCCATGGAATGATGATCACCAATTGTTGCACATAGGCTTGCAAGCAAAAAAAATAGAGGAGGACCAATTGCCGCCATCAAATCTTGTTTTTCTTATCGATGTATCTGGTTCAATGAACAGTCACAACAAATTGCCATTGGTAAAATCATCGTTTAATTTATTACTTGAAAAGATGCGTCCAGAAGATAGAGTGGCTATCGTCACCTATGCAGGCAATGCAGCCGTATTACTTGAATCTACTTCAGGAGATCAAAAATCAAAAATCAAAAAAGCCATCAACAGCTTAGGCGCAGGCGGATCAACAGGAGGTGCAGAAGGAATCAAAACTGCCTATGAAATAGCTAAACAACATTTTATTGAAAATGGTAATAACAGAGTCATCTTAGCTTCTGATGGAGATTTTAATGTGGGCGTAAGCTCAGCAAAAGATTTAGAAAAAATAATTGAGAAAGAACGCAAGTCTGATGTGTACCTTACTGTACTTGGTTATGGCATGGGCAACTATAAAGACGAACAAATGCAGACGCTAGCCAATAAAGGTAACGGCAATCACGCCTATATCGACAATATCCAAGAAGCACATAAAATACTCATTAGCGAATTTGCTGGTAGTATGCATGCCATTGCCAAAGACGTCAAATTTCAGCTCGAATTTAATCCTGCCTATGTAGAGGCATATCGATTAGTTGGATACGAAAACAGAATGTTGGAAAAAGAAGATTTTAATAACGACAAAAAAGATGCTGGAGAAATTGGATATGGTCATCAAATGACGGCTATTTATGAAATCATACCAGCAGGTACAGACGGTAGTTATACTGGAAAGGTTGATGATTTAATCTATCAGCAAAACAACGTTGCTACTCAAAAACTCAACATGAATAATGAATTAGCCACCATTAAGTTCAGATACAAAAATCCTGGAGAAAGTAAAAGTTTGTTGCAAAAGGCAACTATAGCTGCATCGGTCCAAAAAGAGAATGATATTAATGATGATACTAGATGGGCTATTGCTGTTGCAGAATTTGGCATGTTGTTGAGAGACTCAGAATATATTGACGATGGTAATTTTGAAGATGTGGTCAAGATGGCTAATGGAGCCATAGGAGAAGATGAAGATGGGTATCGGGCGGAGTTTGTGAGACTGGCAAAGGTTTCAAGAGATCTGTTTGCTGAGGAGCTTGCTGCGGAATAATAATTGGGATTTATAATT
>CAYVFU010000020.1:0-62851 GCA_964450495.1 uncultured Saprospiraceae bacterium | reverse complement strand
AAATCAACAGTCGGAGTTGTAAAATTTGCGATTAAATCTGGCCTTGTGTAATTACAATTCTCTCTGAAGCATAAGGTATCTGAATATTTATTGTAGTCCCGTACCCTTCCTCACTATTAATGTTTACTTGACCATTAAGAGCACTAATTCTTGACTTCACATTTTGAAATCCTATTCCAGCCGTTCTACCATTTGGATTAAATCCTTTACCATTATCTAATATGGAAATTTCCAGATTGTCTTTTTTTCTTTTTAGAATGATGTTTGCAGTTTCCGCATTAGAATGTTTAACGATGTTATTCATGAGTTCAAAAATGACATTGTACAAAGGGTATTTCATATCTGCAATACCAAGTTCATCCACGCCTGTATGGCTAAATTTAAACTGAGTCTTTCCTGCTGTATTTAATCTGACGACATGATCGCTTATTGCAGCAAGTAAGCCTGTTTCTTCTAATTTTCCTGGCACGAGATTATGAGAAATATTTCTGACATCTGTATAAATATCATTCATCATATCTATAGTATCTTTAAATACTCTTTTACCTTTAAGTGACACCTCATCTGAGACAGCTTCTAGTCTCCATTTTATTGCGGCCAATTTTGTATTCACATTGTCATGTAATTCACTAGCAAGCCTTTTCCGTTCTTCCTTTTCACCTTTTATCAGTGCAAAGTTGACTTCTTTTTGCTTTTCTTCAAGATGTTTTGCACTTCTTTTCAATTGCAGATTTTTTCTTGAAACAAGAATTGTAAACAAGGATAAAAGACTCAATAGACCAAATAAAAAGTAGGCCAGAAGTCGTTGATTTTTCTCTTGCAAGTCGTCAATTTCATTTTGTTTTAAAACGAAGTCATATTTGGTTTGCAGTTCATTGTACTTAATCTCTACCTCAGCAGTTGCCATTTTATTCTCCATCTCTACATAGGTTTCATAATGAAGCAATGCATTTTTATAATCTCCAAGGTTCTTATAATTTCCCCATAATTCTTTTTCTAAACGTGACTTCAATTCTATATGAGTAAGCAAATCCATAAATTTCTTAGCCGCTAGATAGGTTTTATTAGCTTCCTTATGTCTACCTTGTTTTTCTAATTGGCTTGCTTTCTCAGCATACAAGCCCCATCTCACCGATGGTAGATTGTTTGCAATTGAAATACTATCAGCAATTGTAAAATATTCTTCAGCCAACTCCTCTTTACTTAACCTCCCATAAACACCAGCAAGTCCAGCATAATTATCAGCAATAATTCTTTTGTAATTAATTTGAGGTAAAATTTCTTTCACTTGCAAATAATAATCAAGTGCTTTCTCATTGTCATAAATACTGTCCAATCCATAAAAATAGTAATCGCCGTACCAGTCCAATATGAGACACAAGCTATTTTTTCCTTTCGCAGCTCGCGCATAAGGAAGTCCTTCTTCGAATACCTCTAAGGTCTTTTCATTTAGATCTGAATTGCTTAATAAGAAACCCTTAAGTACATAAGAAAATGCTAGTTCTTTCAAATCACCGTTTGCAACTTTATATCCTTCAATGGACTTCGTATAATAATCTAGTGCCTCCGCTGAATCGCCTCTGAAGTCGTGGTACCTGCCTTTAGCTCTATAGTAAAATGGCATTGCGCTTGTCCAACTACTTGTTTCTGCTAATTGAAGCAAGGTGTCCATATATGCGTTTGTTCGAGCATCCATGTTTCTCGATAAATTCTCAACGATATAATTGTATTGCCAAATCAACTGAGTGTCTCTTTCGATTGGATCCTCAATACGTTTTTTTTCATTGAGCTTTTTTATGCTATGATCATTCTCATCAGCACCGATTCCGATACTATAAAAAGCTATACTGAATACTATTATAAAATATAATCTAAACATAATTTTCTAAAACCAAGATAGAATAAATAGGACTTACACAATCATAAACTCATACCTCTAAAATAAAATGTATGCATACTGCTATATGGATTCATAGAGTAAAATCTATGAAATCATGTATTCCTCAAACGCAACATTAGATGGTTCTTTGCGATGTAATCAAATTAATTAAATGCCAATTCAGATGAATAACTCCTCTCAATCCTTAATCTCTTTCTTTTTTTTATTTCTCTTAATTAATTCAATAATCTATAGCCAAACCTGGACCGGTGGTGGTGATGGTGTCAACTGGACTGATCCCGCCAACTGGGACACTGGAGTACCATCCCAAATAGGTGATGCGGCAATTCCTACTGGGATGACAGCCACCATTGGTACAGGGGAGCTTGTTGATTGGACAACTGGTGATTTAATTGGTGGAGGAACATTGGTGAATGACGGGGAAATAAACATGACTACTGGCGCAAACAAAATCATTAATGGCGCCACAACCATAATCAACAACAATTTATTTTCCGTTAATGACGGTACTTTATTCTTTAGCGACGGACATCTTATCAATGAAGATATTATTGTATTCACAGCTGACAATGATAATATCTCCGTCACTGGAATTGGACAACACGATTTAACCAACAATGGTACTATTATTAAAGATGGTGGTACAGGTATTTCAACTATTTCTATAAATCTCATCAACAATGGTACTCTATACGCCTTAACAGGTGAAATGAGACTAAGTGCAAGTGGTCGTTATAACTCAGGCACCAATCTTTTGACAGCTAATGGAGCAATTCTATCATTCCATGCTGGAATACATTTGTTAGATGGAAATATCATCGGTAACTCAGATGGAGAAATTGAAATGAGAACAACCATAGACATTGCAAACACAGCGACTTTAGATATCGAAAACAAAGGTATTGAATGTACTGATTGCACATTTACAGGTGGAGGATCATTGAGCTTTTTGGACAAATTGAGTTTAACTACCGGAGCCAATAAAATCCTTAGCGAGGCTACTGAAATTATCATTACTGATACAATGGAAGTCAATGACGGTAGTTTTTTTATTAGTGACGGTCATGTTATAAATGATGGCATCATATTATTCACAGCAGACAATGATAATATCTCCATCACTGGAAGCGGGTCTCACGACCTAACAAATAATGGCAGCATCATTAAAGATGGCGGAACTGATGTTTCAAACATTTTTGTCAATATCATAAACAACGGAATAATACACACGGTTACCGGCGAACTACGGTTAAATGGAACCGGAATGTATAATACTGGCACGAATCTTTTGACCAGCCCAAATACCATATTGGCTTTCCAAGCAGGCACACACACATTGAATGGCAATATCATAGGTAATTCAGATGGAGAGGTTGAAATGAGGACGATCATGGAAATTCAAAACACAGCTACCATAGATATTCAAAATCATGGCATAGAATGTACTGATTGTACTTTCACGGGTGGAGGTACATTAAATTTTATAGATAAATTGAGTTTCACCACAGGTGCTAACAAAATCATAAATGGCATGACAGATATCACTATCACTGACACAATGGAAGTGAATAATGGCAGTATCTTCATTAGTAGTGGTCATCTCATAAATGATGGTGTTATAGTATTCACAGCCGACAATGATAATATCAGCATCACTGGAGTAGGACCACACGATTTTACCAACAATGGTCGGATCGTTAAGGATGGAGGAACAGCAAGGACTATAATAGCTGCTGACTTTAAAAACTTTGGTGAAGTCATTGCTAAAACAGGTATTTTTGATTTAAATACAGGCCTCTTTAGCCCTGTCGAGCATGCGATTTATTCAGGAGAAGGGGAAATAGATCTACTAAATATTCCAGTAGCCGATATAGCCAGTGGGATGATGGTCCCTGGCATTGGTTTCTTTGGTGACGGCTTGTTCGATGCTGGTATTCTGACTATTGATGGTGACATAGATACTTCCAGATTCAAACTGGATATATACGGCGCGCCGACGACTGCAGGTACAGACTTTGATCAAACAATTTTTAACGATGATATTTCTGTCGTCGATTCCATTGATATTGATTTATGGTATAGGCCTATTATCGGTGATGTATATGATGTCGTGCTCGCAGACAACATCATGACATGTGCACTTCCAGACACCATCAATACATTTTACAATGGCTGTGATCATCGTTTTGAAGTGATTTGTCAATCGGATAAAATTCAACTGAAATACGTAGGCATAGCTTTGAGCATTGATCATGACGCTCTAATGGCACTGTACAATTCAACTGATGGGCCCAACTGGACTGACAATACCAACTGGGGATCAGGTTGCCCATGCGACACACAAAACCCCTGGGCAAACGTAGAATGTAGTCTTGGACGTGTCACAAAATTATTTTTGGCAAACAACAATTTAACTGGTGCGATTCCAGCAGATATTGGACAGCTTACACAGCTTAGAACGCTGAATCTTTCTGGAAATAATATAACGGGATCCATTCCTAGTTCTATAGGTAATTTGAGTGAATTGGAGGTTTTTCAAGCATCTAACAATGACCTGACTGGTGCAATTCCAGAACAAATCACTCAATGTACTGAATTGGAAGATATCAGATTACAAAACAATAATCTGGCAGGTCCATTACCTACAAACCTTGGTAATCTTAGTAAGTTGACTGGCTTATTATTACACGATAATTCTATTACAGGTAGTATTCCAGCGAGTATTGGTAATCTTCCGGTCTTAACAAATCTATTTCTGTATAACAATCAATTATCTGGTGCAATCCCTTCAACAGTAGGCAATTTATCAAGTCTACTTCAACTTCGATTGAGTGGTAATATGTTGACTGGAAACATTCCGCCAGAAATTGGGATGCTCGATAATATGACATTGCTGTGGTTACAATCCAATCAACTTGGAGGTGGGATTCCATTACAAATTATGGATTGCAGTAGTTTGACTACATTCTTGTCAGCTCAAAATCCAAACATGGATGGTTGCTACGACACCAGGCTTCAATTACTGGATAGCCAATGGGCGACAAGTGCTCATGTCAGCATCAGTGCAGGTACCCAAATGGCTAATTGGGATAATTTTATTGCAAACGGTTCAGGTACATGTTGTTTAGCTACCATCAATGAAACATGTAACTCAGGGCCTTGCGGCTTTTTTGATGGTGCTTTTTGGCAAGCAGAAGGTGATGTGGTTTATAGTGGAGATCATAAAGTTGATAATGGTATTATAATAACACTCAACAGTGGCAGTAGTGTAGAATTAGAGTCTAGTTTTGAAGTCGAAGCTGGAGCTGAACTAAACATCCCTATGACTGGCTGTGACCAAGACATCATACCAGGAGGTAGTAGCAATGATATGGGAATCATGGATATAGATGGCAATGTCTACGATACAGTTCAAATAGGTACGCAAACGTGGTTTGCACAAAACTTGAAAACAAGTAAATTGCAAAGCTCTAAACAAATCGCAGAAGTCACCAACGGGACTCAATGGTCAACGACGACTATTGCTGCTTTCAGCTGGTATAACAATAACGAAGGAAATGACGCAATCCATGGTAAACTCTACAATTGGTATGCCGTGAATACGCAAGAACTTTGTCCAATAGGATGGCGTGTTGCTTCAGAAGAGGATTGGGATGAACTAATTGCATTTATTGGTGGCAGCAATAAAGCTGAACAACTAAGAGTTGGCGGTAGCACCGGATTTGACGCAGAGTATAGTGGAAGAAGATCACATACCGACGGCTCATTTCTCAACTTAGAACAGACTACTTGGTTTTGGACAAGCACTTTTGATTTAACGAGACCTATTTGGTACAGTGTGTCCACCTTTGACACCATTATTCGCTCAGCTACGGCTCCTCAACAGACCGGGTACTCTGTACGCTGTATTAAAGAATAGTCGAACATAACAATACTATCGAATTTAGAATATTTAGATTTAAGTAAATTTCACATCTATTAAATAGAATTTTTCTTACTATTGGTCTTTCAGAGAATATTTTGCCTTATGATGGACTCTTTAGATCATATTGACAAGCACATCTTACAACTCCTAGAGAAAGATGGACGAATTGCTTTTTCAACAATAGCGCAACAGTTAGGTGTATCTAATACGATGATCCACCAACGAGTGGAGAAACTGCAGGCAAAAGGCATCATACCAGAGTTTAAACCTAGATTTGATGAGAAAGCATTAGGATTTGGACTAGCTTCATACACTGGAATAGTTTTAGATAAAGATCCCCAAACTGAAAGAGTTATAGCTGAGTTAAAAAAAATATCTGAAGTAACAGAATGTTATTATATAGCTGGGGAATTTACACTATTTGTAAAAATAATTGCTAGAGATACTGATCATCTCAGAGAAGTTCTTTACAAAAAAGTAGATGCTATTGAAGGCGTCCAAAGAACAGAAAGCATGATAGAATTAGGCTGTGCATTTAAGCGAAACGTCTCTATCGAATAAATTATAAAAGTCATGGAGAAAATTGCAACGCTAGGGCTCGGTAAAGTAGGTACACTTGTCGGATTTTTGCTCACAAAGAAATACAAGGTTACAGGGATCGATAAAGCGAAACCACATTATGATTTTGAACTACCATTTGATGTTGTAACAGGAGATGTAACGGACTTATCGTTTATGGAATCTGTCATTAAAGAACACGATGCCATAGTATCTGCACTACCCTATTTTTTGAATAAGCCAATCGCGAAGTTGGCGCACCAACATGGCAAACACTATTTTGATTTAACTGAAGATGTAGACACAACTAGCTACATACGTGAGCTCAGTGCGACTGCTACCTCAGTTATGGCGCCTCAATGTGGACTAGCCCCTGGTTTAATAGGAATAGTAGGTGCAGATCTGACCAAAGATTTCAATAAGCTGAGAGACATCGAATTGAGAGTGGGTGCTTTACCAAAATATCCTAATGGTTTACTGGCTTATTCTTTTACATGGTCACCAGCAGGCGTTATCAATGAATACATCAATGATGCAGAAGCTATCCAGAACGGAGTCCGTAAAATGGTGCCATCATTGGACAGTTTTGAATACATCAATATAGAAGGAAAAGAGTTTGAATCATTCACCACGTCAGGAGGTCTAGGTACGATGTGTGAAACATATGAAGGTAAAGTAGACACGCTTAATTATAAGACGATTCGTTATCCTGGGCACGGAAAATTAATGCGTTTTCTTATACAAGAATTAATTCTTAAAGATGAGAAAGCTATGTTGACTTCTATATTGGAAAACGCAAAACCTCCTGTTAAAGAAGATGTCGTTTATGTGTATGCCGTCGTAGAAGGATGGAAAAAAGAAAAGCTTTTTAGAAATGAATACTATCGTGCCTTTACTCCTTTGGAAATCGGAGGCATTCAATGGCGTGCAATTTCTTGGACAACAGCTGCGTCTATATGTGCTGTAATAGAAATGGTAGACCAAGGAACGTTAGCAGATAAAGGATTTATTAAGCAAGAAGAAATAGATTTTAAAGCATTCTTAGAAACGGAGAACGGCAGCTACTTTAAATAGTGTCAATCTTTTAATTTGACTAGTTTTTTTTACGAATGTGTCAATTTTGGTTATTTCAATATTTTGAATCAAACTTGTAGTAGTAAATTCAATGAATAAGTCTTTTCAGAAAATAGAAACGATTGACATGCATACTGGCGGTGAACCTTTGCGTATCATCGTAAGTGGGTTTCCAGAATTACAAGATCAATCGGTTTTAGCTGCTAGGGATACTTTGAAGAAAGAGTACGATCACTTAAGAAAAGCAGTCATGTGGGAACCAAGAGGTCATCGAGATATGTATGGTCTCATAAAAATCCCTGCAGAAAGACCAGACTCAGCATTTGGAGTCATATTTATGCACAACGAAGGGTACAGTACAATGTGCGGACATGCAACTATTGCTATAGGAAAAGCTGCAATAGAATTGGGTTGGATAAAAGATATTAAAGAGCCAAATACCACATTTAAGATAGATGCTCCATGCGGTCAACTTATTGTAGCCAGTTCGATACATAAAGGTGAAGTACAGCAAGTCAGTTTTGAAAATGTGCCTTCATTTTATGTTGGCAGCTATAACACTCCATTTGAACATTTTGGAGAAATCTCATATGATCTTGCCTACGGTGGAGCTTTTTATGCCTATGCTGACATTTCTCAGTTTGGATTAGATCTTTCACCTGATAATTCTTTTGATTTAATTTCTCTGGGGAAACGATTTAAACAACATGTGATCAAAACAAATTCTGAAATTGTACATCCTGAAGAAAAAGAACTGAGCTTTCTATATGGTTGCATATTCAGAGACGGTCATCAAGACGCTGATGTACATAGTCAAAATGTCTGTATTTTTGCAGATGGAGAATTAGACAGAAGTCCTACTGGCTCTGGAGTATCAGGTCGAGCTGCTATACTTCATGCTAAAGGAACATTACAAGTAAACCAAGAAATTAATATAAACAGCATCATCGATAGTCAAATGTCAGTGAAGATCAAAAGAGTAATAGATTATCTCGGTATGAAAGCAGTTGTTCCAGAAGTTAGTGGCAAGGCTTTTTTTACAGGCAAACATGAATTCTGGATCGACCCAAATGATGTCTTAGGAAAAGGTTTTCTCCTTTAATTCATCTTTGACTTATTCTCCTTATTTGTGGGAAAACACAGATTAGAGCTCGTATAAGTACTACCAAAAGTAAGCACTCCTGAATATACTTGTTTCATTGCATCAATCACTTGCTCTCTAGTTAATTCTTGTAGTGGGTGAATAAATGCCACCCAGATAACTCCTTCGGATATTGAATACCGCACGTCAAGTGCAGAATGAAAATTAGCTTCCAAACACTTCATTAATTCTTCTTGACTTACCTCGCTCACGTCGGTTACTGGAGAAATTATTCTCATCCGATTATGAAGTTCATCTGTCAAGCAAAACATTTGCACATCATCTATCAATAATTGCCATTGACCTGATTTACCAGTAAGTGAATCACTTACTGTTGAAAGTATACTTTGAAGTTTTTCATTATTCATTGAATGCATTTTTATAGAAGTTATTAAGAAATGAATATTGCAACTAAAAAATGTCTGTCCTCTACTAAGATTAAACCAAAATATAAAAATTTAAACCTACTTACAAGTCAATAACTGATTTATGTTCTCTTTAATAAACGACATTGTACATCTGTAAGTAAAGTTGTAAGAAAAGCATAACTACGTAGTAAAGAAGTAATGTAAAAGCAATACTAAAAAACAATATTGTGTAATAAAAAAAGAGCTCACTAATCAATAGTAAGCTCTTCATATTATTTGCAGGAATAAAGGTTAGTATTATTTTGATTTGTAAAATCTATCTACAAGAACACCTTTGTCACCTTGTTGAATTCTAATTAAGTAGAACTGGTTACTACTTAATTCCTCCACATTTAATTGATTTGTTTTTTCTACAATCATTGATGAACGTTTTACTGATCTTCCGTCGACTGTAAATATTTCAAGATCAAAAGTCGACCCTAGTGTTAAGTTTGTTTCTAAGTTTAAGATATCACTTACTGGATTAGGGAACATTACGACCTCTCCTACTTCAGTATCAAGGTTTCTAGATTCTGTACTAGAAAACAGACCACCGCCACCACAAGGACCGCCTGATGTAAATTTAGTTACTGATATCTCATTTGAAAAGTCAACATCACCTCCAACATTATTCGCATTCTGTCCAACTTCAAATCCCGTCAATTCTCCATTAAAGCTAACATGACAAATGATACACAGGCCGGCTGTAGTACTAGTCTCAAATTCAAAAGGAGGACCATCCGGAATAGCAATAATATTTCTTGATGCATCAAGCACAACCCAAGCACTATTCTCTCCAGACGCATCTGCTAAGACAACACCAAAGGCATCACTGATGCCATCACCAATGCACACATCAATGGACGTATCGCCATTAGCCAGCGCTAAGTTTCCACCTACTGCTGCAGAGGAACATCCCTCAGCATCTAAGCTACTAACGTTAATGTCTTCAACAACCGAAATACATCCAGCGCAATCTTTTACTGCGAAGGTATAATCACCAACTTGATTCACTGCCACTGACGCAGATGTACTGATCGTATCACCTGTAGAATTTAACCAATAATAACTTACAGAAGTATTGCCAGCACAATCAACTGGAGTTACTTGGACTGCATCTACTCTGAATGAACACTGACCATTATCTACAATTTTTACAAATCTTGAATCACTGCTTAAATCAAAGCAGAAAGTTGCGAATTCCGTATTTTCGAAGATTGCACCACCTAGAGCTACAAAACCAGCTTTTTCTTCAAGCGAAGTAAAAATTGAAGCTGAAGCGCTAGTCGAGTCCGTGTTAAGACAATGCTTGACATACATAGACAAACAAATCTGATTACCTGCAGTAACTATTTCTCCTAGATCAACGGTCACGAATGTTTCATCTGAAGAACCTGCTGCCCACAATCGAATACCAGATCCATCTGCACATCCACTAACAGCTTCGACGTCTATCACATAACCACCATAATCAGCCAATTGACCACATAAGCCGGCTTGCGCTGCTTCACAACATGTTGACTGTCCGCTAACTGAACCACTTAGTATCACATTGCCATCACAATCAGGTGCTGATTGACTAGCTGAAGCTTGTAGAGTACAACCAGGATCAACAGTATGTTCTGATATATTAAAAGATACTGTTACTGTCTCACAAGTATTTGAATAACAATCTGCTTCAGAAGAAACACTCACAGTTACTGTATGATCGCCAGCGCCTCCGTTCCAGTCGTTACCTTCATGAGCAGCATTCGGATAAGTGTATGGTGCATAATTTTCGCATACTCTCCAACCATTGACTGTCAAGGTTACTGATTCTGTGGCATCAGAAACTTCAGCTGTGACATAATAGTTTGCAGGAAGTAAATTGCCATCTATTTGAGCACCATCAGTAATGGCTCCAATTCCAGGAACTTCCATATCCGTTTCTTGATCATAGATTTTTATTGCTGTTATTGTAACATCATCACATGGTGTTGTGCAAGTTTGATGTGCCGTATATGTCTTATTGCATTCAAGATCCCATTCTCCCACAACCGTACCATCACTGTATTTTACCACATAGCTTGTGCCTTCGTAGGCAGATAAGTGAAGATTCGAACCTACAGCTACACTACCTACCGAAGTCGCTGAACCATCTACAATTTTGTAAACAAATAATTTTTGACATGCATTATTTTTAACATACGCATCGCATTCTTCAGGACAATGTTCGTATGCAGTATATTGTTTTCCACATTCTGACGTCCAACTTCCTGCACTTGTACCATCTGGATTCTTAAGTATATAATGTATGCCTTCGTAAGCATGGATTTTTGCAACTTGTCCAACTTCTACATAGCCTTTTGAAACAAGTATACCATTAATATTAGCTAATATTTCTAATGTATGACAAGCTCTGTTTTTTAGAAAGACATCACACGCAGTCTGGCAATGATCAGTTATCGTATATGACTCACCACACCATCCTGTCCATGTTCCGATAGTTGTGCCGTCTGCATATCTAAAGAGATATTTTGTTCCATTTACTGATGAGTGTTTATAGGTTTTGTTTTTATCAAAAGTGCCTAAATAAGACCAGTCATAACCTGATTGAACATATACTAGAACTTTATCACACGCTTCGTTGGTGATGTGTATATCGCAACTGGTGTTACAATCATCTTCTATTGTATAGGTCTCATGACACCAGGCATCCCATGATCCTACTTCAGTACCATCAGCATATTTGAAAATAAAACTTGTGCCTGTATATGTTGAGTATTTATATTTTACTCCTTTGTCAAGCGTGCCTAAGTAATTCCAATCTGACCCATCTCTTCTGTATACCAAAACATCTTCACAAGCGTCATTGTCAAAAAAGACATCGCATTCTTGAGCGCAATGGTCTGTAACAACATGTTTTTCACCACACCAGCCGGTCCACGTTGATACCGTTGATCCATCAGCATATTTAAACAAATAAGTCGAACCATTTTCTGCATTTGGATGACTTGAAGTAACTCCAACAGCTACTTTCCCGATATACACCCAATCGTTTGGCTTTTGTAAGTAAACATGTACTTCTTCACAAGCATCATTTTCAAAATAGATAGGACAACTACTGTGGCAAGTATCTTCTATTGTATATGATTCACCACACCATCCTGTCCATGAAGCTACATTTGTTCCATTAGCATATAAAAACTTATAGTTAGCTCCATTAACGGTCAAATGGCTATAGGTACCACCTTTGCTGATCGTACCAATTAAAGACCAATCGTATCCATATTGAACGTATACTTTTACTGATTCGCAAGCATTATTAGTCAAATAAACAAGACATTCATCCTCGGCGCAATCGTCATCATTAATTGTATATGTTTTACCGCACTGAGCTGTAACCGTGCCTAATACATCATCATATGAATACGCAAAAATCAAGGATTCTCCAGCATGATCAACATGATAATCAATTGTTTCTCCAACTTCGACATGTTCTACTACTACCCACGATCCATTGACTGCTGCATAGACTTGTATTCTTTCACATCCATTGTTTACAATATGAACGTCACAAGTGTAGACTGCACAGTGATCTACATAAACGACGTATGAGTCCGAACACACAGTGCTTTGGGAGCTAGTCTCTTCACCTTGTGCATTCTGTGACCAAACTCTAGCCTGATCTGCTGTAGGATATACAGTAAGTTGAGCCCCCGGTTGAACGGTTCCCATATTGTAGACTTTACCATCACTAGTAATTTCATGGCAATAAACTGTTTGAGCACAACTTGAACGATTCAATACCAATACATATCCGCAAGCATCTTCAGAGTATTCTAAAGAAGGAGCAGCTGTTAAAGTGAATGAATAAAGTAGAAAAAATAGAGGTAGGAATACGTAGTAAGAATTCTTCATAGTTCATTAGATTTTAATAAAATATGTGGGGACAGCTAAAGTTATAGACAACCGAAACCCACTTTTACACAACACTTGTTAATGGATTCAGATTCTTGCATTGGCAATATAAAGAATGAACTTGTAATTATTAGCATTCTATAAATAAACACATTGTGCATTTTTCTAATATCTTAATAAAAGACTCAGAGAAGACGTTTTACACCAGAAAATCTGTGAAGAACAGATAAAAATAATTATGAGAATTATACTTATTTATCTATATAATCTGTTTAATATTAATTAATTATACATATAATAATTTTATAATATATTATATACTCCGACTATAAAACATCTAATTGTATAAATGCCCATAAATCGTATTAAATAGATTTATATATGTTAATGTTTACTGAAAATTTAATTTCCCGCACCTACAACTGACACTGTTAATATATCTCGGTCAAAGAGGTATAAGCCTCCTTTATCCTCACCAATCAATTCCAGCTTGTCGTTTAATGTTCTCGCAAGAGCTTCTTCTTCGATTTGTTCAGTGACATACCATTGAAGGAAATTATGGGTCGCGTAGTCTTTATTTTGTAGTGCTATATCTACCAGCTTATTTATACTTTCAGAGACAAAAAGTTCGTGTTTCAATAATTGTTGAAAGACATTTTTTAAAGATGGATATGTGAGTTGAGGTTGTGGCAATGACGGAATTACTGCAAAGCCTCCTCTTTCATTAATAAAATGAATTAGCTTAAGCATGTGCATTCGCTCTTCATCACTATGTCTATAAAAAAACGATGTCACGTTGTCAATACCTGGTTGTATTTCAGCCCAAGAGGCCATTGCTAAATATACTTGTGAAGATTCTGCTTCTATTCTGACTTGCTCATTTAGAGCATCTTGGATAATTTTTGCAAGCATGGATTAGTGGGTTTTCTATTAAAAAAATGGAAGATATTCATAACAAGAACATTAACTTAAAATCAATAGTGGAAGTTCACGAATTTATAAAGTTATTCTGCGGTTAAATTAAATGTAAAGTACTAGCTATTGATTAAACAATTCATCCAGATATTGGCTTCTGGTCATTGAGTTGAAAGAAGATTGACATGTATTTACAAAGGTGTTCATTATACTCAGACAATTTCCCATGTCATCAAGATCATCAGTATGTCCGCGACCTAGAATACAATGTCCCAATTCATGAAACACAACAAGCTCTTGCTGTAGAGGAATAACACGATTCCAAAAATCTCTATCAACTACTATTTCTGGATCTCCTTCTTGTGTAGAACTACAAAAACCTGCTACACCAGCTCTTGTCACTGTCTGTAATCTTGCAGTAAGATTTAGGCTTTCATAGTCAATAAGTACTCCTCGACTTGCCGCCTCTTGCGCAAATGTCTCTAATATTCCTTCTAACGCTGGGTCAATGGCTAACTCAGGTTCATCTTCACTACAACCTGCAGCAAAACCAAGTCCGATTAATAAAATGAAAAAATACTTCATGGTACATTCTTTATTATCTGTAGTTATAAAACAGGAATTCAGTCTTTCTGTTTTGGTACACTGCGTTAAAAAACTCCCAAAATCCAAAGAATGCAAGTATACTATTCAGCAAATTTAATCCATCATCCTATTAACGCAGTTGCTATGATAGTGAGCCATATTGCAAATATTTGCAAAGAACACCTCCCATTAGTGCTAGACAGACAAACCAATACCCACTGTGAATTAAAATATACTTCCACCCTCTTCTCTCGAATAATGCATTTATAGCGATAATAGGAAGGATAAGTAATGGCACCAATATTCCTCCATGTAATGCGCCATGACCAAAGCTTCTGTGCGCAGTTCCATATTGTGTCATAAGGTCATTGAATTGTTGCTGAGCAGCACTTCCACTTTCTGCTGCTGCAGGCATCATCATCTGCATCACACCACCTTGATGAATAACCATGGTGCTCAATGCCGCTGATATTAATACACCAAAGACAAAACACAATCCAAAAATCAAAGCCATGTTAGCTCCTTGTAAATCTTCTTCCTTAAACCCATTTATACGCATCCAAGCAGTACCAAATACTTTAGGATTGTACCAAATTGAACCAATTAAAAGTGGTATGAACGCTGTGACAAAAAACATCCAAAAGTTAGTAGGCATAATTATATTGTTTGTTAGAAATTGGTTTTTAAAAAGGAAAAAATCTGAACATCAGACTTATGAATTTTGCTCTTTTAAGATTTTCATTAAAATTTTACCAAGTTGCATAGCTCGATTGTAATCTCCATCTACCGTTAATCTTCCTTGAATCATTGCAGTTTGTAATTTCATCTCACCTCTTCCAATTTTCGCTAAGTGTTTATCCTTAATAGTGAAGGTAGCATCAGGATTTTTCGCTTTCCCTTTGCGAATAGTGCCTGGGGCTTTTGAAAAATTAACTTGCCACTGAGCATTTGCCGTTCCATTCACATTAAATTGATAGACACCGCTATCTGGACGCAAAAACGTTGGATTCTTTTTTAAGTACGCTTTTACATTTTCAAACAAAAGGTCAGATTCCGCCTTTTGTTTTTTTACTGATTTTTTCTTTTTCTGTTTTCCTTTCTTCTCATAATCTAAGACCACCTTTTCTGTTTCATTCGCAGATTCTCTTATGTAATTAGAAAACACATCTAGGTCTGGCATAGACTTCTCATCAGACGTCACTGTAATAGTAATTTTTCCATTATAACTGAATACAACAATCATCAAACCCATACCATCTATCAAAGGTGCTGATCCCATAATTGTATGGACTTTGTGCCCTTGTATGTACATCGGAAACTGAGGTCCTGGCACATTTGTCACAACCAAGTTAAATACTGGCTTATGCATTCTAGCTAAATTATATCTTGAATATATTTTGGCTGCTTGGTTGGCAATTCCGAATGGGACGACTTCGCCAAGGTTAGAAATTGTTTTTGCACCTAAAGCTCCCTGATATGTTTTGCTTCTTGTCGTATTGTCATAGATTGTTTCTATTCGTTCGATTGGATCATCAACATCTGTTGCTAATTGTACAAGCATTGTTGATATTTCATTGCCTGCAACTGCACCATCAACTTTTCCTCTTACAGAAACTGGTACTAATGCAACGAGTGGCTTTGATGGCAGGGCATCTTTTTCATCCAAATATCTACGAAGAGCTCCAGCACAAATTGCGAGTACCATATCATTGAGCGTAATGCCCATGATTTTTTTCAAAGCCTTGACTCTATCCAATTCGAGTATGGTCGTGTTCCATTTTCTTTGAGCGGATATAATCCCATTAAGTGGTGTCCGTGGAGCTGTAAATGGTGCTGTTGGTGGATCGAGGTGCTGAACACGAGTCAACATTCCTGCTTTAACAGTGGCTTTTAAGGCACCAGTTAACATTTTAGGAAATCTCAAAGGTTGCTTGGCAAAATTAATTGCACTCTTCGTAATTAATGTAACATCGTTCGGTAACTGTTTTGGGTTGTATGGTTTAGGCTCTGGGATTTTTTTGACTTCCTTAGTCATATCAAACATAATGCTTAACATGGATGCACCTGCAACACCATCTATCACTGCATGATGCACCTTTGAAATAACCGCTACAGATTTTTTAGGGACTTGCGATAATTTATTCAATCCTTCTACAAAAGTCATAGACCAAAGTGGCTTATTCAAATCCATAGGTTGACTAAAAATATCCGAAGCCATAGCTCTCAGTTGCTTCCAATCTCCCGGCTGAGGCAAGGCAACATGATGCATATGCAAATCAAGATCAAAATTCGGATCATCAGCCAAATACGGATAGTCCACACTAAATGGAACGTTCACTAAGCGTTTACGCAATATTGGCATTTGATGAATTCTCGATGCGATAATGCGTTTAAATTTGTCAAAATCTAGTGCCCCTTCTATTATCACAACTGACCCAACATGCATTGGACTTGTGGGAGATTCACCATATAAAAACGTGGCATCCATTCCCGAAATAGATTTCAGGTGTTTGGTATCAAGATCTTGAAGTAGTCTTTTTATCATATCGTATTAAACTTGACCTTCAAAATAGTAAAATTTAGTGTGATTTGAGGCATTACAGACTTCAATTTAGTTGACCAGTGTTACATGTCAAATCGGTAGGTGACATGAATAATAATTTTGTTTCACTTACAGGCTTAATTTGCTGCAACAATAGACTTTGCTACATGAGGATTCACACTTAAAAAATATAGAAAAACCTAGGCAGGATAGAGTATCTTCTCTGAAAATGAAGCAGGTTCTAGCTCAAATTTTCGCCAATTAGACGCTTCATATTTAAGCCGATCAATAATGATTTCAATGACCGTTGGGTTGACACCTAATCCTAGATGAGAACCATAGACTTGAATGTTTTGGTGTATAGCGGTCTCCTTTTCTTCGATACAATATTGCCATGGTACGACACCATCTTGTTTCGAAAAAATGGCAGTAGTGGGAACAGGTGCCGGTTTGGGAATATCGGCTAATAATTCTGGGTCAATGATGTCCTCTCCTTTACCACTGGTAATGAGTTTATGAATCCACACTGCATGATTATTATCTGTAATGCCACTAAACGGAGAACCCAATGTAATGACTTGCCTTATCAAGTGTGGACGAGACTTAGCTAGTTGTCGCGCATAAATACCCCCTAAAGACCAACCAATTACAGAAATGGATTTTCGGTGTTCATGATAAATTTTATCTATTCTATTGAGTAGTAGTTCTAAGTCTTCTTCATCCCCGTAATTTCTTCCTAATCCCCAGCCGTAAGGTGTATACCCTATGTCTTCCAATAATTGTCGAAGTGGCTTTGTAGACACATCTCCAGACATAAATCCCGGCAAAACAATAACAGGGTGGCTGTCTCCCTCATATTCTTTAGTCATGAAATGTTTGTATGGAATAAAACTGGTATACTCCATTGCTGCCCGCGCAAATTCAGTGATTAACCAAAATTTTCCTGGTTTATCTATTGTCTTCTCCTGATCATTCATACTCTAGTGATTCATGTGATATTACTGATACCTCACTCTCTTGACTATCTAAATATAGCCCTTATCCGCAAAAAAGCCGAAGATCTTCAAATTGACCCTCGGCTTTGTAACAAATATTTTTCGAAAATAATTTTAGTTATTGCTAATTAGCGCACTAAATCTTTTCTGACCATTCTTGATTTGAGTCTTTAATACATCAAGTGTATCAAACATCAATTCTTGTTGATTTGCAGCCAATTTCAAACCACCTTGTAATGCTTTCTCCCCTACTGTTTGCCAGTCTGAAGTTCGCTTTAAAGCTACTTTCAGTACATCGTCTGTTGATTCCAAAACGAAATCATTTGCTGCTTTTGTAACGTCTTTGGTAGTAGCGACGATTGAATCAAATCTTGTGTTTATATCTTGTGTTTTATTTGCTTTTTTAGCCATGATTATGCTGTTTTTGTATTAATAAAATAGATGATGATTAGCTAGCTTTTCTAACTGCTTTTCTAGCTTTTTTAACTGTTGTTTTAGCTTTTTTAGCAGTAGTTTTTGCTTTACTTTTTGTTTTTCTAACGGTCTTCTTAGCTTTTCCTTCCGCTTTTTTCACAGTTTTTTTCACTTTAGCTTCTGCATCTTTAGTCTTTTTTTCTGCGATCTTAAGTGTGTCTTTAGCTTTATCCTCTACTGTATCTACTAAATCTGTAACTCTTTCTTCTGCTTTTTGTGCAGTTTTTTGTACTAGAGAAACAATTTTTCCTGTTTCTTCCATTACTTGCTCAGCAACTTTTCCTGGATCAACACCAGTTAATTTTTTGAATCTTTTATTGCCGTCTTTTAACTGTCCTTGGAAGGTTTCGATACCATCAAATACGATATCTAATTGTTTGTTCACAATTGGCTTGCTGTTTTTGATAGTCTTTGCTATTAGCTTTTGCCATTTTTCACCTGTCGCTACGAAGCCTTCAACAAGTTCTTCAGCTGTTGTCAACACTGTATCGTGCGCTTTGCCTACTGTTTTTTTAACCTCATTTCTTCTTTGGGTTAAATCTTTTTTGGTTTGAGTGATTGATGCCATTTTACTCTGAATTTTTATCTGTTTTTTAATTGATAATACAAATATCATTTAGGTTGGTTACAAATGAGTTACAAGTTAAACCAACAACCAGAATCACTTGTAATCAACTGATTATCAATGTAATTGAGCAACAATAGCTTTTAATACTTGAAGATTATGGACCATTCCATTGTGACTAGATTTGACTTTAATGTTGGTATGTAGCTCATCTTCTACAGACTCCATGCACAAATTCCATGGTACTATACCGTCTATTGTACTATAGATACAAGTTGTCTTAACTGGTAAAGGCGATTGACACTTTGTTAGCCATTCTCGGTGTTCCTCTGGGATTGGAATCTCATTAGATCGATACAACAATTTTAATGTGGTCATCGCAGGTCCCGGCGCATGAAGACTTCTAAATGGAGAACCTAGAGTGATAATTTGTTTAATTAATGCTGTATTATCCAACGCGAGTTTGCGCGTATAAATACCACCTAAACTCCAACCAATGACGATTACTTTATGACGATGCGTATTGTGAATATCCTTCAGCCTTTGGTCCAATACCGTTAGATCATCCAAGTTAGCGAGATTCATACCCATCTCCCAGCCATAAACAGAGTAGCCCATTTTTTTCAGCATACGTCTTAATGGCCAAGTATTTAAATCACTAGATAGTAAGCCTGGTACGACGAGAACAGCTTGTCCATTTCCTTTTGGCTTATTGTTATAGTTGTGCCTATAAAACCAAGATGCGAACCATTCAAATACCGCGCGGATACCTTCAGTGACGAAATAGTATAATGATGGCTTGTGGAGAGATTCCTTCACTTCTTATAAATATTGATTATCTGAATTTGGTAAGCATGTATACAAATCAATCAAATGATTTCTTTTTGAAATGAGTTCACAAAAAAGAGGAAGACTTGTGATAAGTCTCCCTCTGAAAAGCATGAAAAACTATCTATTAATTTTAGATATCTTCCTATTATTCCTAAGATGAGAATTTCAATGCACTTTTCCAATTTTAAATTGAATTGATGGTGTTTAATATTTTTGATTATTAAGTTTTAGTATCGCTTTGACTAAAATAATAGACGTCTGATTACCTTTAAGGAATGCAAATTTTAGAGAGTAATATAAAATCAATCTTAAAGGAGAAATATTCACTTGATGTTGTCCACATTAAGCAGCTTGCCGGTTATATTGATTTCAATTATCTCATAACTTCTCAAGATGGTAAGAAGTATATCCTTAAGTTTCACACCTCTGACCCTTTGTTCTTTATAGAAGCACAACATGACCTACTCGACCATCTTGCTGGTAAATCAAATCGATATCCTATTGCACTTAAGACAAATGAAGGAAATACAATTTTTCCCTTCGAACATTATCAAGTGAGACTTTTAAGTTTTTTAGAGGGTGATTTTCTGAATGACATAAATACATTACCTCAGACATTGATATCCAGTTTTGGAGAGTCTCTTGCAGAATTACACCATCAAGCATCAGGGGTGGACATCCCTTCTTTATCTCATATGTCTTTGGAATGGGACATGATCAACTTACCCAATTTAAAAAAGCACTTAGCCTTAATTGAATCCCCTGAAAGACGCCGGATTATTCACTATTACATGATGCAATACAATGATCGAGTGATATCTGAATTGCATAATTTGCCTAAGCAAATCATACACGGCGACGCAAATCCGATGAATGTGCTTGTCCAAGACAATGCAGTTTCAGGATTTATTGACTTCGGCGACATGTCTTATAATTATAGGATTTTTGATATTGCCATTGCACTTGCCTACCTTCTCATGGAAGAAAAGAATCCTCTCGTAATTGCTAAACAATTTATATCAGCATATCATTCTAAAAATGAATTGCAACGAAATGAACTCAATATTTTATATTATTTAATCGCAGCACGACTTTGTCAAAGTCAATTACTTGGTGCCAAGTCTAAAAAAGATCAGCCAAATAACGATTATGTATCTGTTGACGAATTACGAGGAGCTGAACTTCTCACAACATGGATTGAAATAAATCCAGTAAAAGCGAAGGATACTTTTTATGAAGCTTGTCAATTTGATGTGACACAAAAACATTCTATACAACATCTTCTCAAAGAACGCCAGCAGCCAATCAGCACAGCGCAGAGTATTAGTTATGCAGAGCCGATCGCAATGAATCAATCAGCTTTCCAATATATGTATGATTCCTATGGTGAGACATATTTAGATTGTGTTAATAATATAATGCACCTTGGCCATTGCCATCCTGTTATTGTCGAAGCAGCACAGAAGCAATTGTCTACAATCAATACCAATACGCGATACTTGTATGAGAGCTTACATAAATACGGCAAAAAACTTCTCGATACACTGCCCGATAAATTAGAAAAAATATTTTTTGTTAACAGCGGTAGTGCTGCCTCAGACTTAGGGATTCGATTAGCAAAAACATATACACACAAACAAGACATTATTGTCGTTGACCAAGGCTACCATGGGAATACAGAAATCGGCATTGACATAAGCGCCTACAAGTTTGACAATAAAGGAGGCAATGGTGCCAAGGATTTCATTCACAAATTATCCATGCCTGACACTTACAGACATAACATTACTATAGACACATACATAACTGAAGTAGAACAGATTTTGACCTCTTCTCCAGTAGCCTGTTTTATTGCAGAATCTATTTTGAGTTGTGGTGGTCAGCTGATGTTACCTGACGGTTTTCTTAGTCGTATTTACGATAAAGTAAGATCATCTGGTGGAGTTTGCATCGCCGATGAAGTCCAAGTAGGATTTGGAAGAGTTGGTAATCATTATTGGGGATTTGAATTGCAAGATGTTGTACCAGACATAGTCATTATGGGTAAGCCTATAGGCAATGGACATCCAATGGCTGCAGTCGCCTGCACTAAAGAAATAGCTGAAAGTTTTGATAATGGAATGGAATTTTTCAGCTCGTTTGGTGGTAATCCAGTGAGCTGTGAAATAGGCCTTGCTGTTCTAGACACAATAGAAAAAGAAAACCTACAATGCCATGCTAGAGAGATGGGTGAATACATTTTAGGTCAATGGGAAGCATTAAAAAAAATCTACGATTGTATAGGTGACGTTCGTGGTATCGGTCTTTTTTTAGGAATAGAATTTGTCAAATCAAAAATCACAAAAGAACCGGACGAGCAAACAGCCAGTAATATTGTCAACAAAATGAAAGACCGAGGCATCCTGCTAAGCACGGATGGACCATATCACAATGTCATCAAATTTAAACCCCCCATGGTATTTAATAAGAGAAACGCAGATCGTGTGTATGCAGAATTAAATTCTATATTAGCTGATCTGACAAAAATCAAGCACAGTTGAAAAAACAATTATCACTTCAATTTTATTCGGACTTTATTTGTCCTTGGTGTTACTTAGGCAAAGTGAGATTGCAACGTATTCGCAAGGAATTGTCTGATGAGATTGACATGGATATTCAAATCATGCCTTACATTCTTTACCCGCATATAGGACCTGGCGGTGTCCCTAAATCTGACTTTGCAAAAAAGACAAAACCTGGAATGGGCAGAAGTCTAAGGGATGAAGCCAAACTGGAAGGCATTGAAATTAATTACAAACTCATCGATCGAATTCCTCATAGTCTGGAGGCTCACCGCCTTGTTTGGTTGATTAATGACAATGAATTAAAATACAATATATCCACACAGTTGTTTCATGACTATTTTGAGAAAGGGCAGAATATAGAAGATCATGATTATCTTAAACAAATAGCACATGATCATGGTATTGAGCCAGCTAGTATTGATTTATTCGAAAATAAAGAAGAAGGTAAAAACGATTGTTTGGCAGCCATTGAGGAGGCTAAAGATTCCTATGTACAACTTGTACCGACGATAGCCTTTTCACAAGATCTGCGAATCATGGGTTTGCAAAGTCCTGAGGTTTTGAAGCGCTATTTGCAGAGGGCAACAAACCTCAATAAATAGAGTGTAGCAGCAAGGATATAATGCCATTATTTAAAATTAGCAGATGTTATAACTTTGAAACTAAATCGCATTATATCCAAACCAACCGGAAATTAAAATAAACATACATCTCACTGTGCACACTTAGACTAATCTCTTCTTTAAGACTTCATTTGTGTTGAAAGTTTTACCAGTATATCAGAAGTATATTCCTTGTGAACATCTTTGTCTAATGCTTTCTTGAAAGTCTCAATAGCTTTTTCTTCGTCACCATTCTTGAGGTAGGCATCTCCCAAACTATTAAACATTCGCGCTTCATCTCTAAATATATTTGCGTTTATCCTGAATACTAAAATGGCATAAACTATTTTCTAGAGTAACGCCAATAATTCCCCCTATATGTTTTTGGCGTAAAATTGCCAATGATTGGCACTTAAATTACTATGCAGCGCTACTTACGCTAAGCTTCTATACTTGCGGCACAGTCGTTAGCGATACCAATATAGATGCTATAGACTCGGGTGTGGATCATACCAGATGTGGCAGCTCTTATAGGGGAGGAGGTACCTGGTTCACCTTTGTCGCACCTACTAGTTGTGAAGTTGTTATCAGCATTTAAAACTGGTTGTGTTATTGTAACAGTGATATTTGGTTTTCCTTTGAGGCTCCTGCTTCTGGCAGTGTGGTCATCCAAACTTCTAATCGAGTGGATATTGATTATATCGCAGCAATTTATGACTTATGTAAAGGCTTTCTATTTGACTGTGATCGTGGTACTGGAATAACAAATATGATCGTTGCAGATTTAACAGTGGAGCAGACATATTTAATTACTTACTTCTCCTTAATCATCTTCAGCACCACCTTTGTCTCAGGCAAGGGACTGATCCCAAATTCTTCTTCCAATACTTCCTCACATTTTTTATAGGTCTTTAACGCCATCGGCCGATTACCTTTCAAAAGATAACCATGCATTTGAATGCGGTAAGCCTCTTCCCAACAATGATCAATCTGTAAGGCTTTTTGACACAATCGAATGCTCTCAGCAGGATTAGTCTCTAGCAGCAACTCACTCAATTCAACCATTGTATTCAAAGCCATTAACTGTAATCGCTCTCGTTCAGAACTGGTCCAATCGTCATACATACGCTCTGGTAAATAAACACCTTTGTATAATTGCAAGGCTTCTTGATAACTAGAAATCGCCAAGGTTGCATTATCTGTCAAATGTTGATTGCCGATTGCAATGAATGTTTCAAATGCATCTACATCCAGAAACAAATCTTTTATATCTAGTCGATAGGTTGCTCCTTGACGTATCAAATACTTTGGGTCAGTTCGCTTTTGTCTGCCTGGTTCTAAAACTTTATTAATGCCATGTACAGCAACTTTTAAAGTTTGGTCCAAAGATTTACCAGCAACGTCTTCCCATATCCGATCTGCAATTTGTTCTTTGTGTAGCGCTCTTCTGTTTCTCGATGTCAATAAAAATTGAAACAATTGTAGGGTGCGATCTCTCCCCCACTCCTTATTGTTGACTTGCTCACCTTCTCTTGTAATCAAAAACTGTCCAAGTGTATCAATTTTAATAAAGGCATGGTTCTTTTGGTGCACCAGCTTTTCAAAATCATCAGTAGTCAAACTCATATATGGACTACTTCTTTTTTCCTGATAACTTATTAACCGTTTTAGTCAAGGCTGATAATTGTTCTGTTAACTCATCCATTTTTTCAACCAATTGTTTGTGATCTGACTTAGAAGAAGCACGCCATTCATCGATATCCAACCGTTGACCAATTCGATCTTCTATTCGCTGCGTAATGGTGTCTCCAATCTGAGTGACTTGTGCTTGCACTTGTGTTAATTGCTTTTTGGGATCTTTTAAAACATCAAGAACCAATTTGGGAGATTCTACTGTCATCTTCTTCCACAATTCGAAATTCTTTGCCAAAATCCCTTTTTGTTCTTTTGGGGATTTATCTTCAATACCTTGTATTGTCAGATCAGCTAATTTTTCCTGCATAAAAGCAACCGCATCTTCAAATTCAGCAAATCGTTTTTCATCTTCACCTTGTACGTGCTTGATATTCCCTCTCCATTGTACATTCTGATCACCAGATTCTGTTTCATATATCTTCTGTGTAAATCTCAATACAAAAGACACTGTCTCATCCTTTTTCTTAGCCATGCGCCAACTATTTTTTTCCAATATAAGACAAGTTGTTCATTGATTTCATGACTGTAAGAGCAAAACCGATGTCTTAAGCTATGTTAAGGTGTTCAAAATTGTTTCGTTTTATCAAACGAAATAAGAGATTAGTCGTTATACATATGCTTAAATATATATTATGAGATCTACACTCCTTTTACTTCTAATTTTCACATTTGCATCAGCTTCCAACATTTTAGGTCAATCAATAATTGGCAAATGGAAAACCATAGATGATAAGACTGGTATAACAAAGTCATACGTGTCCATTTCTGAAAAAGATGGTAAATTTTATGGTCATGTCACTGAAATACTTGATGAAGAAACTAAAGGGACCAATCCTATTTGTGAGCTCTGCAAAGGCGATAAGAAAAATCAACCAATAGAAGGTTTAGAAATATTTTGGAATATGGAACATGATAAAGGCAATAAATGGGAAGGGGGGAAAATCTTAGATCCAGAAAATGGTAAGGTGTATGGTTGTAAATTAGAATTAGAAAGCGCTGACAAGTTAAAAGTCAGAGGGTTTTTAGGTTTCGCAGCATTGGGCCGTAATCAATTTTGGTATCGTGCAGAATGAGCCGACTATATCAATAAGCCATAATTTAAATTGGAAGTTATAAAGTCGCTAGATTAAGAAATTTATTGAGTAGTAAAATTTACAGTATTATTATTGTTACCCGCAATCTTTATCAACAAGATACTATGCAATAATCGAAATTTCATAGAAGAACACAATATCCACCTTGAAAACAAACTCATCACTATTAGTACATCCTGATCTGCGAAGTCTTATACGCTAAATACATATTCTCTATATAAAATTTCTAGTTTTCTATTTATCTGCCTTGTAGAATGATGCCATTTTGTTCAGCTTCTACTACAACCACACTACAAAAATCACCAAACGTACTACGCCTTCACAACCTGTAGTAGAAATGTAGTTATCTGTAAGCATTTCTGTAACATACAAAAAGTGAGGCCATGAGTTTATTTGTAGTCTAATTGCCATACACCCTTGTTACAGTAAAGTATACTACTTCCATAGTAAAGTACACTACTTCTGATAAATTAATTTTTTACACCAGCACAATTAAACCATGTGCTTCTCCTCTGGGAGTTTAACAGACGTGCATTTATGAAATCATTTTACACCTTTTTGTTGATTTTTATAACAATCAAGCTATTAGTTGGTCAATGCTCAACTACATCAAATTCGTTACAAGACTATTCACTTTTCGTTGGTCAAGAAACAGTATCAATGTCTACAATACAAGAAATATCTGGACTTACATTCAATAATATCACGGAAGAATATTTTGTGGTTTCAGATGATGGCAAACTAGCAAGAAGAAGCACTACAGGAAATTGGACTGATATTGCTGTCAATGATTGGAGTGGCAATACTTGTAGCACTAATCAATTTGGAGATATAGAAGCCATTACATACATGAACCAAGTTTCGACAGACACCCACAGATATGCCATTGCAGAGGAAAGAGAGCGGGTTATAACTTTCGTAAATATATCTAATTCACAAACGAGTATCGATTACCCTGACAATTCGTACCTATCATTTGATGGCGTTAGTTTTATCGCTCCTGCTTGCGGAGATAATAATGGGATAGAAGGCATTGCGTACGATGTCAATACAGATGTCATGTACTTTGGCATTCAAAGAAATGACCCAATCATTTACAAATTTGATGTACCTAGCAACATCAACGGACAATCAATTGATCCTGTGGAAATTGTAAATCTGGATAATCTGGGTTTAAATATATATGCATTGAGTGCTTTATCAGTATTTGAAAATGGAAACATCTTAGCTCTAGCAACAATTGCAGGCACGGCATCTCTTAGTAAAAATTTTGACAGAATTATGTTAGAATTTGATCCTTGTGGGACTCTATTATCACAACAAGAAATTGGATCTATTCTTCCAAGCGCTTCACTTGAATTGGAAGGAATCGTTACTACTGGAAATGATATTTCGCTTATTGGCGAACTAGGTGTGTTTTACACTTTCGAAGCACAACAAATTATCCCTGAAGACCAAACATGTTCCACTATACCAAATGACATAAGCTCGTTCTCAATGGCAGTTGGCCAAGAAACAATACAGATCGAAGAGATATCTGGTCTTACATACAATGATGTCACTGAAGAGTTTTTAGTTGTCTCAGATGATGGAAGTCTAGGAAAAAGAAGTGTACAAGGTGTATGGACAGAAATTGGCTTTAATGATTGGAGTGGTAATATCTGTAATATTTCCAGATTTAGTGATACCGAGGCAATCACATATATTGGTCAAGTATCAGCTGATACACATAGATATGCTATAGCGGAAGAAAGAGAACGATTCATCACATTTGTTGACATCGCAGAAAACCAAACAAGTCTTGATTATCCGGACTTTTCATTTTTACGATTCAATGGATTAAGTTTTACAGCACCAGCCTGCGGGGCAAATAATGGCATTGAAGGTCTTGCCTATGATGCCAATGCTAACATCATGTATTTTGGCACACAAGACGATCCGATGGTCTACACGTTTGAAGTTCCTAATAACATTAATGGTCAAGCCATTACAGCAACACCTTTAATCAATCTAAACAATTTAGGTCTTGGCATCCACGCCCTACTTGGCATGGATCTTTTTGACAATGGAAACATCTTGGTATTAGCTTCACTAGCTGGAATAGGCGACGATGGATTTTTCGACAGAATTATGCTGGAATTTGACCCTTGTGGAAATTTAGTTTCTCAAGCGGCAGTTGAGCCAACCATTAACAATTCTTCTGAACTAGAAGGAATTGCTATCATTAATAACATGATATGTCTTACTGGAGAATTTGGTGTCTTGTATCATCTTGGTCAAGAAGTGGTTGCAACTCCAACATGTGCTGACATACAGTTTAATTTTACTGGAAATTTAAGTCAGAATGATAATATAGTAACTGTATCCAATGCTTCTGTTCACAACAGAGGAGATAAAGTAGCAAGCACTTATGTGGTATCAGCTTACTTGTCCTCAAATCTAAGTATAGACTTTTCGGACACTTATATAGGAGATGTAACCACTGTTAACAATCATGCAGCAAATACTCCACACAATTTTGCATTTTCTGTTGATGTGACAACGTTAGACCTCCCTACTGGCAACTACTACCTTGGGTACATTATAGACCCAATGGACGATTTATCTGAATGTAACGAAATGAATAATCAAGCAATATTAACCACAGGTATAGTTGCTATTACAGGGAATTCAGATTGTGAAATGACAAAAACAATTAATGGAAATCCAATACTAAGCGACACATATCAATCTCAAGTATCAATTTTATCAGAAGGAAAAGTGGACTCTAACACAACAGTCACATTTAATGCAGGTAACTATATTTCATTAGGCCCTGGTTTTGAAGTAGATATCGATGCTGAATTTAATGCCCTGATAGAAGGCTGCAACTAATTGACAATAATCTCTGAATACATACATAGGGAAGTCATGATGGCTTCCCTTTTTTTTGATTCTACTCTAATTTTTTAATTATAAAATACCGCCAGTACTTCCGCCCTCTAATTTAATTGTCGCTCCATTAGTCGCAGCAGATAAAGGACTTGCCAGATAACAAACCATACTTGCTATTTCATCCACAGAAGCAAATCGTTGGAGGAGTGAACTTGTTCTTACATGTATAAAAAAGTCTGCTGATACCTCTTCCATACTTTTATTTTCTGCCTTAGCATGATTAGCCAAAAAATTCTTTGCTCCTTGAGTTAATGTAGAGCCTGGCATTATTGTATTTACCGTTACTGCTGTTCCTCTTGTCAAATTAGCCAAACCTCTTGACAATGCATGCAATGCAGCTTTTGATGTACTGTAAGAAATCATATCTGTAGGAACCAAGGATGCGCATTCACTAGAAATAAAAATAATCCTGCCCCAATCCTTTTCCAACATAGATGGCAACACTGATCTTGACAACCTCACTCCACTCATTACATTTACTTCAAATTGCTCCAACCATGTGTCATCACTTATGTTAAAAAACGAGTCTGATGTGTAGATGCCCACATTATTTACCAGAATATCGATGTCCCTTATAGCACTACCCAGTAACTCCACTTGGTCTTTTTGTATAAAATCAGTAGCTATTCCAGTTACTTGACCTTGCGGGTATTTTTCTTTTAATTTATCAATTGCTGTTTGCACTGACGACTCTACCCTACCATTAACGATGACTTCAGCACCTTCTTTTAACAACCAAGAAGCAATGCCAAAACCGATACCCGAAGTTGATCCTGATATAAATACTTTTTTACCTGTAAGCTGTAAATCCATTTAACCCCAGCTTTCTAATCCTAGTAACTTTTTACCCAATGAAGACAACTCCGCTGTATCATACTTGGTCTGTTCCCAATTGCGAGGGTCACCTGGAAAAGCATAGCCTTCTGGAGCGACTCTATTTCTCCAAGAATTAATTCGCCATTCTTTCAATTCCTGATTTTCTTCCTGGGCAGGCATCATAGAAATGTATTGTGCCATCCGAACTTTATCTTTAGAATGATTAGGTCGGATGCCATGAGGCTGTCTACTATCCCATATCACCAGATCTCCTGCCTCCAATGCTATTTTTACTATTTTATCTTCTAATCCTTTAATGTCAGGTTGAAAATGATTTCTGTCCGCTGGTTGTGTTTTCTTCCATTCATCGTAATTTCTAAACAACCATGGTATGCACTGGAAGCCACCCATATTTTCATCCGTTTGGTCACCCAAAGCAAGCACACCTTGCACATTTTGGGGCTTGGTTTCGGGATCGTAATCCCAATGAATAAATCCTTTATACTCAAAACCAGGACGGATTGGAAAATTCAAATTTGCTCTGTCTATAGTTACCCATAATTTTTCTGTGCCCCAAAGATCTACGAAGGCATTATAGACTTTCGGCATTTGTCTGTTGTTCCACAAATGCTGATTGTTATAAACTTCGACCATGCCTGTACCTGCAAGTTCCTTCATTTGCATTTCAGCTCGGGCAGCGGTATACCATGTACTTGGGTCGCTATGTATCTTATCTTCAAATTCCCACAAAAAGTCTGCAGTCTGTTGTGCTTGTTCTCGAGGTACTGCATTTTTTACAATGATGTAACCATTGTGTTTCCAAAACGCCCATTGGTCTTCTGTAAGCAATCGCAATGGCTCGTTATTCAGTCTTTGATTCAAACCCTTTGTACTACTTTTTGCTGTAGATGGATTTCCTGGAATATCCTTATGTTGATTATTCGGCACCATACTCGGTACCATTTTTTCATGATCTTTCATTGTGGTAATTGTATCGTTAAAATACTAAGAAATGTATAAACTAGTATAACAATAGATCATTAGGGGATTCTACAAAAGAAAGAACTATAACAAATAATGTGTTTAAAAAATAAAAACGGCTGCCAATTATGACAACCGTTTTTATTAATTCCCTATGATTCCTTTACCTAATGCCTTAAGTAAAATTAGATACCTATTTCAGTATAATCATTTTTTGTATCGTCGACATACCATTTGCTCTGACTTGATAATAAAGTACACCATTAGAATCAAGCTCTTCTGCATTAAGCGTCAACTTATTATCGCCTTTTCTCAATGAAAATTCTTTTTCATATACTCGAGAACCTGTTACATCAAAAACAGAAAGTGTTGCATTGCTGTCTTTTGAAACAAAGACTTGGATGTTTGTCTGCGTACTAAATGGATTCGGCTCATTTTGTGATACAACTAATGCTTGCTTATTGTCTTCTGTAAATTCAATCGCAAGTGGATATACAACTATTGTTGTTTCGCTATAAGCTTCTGCAGTCAGGGCCGATTCATTAAATGTAATCAAGTCACTGAGTCGTCCACTAGTCTTAGCTTTTAAGGTAAGTGTGAATGATATTGCTTCATCTGTAAATGCGTGCTCGCTCCAACTGAACTTAGTTAACTCATTTTGAGTATTGAAGTTATTGTTGCCAATGGAATGCTGCGATTGTAAATCGATCAATTCTAGACCCGTATGCTCTAAAGCAAACTGGAATCCTTTCAACTCTTGTATTCCTTTCAGATTAACGTCGACATCAAATAGTTCACCTCTTTTGACCTCACGATCTTCAATGGTTACCGCTTTAGTGTCATTAGATCTGATCACTGTCGAAGATAAGCCTGACAAGTCAGCAGAATAGTTTACGTCACCTATTTTTATAGCTACAAAATCTTGGTCTACAAGATTACTGTCCAAACTCAAAACATCGATTTCAGTGGCAAATGGGAATGGTGATAACGAATCGAAAAACATTTGCTCTTCTGGAATCACAACCCAGCTGTCGTTATTAGGGAATCTGGCCATAGTACCGACAATCACATTTCTAAATGTAATGACATCGCTCACAGAAACACTTCCATTACCATCCGCATCAGAAGCAATAATCTGGAATGGATCTTGGAATGGATTCAAGCCAAGTATATGCTGTTGAATCAACACCAAATCAAGTGTTGATACGCCTTGTAGTATTTCACTATCCAAGCTAGCACTCAATTGATAATCTTGTCCTCTTTCATTATTCACAAACGTAAACTCACCATTTTCATTTGTGCGAACTACCTGTGGGAAATTACCAGAGGCTGAATTAGAGTTTAGAGACATAACCACATCTTGTACAGGTACATTTAATGGAGTCCTCACATTACCAGCAATCATTGATGCGGATGTATCAATTTCTATTTCACCACAATTCGCATCAAAATCAAAATTGACTTCACATTTAGATCCATTAAACGCAAGATCCCAAACCCACACATCCATAGAGGTAACACCTTGAAAATCATTACACGCGACGTCAATAGATCGCTGTGTACCAAAATTCACATTTCTTGGATTAATTGGTTCTTCACCCGTTCTGACAATGCTGTAACGAAGAGCACTTTCAATTGTACAGTTATCTGTACTTCCGTTATTGAAAATAGATGCATCAATTGTGGTAAGACTATCTTCCTGCAGTTGAATCACTGGCGATTGCTCCAGGCAATTTGCCACTGGCGGATCAATATCTCTAAATTCAATTGTTGTCGTTTGTGTGGCTCTATTACCGCATGCATCCCTAACATCAATCGACACAAAGTATCTTTCTCCTTGCTCACCTGTTCGAGTAGAAATTGCAAATTCGTTACCTGTAAATGTATAAGAGCTTTCGCCATTCTCATCTTGTACAGGTAAGGCAACAAAATTTCTAATTCTCACATTCCAAGTCAATTCTCCACTTAACTCACTAGTACCACAAAAATCAGTCGCACTCATTCTTAGTGAATCTATTCCTTCACAATTTGTAACATTTCCAAAACCATCGGTAACGCGTGAAGTGCTCACAATAAATGTTTCGGGAGCATCAATGACTGGATCTTGATCGTCTTCAATAATGATTGTTTGTAAATAGGTATATATCCCATCAACATTCAGTGCATCTGATCTATATCTCAGATAGGTAGCAGGACCATCTTCTCCACAGTCTTGACATCCATCTCTTTCATCTTGTACAGCCTCAAAATTAGCCATATCCAAATCATCCACATTGTCATCTGGCCTTCCTAAAGAAGCATAGGTACACCAATCAATTACAGTATGTCTAACCACTAATTCTGCACATCCATCGGAGTCTCCTGGCGATGTCGATGTTTCTTGTGTGTAACCAATAAGTTGACACCCTGAATCACACCATGTCGCTGCTCCAAAGTCATCACCTGAAGAACAGAATAAAGGTCCTCCTAATTGAATGGTATCACTTACTGACGAACTCGTCGTTATTGAATCAGAACATGTCAATACAATTCCACTGGCCACATTAGCAGCAGTTCTTGGAACTGGCCATCTGATTGATATAGGATCAAAGCTTTCTTCAGCCACAATCGTAATTTGTTGTATGCAAGTCGCATCCGTCTCGCTCAATTCTCCATCTCCATTTTCGTCCACAAACCATGTTCTTGTCACGATGCCTATTCCACAAGTGTCTAATGCACTAAGGTCATCATTGAAAGATAATTCTGTACTAATGCTGCATATTCCAGAACTCACAACATCAGGGATAAGATCATCAGAATCTAGATCATCTACACAGGTTACTTGTATTGGTTGACAATTTATTGATAAATCAGCATCTTCTATTCTTATGGTAGTTGCACATACATCTGTAACTGCAGTTCCACCTATTGGTTGGGTGACAATAGACAATTCTAGTCCATCAAAATCTTCACAGCAGAATTCTGCAGCATCATTACAAAGCACATAATCGAAAAAATTCTGTTCTATAACGTTACCATTTTGATCTGTAACTTCTTCTAAAAATGTATCGTCTGTTGTACAGCCAGTAGCTGGGTACGCGACATCACCATCTATAATGACTAGGTTTCCAGTTGAAAGACGTATTGGCCCTTCACTAAAGTCTACTGTCTTAATGATACAATGATCTTCAGAACCTTCTAGTCCAAAAGCATCAAGACCAATTGAGAATGTACCATCGCCATTATCTTGGATATCGTCAGTGGTGACTGTTTGCTGAGCGACACATTCAAATGTGGCAATCGGATTGCAAGAACGTTGTACATCTGAGACAGTCAATGGGAATCGACATGCATTAATAATACCTTCTGTTGTAAATGAAATAAGGACAACATCTTCTGTACCAAGGTTATCACAACAAGTCTCTATTCTAGAATCACATAATTCGAATGGAATATTTTGAGAAGTAGTACCATCTGGCATGCATCCAGCTGTAAATTCGAAACCGAGTCCTGGTCCGTCAAGCACTGCTACACCATTATCGAAGTTTGTACCGAGTACCAGACATCTGTTTACGATGAAAGATGATATACCATCATTCGTCAATACTTCTGTTTCTTCTAGTCCCAATCTACTCAAACTTAATCCCGAAGTTGCGGTTAGTAATTCACTCTCCACAACTGTTCGCGCATTGTTATAGTCTTGCTCAAGTGCAAATGGGTTTGGCGAATCAATAGAATCATCAAGTACAACTGCACAATATTCTGCCAATACCGTACTTGCAATCAAGTTTACGGATATACTGTCTGCACCATTTTGGATTGTACCATTCAGTCTATCTGTTATTGCATTTTCACAATTTAACAATGGGAAGTCTCCATTACTACAAGAGATGAGGTCATACTCATTGGTATTCCAACTTAAGGTATAATTTAAAGAGTTTAAGCCTTCAATTTGATCGAGAATTAAGCTACCACAAATGGTATCTCCATTCATGAGGTTGAAGTCATTTATAATGGCAAAGCTACTATCAATTTGTGTCGTGGTATTAATGGTGACATTAGTACGTTCTCGAAGAATGGTGTCTTGCATAAACATACTATCAATGACCAACAATGTATCAGTGACCACCATCGTATCGAGACCTAAGAAGGTAAAATTAAATGTTTCAACACTATCGACGACAGTTGTTATTCTTGTTACCGTCATAGAATCTAAAGTTTGACTCGTGTCGATAACCGGAATCGTACCCATCATCTCCATTGTGTCAATGACAAATGCAGCAGTATCAAGCTGCACAATCATACTATCAGCATCAAATATGGTATCAAAAATAATTCTGACCGTATCGAAGGTCAAAACATTATCTTCTATAAAAGTGGTATCAAGCGTAAATATAGTATCAACAACGAGCACACTATCCGTGACGAGCATTGTATCAACTCCACGGATCGTGTCTATATCAAAGAGTGAATCTATGACTGTCTGTGTATTAATAACCTGTGAAGTATCAGTAGATGTAAGTATATTCTGAATGACCAAAACACTATCTGGTACAAATACTTGACCTATAACTGTCATAGTATCCATAGTAAAACTCGTATCAAATTCAAAGACATTTCGGAATACAAAAAATGTATCAACATCTAACACTTCCGTTATGTTAATCATAGCTGTATCGATAGCCAACATAGAATCAAGCGTCAATAACTCTTGAATAACTTGCATAGTGTCAAGCATAAAAGCAGTATCAACCAGAGTAATTTCATCAACAGTAAACGACGTATCTATACTTTCAAGAACTTGATTTACAGTCGTGATTGTATCAATCATAATGTTAATGGTATCTACCAAAAACATCGTATCAAGACTTATTAATGTATCAAAACTAAACGTTGTATCTATTATTTCTTCTCCACTGACCAGTGTAGTATCTATGGTGAATGTTGTATCTATTATACTACTTAAAGTATCTATGACTATTACTTCATCTATTGTAAATGTGGAATCTATGACCATCATAGTATCAGACATAAACATAGAATCCAGCATAAAAGTGGTATCACTTATTATAGATGTATCAATACTCACTATATTTTGATTGATGACCTCCGTGGTATCAAAGCTTATCATTGTATCAACTACGAATCCTGTAGTATCTAATACAACCATTGTATCGTTTACAAATGTCGAATCAAAAACTTCTACTTGTTGTGTTCCGACTAAAGTAGAATCGATCACAATGTTAGTCGTTATAACATCAGTAGTATCTATTATGGCAATACTATCCACAGTAATGATCGTATCCATAAGCAAGGTAGTATCAATTACCAATACGGAATCTGTTGTAAATTCTACCCCATCAAATCCAAAACTCAAGATTGGATCAGTGCCAGTAGGTATAAACGTTTCTGTGACATTAAATGTAGAATCGCTGAGTTCTGCTAATTCAAAACTCATAGCACTAAAATCATCACAATCAACAGAAGTATCTATCTGATCTGAAGGTTGAATGACAACCATTGAATCCATTCCTTGACCATTATCACCGCCTTCTTCAATAACAGAACATTGGTCTATAGCTAAGTCTATTTTTGCGTCGAATATAGGTCCTATACTTGTACCAGGCCCCCATTGCACTAAAACAATATTACTACCTAATAAAGACACGGTCGGACTGCCTTCCAAGGTGACATCTCTTGCGGCATTTGTAATCTCATTTATATCAGTACCAAAATCGAAATACAATCTAAAGAACTGCCCTTCACGTATAGTCCGAGCATCCACATCAATTGGATTCCATAAAAACCGAACAGATTGGTGACTAAAATCTAAATTCCAAATATCAGCAACTGAAGTCACCTCTGGGGCACCTCCAATTAAAATGGAAATAGTCGTATCCGGCATTATCGGCAATTCTTCACCATTAGTCTGAGTGGCATCTTGAAAAGTAGCTCTCATGCTTATGGAATTTCCTCCAAGGCTACAAGGCATAACTCCATTACCAAATGTTATTTCTGTAGGTGGCTCAACTGTCATGGTGTCCATTGTCATCGTCATGGTATCGACTGCCATCGTATCCATGGTCATGCTGTCCATCGTCATAGAATCCATTGACATCGAATCCATCATCATTGAATCTACCATCATTGAATCTACCATCATTGAATCCATCATCATTGAATCCATCATCATCGAATCCATCATCATCGAATCCATCATCATCGAATCCATCATCATCATGGAATCTACATTGACAGATGGGAAGGTAACTGCCACTCGACACTGATCGACTACTTGACTATCATCATTAAGCTCAAAAACGACAACATCTAATTCGCCCATCTCTTCTTCGCATAGCGTTAAGAGGTTTTCGCAAATGACAAACCGAATTGTTTCATTGTTGATCAAAGTGTCACTAATCGCTTGACATTCATTGTTCTGGGGATAAGCAGTAAACCCTCGAAATTTGACTGTGTCAGTACCAGATAGAAGCGGACCCGCGTCAAAGTCAACCGCTCTGATGACACAAAGATCATTATCTGCCTCTGCAGTCGCTACTTCAGAAGCCAAAAATAAAAAGAAGCCACTTACGTTCTCAAAAGCGTTTTCAGAATCAATTGTGTAACTGGTTATACAGTCAACTTGTTCTACGAATGTGCTTTTTTTAGCTGTTTCATAGCCACCGACAAACAGGGCGATAACAGACAAGGAAATTAATGCACTAATAATATTCTTTTTCATACGAAGGATGTCATCTATTGGTTGCTTAACACGTTGCAGGAAAGTTTAACCTGCTCGATTCAGATATGAGTACCTAGGATTAAAGGTTGAAGATAGCTAATAAAAATTATTAACTACCTAAGAATCAATATATTATCTAGCATTACTTTAATCAAAATTACTAGCTATTGAAAGTCAATCTGATATTCATTAGAGCTATCTACTATATGATGTTGCAAATTAAATAAATATCCTCTTGTGAAAAAAATTTAAAGTATTCTAAGATTCACAAAAGACATCAAGCCCTTTATTTATAGTATTTTTGTCGCTAACAAACAGCACACACATGTCACATAGTGTCCATTGCATAGATTTAGAATATAAAGGGTCAGATTTAGAAATCATTTCATTTATTGTGGAGTCTTCTGAAGGTCCTATAGTCGTAGAAACGGGACCTCATGTTAGTCTTGATAAACTTACTGCTGGACTTGAAAAATTAGGCTATAAAAAAGAAGATGTGAAACATGTGTTATTGACCCATATACATCTGGATCACGGTGGTGGAGCTTGGTGTTTTGCAGAACATGGTGCAAACGTGTACCTACACCCTCTTGGGTACAAACACATGCATGACCCTGCACGATTATTAGATTCTGCAAAGCGAATTTATGGTGAAATGATGGATTCAATGTGGGGGACCTTAAAGCCAATTGCGGCAAAACAACTCTATTCATTAGATGATGGTGAGACATTGAAGATTGGAGACAAAATATTTACAAGTTGGCATACGCCTGGACATGCTAAACACCACATTGCCTGGCAATTGGACAATATACTTTTCGCAGGTGACTTAGCAGGGATAAAACGAAAATCAGGAGCTGTGATCCCCCCTACTCCTCCACCAGATATAGACATTGATGTGTGGATATCACAAATAAATCGGATGTTGGCTATTGATGAGATTGATACTTACTATGTCACCCATGGTGGATTAGTGGCTGATCCTAAAGATCAAATGGCAAGAATGAAAGATGCATTGATCAGCTTTTCTACGTTTATCAAACCTTATGTAGATGAAGGAAAATCTGCAATGGAGGTTCTCCAGCCTTTTATTGAATTTGCAAGTGAGCGATTTAGGAAAGAAGGTATGGAAGAAGATACTTTGGAAAAATTTGTAAATGGAGGTGCATTACTTGCAGATATACATGGTATAATGCGGTATTGGACAAAAAAATTATCATAGTGTTTAGGATTGTGCTTTGTTTATTGTCAATAGCTTTTTTACAGCAAATGTGTAAAGTAACTGACGACAATCCTTTTTCTAAATCTTCGACAATATCATTAGATCATCATCCATCAAAACTTGGCGTTTGTTGGGTAGGTGGAGATTCTATTACCAATCATAATTTTGAACAATTAAAAGGTATTCATGGAAATTGGATTTCACAGACACCATTTGCCTGGCAACCAGATATTTTCGGACCAGAACTGCAGTTGAACACTGATCGCGCGTGGTGGGGAGAAGCTGATAGAGGATTAATCCATACAACACAGATTGCTAAAGAAGAAGGCATAAAGACCATGCTAAAACCTCATATCTGGATACGGTCTGCTAATGGCAAATGGAGGTCTGATCTCGAAATGAAAACAGAAGAAGATTGGGAATCTTGGTTCAGTAATTATGAAACTATGATATTGCATTATGCAAAACTTGCACAAGCACAGGACATGGAAGCTCTTTGCATTGGCACAGAATTATATTTAACGACTAAGTTTCACCCTGATAAATGGCGCACATTAATTCGAAAAATCAGATCAGTGTACGATGGTGAATTGACCTATGCAGCCAATTGGTACAAAGAATATGAGGAAATCACTTTCTGGGGCGAATTGGATTACATCGGTATACAAGCTTACTTTCCTCTAAGCAAATCAGATGAACCATCAAAAGAAGAATTGTTGAAAAACTGGCGATCTCATAAAAGAGCGATGAAAAAAATTGCTGATAAGTACGACAAGAAAATTGTCTTTACTGAAATCGGATATAAGAATACAGCAGACTCAGCCAAAGAACCTTGGACTTGGCCACAAAAAATGGACATGGACAAAGTGAAACAATCAGACCAAACTCAACTCAATCTGTACGAAGCCATGTTTGAGTCTCTATATCATGAGACATGGGTCGATGGTTTTTTTATTTGGAAATGGTTTCATACCACACATCGGTACAAAGAGTTTGCAGAATACTTCAAGGCGCGAGAAGCTCGATTTGATTCATTGCGACGAGTTAGAAATCGACCAGATAGACCACGAGTATATTTTACCCCTCAAAGGACAGAGGCGATACACGTTTTAAGGAATTGGTACAGCAAGAATGCAAGTGAATAATAGTCATTTAATAATGAGAAAATAACATGGATAAGGATAGTCGAGATAAGAGATTCATAAGAAAACCAATATATCCAGGCGGCAAGGCGGCGTATAATGCCTTTATCACCTCAAACCTCAAATACCCGGAAGCTGCGTTAAAAAAGAGAATTGAAGGTAAGGTTAGACTACGTTACGGTATAAATTATAAAGGTGATGTCATCGAAGTAAAAGTGCAAAGCTCACTTGGCCATGGATGTGATGAAGAAGCTATTCGCATCATTAAATTATTAAAATTTGAAGTCCCAAAAGGCCCTAGAAAATTGAAGGTATTGTTTCACAAAACTATCACCATAAATTTCAAACTTCCGAAACAAAAAATAGTGACCAAAAAAATAGTAATGAAGAAACCAAAGATCACTTCTGCTTCTTCAATTACTTATACAGTGATAAAGCCAAAGACACCAGAAAAAAAGCAAGAGACATACAACTATACTATTAAGTATGGTAAGTAATGAGGAAAACCAAGTATCTCTCTTGTCAAACTCACGTCTAAACCATAATCAAAGTATAATTACATTTGCAACTCAATAAATACACCCCAACAATTTAACAATGAGAGCTTTGGTAATTTCAGGAGGAGGGTCTAAAGGAGCATTTGCAGGAGGATTAGCTCAATATTTGATTAATGATTTGAATTACGACTATGATGTATTCGTAGGCACTTCAACAGGAAGTCTTTTAGTCCCTTCCTTATCTACTTCGAAAATTGATAAGCTTCGAAAGATTTATACCAATGTCACTCAATCTGACATTTACAGTACTTGTCCATTTAGAACAAAAAGAGACAAAGACGGAAACAATGTAACATCAATCAATCATTTTAATACGATGAAAATGTTTTTGAAAAGGAGAAAGACCTTTGGAGAACATCTTGCACTTCGAAAGACAATTGAACGGGTGATAACAAAAGACGACTTCAAAGAAATTCAAGATTCTGGCAAGCATGTCGTTGTTACTGTTTCTAATCTCACAACTAACAAAGTTGAATACAAATATGCAAAGGATTGTAGCTATCATGACTTTCTAGACTGGATGTGGGCATCAGCAAGCTTTGTTCCTTTTATGAGTATTGTTCCCAAAAATGGATACGAATATGCTGATGGTGGTTTTGGTAATTATATTCCTATTGAAGAAGCCGTGAGTCTAGGTGCAACAGAGGTAGATGTAATCGTACTTTCTCCAAGACATCATCATGTCACAAGAGCAACAACTAAAAATGCCTTTGATGTCCTGTTGCGTTCCTTACAGTTTATGAATTATCAATTGGGTAGGCACGACTTGATGATCGGTCACTTAGAGAGTATTTATAATGATGATGTCAAAGTCAACTTTATCTTTACACCACGTCTACTTACAGAGCATTCCTTCATTTTCGAACCAGCAGAAATGAAAGCATGGTGGCATGAGGGTTATGAATATGCTAAAGTGAAATTTGCAAAGAAGAAAAAAGGATTTTAGTACATACGTGTACACCTAAAAATCGATATTACTCCCTGAAGCTCACATAGATTTCTCAGGGAATACCAATTCTCAAACCAAAAAGGATAATAGGTATTTAAGAGAATTTAATTATATTTACTATGTGGTTTACATTTATTTAAATACAACCAATAGATGCAGGGCCGTTCTGGCCTAACATATTATTCCTCTAACCAAGGGTAACCTTGTTTTTCACATTTTCTTTTTTTACTAATTACACACACATGAATTTCGAAATACGTACAGCCGTTGATGCTGATACATATTTAGCTGAAGAAATCTCTGATCTATATAAATTGTCCGCGAAGGAAAGGGGTATGGGTATCGCAATGCGTCAACCGGACTACCTACGCAAAAAGATGCGTTTGGGTAATGCAATACTTGCTTTGTATGGTGACGAACTTGCTGGCTTTTGTTATGTCGAAACGTTTAGCAGTGAAGAATACGTTTCTAATTCTGGTTTAATTGTGAAAACAAAGTTTAGAGGTCAAGGACTTGCCACAAAAATAAAGAAAAAAGCTGTTGCACTAGCTCGTAACAATTATCCCAAAGCAAAACTATTCGGTATTACCACTAGTGACGTTGTGATGAAAATAAATAGTGATTTGGGATATATCCCAGTAGCCTTTAAACAACTCACCCAAGACGAAGAATTTTGGAATGGCTGCTCTAGTTGTAATAACTATGAAATTTTACAGAAAAATGAGCGTAAAATGTGTTTATGCACGGCAATGCTTGCTCCTTCAAAAGAAGAGAAAAAGGAACGCAAACGAAAGAAAAAAGAAGAAAAGAAAATAATCAAACAAGCAGTAAAAGAAGCTAAACGAAAACTAAAAGAAAACGATGAAATCTAAAGTAGTATTGGCATATAGCGGAGGTCTAGACACTTCATTCTGTATCCCCTATTTATTAGAAAAAGGGTATGAGATAGATGCAGTCACCATTGATACCGGTGGATTTATGTCTGATGAAAAAGAGGAAATAAAAGCAAGAGCTTTGTCTTTAGGGGCCAGCCATTATGAATGTATAGACATCAGTGAAAAGTACTATGAAAAGTGTTTGAGATTCTTACTTTTTGGCAATGTCTTGAGGAATCAAACTTATCCTCTCTCTGTCAGTTCTGAAAGAGCTTTTCAAGCATTGGCAATCCTTGATTACTGTAAAAAGAATGGAGCCAAATATGTCGCCCATGGAAGCACAGGAGCAGGCAACGATCAAATAAGATTTGACCTTATGTTTCAAAGCCTCGCACCTGACATACAAATCATCACTCCCATACGTGATAATTCTTTGAGCCGACAAGAAGAAGTGGACTTTCTAGAAAAACATGGTGTGATCTGGAGTGAAGAAAAGAAGAATTATTCCATCAATGTCGGCATTTGGGGTACGTCTGTAGGAGGAAAAGAAACCTTAACCTCTCATCAAGCCTTGCCAGAATCAGCCTACCCGTCTCAGGTAACTAATAAAGAGCCTATTGATATAGAAATTGGATTTGAAAAAGGAGAAGTGTCAAGTTTAAACGGCAAAACATTTGACCACCCAATTACACTCATCAAAGAATTAGAATCGATTGCATCAGCATATGGCATAGGGAGAGACATCCATGTGGGTGACACCATCATCGGCATCAAAGGTCGTGTTGGTTTTGAAGCTGCTGCTTCGCTCATTTTGATTAAGGCTCATCATCTGCTGGAAAAACACGTACTATCCAAATGGCAAAATCACTGGAAACAACAATTGGCTGATTGGTATGGAATGATGTTACATGAAGGCCAATACTTAGATCCGGTCATGAGAAATCTGGAGACATTTATAGAAGATACACAGTCCAATGTAACAGGTAAAGTTTTCGTCACATTAAAGCCATATCAATTTCTATTGAACGGTATCGAGTCACCACACGATTTGATGAGAAGTGAGTTTGGTCAATATGGGGAAATGAATAAAGGCTGGTCAGCGGATGAAGCAAAAGGCTTTATTAAAATCTTAGCCAATCAGTACAAAATTTATCACGGGGTAAACAAGACAACTGTAGAATTATGATACAAGCAGGAATAATTGGAGGTGGCGGATTTGCTGCAGGAGAATTAATTCGGATTTTAATCCATCATCCAGAAGTAAATCTGTCTTTCATCATGAGTGACAGCCAGGCGGGTAAAAAAGTAACCGAAGTACATACGGATCTTATCGGCGAAACAGGATTAGAATTTTCAAGTGATTTCAAAAAGGATGTTGATGTTATCTTCTTATGCAAAGGACATGGAAAGTCAGCTCAATTTTTAAAAGACAATCCTATACCAATATCAACTGTAGTAATAGACTTAAGTCGTGATTTTCGACTCGGGAATGACCATGAATTTGCCTATGGCTTACCAGAGATGAACAGATCTAATATTCAACAGAATCAACGCATTGCAAATCCTGGTTGTTTTGCAACAGCTATCCAGCTGGCACTATTGCCATTAGCCTCTGCAAAACAAATTCAGGAAGACATTCACATACAAGGCATTACGGGTGCGACTGGCGCAGGCCAAGCAAAATTAGATACCACACATTTCAGTTGGCGCAACAATAATATTTCAATTTATAAAGCATTTGTTCATCAGCATTTAACTGAGGTGAGACAAATGATTAGACACCGTCAAGAAGATTGTAAAGTGGATACTAATTTCATCCCAATTCGCGGTGATTTTACTAGAGGAATCCTTATCAGTGCTTACATGAAAACAACAATGTCTGAGGAAGACCTCATACAGTTATACAATGAATATTACGCACATGAACCATTTACTCATGTTAGCGACACAAACATTCACTTGAAGCAAGTGGTAAATTCCAACAAGTGTTTGTTACATATTGAAAAGCACGATGACAAAGCATTTATCATCAGTGCAATTGATAATTTATTGAAAGGTGCATCGGGTCAAGCTGTACAAAACATGAACATTAATTTTGGTCTTGATGAACGCATGGGCCTAAACCTTAAATCAATGGCTTACTAATGGAATTGTTTGATGTATATACACTATTCGACCTTGAGCCGGTAAGAGGTGAAGGATCCTATGTTTACACAGAAGATGGTCAACAGTATCTCGACTTTTATGGAGGACATGCAGTGATTTCTATAGGCCACAGTCATCCACATTATGTGAGTAGCATAAAAGACCAAGCAGAAAAACTCGTTTTTTATTCTAACTCTGTAAAAAACTCACTTCAGCATAAATTAGTTGATGCATTGAGTGCTGTTAGTGGCATATCTGATTATGGATTATTTCTCTGTAACTCTGGTGCTGAAGCTAACGAAAATGCTTTAAAACTAGCCTCTTTCCACAACAAGCGAAAAAAGGTTTTGTCATTAAAAAGTGGGTTTCATGGACGTACATCTGCAGCTGTAAATGCGACTGACGGAAGAAAAATAACTGCACCAATAAATGAAGGTTTTGAAGTCAAACACTTTCCGATTGACAACATAAGCGCAATGGTCAAAGAACTTAGAAAAAAGGACACTTGTGCTGTCATTGTGGAAGCTGTTCAAGGAATCGGAGGAATATATTCAGTCCCTGATAAATGTCTTAAAAAATTAAGCCAAGTTTGTAACGAAACTAACACCATATTAATAGCCGATGAGGTACAGTGCGGTTACGCCAGGACTGGTGACTTTTTTGCATTTCAACAGAGCGGGATACAGCCAGATGTCATATCCATGGCAAAAGGAATGGGCAATGGATTTCCAATTGGTGGCGTGCTCATCAACCACATAAAAACACCAGCATGGAAAGGTATGCTAGGATCTACTTTCGGTGGCAATCACTTAGCTTGCGCTGCTGGCATAGCAGTCTTAGAAACCATTGAAAAGGAAAACTTAAAAACCAACGCTAAAACTCTTGGCGAATATTTAATTCAAGCTTTAAAGAATATTCCGCAAATAAAAGAGGTGCGAGGCAGAGGCTTAATGATTGGTATTGAATTCGATTTTCCAGTAGCAGATTTACGGAAAAAATTATTATTCGAACACCACGTGTTCACAGGCAGCTCTTCTAATCAAAAAGCAATTCGACTTCTCCCACCGTTAAACATTACTAAAGCAGAGGCAGATGAATTTTTATCAAAATTAAAAGCTGGAATTACGAATGGATAAACAAGCACATTTTTATTCGGCGGATAGTGTAAATAATATCGATGCCTTTGTAAATAAAGCTATTGATATGAAGAAAAATACAGCTTCGTTCAATGGCAAAATGAAAGGTAAAAAAATGACTCTGATCTTTTTTAATCCTTCATTAAGAACACGGCTAAGCACTGAATTTGCAGCTCAAGAACTTGGGCTTCACACCATCAGTATGAATGCGACGGAAGGATGGAAATGGGAAATAGACGATGGTGTCATTATGAACGTAGACAAAGCAGAACACATTAAAGATGCTGCTAAAGTTGTCAGTCAATACTCCGATGTTATTGCAATTCGTTCTTTTCCAGGACTCAAAGACAGAGATGCCGATTACAGAGACGAATTGATCCAAAACTTTATGGATCATACGACTGTCCCAGTCATTAATATGGAGTCTTCGATTTACCATCCGTTACAATCTTTGACAGATATGATGACAATCAAAGAGCAGTTTGGTGAAAAGAAATTAAAGGTTGTCTTGAGTTGGGCTCCTCATCCTAAAGCTTTGCCTCAAGCTGTGTCAAATTCTTTTCTACAATGGATCAACCATAGTGGACATGAAGTAGTGGTGACACATCCCGAAGGATATGACCTATCAACAGAATTCACAAGAGGATGCAGTATAGAACACAACCAGCAAAAAGCAATGAAAGATGCAGATGTTGTTTATACAAAAAACTGGTCATCCTATACTAATTATGGACAAATCCTATCAGAAGATCAAAGCTGGATGATCAATAAAAAGAAAATGTCATTAACCAACAATGCAATTTTTATGCACTGCCTACCTGTGCGGAGAAATGTGGTTGTTACAGATGGGGTTATGGACAGTGACCGCTCAGTGATTTACCAACAAGCAGGTAACCGATTACATGCAGCAAAAGCGGTCATTCATCACTTACTTAATAGATAAATTATGCCCAAAAACCTAGTTGTATTTGATATAGATGGCACACTCGTTGAAAGTGAATATCAACATCACGAATCCATCGAATATGCGTTTAAAAAAATGAATTGCGTTGAGATAGATCGCAATTGGTTTGGTTACGATCATGTGACAGACAATCATATTTTTTCAAAAATTTTTGAACACAATAATGGCAGGCCAACTACTGATGATGACATCCAAGAATTTGAGCAACATGCTTTAGATAAATTATTGGAGTTACCTAGCATGAAAGAAATTAAAGGAGCTAAAGATCTCGTCCAAAAAGTATGGGATAGCGATGATTGGGATCTTGCATTTGCAACTGGTTCACTATACAGAACAGCGCTAAAAAAATTAAGTGATGCAGGCGTAAAATTCAAACCAAGTATCGTTATTGCATCTAACGAAATTGAATCCAGAGAAGGATTGATACAACATGCCGAAGAGGCTGCAAAGCGATTATTCCAAATAAATACTTATGATAAAATCTTGTCTTGCGGTGATGCATTATGGGATGTGCGTACTGCCAAAAATTTAAACATTCCATTATTGGGTGTTGGTCTTGAACACAAAGCAAAATTATTGAGTGAAAGTGTAAAGCACCATATTGATGATTGGACCAATGTGGATATCCCTTTTCTAAATTCAATTATTGAAGAATGAGTGAATCCATCCAGATCATAAAAATTGGTGGTAAGATTATTAATGATAATACTCTGCTAGATCAATTTTTACAATCCTTCAATAAAATAAAAGGGAAAAAATTATTGGTACATGGTGGTGGCAGAGCTGCTACAGCCTTTAGTGAACGACTTGGATTAAAGGTCAATATGATTGATGGTCGTCGAGTGACAGATAAAGAGACCTTAGATATAGCTGTGATGACCTATGCTGGTTTGATCAATAAACAAATCGTCAGTAAAATGCAACACTTAGGCATCAATGCAATCGGACTCAGTGGAGCAGATGCTAATGTTATCGAGTCTGTCATGCGCAGTAAGCAACCTATTGACTACGGCTTTGTAGGCGATATTATACAGGTAAATGCCAATCTGATACATGCCTTATTAGATCAGAATTTAGTGCCGGTATTTTGTCCAGTCACCCATTCTAAAAAAGGGCAGTTATTAAATACAAACGCAGATTCAATTGCATCAGCTGTAGCTAAAGCCATGAGTCAGAAAGCTGATGTAGTCCTAAAGTATTGTTTTGAATACAATGGCGTATTAGAAAACCTGGACGACGCAGATTCGATTATTCAGACAGTGACAAAGCGTTCGGCTACACAATATATTGATTCTGGTGTATTTGCAGATGGTATGATTCCTAAAGTTGAAAATGCATTTAAAGCGTTAGATGCTGGGATCAAGTCAGTACATATCTGCGGGATTGAACATGTACATAAAGACAACCCAGGGACTAGTTTTATTCATGATAATGAAATAAAATCATGAGACTAGAAGACAGCATCCAATTATTAAAAAAACTAATTGCCACAAAATCACTTTCTAAGCAGGAAAATGAAACTGCTGAAATGTTGACCAATTATTTAATCAATAAGGGACACGCCCCTTTTCGCATTAAAAACAATGTCATTTGTCATCAAGCACTGGATTCAACCAAACCGACTATTGTATTAAATAGTCATCACGACACTGTGAAGGTTTCGGAAGGTTGGACAAAAGATCCATTTGGTGCAGAAGATGATGGAAAACTCATCTATGGATTGGGAAGTAATGACGCAGGAGCCAGTCTTGTTTGTTTGTTACACACGTATTTAGATTTTGCAAAAAATCAATCACTGCCCTACAACCTTGTATTCATAGCATCTGCAGAAGAAGAAATTTCCGGGAAGGAAGGATTAGAATTGGCATTAAAAGAAATGGACATTAAACCTGATCTAGCTATTGTAGGAGAGCCAACAAGCTGCGCAATGGCTACAGCAGAAAAAGGATTAATGGTCATTGACGGTGAAGCGAAAGGGACTGCTGGACATGCTGCAAATCAGTGGGGAGATAATGCCATTTACGATGCATTAAAAGACATACAATGGATTGAGAATTTTGCCTTTGAAAAGGTGAGTGAATTCTTAGGCAAAGTAAAACTGACAGTTACACAAATCGAAGCAGGATATCAACATAACATTGTCCCTGACAGTTGCAAATTTGTAATAGATTGCCGAGTAACAGATGCCTACAGTTTGGAAAGTGTGTTAGCTGTGTTGCAGGAAAACTGCACATCAACATTAACACCACGTTCTGTCAGATTACAACCTTCAACCATATCAATTGATCACCCGATTGTGCAAAAAGCTATGGCATTAAACATCAACTGCTATGGATCGAATACACTATCTGACCAAGTGTTCTTTACATGCCCTAGCGTAAAGATTGGCCCTGGTGACACCAACAGATCCCACAAAGCAGATGAATACATTACCCACATAGAAATCCAGCAAGGATTAGACACGTATACATTGTTATTACAGAATTTAAACATCAACAAACACGACATATGAAGCTTTGGAATTCAACAGATTCTGTGGATAAATTAATTGAACGATTTACTATCGGCAAAGACAACATTCTTGATTTGGAGCTTGCTAAGTTTGATGTGATTGGCTCTTTAGCTCACGCCAAGATGTTGCACAGTATAGACTTACTCCGTGCTGATGAATTAGCAACTATTGAAACAGAACTGAATAAAATTAAACATGACATAGAGTCTGGTAATTTTTCAATACAGGATGGTGTAGAAGATATCCATTCTCAGATAGAATTTATGTTGACCGAAAGATTGGGAGAGGCTGGTAAAAAAATTCATACTGGTCGCTCTAGAAATGATCAAGTCCTACTAGACTTAAAGTTATATTATCGAGAAAAACTACAAGAGATTGATCAACAACTTGTAAGCTTGATTGATAAGTTTATAGCAAAGAGCAAACTGCACAAAGAGGACCTGATGCCAGGTTACACGCACATGCAAATAGGGATGATTTCTTCGTTTGGCATGTGGTTTGGGTCATTTGCAGAAGCATTGGTAGATGATGTAAGACTTCTTAGATCCACCGCTAAGATCATTGATCAAAATCCTTTGGGATCTGCAGCTGGTTATGGCAATTCATTTCCGCTCGACAGAGAGATGACGACTGAATTGTTGGGTTTTAACGATCTGTGCTACAATTCTATGTATGCTCAATTCACAAGAGGTAAATCAGAATTATTATTGGCTAATACCCTATCGGGAATCTGCTACACGTTAAACAAGTTCGCAAGTGATATCTGTCTGTATTGCAATCAAGATGTCAGCTTGGTGAAGTTACCAACGTCTTTAACTACTGGTTCGTCAATCATGCCACACAAAAAGAATCCAGATGTATTTGAGTTATTAAGAGCCAAAACGAGTCAGCTGATGTCCCTACCAAATCAAGTGATGCTCATTTGCAATAATTTAATCTCTGGTTACCATCGGGATTTTCAACAATTAAAAGAGTTGGTGTTTCCAGCAATAGCGACAATGAGTGATTGCATTCTGATACTCACCTATTGTGTAACAGAAATTGAAGTAAACAAAGCAGCTATAGAAGGAGATGTATACAATAGTCTGTACAGTGTAGAGGAAGTGAATGCTCTCGTTCAAAATGGTATGCCTTTTAGAGAAGCTTATTTAGTTGTCAAAGAAAAAATAGAATCTAATAATTTCACTCCAAATAAGGAAATTACCCATACCCATACAGGTAGTATTGGAAATTTGAGCCTGGACAAAATTTTGAATAAACTGGATTCTTAGGGTTGATTGTGCAAAAAATGAGTAAGTGATTGAACGTTTAATCCGATTTATCCGTGTATTCGTAGATTCAATTGAACTTCTGAGGACAATTAAGAATACGATAACAACATGTCTTTTATATATTTGAGCTTCATTTCAGATTTGACGTACATATGAGTTTTCTAATTTTCTTCTTGATCTTCCACATATTACTGAGCATAGCGCTTTATATCGTATTTCCAAAATGTGGCAAACCAGCAGTCAACGGGTTGATTCCTATCGTAAACTTTATGGATTGGTGTGACATAATAGGTAAGCCTAGATGGCATGCATTTTTATTGCTTATCCCTATTGTTAATTTATTCGTCTTTGTGGGAATGGCAGTTGATTTAGGAAGATCATTTGGAAAACTAGATTTCAAACATACTGCAGCAGCTACAGTATTTGCTCCGGCATTCATTGGTTACTTAGGCGTAAAAGATGACGAGAAATACATAGGACCAAATCTGATAGCTGAAAAAGAATACGCTCAACAAATTATTGATGCCAAAGAATCTGGAAAAGAACGAACGTTTAAAAAGCTTGTAGAAAACAATCCTTACAAGAAGTCAGCTATACGAGAATGGTTTGAATCCATTTTCTTTGCCGTGTTTGCTGCAGCATTTATACGGATGTTTCTTGTCGAAGCATATGTGATCCCAACACCATCGATGGAAGGAAGTCTCAATGTGGGAGATTTCTTATTTGTAAGTAAGACATCTTATGGGATGCGAATGCCAATGACTGTCGCGATGTTGCCATTATTGCATAATCGAATTCCAGGTTTAGATAGCGAATCTTACTTGAAAAAACCTTCTCTTGATTATAAGCGTCTACCAGCAATACGCGATATAAAAAGGAATTCACCTTTTGTATTTAACTGGCCTGTAGGTGATTCTGTTTATGTCACTAAAAAACGTCCATACAGTGTCGCCCAAGTCAATAGAAATCCTGCCTTTGCTCAACAAGATGGAGAGTTGGCTCAAAAAATGAGAAAAAAGGATTTCATTACAAGACCAATAGATAAAAAAGATCACTACATCAAACGCTGTGTCGCGCTTCCAGGTGATAGCTTACAAATCATCAATAGGCAAATTCACATTAATGGCACTCCATCAGAAAATCCAGACCATATGCAATTTCAATATCAGGTCAGGTTGCCATCGGGGATAAATACAAGTAAACTCGAAGATTGGGAAATAGACTATGGAGACAGATGGCAAGGAGGGTATTACTTAGATTCCAAACAAGTCGAGCAATTGAAAAGTCTTGGACCAGATGTCGTTGTCGAACCTGTAGTAAATCAGCCTACGCCAGGTAAGTTATTTCCACATGACGCTGCAAAATTTGGTGGTTGGACCGTTGATAATTTTGGACCAATATGGATTCCTAAAAAAGGAGAAACCATCCAATTAACGGATAAGAATATGAGCATATACAGACGTGCTATAGATGTCTATGAGGATAATGATCTAGAAGTCAGCGATGGGGCAATCACGATTAATGGCAAACCTGCAACCAGTTATACCTTCAAGCAAGATTATTATTGGGCAATGGGAGACAACCGACATAATTCAGAAGATTCGCGTATGTGGGGTTTTGTCCCTGAAGATCACATTGTTGGCAGACCATTATTTATTTGGTTTTCAACGAAAGAGGGGAATATTAGAAATGGCATCAATTGGAATCGGATATTCAAATCTGCTAATAATTAAGTTGCTGTATTACACGAGTTATTGTCTATATTAGACTAAAGAAGAAATTCAGTGTATAAATTATTATTGTTTATTTCAGTTTGCTTGACATTACATAGCTATGGGTACTGTCAATTGCCTTCCACGCAGATTTATTCCTTTTCCATAGAATCAAGTTCCGATGGAGTAACACTGAAAAATGCTAAATACCTTACTGCATTTAATGCTACTGGTTACAACAGTCAACCTTCATTCATCAACAATAATGAAATTCTAATCACGTCTAATTATTTCGACCCTAGTCAAACAGATATTATCAGATTACATTTGGCAAAAGAAACATTAACTAGAGTGACAGCAACATCTCATGGTGAGTACTCGCCTACCCTGATGCCAGACAGAAGACATTTCTCCGTGATCAAAGAGACAAAAGGTGGCGACATTAATCAGGTCCTTTGGGAATATCCATTGAGTCAAGCGCATGGAGGAAATCTTTTGATCGAAAATGAAAAACGAGTTGGCTATCACTGTTGGTTATCGGGCTCAGAAGTGGCTACTTTCCTTGTAGACAATCCACATGAGTTAGTCATCTTTGATGTAATAGAAAATAGCGGAATAAAGATTGGTGACAGCCCTGGTCGCTCTTTATTGAACATAGATGACAAATTATTTTATATCGATAAATCAAATGAAGATCAATGGGTAATCAACAGTTACGACGCTTCTATTAATAACATACAGACAATTGCTACAGCATTAACCAACTCGGAAGACATGCTATTTATAGAACCATCGTACATAGTGATGGGCAGTAAGAGTAAATTGTACAGACTTAATTTACGCGCCCCATCTAGCTGGAAAGAAATTGCTGATCTAGAGAAATACGGCATAAACAACATCAATCGTTTAGCACATAAAAGTAATCGTCTAATAGTTGTTAATGCCAAATAGATTTCTAACTATTAAAACTGGTGTGTTATGTTCAACGATTATTTCTGTCAAATGAAAAGGCGCAACATTAATGTCGATCTGTTGACTAAGGTACTCGACTCTTGGATAAATAGAACAACACCATTTAAGAGATGGCAAGTATTCATTTTTATCCTTCTAATTGGCGTTGGCTGTAAAGTGAAAGACATTCCAAATGCAGCCTATACAAACGAAATTCAATTATACAGACAGCAAGCATTAGCATCCTTAACTAATGGACAAGGTCCACTCACTGTTGATATGGCTAAAGGCTTAAACTATTTTCCCGCTAAAGAATCATTCAAAATAGTAGCTGCTTACGTCCCAATAAAAGCTGATTCTCTCACTGTCATACCCACCTACTCTGGAAAACAAAATGACTATATAGAATATGGTCAATTGACATTTATTCTTGAAGGAGAACAACACACGTTGACTGCATTCAAGGGTATAAAATCTATGAGACTTCCTCAGTACAGAAATAAGATTTTCATCATGTTTAAGGATGAGACCAATGAGATAAGTACATACGGTGGTGGCAGATACATTTATATTGAAGAATCACTCATTCAGAATGATAAAATAGAATTAGATTTCAATAAGGCCTTTAACCCCTATTGTGCATATTCAGATGGATACAACTGTCCAATCCCACCACTAGAGAATCACTTAAATGTAGAAATCAAAGCTGGAGAAAAGTTATTTAATAAAATTTAGAGGCAACTTTTTGATTCTTTCATGCTATAATACTATTAGTAACGTTACTTATGTGTGATTATCTGAATCAGAGGTCCGTCAGGAGAGCTTTAAATTAAACACTTTATTAATATGAACTTGGTTGAAAATCTTATGTTTGGAGTAATAAAAGTTGCTAATATGTTCCGTTTACTCATTTGTTTATTTGGAGTTTTATCTGCGTCATTTAGCACAACACTAATTGGACAAGAATTAGAAAAGCAAGATTTTATTATTGAAGCTCATGTGGTTGAATCTGTATTGCACAAACGGATTTGCGAAAAACTGCAGATTGATGAATCTCAAGTAGAATTAAAGAAGATTTTTGAAGACCACGTTTATCGCCTTACTTTTACTCAACAGAATAAATCAAACCAAATAGATCTAAATGATATTGCCGCCGTAAAAGGCATTCACAGCTGCAATAAAAATGTCAAAACCGAATTAAGAAGAGTTCCAAATGATCCTGACTATTCAACACAAACAAATTTAGATTTAATAAAAGTCGAACGTGCTTGGGATTTCTCTACTGGAGGTATGACCACTGGAGGTAAACAGATTGTGATGGCCATTATGGACGACGGGATTGATTTTGAACATGAAGATCTGGCACCGAATATCTGGAACAATCCAAATGAAATTCCAAATAATGGCATAGATGATGACGACAATGGTTACATAGATGATTTTTTTGGTCTTAATGTAAATCGCGGAAACGGTGATATTGATAAAAGTTCTCACGGCACTGGTGTCACTGGTATCATGGGGGCAAAAGGTGATAATGGTATAGGCATAAGTGGAGTGGCTTGGGATGCTCAGTTACTTTTAATCACTGGTATCAATACAGCTGCTGACATAATTGAAGCCAACAATTACATTCTCAATATGAGGAGAAGATTTAATGAAACGAATGGTGCTGAGGGAGCTTTCATTGTCGTTTCAAATTATTCTGGAGGTATACCAAGGCAATTTGAAAGTGAACAACCAATATTGTGTGAAACGTATAATGCTCTAGGTGCAGAAGGAGTCTTATCTCTTTCAGCAGCTCCTAATAGAGCAGAAAATATTGATGAAATTGGTGATATCCCAGCAGACTGCAGTAGTGATCACTTGATTATTGCAACGAATATTGATGTCAGCACAGATGAATTAAATGCGAGTGCTGGAATTGGCTCTAGATTGGTAGATCTTGGTGCTCCAGGACAAGGATCTTTATCCACAAGACTCAATAACAGCTATGATAACTTTGGAGGAACGTCTGCTGCTGCGCCACATGTATCTGGAACAGTCGCACTCATATATGGTGCTGCATGTTCTGATTTCGAAGACCTCATAGATACAAGTCCATCTCAAGCTGCGTTAGAGGTAAAAAATATGATTCTCTCAACTGTAGACCAAAAAAGAAGTTTGGCAGAATTAAGCGTTAGCGAAGGCAGATTAAATGCATTTGGTGCGATTGCTGGATTACGAGACTTTTGTAGTGTAGAATCAGAGTCGATCAATATTACAATGGAAAACCCTGCTCAGAGATCAGAATCAATCCAAATCATTTTACAAACACCGTCCTTAGGTGAGCACGAATTAATAATTCATGATACTGCTGGTCGCCTGATGTATGTAGAAAATATACCGCCTACCCTATTTGGTCAAAGCTTCATTGAAATTGATAATTTAAACCTAAATACAGGATTGTATTTTTTGACTGTACTTAATGATTTAGAAAAACAGACCAATAAATTCTTCATGCTAGACTAGTATTTATAAAAGCATTCGGTATTTTCGGGTATATTCAAATTATACCAATGTTTAAAAAACTATTCTCACTCGCAACAACACAGAATCAACTTAATTTCGCTAGTCTGGTATTGCGCATAATTGGTGGAGGATTTATGCTAACCCATGGGCTGCCTAAATTACAAAAGGTATTGGCAGGCAATTTCAAGTTTGCAGATCCTATTGGTCTAGGACCAGAAATTTCATTGATATTGACAGTAGCTGCAGAATTTGGTGGAGCTTTACTTTTGGTATTGGGTTTAGGTACAAGGTTAGTTTCTTTACCCTTAATGTTTACGATGATTATCGCAGCTTTTGTAGCTCATGGCGCAGATCCATTTGGTAAGAAAGAACTTGCTTTAATGTATTTTGGAGTTTACTTTGCTTTATTCCTTCTAGGTAGTGGCAAGTTTTCCTTGGATGCTGTATTCAACAAAAATAAGACTGTATGAAACTCATAGATCTCACGAAGCCTATTCAATACAACGAAGGCGATCCAAGATTTATGAAGGTGAAAATCAAGCACAAGCCACACAAAAAAGCACAATGGCTGCTCAAACTGTTTGGACTACCTAAAAAATTGTTTCCAAAAAACTTCATAGGGTGGGCAGATGATACCATTCAACAAATGGGCGTGCATTCCACCACACACATTGATGCACCTTGGCATTATGGCCCTACATGTGAAGGAAAACCAGCAAAGACTATTGATGAAGTGCCTTTAGAATGGTGCTTTGGTGAAGGTGTTGTTATTGATATGTCACATAAAGAAGATTTTGATGTCATTACACGATCAGATATTAAGCAGTTTTTAGAAAAGAATGATCTTGTTTTGACACCTGGCATGATTGTATTGATTAGGACAGATAGGGATATCCACATGGGTACGAAAAAATTTTTCACACACGGTACAGGCATGAGTGCTGAAGCCACTGAATGGCTCATTGATCAAGGCATTAAAGTCATGGGCATCGATCAATGGGGTTGGGATTTACCATTACCATATCAAATAGAACAAGCGAAAAAAAATCAAGACAACACCGTTTTTTGGGAAGCTCATCTTGTTGGAACTCGCAAAGAGTATTGTCACATAGAACAATTGACAAATCTGAAAGCACTGCCAAAAAGCGGATTTAAAGTATGTGTATTTCCAATGAAAATAGTTGGCGCATCTGCTGCTCCAGCGAGAGTAGTCGCAATGATCTAGGCATTTGCAAAACGAAACTAAAACACAGAGCAAGAAATTATCTTAGCAAAGAATATTTAAACCAATTAAACATTTCATTCTTCTGAGTTTCCTAACGGCAATACTTTCATGTTCAAAATCTAACATTAATACACCAACGCATGTTGATACTGCACATTTCATTACAGATGGATTTGAAGGAACATTGGTATGCACCTCATTAATAACACCATCAATAGACCCAAGGCATTATGTGCTAAAAAATTGAAGTAGGACTATCCACAAATGCAATCGTCTCAACGCGCAATCTGCAGGTAATAAAAAATCTGTTTGCACTACATATTATCCTTCATGGTCCTCAGAATACTCTTCGAAGTTGTAAGAATACCCTCAATATCATACTCAAGATTACCTGTATCCAAAAAATCTGAAAAGATGCTGTCCAGTCCATTCTCATGCAAATTCACTAAAGACATGGACCAGCCATTAAATCCACGAGTATCAATCTCACAATGCCACGATTTCTTTATTTGGGTGTGTCTAGTGTCCTTTTCGATTTTTTTGAATAATTGCAATACCTGTGACTTCTCTCCTTCCAATACTTGAATGAATGTGCGATTATGATAGACTAAACATCCAGTAATACTATTTTCTTTGTTATTCTTTCTTGAAATGATCATTAATTCATTCAGTTCCGATAAGATAAATTCTTCAGATGCGATACTTTGGTATACTAATTCATAGAACATAAATTAAATTTAAAGATTATTTCAAGATTAAAATAGGAATAAGCCTTTCAAAATAAGTATTAAAGACCTATCTTTGCACACTATTTGAAAAAGTAGTGGGCTCCGTAGCTCAACTGGATAGAGTACCTGACTACGAATCAGGCGGTTGCAGGTTCGAATCCTGCCGGAGTCACTCCAAAGCTCGGATATCACAAAAACTTAGAAATTATGTCTAAAGTTTGCCAAGTAACAGGAAAAAGGCCTATAACAGGTAACAATGTATCTCACTCAAATGCTAAAACGAGAAGAAGATTCGTACCAAATCTTCAAAAAAAGCGTTTTTACATACCAGAAACGGATGAGTGGGTAACATTAAAATTAACAACATCCGCGATAAGATCCATCAACAAACTAGGTATTCATGAATACTTGAAGAAGATGGAAAGAAAAGGTGCTAATCTAGGAATTAAACTATAAGTCATTTAAAATCAACGCATTATGGCAAAGTCAAAAGGTAATAGAATGCAAGTGATTCTTGAATGTACCGAGCACAAAGAAAGTGGTCAGCCAGGTACTTCTCGTTATGTCACGCAGAAAAACCGTAAAAATACTCCTGACAGGTTGGAATTGAAAAAGTATAACCCTATTTTGAAGAAATATACAATCCATAAAGAAATTAAATAAACATGGCTAAAGTATCCAAAAACGCAAGGGTTGCTCAAAGAGCAGCAAACGCAGGTTCGGGAAGAGATTTTGTTAAGGTGATAAAGAGTATAAAAGACTCAGCATCAGGCAAATACACATATAAAGAAGTAATGATTCATAAAGATAAGGTAAAAGAATTCTTCGCAGAAGGCAAATAATACAAAATGTTATTATCTTTGCATTATACCTTAATGAAACGTACTTAAATAGTATAATTCGAAACACAGAGATTTTAAGGATATGAGAGGCCTTTCTTACGCAGGAAGGCCTTCATTTTTTTACAAACTTTAGTAACCGTAAATATGAGCTTCTTTAATAAGCTTTTCAATAAAGAGAAAGAAGAAGAACTCGATAAAGGGATGGAAAAAACCAAATCCTCCTTTTTGGGTAAAATCACCAAAGCAGTTGCGGGTAAATCAACGGTTGATGAAGAGTTCTTAGATCAACTAGAACAAATCCTTATTGAATCAGATGTAGGATTAGAAACAACAATCAAAATCATAGAACGGTTAGAAGAGCGCGTCACAAGAGATAAGTATATCAATACAAATGAACTAAATACTATTCTACGTGATGAAATCGTAGCACTTCTAAGTGAAAACAATACTGTAGATGTACAGGATTTTGCTTTCGACGACAACCATTTTCCATATGTTATGCTCGTAGTCGGCGTAAATGGTGTTGGCAAAACCACTACCATTGGTAAACTAGCGCATCAATTTCGTCAGCTAGGCAAATCTGTTGTCCTGGGAGCAGGTGACACTTTTAGAGCAGCAGCAGTAGACCAATTGGAAATATGGTCAGAAAGAGCTGACACAGAATTCTTCAATAAAGGTATGAATACAGACCCTGCAGCAGTAGCATATGAGACCATACAATATGCACAACAACATGCAATGGATGTGGCAATCATAGATACTGCTGGTAGATTGCATACAAAAAAACACCTGATGAGGGAACTGACTAAAATCAAAACCTCAATCAGCAAAAAGATGCCTGGTGCACCACACGATGTTATGCTCGTTCTAGACGCGACTACTGGTCAAAACGCTATAGAACAGGCCAGAGCATTTACTGAAGCTACTGACGTGACTTGTTTGGCATTAACCAAACTGGATGGAAGCGCCAAAGGTGGAGTTGCGATAGGCATATCAGATCAATTCAAAGTGCCAATTCGATACATAGGCGTAGGTGAAGGAATGGATCAACTTCAAGTATTCAATAAAAAGGCCTTTGTCGAATCTCTATTTCGATAAGCATTAAATAATTCTTAAAGGCAATCCCAGCATTGCACTCCTTGAGACATTATAATATTTTTACGTCCATGAGACTAATTTTGTCCATTTTACTACTCGCTTTAGTAAGCTTTTCATCTCAAGCCCAAACAAGCTCTCCATTGACTTTCGAAACGGAGACTATCGAACTGGGAACAATAAAAAAGGGAGACCTTATTGAGCAAGCCTTTACATTTACAAATACAAGTACAGAATCTGTTTTTATAGATTTGGTTTCTACCTGTGAATGTACAGAAGCTGACTGGCCAGAAGATGAAATAAAGGCAGGAGATTCAGGTGAAATCAGCTTCGTTTTTGACACCAATAAAAAAGAGGAAGAAGAAGCCATTGATGTTGATGTTATCCTTAGAAATACCGATAAGGATGGAAATCCATACTTCCATTACTTATCCTACACTTTCAAATTCGATCAATAAGATCACGAATTGCTAAAATTTACTTAATCTTTGGGATATTGGAATGAATGTCATCGCTAATACATTGATTCTATTGTACACAATAAGAATATGAAATACCTACTATCTCTAAGCTTTATCCTAATGTTCCAATTCTCTGCTACAAGTCAATTCGATGATTTAATGGAACAAATTGATTTACTTTCTGTCAATGAGCAATTTGTGTTGACTTATACCAAATCAGGTGATTGGGGCACATACGAAGGGGGCACAATGACATTTATTCAAACGTCATCTGATAGCATTCGCGTAGAATTGGAAAACAAACAAGTCTATTTGGGTTCGAAGACTAAATCAAGTTCATCTAGGTATGATAAATTGACTTTATTAAATACGCTTCAGCAAAACAAAAACAACTACTATAAGGATCCAGACAACATAGTCTTCAACAATACTTTCCATTACAAAATTGAGAAGAATGGTAGGCAAGTCTCTCAGTCTACCTTACCGATGGAACCAACCGATGTTGTCAATATGGTTACCTTGAATAGCAATCTTAAGAGTAAGTTTTTCAAGGAGGATAAAGCCCTTTTTGGGAAAGGACCTATTAAGATCAAAAATTAAAATACTGAGACCTCGTAGAGATTTGACATAGTTTAACTATAAGCTCTGCTTTACTTCCCTTACTTCAACACCTGCCTTCGGCAGGCAGGTTAAACATTAAGCATACAACACCTACCTACAACAGGCAGGCCGGTCTATAGATCACTCCTCCTCCCCCATCTGTTTGTCAGCACGTAGTTTATCAAACAGTGAATTCAATTGCCACATCTCATCTAAGGTATCGTCTTGGTAAACATCAATATTCGGTATTCTTCTTACGTGCTTGCGTATTCGCTGAGATAATATCTTCCTTAACCTTGAATTCTCCTGTTCCAACTGTAAAATAACAGCTTGCTTGTTCTCCGTATTAAATATGCTGACATAGATTTTTGCCAAGCCCAGATCACTAGACATTTTCACTTGGGTAACAGTGACAAGTGCTTCATCACCATATATATATCTTCCTTCTTGTTGTAGGACCAAGCTAAAATTTCGCTTAATCAACTCCCCTACCTGTAATTGTCTCTTTGTTTCCATAGTATTTGGCTATATATAGTGTAAAGTTACTTTTTTCAGCGCTGAATTCTCAATTCGAAATGAGAGCAGTATTTTGTCCTTGCTTTGAGACAATCGCAATTACAAACAAAAATCGAATTTTTAAAAGGAGTTGGTCCTGAAAGAGCCAAACTTTTACAGTCTGAACTTTCTGTTTACACGTGGCGTGATCTGATTTTTCAATTTCCATTCCGATATGTTGATAAAACAAAACAACACTACATCAAAGATATTTCTGTAGATGGTGAGCAAGTGCTCTTGAAAGGCTCTATTATTGAAAAACAACTCATCAAAGGGAAACGAGCCAAACGTTTGGTTGCCAAATTCAAAGATAGTTCCGGATTTATAGAGCTTGTTTGGTTTCGGGGAGCCAATTGGATAGAGAGTTCGCTCCAACTCGGTGTGGAGTATACTGCCTTTGGGAAGGCGACTATTTATAACGGTAAAAAGACGATTGCTCATCCGGAATTAGAATTGACGAAATCTGCTGATGGGAAACAAGTAGTTCAGAGCAAAATGGATCCAGTTTACTCTTCTTCCGAAAAACTAAATACTAGAGGCCTTGATGCAAAAGCGAGAAAGAGGTTCACAAAAGCGATACTATCCAAAATATCAGAACAGGACCTAGAAGAAAATTTAGATGAGAAAATCATCAATAGATTAAAGTTGTGCTCTCGATATGAATCCATTAAATGGATTCACTTTCCAGCTAATGAAGAACAACTGCGTGCAGCTCAAAACAGGATCAAATTTGAAGAGATATTTTTTGTGCAATTAAAAATGTTGTACGCCAAAGAAGTACGTAAGTCAAAATTAAATGGATGGGTATTCGAAAAAGTCGGAGACAAATTCAATGGGTTCTTCTCAGAAAAATTGACCTTCGAATTGACAGGCGCTCAAAAGAAAGTCATTAAAGAAATACGCAAAGATCTCGGATCTGGCATTCATATGAATCGACTTCTCCAGGGTGACGTTGGTAGTGGTAAAACCATCGTCGGTTTGATGTGTATGCTTATCGCAATTGACAATGGTTTTCAATCAGCTCTTCTAGCACCAACTGAAATTTTGGCACAACAACACTACAGTTCTATAGCTGAAATGGTCCAAGGACTACAGATAAATGTTGCATTTCTTTCTGGTTCCATCAAAGGAAAAAAGAGAAAGGAATTATTCAAATTACTCATTGAAGGTGATATAGATATTTTAATCGGCACTCATGCCATCATCGAAGATCCAGTCGCTTTTAAAAACCTTGGCTTGGCAATAACAGATGAGCAACATCGCTTCGGTGTTATGCAACGATCTCGCCTTTGGAAGAAAAATAAAACAAAGCCTCCGCACATATTGGTGATGACGGCAACACCAATTCCACGTACGCTTGCTATGACTGTGTATGGAGATTTAGATGTATCGGTAATAGACGAATTACCGCCTGGAAGAAAGCCTGTAAAAACACTGCATCAAACAGAGGCACGTCGTCCCGAGGTTATCGAGTTCATGCACAAGGAGATCAAAAAAGGTAGACAGATTTATGTGGTGTTTCCTTTAATTGAAGAATCTGCAAAACTAGATCTGCAAAACCTAAATACAGGATATGAAAATCTGGAACAATATTTTCCAAAACCAGACTATCAAATAAGTGTAGTTCATGGTCGTATGAAGCCAAAAGACAAAGACTTCGAAATGCAACGCTTTGTGAATGGGAAAACTCAGATCATGGTTGCAACCACAGTTATAGAAGTTGGTGTAAATGTGCCTAACGCCTCGATTATGATTATCGAAAATGCAGAACGTTTTGGCTTATCTCAACTCCATCAACTTAGAGGTCGTGTCGGTAGAGGAGCAGAACAATCGTTTTGCATACTCATGACAAGTTATAAATTGAGTAAAGAGGCCAAGGAAAGACTTAAGACGATGTGCAGAACAAATAATGGCTTCGAAATCGCGGAGGCTGATATGAAACTAAGAGGACATGGTGATATTCAAGGCACTCAGCAAAGTGGAATCGCTGCGTTCAACCTTTTGAGTTTGGTTATGGATCAAGAAATAATAAAGACAGCACGTATTATAGCAGAACATGTGTTGAGAGAAGATCCAGAATTGACAAGTCCATCAAACCAAAGAATTAGAAAAGAGCTGAATCGAATACGGAAGTATACGATAGATTTGGGGAGTATATCTTAGTTATGTCTCATATAATCTG
>CAYVFU010000019.1:54415-63423 GCA_964450495.1 uncultured Saprospiraceae bacterium | reverse complement strand
AACAAAAAGCCCTCGCGAATGATCGCAAGGGCTTTCGTGGTACCTCCAGGAATCGAACCAGGGACACATGGATTTTCAGTCCATTGCTCTACCAACTGAGCTAAGGTACCGTTGATTGAAGTGCAAATTTATTCTCTTTTTTAATTTTGTCAAGCTTTCTGACGTATTTTCGTTTATTTTTAAAAAATATATGTTCGTTTCTTATTACGATACCAAATTTGGAGAAGCTACAATTCGGGCTTCTGAGATTGGTATAACTGAGCTTTCTTTCAATAAAATTCACCGAAAAGAGCCGCTGAATCCCAACGCACATATAGATTCTTGCATTGCAGAGCTAAAAAAATACTTTGCGGGTACGCTTGTCAATTTTACCACTCCAGTTGACTTTTCTGGAGGCCCACAATTTTATAAACGTGTTTGGGAAGAATTACTCCTTATTCCCTACGGAGAGACAAGATCATACCTAGATCTAGCAATAAAACTCGGAGATCGCAATGCTGTAAGAGCTGTCGGGACTGCAAATGGGAAAAACCCTACAGCCATACTTGTTCCTTGTCATCGAGTGATTGGGACTAATGGTAAACTGACAGGCTATGCATATGGATTAGCTATGAAGCAACAATTATTAATGTTAGAAAATGCAGAAGTCTTTGGAATACAACAAAGCTTATTTAGTTAATCGTCAAGAATATGAGCCTACCTGCAATCATTATCCCATCAAAATTGTTAGTACACAGATTATCGCTTAAATAACAACCATGTTTTGGAGAAAAAAGAAACCGAAGTACATCACACCACACCTCACAGATCAAAATTTCAATGAGGTTATTCAAGAAACTGAAACGCCTATATTAATAGATTTCTATTCACATGGGTGTGGTCCATGTAAAGTGTTGGGGCCATTTATCGATGAATTATCAGAAGAATATCAAGGTAGAGCCTTAGTGGCCAAAATAAACTCTGCTCAAAATCCAGGTCTGAGCCAACACTTCAGAGTAAAGTCAGTTCCTACCCTTATTTTTATAGACAAAGGAAAAATAGTAGATAGATTTACAGGTCTTGTCCCCAAGCCCAATCTGGAAGAATTATTAGATGGTTATATAGCTGGGAATTATTAGGGGAGCAAGGCATTGAAACCCTCTAATGAAAAAGACAGAAGGATAACGCCGTAGGAATTTATACTATCCGATATTATAAATACAAATACCGCTGATGGTTCAACTCCAAAGGTTGATTAGTTTAATTAACAGGAAAAAAGGTCTGATGTTATCACATCAGACCTTAATAAATTCAATCTCAAATAAAACCCTATAATAAAGGGTTCTATTCTATCAACACCATTTTTTTGCTATCTACAAACTTGTCATCTACCTTCAATTGATAATAATACAAGCCTGAACTTTCTAAGTCTTCTTCACCTATCAATATGCTATGCTGACCTTTTGTGTATTGGCCTGCATACCGTCTAAGCTCTTTACCAGAGACATCATAAATAATAATGGTCGCCTGAGCTGCCTGTGGTAGGTCAAATCTAATTTTAGTATTAGTTGCAAACGGGTTAGGATCATTCTGGTGCAGTACAATCTCACTTGATTCTGGTTGATTGATTGATAGTCCAATATCGTATTGGTCTAATGCTTCACCACGGTACGCTTCTGCCTTCGTAATTGAAGAATTTACACTAAAAGTACTTGATATGCTACCAGCTGATTCAGCTTCGAATATCAGTTTGAACAATACTTCTGATTCGTTTAGACTGACACCTTGTCCATCATAACTCATCGTTAAATGATCCTCATGTACACCAATATGGTCCTCGGTTAACTCTATTGCCGCTGCTTCAACAGCAACAAATCTAAGTCCTTGATGAGCTAAGGTTAATTGTAAACCTCTAAGATCATTAACGTGGTAAGAAGTGAAATCAAGTGTCACCTCATCACCTGCATCGAACTGCTTATCTACAACACTTAGCTCAATAAGACCTAAACTTCTGATCTCAGATTTTATTAGACTATTTGCTTGGGCATTTCCGTTGACATCTCCAATTTTCACGCCTACCAAATCTCCAGTCGTATGACCTTGCATATTGAAGATATTTAGGTCTTCTACAAATGGCCATGGATTATAAATATCCATCATCTCAAAGTCTTTGTCTACAAACCTCCAACTTTCATTATTAGGGAAGTTATCAACTAGTCCTAAAATTACTTTTCTTAAGACAACGACATCCAATGCACTAATTTTACCATCATTATTTGCATCAGCGGCGATTACATTATAACCGCTTGATAAAAACTCTGTTGATAAGATGTGGTTCATGATAGACACAATATCTGAGGTAGATACCCCATTTGTATAATCATAATCTTTACTGGCATTTACTTGATAATCTATACCTAATGGGTTATTGTTGAATGCAAATTCTCCATTAGCTTCTGTCACCATACTTAATGGATATTCTGCTAGCCCTTGTGCTCCTAGTGTAACTGTAACACCTTCAATTCTGTCTCCTAATTCTGTTGCAATAGTTCCAGAAATAATAGCTCCTGAGCCACCCTCTTCATTATTACAATCTCCTCCGATTAAAACTGATACTGTACAGAAGTCACCATTACCACTTGTATCCCAAACCCAAACATCTAATTCATACAAGTTCGTCAAATCATCACAACTAAACTCAATATTAGCCTGAGAAGCAAAATCTGTTGAGTCAGGACTGATCGGTGCATTTCCACTAATCACAACGCTAAAGTCTATTGCGCCACAATTATCAAAGCTCCCTAGATCAAAGTCTTTTGCCCAGACTGCTACCGTGCCGTCTAACTCCATGAAAGCTGTTGTCACACCTGATATGCACAATGGTGTAGGCGCTTTATCATCAGAGAAATCAATCGTAATTGTTTCTGTGCTGCTATTTCCACAACCATCAGTAACTGTCAAGCTAGCAGAATGTGTAGTACCAGGCGCACCGTCAAGCGTAGGAATGCTCAACTCGTTTCCTCTGAAAAAAGATTCAGTTGTGGTAATTCCGTCGTCATAGACTACTGTCCAAACTAAACTAGTTCCGTCAAATTCTTGATCGCCGCAGAAGTCAGTCGCTTTTGCGACTATAGCACCTTCTGAAGTACATGCTGTTGGATCATCTTTGGATGTCGCACCACCTATGACGTCGACTTGGACATTTTCGGCGATGATACCCGGCGGTGTACTATCAATTATCACAATTACTTGATCATATGTGTAATAGCCATCTTCATCAACGTCTGTATATCTCAGATAAACAGGGTCTTCAGAAATACCTTCGACACAACTATCACAAACACCTTGCGCCCAATCCTCTACTGCTTCAAATGAATCTGTGTCTCTATCATTTTCATCATCGATGTCGGACCCATTTGCCTCCCAAACACACCAATCAATGACGGTCCATTGTTTGATAAGTTTCAGACAAGCATCTCCAGCTTCTACTGTATCTACTTCCATTGAAACGCCTATCAATCCACAATCTGACGCACACCATAGCGGTGCTAAAGTGACTGCGGAAGTACATTCCATTACTTCACCCATTGAGACAAGAGCACCTTGCTCTATGAGTTCGTCATCACTATTACACTCAAGATTAACACCATCTAAGGTCTCTCCAGTGTAATGTTTAGGCCACTTGATACCATATGGATCGAAAGCAGTCGAGCTAGTCACGGTAATCACTTGATTACAAGAAGATTCATCCTCGTCAAATTCTCCATTCTGATTTGTATCTATATACCAGACTCTAAAGATTTGGCCTGCTCCACAAGAATTAACAAATGCATCGTTGTCGCTATACGAGAGGGATACATCTGAGCCACAATGTGTGGCATCTTGAAGAGGAGATAATACTTCAACATCTTTATCTTCTGTACAATCTATTTCATGTGGCTGACAATTCAAGTTAGTCACTGATTTGTCTTGTAAGAAGACTGTTGTTGTACAATGATTAGATAAACCTTGGGCATCTTCTACAATAAGTACGACGTCCGTTTGATCAAAATCATCACAACAGATTTTGACATAGTCTTTACAGAAGACATATGGTATTGCTATTACTTCTTCAATCTCCCCTGTTTTGTCTAAAATGGTATCTAGTAACTCACCATCAATTGAACAAGGATTCATGGCTAAATAAGCAGCTCTACCGTTAATAATGTCTACTACGCCAGCTTCATAATCAACTGCTTTAAGTACACACGTAGATGTGATTTCGCCACAACCTGAGTCTTGACTTCCAGCATCAAGGCTACTTGCATACACCACAGCAGTACCATCACTAATGCCACTTGATGTGAGAGATATTAATATTTCAGATGGACAAAGTGCATTTGGTGCAACTTCATCTATAACAGTCAATTGATATTTGTATAATTCAATATTAGAACAGCCATCTTTGTAGACATATGTCACCCAGTGTGTTCCAAGTTCTACATTCACAGCAACAACATTCAGATCATCTCTTGCGATTGATCCTTCTACTTGAATGAACCCACTTCCTTCACCAGTTACATATGCTTCAAAGAATACATCTCCACAAGTCTGTCTTAGTGAATCAGGGAGAGGCAATACACCTGTAAATGTACAGTTCCAAGGATCTACACTTCTTGATATTGGCAATCTTACATCTTCAACTTCAGGTCCTTCAACATCGTATACGGTGATAAACTGTGTATGAATTAACGGACTTCCGCTCTGACCACACACATCATTCAATGTCCATCGTCTCAAAATTTGGAATGAACCCCCGCATATTTCTAATACTTCATCTGTATAACCCATGGAAAAGAGGCAAAGACCTGCGTCATTATTTAATGGTAGTCCAAATATATCTGGTAAACCAGTAGAATCTGGATGAATCACAGAGGTAGGTTCAATTAAACCATTCTCAATATCAAAGAATGATTCGGTCACCTTAGCACAGTCAACTGCGTCCTCTAAAGTGATGTCTTTAGGGAATCTAACGTGATCTGTACTAAACGGAATGATATTAATGAATTGCGTATCTCTCACAGCATTTCCTTCGTCATCAAAAACAACCCAACGTCTTTCTATTGTTGCACGAGGTGAACTACATTCACCGAACTCGCTGTAAATATCTTCGTAATCAATCTCAATTGAAGACTCACAGTTAAGTATCTGAGGATATCCTAATTTGAAATAATCTGGACTAGTTGGCTCCACACACAAAAGAGTTGTATCAATTGGGAAAGCCACCTCAGGTATCTGCTTTTCTTCTATCCTGACTTGTCCCCAACAACTGTTTCCAAGTCCACTACAATCTTCTACTCTAACATTAAACACTTGTCCGACGTCTGTGATGTCAAAGAAATTCAAATGATCATTACCATTTTCGTCAGTAACTTCTACACACAATAGATCTGAACAGAATTCAGGATTTCCTTCAAGGATGTTATCTGGTATAATCTCATATTCACAATCTCCATTGAGAGAAATATTAACTCTATCATTACAAGCCAATATTTCTGAATAGTCAATGTCTTCTGTAAGCATAATGTTGACACTAACGACACATGAAGATGCATTACCAGCAGCATCAGTAGCAGTCACTGTGATTGATGTAGTAGTTACATCAATACCAGGACCAAGATCTGGTGAAGTTGTCATAGACACATCACAATCTGCTCCTTGCATGATATCCAATATCTGTGCAAAAGAAGCATCGCAATTCATTGGATTAATATTGATATCCACCGTGCCCGTAGGACAATTTAAGATTGGCGCTTGAGTATCGACAATAGTCACTACAATTTCTTCATAGGCAGTCCTATTGTTACAAGGATCTGTCGCTGCTACTATTACGGTATGCTCGCCAAGTTGGCTACAATTGAAGAAACTTGGTTGGATATCCAGAATGATGTCATTAATGTCAGTGAAACAAGCATCAAATACTTCTGCCATTATTAATACACTATTCAAGGATACCTGTCCATTTTCGTCTAGTGAAACTGTAACTTCTTCTGGTACAATCAATACAGGTGGATTTGGATCAAGGAGTGTGATTTCTTGAATCAAAGAATCTGCGTTTCCGCACTCATCTTCTGCTCTCCAAATTCTGTGAACGACTGCTGCTTTATCACCTTTACATAAGAGTTCTACCGAATCTCGGAAAGTAATGATGATATCTTCTGGTGCAGTACATGTTCCATCAGTAGCTGTAGCGACTCCCGCAGTCAACGGCACTGTCATTTCTAATGTATCGCAAACTTCCACAGTATCTTTGACAACAACTTGAGTGATCACCCATAAGCTATCAATAAATATTTGTTGCTCAATCGTATCAATTGGAGGGAATATATCACGACAAACAATAACCTGTTCCAACCCACATTCTTCGATCAATGTATCAGGTGGCACTATCAATAAAGGTGGCGCTTCATCTCTCACAAATATTTTATGATTGTGTTCACATGTATTGCCAGCCATATCTGAAATAAGCCACGTTCGTTTTAACGTGAATGTATTTGGACATATGCTATCAAATTTTATCTCTTCAAAATCAATCGCTATTTCATCTGGTTCGTCACAATTGTCACGCAAATGCCATTCTGGATTTATGACAAATGGGTTAGGAATGTCACACAAATTACCAAGAACGAGTGTATCCTCTGGCATTGTTGTCACAAATACTGGGCATTGCTCATCTCTGACAATAACGTCAAATGAACATTCACCAGGATTCAAGACTGGTGGTGGTGGTCCTGCAGGTAAGTCTACGGGATTAACCCTATATGTCACTGTTATCGTATCAACAGGATACATCAATCCTCCAGCCTGTCCGGTAATCCATACATCATATGGCACTTCAATACCTCCATTAGCAGGATCCGTCACTGGAAGTGTCCCATCTACTGCTGTCAGCATGAACTGTATGTCCATGACATCAATTGTTGGACAATTAGATTCTATCTGAGCATCTGGGAAGTTCACTATGGCACCACATTCTTCCAGATCATTCTGCACATTCACAGGATCGTGTACGTCAGGACAAATGATCGCTACTGTGCATCCAATTGGATTAGTGGTACCGCCACCTTCGTCAGGATCACCATCACCATTAGGATCAGGATCACTGCCATCGACAGAATCATCTGTTACAAGATTACCAGCCGTATCTTGACCTGTTACCGATGCCATATTGGTAATAATATTTGTACCACAGAAGCAAGCATCAACGACTAAGATCACAGATCCAAGGTCGCCTACAGGAAGATCATCTTGACCTGTTAGAAGATTCCCAGTAGTAAGTGCATTGTTGTAATCAGCATTTACTGTGAAGTCGTCACTCAAAATTTGGAAGATAGATATCGGACCTCCACATGCAGAAAAAGCTGCATTGATATCATCAAATATCTGGATATCCGTAATGTCAGTATTTCCAAGATTTTCAAGATTGAATTCGTATGTAACTCTAGAACAATCATCACTAATTGGTTCCATACTGGCTAATCTTTTAGCTAGACCCATAACAGCCATATGTTCTATAGTCGAAACAGTTGGATCACTTTCATCTACACCATCTTCTCCCATACCATCTGAATCAGGATCGCTTCCACTATCACTCACATCATCGATTGGCGTGCCTCCCGGTGTCGTACCTGTAGCCGTTGCAGAGTTACTGATAGCTGTAGTCGCTGGACAATTACAAGCGCTTATTGTTAATAAGATTGACCCTACATCGTTCGGATTGATATTGTCCGTACCTATCAACATATTAGTGACTCCAATGCCGTCAAAAGCAGGATTCACTAAAAATTCATCACTGGTCAATGTCGTAGTGAATGATCCACATGATCCGAATCCTGCTGCCACTAAGTCATCTTGGACTTGAATATCAGAGATTGTGACATTTCCTAAATTTTCTAGATTAAACTCATAAATCACTTCTGTACAACCATCAGGCATAAGCTCAATGGATACTTCTCTTTTTGCTAAGCCCATATCAGCATCTTCTGTCAGAGTCGTCTCAGTAGCACTAGTCTCATCAGTTGTCTCTCCATCTCCACTTGGATCAGGATCACTGCCACTGCTACTCATGTCTTCTACCGTAGTACCACCTGGTGTCATTCCTGAACCAGTTGCTGTATTGGCAATCGCTGTACCATCTGGACAGCCACATGCTTCTACTGTAAATAGTATAGCTCCTTTGTCTCCTATCTCTAGGATGTCTGTGCCTAGTAATAATTCTGTATCTCCATTTCCATCATAACCATCATTCACAATGAAATCATCACTAGTCAATTCTTTAATGATATAAGAATCACAAGCATTAAATCCTGCGCCTGCTGGAGGTGCATCTAGATTATCTTCTACTTGTAAATCTAAAATTGGTGTCGTTCCTAAGTTCTCAACATTTAACTCATATGTCACTAAGAAACAGCCATCATCTTGTAACCACACGCCTACTTCTCGCTTAGCTACACCAAAGTCTGGATTCTCTCCAATAGTGCTCAATGTTGGGTCCATCTCATCTGTTCCGTCTTCACCCATTCCATCTGAATCTGGATCACTGCCACTATCACTATTGTCTTCTATCGGTGCTCCTCCTGGGCTTGTTCCAGTCAAGGTAGCTGAGTTAGATATTGGTGAACCTCCTGGGCATCCACATGCTTCTACTGTCAATAATATCGCTCCTACATCCCCTGGATTAATATTATCCGTGCCTAGCAATAAATCATTATTTCCAAAACCATCATAAGCTGGATTTACTAGGAACTCATCTGAGGTCAGCGTCGTTGTCACGCCAGCCGTACACGCATCAAAGCCTGCCGCTGCCAAATCATCTTCTACTTGTATATCAGATATCGTTACATTACCTAAATTTTCTACATTGAACTCATAGATCAATTCTGAACAACCATCTGGTGTAACTCTTGAAGACACCACTCGCTTAGCTAGACCAGCGTCAGCATCTTCTGTCAGAGTCGTCTCAGTAGCACTAGTCTCATCAGTTGTCTCTC
>CAYVFU010000019.1:0-54315 GCA_964450495.1 uncultured Saprospiraceae bacterium | reverse complement strand
TAACTCTTGAAGACACCACTCGCTTAGCTAGACCAGCGTCAGCATCTTCTGTCAGCGTAGAATTAGTCGTGCTCATCTCATCAGTGTCATCTTCTCCCATGCCATCTGGATCAGGATTACTGCCACTACTACTATTATCATCTATGTCATCACCCGCAGGACTAGTAGCTGTACCAGTAGCGCTATTCATAATGGTAGTCCCATCTGGACAACCACATGCTTCTATCACAAAATTGACAGCACCTTTATCACCTACTTGTAATACATCAATACCAGATAATAGATTAATATTACCTGCATTCATACCATCGAAGTCATCATTGACAATAAAATCATCACTCGTTAAAGTCTTAATGGTGTAAGAATCACAATCGTCAAAGCCTGCATCATCTAAATCATCTGTGACTTGAAGATTTGCCAGTGGTACATTACCCAAATTCTCAACGTTGATTTCATACTCAACTAAAGAACAGCCATCCTCTTGTAACCAAATACCAACTTCTCTCTTTGCAACACCTAAATCAGGCATTTCTTCTATAACAAAGTCCGTAGTGCTTGATTCATCATCCATTGGATCAGGACCTTCTCCCATACCATCAGGATCTGGATCTGCGCCTGAAGAACTGTCATCATCAATAGTAGCACCGCCTGGACTAGTTCCTGTAGCAGTTGCAGCATTCATAATGCTTGTTGGATTAGGGCAGTTACAAGCTTCAACAGTAAGTAAAATTGAACCTACGTCACCGGGAACAATATTATCAGCACCACTTAACAAGTTAAAATCATCAGGGAATCCAAAATCGACTCCACCGTTATAATCATCATTAACAATAAACTCGTCACTAGTCAGACTTGTCATCACAAACTCGCAATTACCGAATCCAGCTGTGTTTAGATCATCTGTCACTTGGATATTTGAAATAGTGACATTACCGAGATTCTCAATATTAAATTCATAAACTATTTCTGTACACCCATCTGCTTTAAGTTCTGTATCAACTACACGCTTAGCTAATCCCATATCAGCATCTTCGCTCAGTTCTGTATCTGTATCACTGCTGTCAAATGGATCATCATCATCTGTAGGACCATCAGGGTCACTGCCGCTCACACTGTCATCTTCCACAGGATCACCTGAAGGATCTGTGCCTGTGCCAGTTGCGCTATTGCCGATCATAGTTCCTACTGGACATCCACAAGCTTCTACAACAAAATTGATGGCGCCTTTATCTCCTATCTCTAGAATATCTATGCCATTGAGTAAGTTTATATCACCTGCTGTCATCCCATCGAAATCATCATTAACAATGAAGTCATCACTGGTCAAGCTTTTGATATCAAATGATGCACACATATTAAAACCTGCCATGTCTAAATCATCTTCGACTTGAAGGTCAAGGATTGGTGTATTTCCAAAATTCTCAACATTGATCTCATATTCTACGAGGAAACAGCCATCTTCTTGTAACCATACACCTACTTCTCTTTTAGCTAATCCCATACTTGGATCAAAAACAATATTTGTCTCCGTATCATCTGCCTCATCTGTACCATCTTCTCCCATACCATCTGGATCTGGATCTGATCCTGAAGAACTATCATCACTGATTGATCCACCATCCGGAGTATCCGCTGTGGCTGTCGCAGAGTTCATTATAGGTGAAGGGTTTGGACAATTACATGCTTCTACAGTTAGAAGAATAGATCCTACGTCTCCTGGCAAAATATTATCCGTTCCCAGCAACATGTTATTCATTCCATTGCCATCGAATAATGGATTGACTAAAAATTCATCTGAGGTTAGTGTTGTTGTGAATCCTCCTGTACAAGCACCATATCCTGCAGTCGCAAGATCATCTACAGCTTGGACATTATCCAAAATCACATTCCCTAAATTTTCAATATTAAATTCATATACAACTTCCACACAACCATCAGGAAGTATCTCTATAGATACCTCTCGTTTTGCAATTCCCATATCAGGTGATGCCGTCAAGTTTGAAGTTGTCGGTCCAGGTGTATCTCCTGGCTCTGGATCACTACCGCTTGTACTTTCATCAGTAATCGGCATTCCATCTGGTCCGTTACCAGTACCTGTTGCACTATTCATCACAGTGGTAGGATTAGCACATCCACAAGCTTCAACGGTGAAGAGTATGGCTCCTGTATCACCTACTTGTAACACATCAGTTCCTGTCAAAAGATTGATTGCAGGTGCGGCACCCACACCAGTATAAGGGTCATTAACACTAAAGTCGTCACTTGTAATACTGAGTATATCCAATACACATGGTGCACCAAGACCAGCAGCAATTAAGTCATCCGTGACCTGTAGATCAGTGATGTTTGTATTGCCTAAGTTTTCAATGTTGATCTCATATGTAATCTCGCTACAGCCATCAGGACGTAAGAATACTTGTGCTTCACGCTTCGTAACACCAAAGTCAGGGCTTGCAGTAAGGGTAGTCTCTGTATCTGATGGTGTATCTCCTGACTCAGGATCACTACCACTTGTACTGCCATCCATTACAGGGTTACCCAAAGGATCTTCGGCCGAACCAGTGGCAGAGTTAGCAATTGCTTGATTAGCAGGACATGCACATGTCTCAATGGTCAACAATATTGCACCTATATCACCACATGCTATTGAGTTGGTACCAGATAACAAATTAAGCGTCATTCCAGCACCAATTCCAGTGAATCCTGGATTCACCGTGAAGTCATCACTGGTCAAAGCAGCAATGCTAAATGACCCACAAGATCCAAATCCAGCAGCTGCTAAATCATCAGTCAACTGTAGATTACTAAGATCAGTATTTCCTAAATTTTCAATATTAAATTCATATGTCACTAAGAAGCAACCGTTGTCTTGTAGTATCGTACTTACTTCGCGCTTGGCTACACCTAACTCTGGTGCGCCAACGACAGTGACTGGCACAGTACAGACAGCATCATTACCACACTCATCAGTGGTTGTAATGGTGACCGTATTCATGCCAATATCATCTTTGCCAAAAATCAGCTGAGAAATATCTACATCGATATCTGCATCAGCTGTACAATTATCAGTAACAGACATCAGAAGATCTGTTTGTGTCAATGCAGCATTACCATCGGCGTCTAAAATAACCTCGACAGGACCTACAACACATACTGGCATAGGATCCTCAGTATCTCCTGCATAAGAGATCATTTGAGTACACTGAGTAGCATTCCCAGCTTCATCTAAAAATGTATACGTTCTCATAATGGCACTTACTCCTGATGGACATACAGCGGTACTCATCTCTGCATCAGCAACTAAGAAGGTTATGTCTGTCGCAGCTGTACAATCATCCATAACACCAAAATCGGCTAATGATAGTTTGTCAGGGAATGCCGTGCGACATACAAGGTCTGTCATATTTGGTACTAAGGTACAATCGACCACAGGTGCAGTGTCATCCACTGGTGCCGCTACGACTACACTTTCTTCTGTAGTACATCCTTCTGCATCAGTAACGGTAACCGTATACACTCCAGGACTAAGTCCCGTTGCAGTATCTGTATCATCTGTGTCAGTGGTCCCATCATTGTCCCAACTAAACGTGTAAGGCTCTGTCCCACCCATAACTGTAACCATCGCAGTAGCATCGTCATCACCTGGACAATCAGCTGTCACAACAGTGAATGACAGTACCATCGGAGGAGATACTGTAATTACAGCCATACCTACAGCGAAGCACGCATCAGCTGGTGGCATATCGCCTACAGTGTATGTTATATTAATCATTGTTGTACCTGCTGGATAAGTCAAAATACTACCAACCACCGTACCTACGTCAGAAACAAAATTGCCCCCAGATGTGGTTGCCGCTGTAAACAATTCTTCTAGGTTAACTTGACCTTCATCGCATATGGTGATGTCTTGCAAAGTTGCATCGACTTCTGGTAAAACTTCTATATTTTGGCTACACACATTCGTACAGCCATTAGGTGTGGTAATGGTATAATCAACTTGATAAATACCTGGCACTGTTGTCGTGAATGTGCCTCCAGTACCTGCTCCATTGTCAGTCACACCTGTACCTGCAAATACGCCACCAACGGTGTTAGGTGTTAATGTAACTTCATCTCCTGCACAAACAGGATTAGGCGCTGCCACAAAGCAAGCATCTAAAGCTGTGCCATCCATGACTATAATTGTAATGCATGAAATTTCAGAACACCCATCACCATCTACAGCAGTTGTAGTAGCAGGGAATGTACCACATGCAGGGTTATCTATTTCTTCTTCAAGACACACAGTGACTATACCACTGATATTGCCACCTGTTGGTGTCAACGTCACGTCTCCAGTAGTTATGTCAATCACTGCTGTCGCATTAGTTATTGTAGTAGTTACTGGATCTATAGTCCATTCACTAGATAAAATGCTAAATGCGTCATATGCTGGACTACTTACTGTAGGCGATATCACATATGGTGCATCTCCTGCACTAAGGCAAACTTCATTTTGCATCTCAAAGTCAGGCTGTGGTTGCTCAGTGATAAGGACGAATGCTGTAGCAGATATCTCTGTTGGACATAAATTATTGGATGGTTCTACTGTATACATTATTTCATAGCATCCTGCTTCTGTATAATTTAAGGTAGATCCACCTTGGACCACGCCGCCTAAAGGGCCACTCACTAAGGAGAAAGTACCCCCTTGTGTTGTATTTTCAAATGGAGCTGTCACATCATCGATGATAAACATACTTGACAAACTCAAGCTTCCATTGGGATTGGTCTGGCATAATAAGCTAACATCTTGTATAGTAGATATGACTACACATTCTAATTCTGTTTCTGCTTCTGCAAAGTCAACAACACCATTATCGTCCTCATCTTGAGCTGTTATAGTTGCTGTATTAGTCATCGGTTGTAAAGGCATTCCAGAACAGTTTGGATCGAGTTCCACTGTCACGGTGACTTCAAATGATTCTCCTGGAACGATTAGCCCTACACCAGTTAACAAATCTGTATCGGCAATACCATCATAAGTAGCATTAGCTACAGGAGGAATGCTGTTAGCCCCCGTATTCATAGAATTAATGATTGCAGGTGGTGTTAAAACGCCTACATATGAGCAACCAAATTGATCTCTCAGATTATCTACTAATGACAATCTGTCTAATTCTTGGGTTCCATCATTTTCAATAGCAAAAGTATAAGTAACAGAAGAATTGCCATTAGGAAGCATAACCGGGTCTGTTGCCATTTTTTCCACCTCAATCGAAGGAACTGTAAAGATGAATTCAACAGCTGCATTGGGTGGTTGAGGATCTTTCACTAGACGTCCACAACAATCAAGCGCGAACGTTCCAGCCGTATTGTCTGGCGGTGCAGCACATTCAGCTCCATCAAATTCTACTGTGAATACAATTTCAAATTGCTGACCTGGTTCTAATAAATCTGCAGGATCAGGTATTAACAAGTCGGAAGTAGTTGCTATTCCAGCAGAAGTTTCTACTCCCACGCCTGTATAACCAGGGTTCGCGACAGGTACCATCGTCGCACTAATGTTATTCACGATAGGTACGCCTATAATGTCTACAAAACATCCTGCAGGCATATTTAATTGCGGCAGTAATTGATCTAAAACAGAAACATCACTTAGGTCAACCGTTCCAGTATTTGTTACAATCAAGCTGTAATCAACAAAAATATGTTCATCTGATGGTACACCCATATTCACAGGTCTCACATTAGTAACTGTCTTTTCTAAATCAATATCAGGAGTACTACTATGATTTACTCTTGTAGGGTTACAATCATCAGCTCCACCTACACATCCACCAGCATCAGGATTAGATCCATTCGTAGAGTTATCTGATACTTGTTGTCCTATTTCATCTGTCATTGTGACAACAGCGTTTGTAGCCACACTCTCCGTAACTGGGTTGCCGCAAACAGCCCCAGTAATCGTAGGACACGCAGTATAATTTAGGGTAATATCCACAGTCTCACATATATCAGGGGGCATGATTCCACCGCTAACGATAACACCATTTTGTGGATCGGTGTTGTTAACATTAAGCATGTTTCCACCTGCATCAGGGGTGTAAACGACTGATACAACAGTGACAGCTCCAACCAGATTATTTGATCCAATCACATTGTTGTCTGTAACCATCACATTATTACCATTACACGCATCTTCTCGCTGACTCGCACACGTATTAACATTGACTTCTTCATAATTACATATTGTATATCTAAATGTCGTTGTAAAAGAACATCCTTGATCCTGGGCAGGACCAGTCAATACTTCTTTGGACAGTGCCGGATATACACAGGTACTAAAAACAGCTTGAGGCGTAGGCGTATCACCTGAATCCATACCGAGACCATTATTGGCAACAAGATTATTTGACATGTCCGCATACATGGTCACATTCCCCATGCCATCATCAACTGTTCCTGTCACCGAAGCTGTGTTATTAATTGTTTCATTATTGTTTCCAAGACTAAATAAATCAGTACCATCGAGTTTTACGTTGTAGCAAATATTTAGTTGTTGACCTGAACCTGGTCTGAGGCAGTTAGTAAATCCACCTACACTAGGACCTGTAAGTCTAAAGTTAGTAACGCCGTTTCCATTCCATATGGGACTTGCGCCGGATTCGCTCCATCCTCCACCAAAGGTCGACCCTTCACTTGCTGAGCAAAGAGGAAGCTCTAAATTAGAAACATCATCAGTGACAACTAAGTCACAGATTGGTTCTGATCCATTATTCCTGACTCTGACTTGATATTTAATGGTAATGCTGCCATCGGGGTTATAACCCCATGCTTTTACCCATTTATTCATTGTTAAAGTGCCGTCATCGACTTGGGCAGCGATTGGAGTAAAGGATAACAAAAAGAACAAAGCAATGGAAAGGACACCACATATGGGCTTGATGCTCCACGGAGATACATGCATAATGATAGTATTATGTTAAAAAATTATTTAGGGAGTAGTTTAAAACTACTTAGAAGGCAGTGGTGTTAATTGTCTCAAATTTGTCAAAATAAATTCAAAAACTGTGCCCCTTTATTGAAATATGTCAAATATTTATTTCTTTTATTTGAAATTTTTAAATGTGTTTTAAACAGATTTGGCTTAGCAGATTTATAAAGAAATACGGGGTTTGGTGTAAAATTATCTGTTTAACAATCCAATCTTTGAAATGATTTAATAGTCTTTTCGTGTTGATTATCTAATCTAGTAGAATCCACATTTTCATTATTATCTAAAAAACATTGATTTGCCTAAATAAGTCAATTCTAGGAGTTTGTTCAATACTGATAAGCAGTGTGTATTTTTTACTTTGAATAAAATTATTGATAAAAGGTATTTCCTGTTATTCTAGGATTTACTTGCGTGTATGAATTTTTGAAAGATTTATCAAGTTCTTAGTCGTACATTTGCACCTTAAATTATGAAAAATGAATGCAATAGCCATCGGCTGCGATCACGCTGGATTCGAATATAAAGAACTTATAAAAGCTCATTTATTGGAACGCAGTGTAGACGTTTTAGATAAGGGTACATACTCTGCTGAGTCTGTAGATTATCCTGATTTTGTACATCCAGTTGCTAAAGCAGTCACCAATCAAGAAGTACAAGGCGGAATACTCATATGCGGCACGGGAAATGGTGTAGCTATGACTGCAAATAAATACCAAGACATACGTGCTGGAATATGTTGGTCAAAAGAAATTGCAGAATTAATTCGCTTACACAATGACGCTAATGTGGTTTGTATTCCAGCACGATTTGTCAGTATTCATATGATGAAGGATATTGTTGACACATTTATTGACACTTCTTTCGAAGGAGGTCGTCATAAGAGAAGAGTTGATAAAATTTGTGCTTGCTAAACACTAATCGCGATGGGATTCCAAAATCACCACAAAACTGAAATTACACTATGAGAAATATATTCATTTTAATATTGTTTTCGAGCAGTATCACTTTCTTGAAAGGCCAATATATAAGTTCGGTTTACATTCCAGATACTCTCCAAACAGTAACTATTGACAGTGCAAATGCTGGATTTAAAATAGCCCAACAAATCACTGCAGAAGACTTTAAAAAACATCTCTATGTGTTGGCGTCTGACTCATATGAAGGGAGAGAAGCTGGACAACCTGGCATAGAAAAAGCTGCCGACTATATTTCCGGTCATCTTGAAGCCTTAGATTATCCTAAAATTGGTGTTGAAAATAGCTTTTATCAAAATATTGGCTTCAGATATTCTTCTTGGAAAACGAATGAAATGTTTGTCAATGGCAATCGTTACAAACACTTATGGGATTACCTTGCCTTCCAATCGAGAAATTCTGCACTCCCCTCTTTCACTACAGATGAGCTTGTCTTTTTAGGTTTCGGAATTGATGATCCCAACTATTCTGATTATAAAAAGAATAAGGTAAAAGATAAAGTCATTTTAATTTACAATGGAGAACCAATAGATAAGAATGGCATTTCTCAAGTGACTGAAACTGCTGCTGTATCTGATTGGGATTTGGACAAGAAATTGAGAACGGCTAAAGCTCATGGAGTCAAATTAGTGATGGTTATAGAAGAAGACATTAAGAAAATGTTGATGGAAAATCGTCGTTTAGTACTTGGTAATTCTACAACAATAATTACCGAAGACAACATGGTCAATCCTTATGCAAATAGCATTCATATCTCTACAACTATTGCCAATGATTTGATCGGTGATAAATTGAAAAAAGTAACCAAATCTCGTGACAGAAGCCGCAAAAAAGGAAAAGCTCGTGACATCAAATTAAAGGCAAACTTAAATGTGAATCAAGATATAGACAACAACGAGTTGCTCGGTAAAAATATAATGGCATACATAGAAGGCACTGACAAAAAAGATGAGTTGGTGGTCGTAACAGCACATTATGATCATGTAGGTAAAAAAGGTGATGTCGTCTTTAACGGAGCAGATGATAACGGCACTGGTACAACAAGTTTATTGGAAATGACTGATGCTTACATGATTGCAAAAAAGAATGGAATTTCTCCAAGAAGAAGCATTCTTTTCATGTGGGTGACCGCTGAAGAAAAAGGTCTATTGGGCTCACAATACTATTCAGAGAATCCTGTCTTTGCTCTTGAGAATACTGTTGCTAATGTCAACGTGGATATGATAGGAAGGTCGGATGAAAAATATCAAGGGCGTAGTGACTACATCTATGTTATTGGATCTGATAGACTCAGTACAGATCTACATAAAATCAATGAAACCATCAACGAAGATTACAGCAGAATAACGATGGATTATACATTCAATAGTGAGACTGATCCAAATAGGTTTTACTACAGGTCAGATCACTACAATTTTGCCAGAAAAGGCATACCTGCAATCTTCTTCTTTAGCGGTGTCCATGAAGATTATCACCAACCAGGTGATACGCCAGATAAGATTGATTATGTAAAATCGGAGCGCATTGCAAGACACATTTCTCAGTTAGTTTGGGAATTGGCAAATAGGGAAGATAGAATTGTAGTAGACGGAGAAGTCAGATAATTCGTTTTGACAGTGAGAAAGGCAATCTCAAACTTTTCTCTTCGTTTGTTATCTATTGAACCAATAAACTAATACTTATTTATGAAGCTATTACAATCACTTTTTATCCTTACAGTTACCGTATTTTTTGTGTCTTGTGGTGGAGATGGTGGTCTTGAATTAACATTGACTTCACCTGGAGATGGATCTACATTTACAGGCGGTCAAACAATTACCATTGAAGGAACCGCAACAGATGACGTTGAAGTAAGAAGTATTATTGTTTCTTCAGACGGGTTGATCGAAACGCAAACACTTTCTGGAAATGGAACAGCTATTTTACCATTTGGATTTACAATCCGATTAGAAGATGGTACACCAGCTCTCGAAACAGACATAGTTGTTGCTATTTTAGATAATGAAGGAAATTCGATAGAGGAATCTCGCTCTATTACCATTCAGTAAAGCTATAACATACATGCTATACCTTCTTGGATATTTCAATATACATATCCAAGAAGGTATAGATTCATTTATTTGAAAAGCATCGCTTTACATCTGCTAATCTTAGTAAGATAAGATTCTTAATAATTGTATTTCTGTAATGGGCTGAACCTAGTTTAGAACTTCGATATTGCAATTGTGCTATTGCGATATAATCTGCTGAAAGGATAAGTCAACATTCGACAAATGCTCTATCGAAATGTAGTGCTGTCCCACTGGTAAAGCAGTTAAATCAATAGACAAATCACCTTGAGGAGAACCGTATTCCTCAATTAGATTATCATCTCTATCGTATATATTAATGTCATAATCTGCCAGCACTCCTTCTACAGTGAAAACATCTTGCTCAGCATCTGGCAATAATTGGATACAGTCATTACTCAACAGCACATGAGCTGAAGCACCTGTTGCATTTTCATTTTCTGAAAAAACACAATTAATCAAGGCTTGGTATTTTGGTGAATTAACATCTTGGTATGTTTCTTTTACACCCCAACTGCCAAATTGACTGTATCCGCCATGTGAAGAAAAATGAGCAAACATACCTCCGCCTATCGTACTGTACCAGTAATCCATATACTCGCAATAAAAATCTTGCATTCTTGGGTCTCTATTAGCTTCGAGCAATTTGTCTACGAAAACTGGGTTACTGTTATGTGGATAATTAGCTACAAGATGTTGTCCCCCTTCGTAGGCTATCAGATCAAGACCGTTTGCATCAGCTATTGCTTTTGATTCGTCCATCCACACGTAAGATTCAGGAAGTGATTGCTCTAACAAGTCTAACAATTGACTGACGGTAGCTGATTGTGACAATCCAGCTTCTGCCAGATCATCGGCCACTGCACCACCAAAATATGGTGCAATGGCCAACGCATCTGCAGTTATTTGATTGGGGTTAAATTCAATTTCATTAAATCGATCAACAATAAAGTTGTTTATATAACTACTCACCGCAAAGCCAGGAAGCACTTTTACAAAACGCTCATGATCAGCAAATTCATTTTCGAAAATATGAAACACATCTGCTGATCGTTTTGCCGTGTATGTCCAAGCTCTTTCCCATGGTTCTCCATCAAATCCCAAAGCTAGCCCTTGATCACCTGCGTAAGTATATTGAGAGAAAATGCCATTCCACACCTCATTGCTGTATTCCAAATAAATTTTCAAATTAGGATCAACATTATCTCGCAATAATCTCGCAAACTGTGTTATAAAATCGTCACTGGCTTGGTGCGGCACATTGACCCACAAATCTTTTTGAAGCAAATTTGACAATTCAATCAAGTACTCATACGCCACACCACTCTCTGAAGTCTGGGTGAAATTAGACTGCAAATTACGATCTCCCCATTCTTGAACAGTTGAGTTATTTGTCTCTAACCAATCCATGAAACGGATAACATGAAAGTCCTCTAAGAATTCTAATAAAGACGGATGAAAAGGCTCTGTCTCATAGACGTTTTCAAATCCGGGCATAATGAATCTAATGTTGTGTACTGGATCAGAAGCAAGAGACTGTTCAATCTCTAAGGCAATGCCTCCGGAGCTATTGTCTACACTGACATAGGTATCTACTGGACATTGGAAAGTACCGCTTGCCCCACCCCATAATCTGACTTGACCAGTACCGTCAATTTTTAGTCGATAGTTTCCTTCTGGATATATGTTTTCCAAGTCTCCAAAATAGAATAGCGTTCTGGCAGATTGAGCTGGGTCAATGCCATTATTATAAGGAATTTCGATAGGATATCCATCTGGTCTGACAGGAATTTCCACATCACTTTGCCAATCTGATCCAGGAGCTAAATCATGAAAAATCCAATCTCTTGATTGATTCATGATGTCTACAAAAACAAATTCTTCACTCCAATCTTTGACACCAGCTAAGTTGATTCCGACTGGTTTGGTAATTTGCGTATTTATAGAAGAAGAACATATGATTACAGTAACAAAGGTATAAAGGAGAGGTTTTAAGGATAAATTTTGCATTTGATCGGCGTATTTTGTATTAATAGTTAGAGAGGAAATACTCTACACATTGGATACGCATAAGTTTGTATTTACCCTACTGATAATCACGTAAAATGTGAATTGGTCGGTTTCCATTCTTATAGATACCGCTGGAATAAAATTTATTTATACGTATGGTTTGAATTCAAATAATACAAAAGAGGTATGAGTCAACTGGTATGAGCTACATGAATTGTTGCCTTTTAGGGCTGCGGAAAACAGTGCAGATAATAAATAGAAAGGCTTCCGAAATAAGCCAAGAAGCCTTTCTAAAACAAACCAAATTAATCTTTTACACAACGGATGTGATTAGGGTTTCCTGCTGGGTTATTTGAAGCGCTAAGTCTGTCATGTGTATTGCTTAAAAATCTACCACGAGCACCAATACCACCGACTATTGGTGGAGTCCCTCCTGATAAATCCTGTGTCCAATAATTAGCTCCTGTCATAGATTGTGGGCCTTGTCTGCTGAAATTTGGCTCTGCCGAGAATCCACTTGAATTTGTGGCACCAAAATTAGGGTCATCCCATACCCCATTTCCTGCTTGGATTGTTCCAGTAGTCTTCATCATCCCTCCAGCTATATTACTGTTAAGGTTAGTTCCAGAAGCCGCTGAATCCAAAAATAAAATTAGCTCTTGATAATCAGCATCAGTCGGAACATGCCACCCTGAAGGGCAAACATTTTTACCTCCGTTAGACCCAGAGTCAGCAACAAACCAATTATACAATGCACCATTTGAGCTATCATTGCCGAAGCCGGGATATACACCTGCATCGCCTGAATTTGCAGCTTGAGGAGATATCATCGCCCATTCTGGATCGGAGAAAGCCCACGGAATCGGAGTACCATCATTGTAACAATTCGCTCTCAAATTTTCAGCAAACCATGTCTGATCACCGATAACAACAGTCTGATATGAATTGCCATTGCAATCCATTGGAGGACCACTATCATTACAGCATGTTAGAGATACCCATTCCGTTCCATTAAAACCGAGAAAATCACTACCATCCCACTTAATTGTACCGGCAACTGGATTTGCATCATCATTGTCAGAGACAACAATTGCTCCTTCAATAACTACCTTTTCATTTTGAGAAAAAAGTACATGAGTTAAAAGTAAAAGGATGATTAAACTACTTAGATGTTTCATTATAAATTATTTGATTAAAATTAAATTAATTAGATGAATTCTAATCAAGATAGGGGTATACCCTGAATTAGTCTAAACTAGTAAGTAGTTATTCCAATACATTAAAACGAAATTAGGTCATAGCCAACTAACAATTAGGTTATCCAACACATGAGATATATGCTGCAAATCCTATTATTAGCTCATGTAATGTATGTAGACAGAAGTCTATTCCTAGATTTGAATTATTGCAGCTTTGATTTAATACGCCTATTTGATTATTAATTTCATAGCCAGATCGAATTCTATTTCAATAATCTGAAAGGGAACTGATGTGTCTTTAATAACACCTGTCCATGTGACGAATCGCTCTACAGCAAAAAATATCTATTTCATATTGACACCATTCCCATAAAGCGAATATCTTACACTTTAAAAATCAAACAACAGACATGAAAATTGGCATTCCCATAGAAATCAAAAACAACGAAAATCGTGTTGGCATGACTCCAGCTGGCGTCAAAGACTTGCACAAATTTGGCCACACCATCTATGTGCAAAAAGACGCTGGTAAAGCAAGTGGCTTTTCAGACAAAGACTATAAAGACTCTGGTGCAAAAATCTTGAAGACAATAGAAGAAGTCTACACCAAAGCAGACATGATCATCAAGGTCAAAGAACCTGTGAAAAGGGAGTATCCATTAATTAAGGAAGGTCAGATTTTATATACATACTTTCATTTTGCCTCACACAAACCCTTGGTACAGGCAATGAAAAAAAGAAAAGCGATATGCATTGCCTATGAGACAGTAGAAGAAGAGGATGGATCTCTGCCCTTATTGGTGCCTATGTCTGAAGTTGCTGGTAGAATGGCCATACAGCAAGGTGCAAAATATCTAGAAAGGCCTATGCTTGGTAAAGGCATTCTTTTGGGCGGTGTGCCTGGAGTCCCTCCCGCTGATGTTTTGATTCTTGGTGGTGGAATTGTAGGAACACAAGCTGCAAAGATGGCAGCAGGTCTTGGCGCAAATGTTACCGTAATGGATATCAATCTCCAACGGCTCCGTTATTTATCAGATGTCATGGCTCCTAATGTCACAACCTTATATTCTAATGAATACAATATTCGAAAGATGGTCCGTTATGTTGACCTTGTTGTTGGTGCTGTATTAATTCCAGGTGCTAAAGCTCCTCAATTAATAACCAGAGACATGCTTAAGATTATGGAACCTGGGACTGTGTTAGTTGATGTCGCTGTAGACCAAGGGGGATGTATCGAGACATGCAAACCGACGACACATGCTAAACCAACATTTGTCATTGATGATGTGGTCCACTACTGTGTTGCTAATATGCCAGGAGCTGTTCCGTACACATCGACAATTGCACTGACAAATGCGACCTTCCCATTTGCACTACAATTGGCAAACAAAGGATGGAAGAAAGCTTGTCATGACAATCCTGTTTTGAGAAAGGGACTAAATATGATAAATGGTCATATTGTGTATGACGCTGTTGCAGAAGCATTTAATATGAAAAGTGCAGATGTCAATTCTTTCCTTTCATAAATCTGAATTTAAAAGTTATTTGTTGAATTATAATTGCTTTTGATAATCAAACTTTGATTTAAACTTAAAGTGAACGTGGCTGCGTTATCTACTTGAAATATTTCAAATCAAATCAAAAAATTAAAATACTATGGCAATTATGAAAGTAATTGAAGTCTTAGCAGAGTCTTCAGAAAGTTGGGAAGATGCTACAGCAAAAGGTGTTGAAAAAGCTGGTGATTCTCTTAAAGGTATAAAATCAGCGTTTGTACAAAGTCAAAGCGTGACAATCAAAGATGGTAAAGTTGACAAATACAGAGTCAATCTGAAAATCACTTTTGAAGTGAAGTAATCTAGTAAACGGGATCGAGTCTTTGACTTGTTAATGTTTCAATGAAACCCGTTCTCTAAGATTCAATATTCCAATGGTCATGAACCATTGCGGAGTAACAAAAAAAGCTTGCTCAATTGACTTGGGCAAGCTTTTTTAATTTATAAACATAAAGGACTTTATCTTATCCTTCTAATTTAAATCTAACTGGTAGTGTGTAAAGCACCTTCACATTTTTTCCTCTCTGCTTACCTGGTGTCCACTTCTGCGGCAAATTATTCATGCCTTCAACAACACTCATTGCTGCGCCTCCACAACCCGCTCCGATATCTCTAACAAGTTTTGCATCGGTGACAGAGCCATCTTTGGCAACGACAAACTGAATAACACACATCCCTTCTACTCCATTTTCTCTAGCAATTGCTGGATACTTTAGATTTTTATAGATGTATTGTAGCATTTTCTGCTTTGCGCATTCTTCTTTTGCCTTATTGTCTCCAGGCTCGTTTTCACAACCAGGGAAACGTGGCATCTGCTCCACAACTTTGAATATTTCATCAACCTCCGGCTCTGGCGGTGGTGGTGGTGGAGGAGGTGGCGGTGGTGGCGCTTCTTCCACTACTGGCTCTGGCTCTTCCATTACCGTTTCTTCTTCAATATCCTGATCTACAAATTCAGGTTCATCTTCTTCTTCGATTTGCTCTTCTGGTACCTCTTCGATCACCGGTGGTGGTGGCGGAGGAGGTGGCGGTGGTGGTTCTGCTGTTCTAGGTGGTTCGATTTCAATCTCTTCATCTAACTCCAAAGCATCTTCTGGAATAAATACAGTGTCTTCATAAGTTGTCCAACTAAATGCAAACAACGTCAATCCAAGTGCAGCAGCTAAGCCATAATTGAATAATGAGCCAGCGAACTTAAATCCATCAACATCTGGATATTTAGTTCGGCTTTTCAATGGAGAACTCCATACTTCATCCCGATACTTTTCAGTCAAGTCTTGATTAGAACGACCTTTGATGATACTGCGTAATACAAATATTACGAGTAAGGTTATGGCAATTATTGCTAGACATGCCATCATCGTTTGCGAACCTGTTAACGAAACATCAATCATATCTTCAAGTTTTCTATTTTTTTATTACTTCAACCCCTCGATTGAGCGTATAATATTAACAATTATATCAAGAAAGTCAAAATGACAATCTGTAAAAAAGCAATACTCCGAACAATCTTTCTAAATCCTTTGATTTAAAGTCTCTTTTGAGGTCAAATTTTTCTAAATAATACATTTATCATGGCTTATTTGTGCATTCTTTTGAAAAGCATCATCCCTAGAATGGTACCAACAGCATTAGCCAACATATCCAAGAGGTCAAATGTCCGATCTTGAGTAAAAAAATATTGGATCAATTCTAATAAAATCCCTAATCCTATTCCTAATAACATAGAGATTAATATCTGTTGTTTGTCAACTTTCTTATCTAGTGCGAGCCTAAACCCCAACAATAGAAGATAGCTGTGTAACAAATAGACGATTAGGTGGCCTAATTTATCAACATTCCAAAAATCAAGAAATGTAGCTGATTTTACTGTTTCTCCAGGTAAAATCGAAAGAATGACAATAACAATAGTCCAAATAAGCGAGGGTAGAAATCCTTTGAAACGACCCTTAATCATATGATCTACTACTATTGATGCTAAAGAAGTTAAATTTGGTGTACTGCATTTGATTTAGAATGTACATGAAAAGGTAATAATTTCGTTGTTAAACTGTCTATCGCAGAATAATGGATATATACAATCAACGGTCTAGGTGGAAAATTCTATTAGCACTAGCTGCATTAGCTTTTATGTCATTTATATTGATTTATACATGGAACATTACTTCTAGGCTTGCTGAAAGAGAATTGAAAACTGTTGAAATGTTCAAAATCCTCAGTACGGAAATGAACAAAACCATGGAAGTAGAGGAATTAGATGAGGACCTTACTACTTTCTCCTCTCTTATTGATAAGGTCAACCATATCCCCGTTATATTTGAAAGTGATACTGGTGAGTTAAAAGGGTTTAACCTTAACGGTGAAAGTGACGAATCAATAACTGATCAAGAATTTCTAAGAAAACGAATTGAAGATTTTAAAGATAATGAACCGCTTGAAGGCATTGGATATGCTGCAAAAGTACATTTCAACAATACAAAGCTTTACGACCAACTTACGCTATTCCCCTACTTAACTTTGCTGTTTTCTTCGCTTTTTGTTGGTCTTGGTTATTATCTATTCAACAGTGCCCGTAATGCAGAACAAAGTCGGGTGTGGGCTGGAATGGCAAAAGAAACGGCACACCAACTGGGTACACCTATAAGTGCGATTATAGCGTGGATTGAACATCTAAAATTAGAACTTCAGGACAAAGGTCAGCTTGAAATCGTTGATGAGTTACGTAATGATGTCACAAGATTGGAGTTAGTCGCAGATCGATTTTCAAAAATTGGTTCTGAGCCAGACTTAACGAAAACCCCAATCGTAAACCAATTACAAGAATGTATTGAATATATGGACAGAAGAGCTCCAAAACGTGTTTCTTTCGAATTTGAAAATTCAGTCCCAGTACCTTTTGCTATGATTAACTCTCATTTATTCAATTGGGTAGTAGAAAATATTTATCGAAATGCACTTGATTCCATGGATAACACGGGTTCAATCACCACAAGACTCTATGAAGATGGCGATAGTCTTGCAATTGACATACAAGACACTGGCAAAGGCATTCCAAGTTCAAAATTTAAAACTATTTTTCAGCCTGGATACTCAACAAAAACACGGGGTTGGGGTTTAGGCTTATCATTAGCCAAACGAATAATAGAAAACTATCATAAAGGGAAAATATTTGTCAAGGACTCAAAAGTGGATCATGGAACTACCTTCGCTATCAGGTTGCCAAAGGTTTAACTTTCTATTTCTGTTGTTCAATGCTATTTTCATTGCAAATGGTCTAGCTCAACAAAACTTCATTATCACTGACGAAGATGATAATGCCTTGATAGGTGTAGAAGTCTATTCTAAAGACTATTCTATAACTGGGATTTCAAATAAGAGTGGTGTTGTGACACTTCCAGCACACGACCCTACAATAGAGTTAATGGTAAATTACCTGGGTTATCAAGAACAGCAAATCACCTTAAGGTCTATTATTAATAATGGTGGAAAGCTCCAACTCATCCCTTCAGATATTCAATTAGAAGAGATCATCCTCATCGGTCGTAATGAATTATCGAGAGAAGCACTGCCTTATCATATTGAGTCTATCAGTCAAGAAAAATTGCAAAGCACCAATCCACAAACCTCTGCAGACGCTTTATCACATCATGGGAATGTCTACGTTCAAAAAAGTCAATCTGGAGGTGGAAGTCCCGTTATCCGAGGATTCGAAGCAAATAAGTTATTGCTTGTCGTCGATGGTGTGCGGATGAATAATGCTATTTATAGAAATGGTCATTTGCAAAATGCGATCACGGTAGATCCTGCGATGCTTGAATCGTTAGAAGTTATTTTTGGGCCCAATTCCTTGACTTATGGTAGCGATGCTCTAGGTGGTGTGGTTCACTTTAAAAGTAAATTGCCAAAACTGCAATTTAAAGACACGGATGAGCTAGAAACCGAACTTAGGTATTCTCTTAGGCACAGCACAGCCAATCAAGAAAAGAATGCACATGTTGATTTTAATATAGGAGGAAAAAAATTCGCTAGCCTCACAAGTTTAACATACTCAGATTATTCGGATTTACGTACGGGTTCAAACAGAACAGATGAATTTCCTGATTTTGGAAAACGGCTGGAATATATTGAAACAATTAATGGAGAAGATATTGTCAGACAAAACGATGATCCTAATTTACAACTAGGTACAGAGTATACCCAATATGATGTCCTTCAGAAGTTTTTATTTCAGCCTAATGATAATTTTCAGTTGATTGCGAATTTTCAATTTTCTACAAGTTCAGACATTCCAAGGTATGATCAGTTGATTGATCGAGAAGATGGTTTACTAAGATTTGCCGAATGGAACTATGGCCCTCAACAACGATTCCTTGCTTCAGTAAAATTTAAATTCTTAGAACCAACAACGCTTTTCGACAAAGCTATATTTATCACTTCTTACCAAAATATTCATGAGGATAGAATTTCTAGGCGGGTCGGTCAAGCAAACAGGTCTTCACAATTAGAGAATGTAAATACTCAAGGCTTCACAGTCGATTTTACCAAAGAATTATCAAATCAATTTGATCTGTATTATGGTGCAAATATCCAGCATGATTTTGTTCAGTCTACAGCATTTGATGAAGACATCAACACGAATGTCATTGATCAAAATGTATTGACTCGATATCCTTCTGGTGGAAGTGATATGACCATCTTTGGCGCATATACTCAATTGCATTATGCCACAAAAAATGATTTAGGTCATTTGAATTTGGGCTTCCGTGCATCGGGCACCTCATTGTCCTTCAGTTATCTTGACAATGATCCCATTGACTGGCCGGAAAATTTCACCGATGGCATCTCATCAAAGAATAGCTCATTCATCTGGTCAGCAGGTTGGTCTCAACGATATAAGCAAGGATGGAAATGGCGGGCTTTGATCTCTACTGCCTTTAGATCTCCGAATATAGATGATATTGCCAAAATCAGAATTAAGGGAGATGAGATAACATTCCCTAATCCAGACTTGCAACCAGAACGTTCGTTGAATGCTGAATATTCAATTGGGTACAACACACCGGATGGCAAGCATGAAGTTGGCGCCACTGCATTTTTGACTGAGCTAAGAGATGCCATCATTCGACTGCCGTTTCAAGATTTGGATGGAAATTCAACTTTCGATTCACAAGGCAGTACCTTTATCATCAATGCAAATATCAATGCAGAAAGAGCTCGAATATCTGGCTTGTCTATAAATCTTCGTTCAGCGCTAAGTAGTCTATTGGAAGTAAATGGTGGCATCAATTTCACAAAAGGTATTGTTTTGGATGAATTAGATGGTAATAGTCCGTTGGCACATATTCCTCCACTCTATGGTAATGTAGGGATAAAATATCAGCCAGGTGATTTTTCTGTTTCTGGAATTTGGCGCTTTAATGCCGCGAAAGACTTAGAAGATTTTGGTGGTTCTGCTGACAATCCTGAGTTTGCTACATCAGTTGGTTCTCTTGGCTGGTCTACCTTTAATGTATATACCAATTATAAAATCAATCCCCTTATTACTGTTTCTGTTGGATTAGAAAATATAGCCGATACACATTACAGACCATTCGCATCAGGTGTTAGCGCTGCTGGCAGGAATGCCATTCTTTCCGTTAATGGAAAATTCTAAATACTATGCTTACATCAACCGTTATTTTTGATGCCTTTGGTACGTTGTTTAATCTCGACACAGCATTACTCAATACAATTGAACATCCAAAGAAAAGTGACATTCTAAACTACACAAGAGAAAAGCAATTAAGTTATACTTGGTTGTTTAGTCTGATGAATACCTATGAATCGTTTAGCGAAGTTACTTATCGTGCGCTCACAGATGGGTTGAAAAAATACAATGCACCCATGTCATTATTGGATGATTTTGCAAGTTTGTATATGAAGCCAGTTGTCTTTGATGATGTAAAACAATGTCTTAGTCATTTGAAAAAAGAAGGCAAACAAACTGGTATTCTATCAAATGGCACAAGAGAAATGTTGAACAGCGGCATAGAGCGTAATGCTTTATCTGACAACCTCGATCATGTATTTTCAGCTGAAGAATTACAAATATTTAAACCACATAAATCAGTGTATGGAATGGTGACTGACAAACTGGAAACGGAAGCATTTAACATAACCTTTGTGTCTTCTAATCAATGGGATGTTGCTGGTGCTCATCACTTTGGCTTTAATACATTTTGGGTAGATCGAAAAGGATTGTTTCAAGAGTCAATTATTGGGGACCAGCGGATTCATAAGGTAGGATCGCTACATGAGATAATTTGACTGTTAACCATTTCATTATATATTGCGATAAATAAATTTGTCATTATTTTTGTCAAAAATCCCGCCAAATTACGTCGCTATTTAAAAGACCACGGGATGAATCCTATGGCTATATTTATGTCGCTTCTCTGAAGCACGTGAATTGTTTAAGAAACAAAACAGTGTTTCATTCTATCATGATTATCTAAATGACATTGGGTTCATAACCTCTTGCATAAAATCATTACTTTACATTCATTGACAATTAATTCTAAAGCCCTTAAACATCAATCATGTTAGAAGCAGATTATCTCATCATTGGAAGTGGAGCTATGGGTATGGCATTCGCTGACACCTTATTATCAGAGACCAATGATACCATGATTATTGTTGATCGCTACGCTAAACCCGGAGGTCATTGGAATGTCGCGTATCCGTTTGTAAACTTACATCAGCCTTCTCAGTTTTACGGTGTCAGTTCTAAGGAATTGAGTAAGGGTAGAAAAGATAAAATGGGCTTAAATAAAGGGTTGTTTGATTTGGCTACTGGAGCAGAAGTGAGTGTGTATTACGAAGAGGTGATGAGGGAGACATTTCTACCTTCTGGGCGTGTTCAGTATTTTCCAATGTGTGATTATAAAGGAAATAACACATTCGAATCATTATTGACAGGCGAATCGTTTAGTGCTACGTATAAGAAGAAGTTTATAGATTGTACCTACCTTAAAACAAGTGTGCCTTCAACCCATACACCAAATTTTGAAGTCAGTGATGGTGTTAAGTTTATGCCACTAAATGATTTGCCAAAAATAAATACGCCGGCTGATGGTTATGTGGTCATAGGTGGCGGAAAGACTGGAATGGATGCTTGTTTGTGGTTGTTGGAAAATCATGTGCCTGCTGAGAAAATTACCTGGATTGTATCCAGAGATGGCTGGTTACTTAACAGGGAAAATACGCAACCAAGTCAAGAATTTTTTGACAAGTCCATTGGTGCTCAAGCAAATCAATTTGAAGCTATCGCTCAGTCAACATCTATAGAAGACATGTTTGACAGATTGGAAGATGTTGGTGTGTTTGTGCGTCTTGATAAACAAGTCAGACCGTCTATGTTTCATGGAGCTACCATCAGTCCACTAGAGCTAGCAGAATTGCAAAAGATCACACAGGTTGTCAGAAAAGGAAGAGTCACCCAAATAAATCCAAATCAGATCGTCTTGGAAAATGGAACTATTCCTACAACAGAAAATACCATACATGTAGACTGTTCAGCCAGTGCCATTGCTACTTTAAAAACAAAACTGGTCTTTCAAGGCGATGTGATAACGCCTCAAACAATCCGTTCTTATCAACCTGTGTTCAGCGCTTCTGTGATTGCATATATAGAAGCTAAGTATGACGACGATAAAAAGAAAAACAATCTCTGTCAGGTAGTTCCATTACCAAATAAAGATACCGATTGGATAAAAATGACAGCTATGCAAATGGTCAATCAAATGAGTTGGTCTCAAGAACCTGAGTTGAGAAAATGGGTGAAAGAAAACCGTCTTGACGGATTCGGCAAAATAGTAAGTGACGTTGATCGCTCTGATCAAACAAAAATGGCAATTCTTAAAAAACTAAAAGATAATGTAATGCCAGCGATGATGAAGTTACAGCAATATAATGTGACCTTAAATGAATTGGAGTCCCGTTGATTCAAATAGAACCGAGGAATACTTACCAATTCATACTTTTTCAGTTAATTCTACCCTAATGCAGTGATTCAATGGTAATCGTTTTACCATTGAAAAGAAATTGCTCATTGGCAGATTTCCCTATTAAGGCTTTGGCTATCGGTGAAGCTGGACTAATCGCGAAGCAGGATACATTTTCAGTTACAATCTTTCCAAGTCCAACACAAATAAAATAGTGAGCATTGTCTGTAATGATATAGCACCCCTTCTCAATGGTTGAATATTGGGATTTCATCTTCATTGATTTCAAATCCATCAACAGAACTTTGGCCTCACCCATGTGGCGTTTGGCCTTATGCATTTCCGCATGCATCATCGCTCTGCCTGTTTCGAATTTATCGCCAGCGCTACTTTTTGTTTCTGATTGTGCTGCTTCTTCAGCTTTATCTAAGGAGTCTTGAGCTGTTTGGATCATTTCTTCAACTCTAGATATGCAAGCCAGATATACTTGATTTTTATCGCTCACAAAAACAACTTGAGATTAAAAGAAGTCGAGAGTTTAAAATTTAAACCCAATGGATACATCAATGTTCAGGTTTCGATCAAAGTCATCAGAATATTGAAAACTGCCATCTGGATTCAATCTGGATAAACTATAGTCTACGGCGTTATTGGTAATGTCTTTCAAACCATACCAACCTTTCAAACCGACATATAAGCCCCGATTCAAAAAATAGGAGACTCCTCCCGTAATTCCGTAATCTAATTTATTTATAAAATTACCCCTGTCTTCCTGAAATAAGTAGTAGGCGCCTACCAGATCTGGTACAGAAGCGTCTTGTCCATTCACAATAAGTAGTATTGGTTGGGCAAATATATTTGACTCTGCTGGTTCGTCACTTCGATAATTGAAATTAAGTCCTTGTTCGAAAATGTGGTTGACGTTTTCTCGACTACCAAACCTTAACGTGCCTGCGCCAATTGGAGATACTAGAAAACTGACATATGCACCTGCATGAAATTCCCATTTTTCCAATGCACTTATGTGAGCTGTCAACGGAATAGAGACATATGCATTAGAGATATCAAGTTTGACATTAGTGCTGTCTTGGATAACAAAACGACCATCTGTAAGTGTATTGAAGATGTAGTATCCGTCTCCTGAATACTCATATGATGTTCCCTGTTGTGTATATAGAATCTCACCTCTGAGAAAAAACAGATCATTCAACTCATAACCTACATTAATGCCAAAATGAAACCCATTTGTCAAACCACGACTTTCTTCGGGAGTCTTGTCTCCAAGAAAGGATGCATAGTTTAATCCAGCTCTGATTCCAAAATTCAAACCTTGAGCTTTAACTGTACCTGTCGAAACAAGCGTAAACAATGCAATAAATAAAATGGAGCTTCTTAACATCTTCTGTATTTTCGACCGCAAATATACTTTTTTAAGCTGCATTATGCGATGGTTCTTGTTATGCTACGAGTTCAATTGCAGTTTAGCTGCTTTTTTTAGAAATAATTAAGATTTGATAACAACATTCAGCGCATAATTCTTCCAAATCAATACTTCTCAGTTCTGAAAAACAGTTTTACTCAATGATACGGATACAATAAATACGTTTGAAGATCAGCATAACTGCTTAATAATCAAATCCCCCTGATGTCGTGTATTCTCAATAAAATAGCTATTGGTTTTAAGTCCTCCATTTGCTACTCCTGCTATAAATACCTTCGGCAAATTGGTCTCTAATGTATCTTCGTTAAACTTTGGTGTTTTATACTCATCGTCTTGGATAGCAATACCTATTTTTTCAAACAGCCCATAGTCGGGTTTATATCCTGTCATCGCTAAGACAAAATCGTTTTCAATCTCAAATGTTCCTTTGTCTTTAGAATATAAGGTCACTGATTTGGGATCAATTCTTTTGACGACAGTTTTAAAATGTGCCGTTATAGAACCCTCTTTTATACGGTTTTTTATATTCGGAAGAATCCAATATTTGACGCGTTCATACAACTCTTCACTTCGAACTGCAAGTGTCACATCTGCCCCTTTTTGCCATGTTTCTAAGGCTACATCACAGGCAGAATTTGCTGCTCCAATAACCAATACTTTTTGATCTAAATAATGGTGTGCTTCATCATAATAATGTTTCACTTTGGGGAGATCTTCTCCAGGCACATTCATCATGACTGGAATATCATAAAAGCCTGTGGAGACGATCACTGACTTAGTAAGGTAAGCGCCTTTGTCGGTATGCATGATGTAATGTCCAGAAGCTTGTTCTAGAGACTCAACCTTTTCATAATACTGTACAGGAAGCTCGTAACTTGTGACAATCCTTCGGTAGTATTCAAGTGCTTCTTTTCGCGTTGGTTTCTCTGTGTGTGAAATGAATGGAATGTCCCCTATTTCCAACAATTTTGATGTGGAAAAAAAAGTCATATTCGCTGGAAAGTGAAAAATAGAATTTACTAAAACCCCTTTCTCAATAATGGCGAAGTTTAGGCCCGCCTTTTTAGCTGAAATTCCACAGTTAATCCCAGTTGGTCCAGCGCCAACGATGATGAGATCTAATGGTTTTTCCATGATCCCTTTTTACTGGAGGAGTGTCACATCTCCTTTTACTTTAAATTCTCCATTTGATGTCTCATAGGTAGCAACGAAAACATAAACGCCTGCTCTATCAATGTCATTCCCTTCTCTGCCATTCCATTCGTCTGCAAGGGCATCAGATTCAAATACCTTCTGACCCCAACGATTGAATATTTTGAGGTTATAACTAAGGACTTCATTACAGTTATTAATTGGTCCAAAGGTTTCATTTACACCAAAATCTTGAGTTGTTGTCGGAACAAACGCATTTGGAAATCGAAGACACTGACAAGGGTCCGTAATAGGGGGTGAATCAGTAATGCCACATAGATCAGTGACTCGTACTAAATATGTCCCCATTGAACTTTCGGTGATCGTCATTTGGGTTGTACTGATTGAGCGAGACACACCATCTTCAACCGCAAACCACTCAAAAGAGCTAGCAGTACCTTGAGTAATGTTGAGTGTCAAATCTACCATATCATTAGCCTCATCACATACCCCAATCTGAACATTAAATTCTAATGGGTCTGTAAATATTTCATCGTCTGCAACAGTTATAGAGCCGGTCACTGCCAACCCACATTCATCAAGTGCTTCTATAGAATACGTTCCTGGTTCAGTAACTGTAATGGATGTCCCAGACTCACCTGTACTCCATTGAATATTGGTAAAACCTGCTGCATTGGTTAATGTCAAGTCTAGTTGGCCAGGACTATCACAAGGATTTGATCTTCCTAAAGTCGGAACTAGCGCATCAGGAAAATCGTTTTCTGTTATTTGGAGACTGGCTTGTGCAATATCATCGCACATATTAGTCACTGTTACAGAATATGAACCCAACTCAGACGTGCTGATTGAAGCTACATTTTGTTCTCCTGTAGACCATGAAACATCTGTAATACTTGAGCCTCCTATCTGAGCAACAACTTCAAACGTACCATCTGAACAAAACCTATCATTTAGCAATAGCAGTTGTACAGTAGGCGGATCCAGATCTGTCAGTGTGGTTGTATCACACATGACATAACAAAATTCATCCATCACTTCTACAACTGCAACATACTGCACATCCAGCTCTGTCCCTAAAAAGGTTGAATCTGTACCTAAAATAGCATTAGGATTTTCAGCATCAAACCATCTATAAGAAACAGCTCCTTCTGTGGTGGCATCAATTAAAAATTCTACCGGATCACCAGGACAGAATGTGGTATCCTGTAAGGATAATACTGGTGTAGTAATTGGTGCTGTGCCAGCAACTAATATTTCGATTGTATCTGCTCCATCACTAATCGCTGTCGTCTCCCATATCAAGGTATCTACGACGAATAATGACGTATCTAAACTGATCATAAATTGCTCTTCACAGGTAGTAACATCCATGGCGTCTGTCTTAATCAATCGTGGCCTTAATTCACTTGGAACAGCGGCACTTACATCACTCGAATCTATCTCTACTCCGGTGCCCAGAAATAAAGAACCATCATCCATCGTCCCAACTATCTGAGCATCTACTAAATAACTTCCTGAAAATAAAGGAAACTGTGCTTGACTAATTGGATTGCCATCTGGTGTCAATGTTATTTGAAATGGAGTATAAATATTTGCCTCTCCAGTCACTTGTCCTCCAGCTACTCGCACAAAGCCATTTTCCAAAATATCAATGGAAAGACCATCTGTATTGACAGGTTCAGCTAATTCAAAACCCCAGATATAATTTCCAACTAAATCAAATCTTGCAATAAGCGCTTTATCATTTACAGTACCTGTCACTAAAATACTAGAATCTATAGCCACTGTCAGGTCTGTCAAAGATATACCGTTTCCGGCTCCACCTTGAGGGGTATATGATCTGGACCATACAATCTCGCCTGTCGTAGCATCTACCTCTAATAAATATGCAGACTCTCCATTTTCAAAATTACCCGCAATGATAACACCAGTGCTGTCACTGCTCATTTTCATATTGTGCTCTAAAGCATTCACTAACACATTAGAATCACTCAGTTTAAGAGAATTGAATTGTAGAATATCTCCGTTTTCAGGATCAAGAGAAAGCATACCTAGTTCTTGATTATCTTCCCCTTGGATTGTCGTCAATACTGCATAGACAGAGTCAGCGACATTAACAATCTCTACTTGGTGGTTTGCTTCTTGAGCTATTTCTAAACCAGAGCCATAGGTCATAGACCAAATCGGATTTCTACCAACATCTAAAGAAACGACAATGATATTGAACATAGAATCTGCATCACTAATTGCACTCATGACATACCCTTCTTGAGCTAATTCGATTTGGCCGTCTGGCTCTAATGTAATCGTGTCTCTAAAATAATAATCTACACTTCTATCAAAATTACCTTTAGGATCGAAAATTGATATGTTTGCTGAAGTCAGATTTAAGTTTTCTACATCAAGCGTATCGATGGTCGAAAACATGACATAGCTTCCAGTTTCTGTTTGAACAATATCCTGGCTCAACATAGAAACATCTTGTCCCAATTGATGCAGTCTATCAAAGTTTTCTTGTGCAAAGAGTTGATTTGATATTCCGCAGAAAATGATGAAAAAAACTATAGAAGTAGAAAATCTCATTCGTTACTTTTTGTTGAATTGCATCTATACATGGTGAAATTACCAAATGTTTCGGTATCTCTCGTTGGTTGAACGTCTTTATAACGATAAGGATGCAAGAATTGAGGTACGAAACATGCATAAAAAAAGACTGAATCCTTATGAATCCAGTCTTATATATCTATTGTTTTATGTACTTACTTGCCAGACTTCAATATTTAGGCATAGTAAGTCAACTACTGTTACTATCCTAAAAGTGACTGCAGCTTCATTGCAAGACCCATATCACCTGCAATTTTGACTTTACCTCCCATGACAGCTGCCATTGGATTTAAATCGCCACTTTGAAGTTGAGCAAAAGTATCTGCAGTGGTTGAAATAGTGCAAGCCGCCTCTACATCGTCTTGAGAAACTGTATTTGTATCACCAGTACCATCGATCACAATTGCTTGATCGTCAATCATAAATTTAATAGTATCACCTATTGGTGCTGCTGAAGCTGCCTGCTCAGAAATTTTTGCGATAATCGTATCTATCATTTTGAATATAATTTTATTCTTTAACAGAATTTGAATGAAATAAATTTTACAGAAAAGGAGAATAAGTTATTAGCTTATCAATTCTTTTTCTTTCATAATTGTTAATACTTCTGAATCCAATAAAGTTTCCTTCAATGAACTTGTCTTTGGCAATTCATATTTGAAGTAATATTTCATTGTATGAATTTTACTTTCGTAAAAATCTTCAGTCTGCTTAAGTTGACCTGTAACGAGAGCTTTTTTTGATTCTGTTGCCATTTCAAGCCAATGCCATGCAACAACAATAGTGCTTGCAAATTCCATAAAAAGAGTAGCATCGGCAAGAAAACGCTCGTGATTGCCCTTCATTGCAAATTGCAGTAAATGCATGAACACCTCCTGCATATCCTTCATCTTTGAAGCAAGCTTATCTGCGTATGGTTTGAGGTCATCAAAAGTGGATGCATTGTCCACAGCCTGTTGAACTTCTTTCCCTATCAACTGAAGAGCACGTCCATTTTTGATGGTCGATTTTCTTCCCAATAAATCTAAAGATTGTATCCCTGTCGTGCCTTCATAGATAGACATGATTCTGATGTCTCTGTAATACTGCTGTAAAATATATTCGCTACAGAATCCTGCACCACCCAATACTTGCAAACCAGTACTCACTGATTTAATTCCCATTTCGGATGGGTATGTTTTTGCGATAGGTGTCAACCATTCTACCATATCGTGCGCATCTTCTGCAACTTCTCCTTCTTCATTATGTGCCACATCTAGTAATCTAGAGCATCTCAGCAGCAAACTCACACTTGCTTCAGAAACAGCCTTTTGAAGCAACAACATTCGTCTAACATCTGGATGATTGATGATTAATGTCTGCTCTTCAGAAGGATTTTTGCTACCATCGGATGACAACTTCCTTCCTTGAGGTCTATCTTTAGCGTATTGTAATGAAGCATAATATGCCGCAGTCGCGATTGATGCTGCTGTCATACCAACATCGATTCTTGCACCATTCATCATTTGGAACATATAGCTCAATCCTTTATTTGGAGCACCTACTAACCACCCTTGACAATCGTCTTTTTCACCAAGGATTAAGTGAGTTGTACAATAGCCTCTTTGTCCCACTTTCTGAAAATCACCTGCAGTTTGTACGTCGTTAGATATAAGATTTCCATTTTCTGCAATTCGTTTTTTAGGGACGACAAATAAAGAGATACCTTTTGTTCCTGATGGAGCGCCATCTATTCTAGCAAGATACAAGTGAATGAAATTATCATTGTATTCGTGATCTCCACCAGAGATGTATATTTTCTGTCCTTTAATTTTGTAAGAACCATCCTCTTGAGGTGTAGCACTTGAGGTAATGTCAGACAAAGAACTACCAGCTTGTGGTTCTGTCAAACACATGGTACCAGCCCATTCACCAGCAAGCATTTTTGGCACATAAGTTTTCTTTAATTCTTCAGAGCCGAATGCGATGATCAATCCAGCGGCACCTGCTGTTAAACCAAAGTAACCACCAACATTATTATTGGCTGCCGCTTGTATGTGCGAAAGTGCTCCATATAAAAGGTGAGGCATTTGCTGACCACCATCTTCATAATCAAATTGAGCACCGATTGATCCATTCTCACCAGCCATTTTTACCACTTTCCCAATTTGTGGATGGACATATAGTTTACCATTTTCAAATCTTGCTGGATCTTCATCCATCTCACGGTAGAATGGAAAGTACTCTTTATCGCAAGTATCTTTTGTAGACTGCAATAAGATCTCTACTGCTTCTGGATCGTAATCTGCATAACGCTCATATTTCAAAACGTCTTCTATATCGTGAACCTCGTTAAGGAGAAATCTAAGGTTTTCTAAATTAGTGTAATCGCTCATGTGACAACTTAGTTTGGATTAAAAAATTATACTCTGAGTATAGTAACAACAAATATATTCTTTTTGTTTGTTGAATCAAAGCTGTTTTTGCTGACGTAATTAATAAACTCTGAGTATAATTAACATTGAGAAGTAAAATAATTCTTACATCCCCTACACATTATCCTTAATCATCCCCAGTAATTACCAAAAACAACCAAAAAGTGTATTCAATCTGGGCATTTGTGCTCTCTTAGAAAAATCTGTGGTGTATGTGTAGGGGTGATATGGTGTATGTGTAGTGCTGGAAACTATGAATTAGCCCCATCTTTGAATTGCAGTTTAAAGGTGTTAATTAAAAGGACCGTTTGAGAAATCAAATGGTCTTTTTTCATTTCAGAACAATACTAAATCTCTTTGAACAATTTTCTGCCTCCTCTCTTTAATTATTGTGAAAAAGCAGCATCTCCCTTCAAAAGTGTGTATGGTTTGCCAAAAACCATTCAATTGGAGAAAAAAGTGGGCCTCAGTATGGAACGATGTCAAATACTGTAGCGAACGATGTCGTAGAAGCAAACGGAAACTTAAAGCTACAGAATGAAAGAAGCCTTGTTGATTGTTCCTCATCAACTCACGAGGAACAATCTCGTCACCAAATTCAAAGGAGAGATATACATCATCGAAGAATATCTATTTTTCAAGCAATATAATTTCCATAAGCAAAAATTGGTATTCCATCGAGGGACCATGAAGGCTTTTGAAGCAGACCTTATCTCAAAGAAAAGGAAGACACATTATATTGAAGCCAATTCTAGTCTATCGGATGTTCGGCAACTTATACAACAGCTTTCTGATCAAGGAATCGAAGTTGTAAACTACATTGACCCAACAGATAATTGGCTCGAAAAAAGAATCACGTCTAGTTGTGCTAAATACAACATCAAGTCACATGTACACAAGTCATCCTTATTCATTAATCGCAAAGGGGAGCTGTCTAAATTCTTCCATGACAAGAAGAAAAAGTTTTTTCAAACGACTTTTTATATCGATCAGCGTAAGCAGCGACAGGTCTTATTAGATGATGAAGGTAAGGCCCTTGGCGGCAAATGGAGTTTCGATTCTGAAAACAGAAAAAAATATCCAAAAGGTCAAGCAGCACCAGCCATACAATTTCCTAAATCAAACAACCATGTTGAAGAAGCTATAAGTTACGTACAAAAAGAATTCGCCAAAAATTTGGGGTCATTAGGTGAGACATTTATGTATCCTGTTACACCAAAAGAAGCAGAAAAATGGTTGCAGCAATTCTTTCAAATTCGATTTCATGGGTTTGGCACTTATGAAGATGCTATTGTAAAAGAAGAAGTATTGCTCAATCACAGCCTGTTGTCTCCATTAATAAATGTTGGTTTATTAGATCCGATGGAAGTGATTGAGAAAGCAATTATATATGCAGATGAATATGATGTGCCCTTAAATTCACTAGAGGGGTTTGTGCGACAGATTATGGGTTGGCGAGAATTCATACGAGGCGTATATGAATGCAAAGGGACAGAAGAACGAACAAAGAATTTTTGGGGGTTCAATAGAAAAATACCGGCAAGCTTTTATGATGGGACCACAGGCATTGTTCCAATCGATAAAACGATTCACAAAGTATTGGAAACTGGTTACTGTCATCACATTGAGCGATTGATGATCTTGGGCAATTTTATGGTCTTGTGCGAATTTGATCCAGATGAAATCTATCGTTGGTTTATGGAATTATTTATTGATGCTTATGATTGGGTCATGGTACCAAATGTTTATGGGATGAGTCAATTTGCGGATGGTGGGCTAATGTCGACGAAACCTTATATCAGCAGCAGCAATTATATTTTAAAAATGTCAAACTATAAAAAAGGAGAATGGTGTGTTGTATGGGATCAATTGTTTTGGCGATTTATGAAAGTGCATGAAGACTTCTTTTATAAAAACCCGCGTATGAGAATGCTCATATCCCAATTTAACAAACGAGCAGAAGATGAACAACAGAAGATAATTGATGGTGGGGAATCATTTTTGAAACAACTTGATGGTATATAATTCAGGAGCCTGCAAAGCGACTATTGAAAATACCTACTGCAAGTTCTGCCCAAATCAATACAAACAAAAATAAAATTACGGCACACAAGAGTAAGCGATGCTTCTTTTTCATATTCTTACTCAACACATAATTCATCACTGTACCTAAGCTAAACAGTAGTACGCCACCAATTAAAAAATCGAATAAACCCCAATTCACTTCATCGGTGAATTGCATAGCGATTAAGGGCATCAACAACATAAGTGCTGTAATAGTAAGTATGTATCTGAGCTTTAAGCTTTTAATCACCACCGCGCACTAAAAGAACTTGCAGGAAGTCCTTCCTCATTAAATAAAGTCGGAATGCCTTTATCGTCCCAGGCATATCGTACGATGGCCGGTGCGTTTACCTTACTTGATTTGACAATGATAACATCGCCTTGGATTTCGGCTTTCGCCGGATAAAATGTATTATCATTTCCAGCCAATTCAAACCCTGTCAATCCATCTGGAGACGCCTTTAAAGTAGATCCGAATTGATCAAATGAAACCACAGCTTCACCATTTTCAAACTTAACAGATTTGAACACAGGACCTGAAGCCACCAGTTCTTTTCCGTAATCATTGGCTAAGGCAAGTCCAGCGAGTCGCTTGCCGACATCTTGCTTATTGGCAGGATGTATATTGTCGTAATTACCAATATCCATAGTGACAACCATTCCAGTATTCGGAAGAGATAGCGTTTGTCGTTGTGCATCACGTAATCCTGCAGACAAACCGTTACCATAATTATATGGCGCTATTTGTACAAAATAAAATGGAAATGATGAACCCCACTGTTTTCTCCAATCAGCGATCATGGCAGGAAATAAACGTCGGTATTGATCATGTCTACTGACATTAGATTCACCTTGATACCAAATGGCACCTGTCATGGAATAAGGAGAGATTGGATGTATCATGGCATTGTATAACACTGAAGGTGTATGCGAAGTTGTTTGGACTATGTCAGGTCTGTCAAGAGCATTCCAATCTTCATACACATACATGGCTCCATCATGAATTTCAGCAGCTGGTCTAGCTATCCAATCACCTTGAAGTGAAATTGATTCAGAAGAAGACTCCAATGTCATTGATTCTCTAACACTACCAGGGCCACCTGTATCAATGGCTTTTATGGCAATGACATTCGTTCCTTTTTTAAGTATCTTTTTAGGAACGTGGTAATTTCTTTCAAGACTGTGTTTTCCACTACCAACCATACTGCCGATTGATTTACCATTTATATATGTTGCATCCATATCGTCAATAGCACCAATTTTCAACTGCATATCTCTACTTACTTTATTTAATTCAAATTCTTTATACAACCAAAAGACGCCGTTTAATTCAGTGTTCAGACTATTGTCATAGCGGCCAGGCAAGGTGATGCTGTGTCTATTTTGAGGTATACTCTTCGCAGCATCAGTATCTGATAAATCTAGTGTATTCCATCCGAAATCCGAATCTGGAATCTCTCGTTTTTGTTTACTTGAAAACCATTGAGCAGACTCCTGTTCTTTCTGCTTATTTCCAAGCAAAGACAAGTCTTTATCAAAATCACCTAGTGATAATAAACGCTCTTTACTCGTCCACGCCTCTGCTGGTGTTCCACCCCAACTTGTATGTATGATACCTATAGGCACACCCAATTCTTGATACAATTCGCGAGCAAAGAAATAGGCTGTTGCACTAAAACCCCCTACTGTCGAAGGGCTTGCTGTTATCCACGAACCAGTGAAGTCATCCAATGGTTTTGTTGCTTTATTGCGTTGAACGGTAATCATTCGGATGTCTGGGTAATTAGCTGATGCTATTTCATTTGCCGAATTTTGGATCGGATCATTTGGAAGCCAACCTTTTACCGGCATTTCCATATTTGATTGTCCTGATGCTAGCCATACTTCTCCAAACATGACATTATTGATTGTTATAGTATCTTCATCAGAAGCGATAGTCAAGGTTTGAGACCGACCAGCTTTATCTGTTTTTATTTTCGTCATCCATTCACCAGTATTATCTGCAAACGCTTTTGCTTTTTGGTTCCAACTGCTTTGAACAGACACAATAGTATTCGGTGTGGCTTTCCCCCACACAGCGACATAATCATCCCGCTGCAAAACCATGTTATCTGAAAATAGTGAGTTGACCTGAAGTGGTGGCAGTGGGGATTCGACAATTGATTGTGCCAAATTTTCTGCGGCTTGTCTTTTAGAAGAGCAAGAAACCAAAAAGAAGTAAATGGATAAACCAGCTAGTGTTAGATATGATAGACCTTTCATATGATGAGAATGATTTAGACTAATATACGAAAGGTCTTTGTGAAGAGATAACTATTAATAACAGGAATGTGTAAGATTGCTTTTAACTACGAGTCAGTGAGTGGTAAAGAAATATTTTTTTTCTATACAATTTGATAGAAGCAATTTGTACTCATATCGGAGCTAATGCCATACAAAACTGATCGATATGTTCTTAGAGGTCTTTTTTAAAGAGTACAGAATTAGGCATTCGAATTATGAAAGTAATCGTTTACTGAACAAAGGTATAATAGTTGGAAAAAGTAAAAGTATTCAATAAAAAAGGCTGCCCACTTTGGGCAGCCTCCTCAATGAACACTGTTGAATTTATTGTTTAATAAACTTTAATATCTCAGTATTAGACGATCGCTGTGTTCTTATATAATAAAGACCTGGTGCTAAATCTCCAATCTCAAAAGAAGAACTTAATTCATTTGTAGTTCTACTTATCAATAGCTTACCTGCATTTGTAAATACATCTATTTTTGTTGGAGTAGATAGATCTTTAACTCCATTTATATCGATATTGATATAGTCATGAGCAGGATTAGGCGTCAATCTGTAGCTAGCCACTTCTAGTTGGTTAACTCCAGTTCGTTGGACCTGAGTAGATGATTCTATTACCTCTACATCCATTACCATTTTGCTGACAGTTTCCCGATTGAAGCCCATACCTGTTCCTGTAGGAGATAAAAATACTGCTGATGCTCCAGGGAATAAATCATCATAAGAAGGGGAAAGATCTCCTGATGATGTCGGAGAGATGAATCCTAAAACTCTTCCACCATTATTCGCTCTTTCCGCAATATAAATCATCCGTGTACCTGGATCCCAAGCAATGTCGACTGGGTTTCCTAACAGTGATTGCTCTCCTTCTATTCTTACTTGTTCATTTAGTGAAACTACACCATCCGCTGATGCTGCTTGATAGTTTTGGATGACTGTGAATGCTCCATCAACTGCACTACCCGCATCACCTACATCTGTCAAAAACATAATATCCGCTACCGCATCATAAGTGATTCCATGTGTTCTGACTATGCCCTCTATTGTAATTGTTCTATCTGCAGAAATAGTTGGACCTTGGCTACTGAAAAAGTCATCATATTCTACCAGTAAATTAGAATTATCTACAATAGCATACATGGTTTCACCATCTGCATGTATACCCCAAAGATTAACATCTGCAACTAATTCTCGGTCAAAGCGTATGCCACTATCCATGATATTAAATAAGACAAATGAATTGGTCTGACCATTAGCATCATTGGCATCTTGAGCAACAACAAGTCGATTACCTGAAAATGCTAATTCTCTACCATTGGTAAATTCAGCTGGAGAAAGTGCTGTCAACATTGGGTTTTGTCCTGTCATCAAGGCATCATTTACATTACTGAATTCTGCAATAGAGTTATTCATTCTATTAACTTGATACAGCATGTCTGTCTCTGAGCGATAATATATACCATCAGCATCTCCTGCAAAGTTATTGAAGGTCTGTCTGGATACACCATTATCTTCCACTATGTTATACACACCTATTTGCTGATCTGTATTACTAGATACAAATACTTGAGCAACAGTCATTAATTCTTGTGTTAATACACCATCTTCGTCACTTGGCACGTGTATGGCGGAAGCTCCTGCAAATTCTAAATTAAATGTTGGAGACATATTTCCGCCTGTACTATTTAGCGGGAATGCTAATATTCTACCGCCACCATTCGCTCGCTCAGCAACGTATATCATTTGATTGTCTGTATTGAAAGAAACATCTACAGGATTTCCTAAGAACGTATTGGAGCCTTCAATTCTGACCTGCTCAGACATAGCAATGACGTTGTCTGACGACGCTGAGGTAAAGTTTTGTATGATAACAATAGCACCATCATCTGCAGATCCTGCTGATCCGATATCTGTCATCAACATAAGATCTTGACTTGGAATGTACTGAAGGCCATGTGTCCTTACTAAACCATCTACTTCAACACTTCTACTTGGGCTGATACTTCCAGACCGAGCGGCGAAGAAATTTCTAAATATGGCAAGACGATTTGAATTGTCTTCAATGGCATACATTGTCTCACCTACAGCTTGGATACCCCACAGGTTTATATCTGTATTATATCTACTCGCTAAACGGAATGATGTGCCATCTTCACTTCTAGTCAATACAATGAATCTGTTTTGCTGACCATTCCTGTCATCTGCATCTTGAGCAATAACCAATCGATCTCCACTCACGGTGATTTCTCTACCGTTTATCGATTCTGCACCAGAGAGTCCTGCTACTTGGTAATCACCTTCTTCGACTTCCTCAAAAACATAGACGGCACCATTATCTCTATTTAACTGGTACAATAAGCCATTGTTTAAATCAAAGTAAATACCATCTCCATCATTTGCTAAAGTTCTGAATGTGGATGAACTTATCGCATTAGACTCATCTATATCTAAAACCGCAATTTGATTCTGAGTATTTGATGACACATATATTGACCCAACCACATTTTGTGCTGGAGGTGCTGTTGCTTCATCTTGAACCAATCTACCGCTACACTCGCCAGTGCCGCTAGCAGGCATCGCTAAGTACGGAAATGACCCACTGAATGGTCTATCATTAGTCTCTACACCTGTCGTATATGTTAAGACATCCAATAAATCTTGAGTAACTGGACTTGTGGAAGTATTAGGGTCAAAATCATCATACCACAAGCCTACTGCTGCTAGCACGACACCAGAAACAGCTTGCAATTCAATTCTAGTCACATCATCTTCTAATCTTCGGCCATTTGGAAATCCATCCATGTTTGGTAGGAATTCTAAATCGCTGTTTGTATTAAATGGAGCTACGGTAAGACCTATAGCAGCTGCTTGTATCAAACCAAGTGAACTGAAATTAGCGTCATCTCTAGGGGTTGGTGGGACGGCCATGTTTAATCTGAGCATATCACCTCCATTTGGTAAGAAGTTATTGACAAATGGTTTGCCTGCTGCCAAAGGATTTCCTTCTTTGCCAGTAGCTAGTTGATATGGTATAACGTTTGGAACTCCTGTGTGAAACGCTGGCCATAAATCCACCGATCGTGGCAATCCCGGACCAGGCAATAACAAACTTCCAAACACAGCATCATCGAGTGCCGTACCTGCAACTGCATCAGATCCCTTTAAAGACCATAAGCCATCCGCACCATTTGAAAAATCAAAAGCGCCCAAACTATTAGTCTGAATACGAAGTGGTCCTAGTGCTGGTACTGCGCCACCGAATAGGTCATCATCCATGTATAAACCAAGTTCTGGATTGAAGAAATATTTGTCTAGGGTTGTCTCCGAAATCTCGTCATAAGGAGAAATAGCATTCCAAAAATCTTTAGCTCCAATTGGAATCACAGCTTCGTTAGTCAAAGGCATGCCAATTCTTGATACTTGTATCCAGTCTCCACTGACACTAGGATCAGCATCAGCGCTTAATGTGGTCATAGAAGGTCTGCTAGCTGATGCCCATACGCCAATCACATAATCAGAATCTAGTATAGATGTAGGCTCTGCAGGTGCTCCAGCTTTTAATAATGAAACAATCGGTATTTGGATTGCAATTGCACTCACATTCAAACAGGCGAGATCATCTACAGGTGTTCCATTTTGTCTAGGCGCGTCACCTAAATCAAAAACACCACTCAAATCCACAAAAAATGGATCATCTGTTGGTCCTGCAAATACTTGTTCTCCAGTTCTTGCAGTCGTAATTGCATTTTGAAAAAGCGTGCCGTAATCTGTTCCCAGACCAGCTCCACTTTCTATTGATCTAGGACCGATATTATTTGGAGGTACAACACCATTTTCAACAATGACTTGAAAAGACTGTCCACCATCTATACTTCTTTCTAATGTGTAGGTAGTTTTTAGATTTTGCAAACCTAGTCTGATGTTGAAAAATGTGCTTGGATCTTCATTAACCTGATTAAAAGTAAATCTATAGACGACCTCATCTCCTGGATTGGCAGCATCATTATCTACATGAATTTCATAGCGGATATTCTCACCGAAAGAATAATAATTTGGACCTGCTGACGGAACCTGAAACGGAACATAAGTTGCTATAATCGTAATTGTATTTGGGTTGTCAGGACTTCTGAAAGCATATAAATCTACATTATCCGCTAAGGGATCATCTGCAATCAGTGGTGCCTCTCTGTGACTGGAAGCACTTACAAACATGTGCATTGTCAGACTAAGACAAATACACAGGAATGCTCGTTTTATATAAGTTTGTATTGTATTCATAATTCTGGTTAAAAGATTTTTATTGGTTAATTTCTGTACCTCTCCATGGCATCGCGAGATATGGGAAAGAGTTTGTGAACGCAGCGTCATTCGTTTCTACTCCTGTGGAATAACTAAGGACATTTATTAAGTCTTCTGTTACAGGACTCGCTGATGTAGCTGGATCAAAATCATCATACCATAAACCAATTGCTGCAAGTACAACACCCGCAACTGCTTGAAGCTCGATCCGAGTGACATCATCTTCTAATCTTCTACCATTTGGAAAACCATCCATATTTGGGATGAATTCTATATCCGTATTCGTATTAAAAGGTGCAGCGGTTAGGCCTAATACTGCGGCATTTATCAATCCTAAAGAACTAAAGTTTTCATCGTTTCTTGGTGTAGGTGGTACAGCCATATTCAGGCGCAGCATGTCTCCTCCATTTGGTAAAAAGTTATTGACAAAGGGTTTACCTGCTGCCAAAGGATTTCCTTCTTTGCCAGTTGCTAATTGATAAGGAATAACATTAGGCACACCTGTGTGGAAGGCTGGCCAAATATCTACAGAACGCGGCTTTCCTGCTGCTGGTAATAAAAGTGTGCCGAATACAGCATCATCCAATGCAGTACCATCAAGTGCTTCATTTCCTTTTAAACCAAATAGGCCATCTGCTCCATTACTAAAATCGAACGAACCTAATGCTGCTGTCTGCACTCTGAGTGGTGCAAATGAAGGAACAGCAGGTCCAAAAAGATCATCATCCATGTACAATGCTAATTCTGGATTGAAGAAATACTCATCCATTGTGGTTTCACTAATCTCATCATAAGGTGATAATCTGTTCCAGAAGTCTTTATCTCCAATTGGAATCACTGCTTCATTAGTCAATGGCATGCCTAGTCGAGACACCTGTACCCAATCTCCACTGAATGTAGCTGGCTCACCTGCTCTAAGCGTTTTGATCGCAGGTCTACTGGCAGATGCCCATACTCCGATCACATAGTCAGCATCGAGGATTGACGTTGGTTGAGAAGGAGCTCCGTCTTTTAGTAATGTTGAGATAGGAATCTGCAAAGCGATTGTATGCACGTTTAATCTGCCAAGAGCGTCACGGTTTCCACCTTCCTGTCTCGGTGAATTACCCAAATCAAATATGGCACCTAAATCAACAAAAAATGGATCATCTACAGGTCCTGCAAAAACAGTTTCACCTGTAGATGTTGTCTGAATGCCTTGTGCAAATAAGCTTTCGTATGTCATATTCAAACCCACCTCAGACTCAATAGATCTTGGGCCAATATTATTTGGCGGTACAAATCCATCTGTGAGTATTGTCTGAAAACTATTACCACCATCTATACTTCTTGTTAGTGTGTACGTGGTTTTTAGATTTTGCTGTCCTAATCTGATGTTGAAAAATGTAGTCCCATCTTCATTTACTCTATTGAAAGTAAATCGATAAATGATTTCGTCCCCAGGCACAGAAGCATCATTATCTACATGGATCTCATACCTAATGTTTTCACCAAATGTGTAATAATTTGGCCCACCAAATGGAAGCTCAGCAGGTATGTAGTTTGCGATAATTGTAATCGTATTTGGGTTGTCCGGGCTTCGGAAAGCATATAAGTCTGTATTATCGGCAAGGGGATCATTGGCAATGAGAGGCGCTTCTCTGTGGCTAGAAGCAAACACCATAAAGCATCCATATAAAAGGAATGCTAACGTCATGGATATGCGACTCAGTGAACAAATGAATGTTTTTCTGTGATTGTTTATATTCATTTTTAATTTGATTATGTGAAAAATTTATTAGTCATGTTAGAACAGGGCGAATAGTTGTTTGGCGGATATCATTTCGTTCAAACTAGCCTTTGCTATTTGTGGCATAAATGATAGCGCTAACACTTACATCTGATCTAATTCGGGGTGCACCGCATTTGTGCTAAAGGCTGCAGATTTATGGACTTCTGCCATATCTGTATTATCAAGGCGCGTGTATATTTTTGCCATTAATTTATTGACGTCGATATTATCTGGTCTTTTGTCATACTCCAGTTGCACATATTCCATTGCTTTATTTGGATCTTCAACTAAATCGAGATAGGTACTAGCGTATTCTAAATTCATATTATGGCCATGAACGACGTCGTCCTCTAGCATTTCAAAAATTTCTTCTTTTATATTATTTAATTCCTCTTTTCTATTTTGTTCTTTATATAAATGAGCTAAGGAAATATAAAATCCAACCTCAGGTATGATATCAATAGCTTCCTCTAATTTTGCTTCTGCCACTTTGAAATCTTTTCTTTCAAGGGCTAGATCTCCGATTGCTGCGACAGCAAATGGATAGTGCTTTCGTTCTGCTAATATTGCTTCATAGATTTCTTGGGCAATTGTAGGGTCTCCATACTTATTATATATCTCGCCCAAAGTAAGCATGGCCCATGCTGTCTCCTCCAAACCTGGATAACCTGCATCAACAGCCATATGCATTGCTTTCTTCGCACCTTCTATATTACCATGGATTTCTCTTAAATACGAGACACGGCTATACGAACGAATATCTGGTTTGATGCTTACCATCTTATCTGCAAACTTGACTGCAGTTTCATAATTACCTAATTCGACATGAGCATCCACTAATACGCCATAAATTTGAGCATTGTAAGGATTAAGTTTAACTGCTTGTTCTCCAGTTTCTAGTGCATCAGCAAAATCGTGCAAGGACAGCTGTACTCCTGCTTTTGTTAGTAATGCCAAGAATCTTTCATCATTCTTAATTGAATTATCTTCAAGCAGAGAATTTAGAAGCTTAAGTGCACCTGGATAATAGTGTCCGTGCTCACCAGTTACTCTGGCTTCTTTGATGAATAAATTAGCTAGTTCTAATTTTGCTTGGTTGTCGTCTTTATTGTTTTTAAGCAGCGATACATTTTTGGCATAGTTGTTTTGGACAGCGTCCCACTCCTTACCTAATTGGATTTTTTCAGAGCGTTGGATAAGTTCGGCTACTTTACTTGGTGTTTCATTGAGTGCAGTGTTTGTACAGGCTATAAAGCCTAGGATTAAGATTGATAGAGTAAACAGTAAGGTTGTTTTGGTACATAAATTCATTGTAAAATATTTAGGATTCTCTTAGACTTACGTTAAAAAATGTGTTATTGGATTGCGTAAAGGCAATATTTTAATGATTTTCTACTATTGTTTGATTCTTAAGCATACATTAGAGGAAAAAGCGGATCAAAATTCAAGACATCATATCACTCATTCGGAATAAAGATCAAAAAGGTCTCGAAATGTTATATGATGATTATTCACCTGCTTTACTGGGTGTGATTGTTAGGATTGTAAATGATAAAGAACTCGCAGAAGAGATTTTACAAAAGTCATTTCTAAAAATTTGGCAAAATATTGATAGTTACGACTCAGCAAAGGGTTCATTCTTTACATGGATACTAACAATTGCTAGGCATAGTGCTATCGATGAGGTGAGATCAAAGCGATTTGAAAATCTTGAGAAAACCAATTCATTAGAAACTACCGTATATGAACTAGATCACACTATACTTTCTAGTGATGGTATTGATGTTAATAAACTTCTTTCTGCCTTAGATCAAAAGTATAAGGACGTATTGGATGTGGTCTACCTTCAAGGGTACTCTCATTCAGAAGCTGCAAAAAAATTAGATATACCTCTCGGCACTGTTAAAACAAGGATAAAAAAAGCGCTTAGCACTCTGCGATCTCAGCTAATTACTGAGAAAACATTGTTTAGAAATGGTATGCTACTACTTATATTAATCTCGATTACAGCATTATGGCAATGAATATAGCTGACATACGCGAATCGGGACTTCTTGAGCTTTATGTACTCAATGAGGTGTCTGAAGACGATCGTCGTATCGTATTGGCTGCTATTGAAAAGTATCCGGAATTAAAGAAAGATATTCAAGAAATTGAATATAGCCTCCTACAGTACGCGAAAGTTCACTCTGTAATGCCTAGCAGCGGCACCAAGGCTAAGCTGTTACAAAATCTTGACCCACCACCTGTTTCGCAAAACACTGCGAAACCAGATAATACTAAGAATAGAAGATCGTTTTTTGGCCCATTTGTTACTGCTTTAATCATTGGATTAGGCTCCATTGCAGCATTATTTTTCACAAGAAATGAAATGCAACAACTCAGTACTGAGTACGAAAATGAAAAAATACTTTGTGATTCTTTAAAGCTGGCAGAGCAGCAACGACAAGAGATTTTTGCTGGCATTACTAATCCGAATAGTAAAATATTAGTTGGGGATGCCACTGAAAATTATGAGGAAACCGTTGTATACATCCACAACAATCCTTCTTCAGGAAAGAATTACTTACAGATAAAAGAATTGCCTAACATTGCCTCAGATCAAAGTTATCAATTGTGGTCTTTGAAGGATGGTGTTGATCCCATACCATTGGATGTTTTCCAAGGCGGTGACTCCTTATTCGAAATCCAATTCGAAGAGAATACCAATGCTTATGCCATTACTATCGAACCTTTAGGTGGTCAGTCTTCTCCAACTTTAGAACAATTAATCACGGTAATTCCTGTCTCTTAATTTTGCAAAAAATAATTAATTGATCAAAAGGCAAAATGACCTACTAAGTCAACCCACAATAAGACTTACTTCTCTAATAGATACTGGGCAGGAATAAAATAATAGACAACTAAGATCTGCTATTGAATGATTATATTTATTGGAATCAAAATATTAAATATTGATCCTTCACCAACTTTACTATTCACTGTTAGTTCGCCTTTAAATTCGTTCACGATTTTCTTACACGTTGCCAGACCTAGGCCAGTGCCACTATATTTACTTTCACTGTGTAAACGATTGAACATAACAAATATCTTATCGTAATATTCATTGGATATTCCTATACCATTATCTTCTATATGTATGTTAATGAATTTTTTTGTTGTGGTAGTATATAGTTTTACTTCAGGAACTTCAGAGTCATTATATTTCAAACCATTCTCAATTAAATTCTTAAATAGAAGAAATATTTTTGATTGATTCCATTTAACATTTGGAAGATGCGAAGCAACTATACTCACAGATTTATCATTGTATTTATTATTTAATAATTGAGAGATTTCATCCACTATAACATTTAAATCAATTATTTCAAGCTTAGAAGAGGATTTACTGGATAGCTTCGAATATTCAAGAATATCATCAATTAATTTACTCATTCTGCTTCCGCTGTGTTCAATAAAATCTATATACATTTTTGATTTATCATCAGCATTATTAGTATTCTTCTTTTTTAACAAGCCAGCATAGCTCACCATGGTTTGTAAAGGACTTTTAAGGTCATGTGAAGCCACATATGCAAATCTTTCCAACTCATCGTTTGATCTTTCTAATTCATCATTGGCAGCAATTAATTTTTCAGTTTTATTTTGAATCTTAAAATTTTGTCTTCTTATTTTTAGGAACCCCAAAGAAAGTAGTCCAACAAGAAAAAGTCCGACAATGGTAGATATCATAAGTATTTTGGATATCGTTGACTGACTTTTTAGTTGTTCATCCTTTATTTGTCTTTGAATTGATTCAATGGCTATTTCTTTATCTTTTTCAGCTTTAAGTTCGTTTATATCTAGAGCATGTCTGATTCTAGTGGTACTCACAGAATCTTGTAGTTTATTCTTTTGCTCTAAGTAATAAAGTGACTGATGTGAATTGCTTTGATTTTTGTGAATATTATACAGACATTCAAATGAAGCAATTTCAAGATTAACAAAGTTCTTTTTTTGGGCACCAGCTAATGCATCATTGCAATATTCTTTTGCCTTGTTTAAATCGCTATTTAAATAAAAATTGCCAAGAGCAATTTTGGTCTTATGTACTTCGAAAAGTTCATTAATTTTATAGGCTTCTTTAATACTTAGATTATAATACTCAATAGCGTCTTTTGGCTTATTTTTTAAATCAAAGAGCTGGCCCTTTATTCTATAAAGAGCTGGCAAGGCACTTTGACTTGTTACACTAACCGTCTTAAGATGCTCTATACCTTCATTACACGCTTGCAAGGTGGCTTCATGATCACCTCGTAGAAAATGAATCTCTGCCAATTTTGCAAAAGCTATACCCTTTATCCTTGGATATCTAGCTTCTTTAAGATAAGGTAAAGCATCGTTCAAATATTCAAGAGCTTTGTTTGGTTCGTCTAATGCGATATGTGCGCTTGCCAAGCTGATTTTGATTTTAGGATGAGTGTCAGAATACTTCAGGCCTTTCCAGTAGATGTCCATGGAGGCCTTTGGGTCATAATCCCAAATTTTATTAGCTACCTCATCGTAGTAGTTAATTATATTATTTGATCCATTTGGTGTTTTGAGGTAATAAACTGCAGATGAGTCAAGGAATTCATGGCATAAATCCAACTCTTTATATCTTGTATAAAATGAAGCCAGCTTTGCATAAGATCTGGCAGTCCCATAATCGTATTTTTCAAGTCTACTGACCTTAAGGCTTTCCAATAAATAATTTACAGCTGTCGTCGAATCAATGTCATGGTATCTATAATAATTAGCCAGTCTCATCAAATGATCAGCTTGCAATGATTTGAAATTGTTCTCCCTTGCCATTTGTTCTCCATCCATGAAATACATCAAGGATTTGTCTCTTGTCTATGGGTTGTCATACAGCAATATCCCTATATAAAACATGGCTGATATCTCTTGTTTTATATCCTTGCTTTTAAGTGAAATTCGTCGAGCTTTTCTAGCATAAGTCATCGCTTTTGATGGATGGTTTTCAGTCAAGTGTTTACTCAACTCAATCATTAAAGCAATACTATCTGTGCTAATCGTTGTTGTTGAAAGTGCGTTTTCTAGACTATCTACATAAAACGATTGAGTATGAGCCGTAAACTGGAGTGTTGTCCCTACCAATACAAAGAATAGATAGCTACCAATACGGGCATTGATCAGTAGTTTAACCCAAACTTTATACTGTATCGTCTTCAATTCTTTTTACCGCAAAGATAGATTCTAAAATTTAATGCATTACCTACATTTATGATACAAAACAGGGCTTTAGTATTTGGATTGCATTCTGCCAAAGTATTTTTCTACAAACAATCAAAAATTCAATTCTATACAGGGTAGCTAATGAATTGATTTAAAGCTGATTAGATATAGTTAATTTGAGTAAACCTATTCAATAAACCAGACTAAAATTCTGGCAACTCCTTCTTCCTCGCGTAAGGAAATGAATCAATATAGTTCAGTCCATAATATGAATTCAATCCACTAATGCCTGCCGTATTTAGTTTACTCAAATTAATATGACCTTCCTCACTGACAACTTCATCAGGAATGATCAATTGTTGGATTTCGCCAACCAACATAATCGTACCATTGATCTTAATTGAAACTTCTTCAACCAAAGATAAGCTCATCTTTAATTGACTTTCTTTTACAAACGGAGCATGACATGAATCGAGGTATTCTTCGGTAAGTTTTACGCCATCAAATTCTGATTCATCGCGATCAAATTTTGCAGAAGTATAATGTGCTTGTTTGATGAATGATTCATGAACATGATTAATGGTATAAACACCAGTCTCTTTAATGTTCTCATAGGTGTGTCGAGGAACACTACCCGTTGGTCGCATGATAAATCCAATAAAAGCAGGATTGCTACCAAGGTGGACCACAGAACTAATAATAGCTAAATTAGTCAGGCCGTTTTTCGACTTAGTGCCAACAAGATTAGCAGGTTTTATTCCTGTTATGGAATTAATGATATTTAGTCTTCTTACTTTTTGAAGGCTTTTGATGTCTTGTTTAGTCAGTAACATTTGATCGTCTTGTATGTGTCAATAAAATTCGTTGTTGTTCTTGCTTTACTTTCAAATTTGATCGATGTCCCCATATTTTTTTTCTTGCGAATCTGCCTCGTTCTTCCAAATTGATGATTGGTGATGGATAAGCATGATTTAAAGAACCAAATAGAGACTGTGTCAGTTTCCATGGTTCGTGAATATATTCCGTTGGCATATCTCGCAGTTCAGGCACCCATTTTTTGATAAATATACCTTCTGGATCATGATCCATCGATTGTTTGACAGGATTATATATTCTAACTGTATTTACTCCAGTTGTCCCTGCTTGCATTTGAAACTGAGGGTAGTGAATACCTGGTTCGTAATCTAAAAACTGTTGTGCTAAATGATATGCTCCTCTTCTCCAATCTTGATCTAAATGATGAGTCAAAAAAGAAACCAACATCGCCCGCATTCGAAAATTAATCCATCCTGTTGCGATCACACATCTCATGCAAGCATCAACTAAAGGAAATCCAGTTGTCCCTGTCTTCCATGCCTCTAACCAACTTTCCTTATTTTCAAAAGGCAAAGAATCATATCCTTTGTTGATGTGTCTGGTTTCGTATTTACATTCCACTTCAAACTTTTGGATGAAGTGACAATGCCATTTTAATCTGGTCAAACACCCACCAAAAGCTCGTTTGTGTTTTTTAAAATTCGGATGAGCTTTTATATATTGATAGGCTTGTCGGATACTCAAATTTCCCCAAGCCAAATAGGGTGATAAACGGCTACAAGATTCTCGGCTTTCAGTAGGTTTTGATATTTTCCAATGGTAGCCGATTCCCCGGCCTTCACAAAATGAGTGCATGTACCTTTGTGCTGCCATACTCCCAGGTATTTGCATTTGCTTAGGATAGCTGTTTAACTGCTCAAGCAATTTTACAGACAACGGGTATGGATTTTTAACATTTAGTTGCTCGGTCGCTTTTGAAAATTTTGGATCAATGCATTTTTGTGACATTGTTGCAAACCATTGCTTATCCCAGCCTCTTCTGTTTTTTATACCTCTATGTATACCGTCTCGTTGAAACTCCACCCAATGGATATGATGAGCATTGCAAAATCTGCTCACTACTTTATCTCTCTTCCACGTAAGGTTAATGCCACTTTCTTGATGGCTATACATATTTTGTACATCAAATTGATTTATCAAAGATTGTAGTACATTAACTATCTCTTCATGATAGATCAACACGGTCCTATTGAGGGGCAGTAGCTGTTCATTAATCTCCACTAAAGAATGATAGATAAAACTCAAATGCCTTGACGAGGTATCTTCATGAGCCACTAAAGAAGGTTCAAATGCATACACTATAATATAGGGAAGATCATGGCATTCAGCTTCAGCAAAAGGTGCATGATCAGTCAAACGCAAATCACGTTTTAACCATACGATGTTCACCCTCGTCTTTGCTTTAACGGACATGCTATAGTAATGCATTTGACAGGTAATTTGTTTTCATAATCTTCATCTTCAAAATCATTACTTTTGCGCTTTAATCAAGAAAAAACAAAGAATGAAGATTGCTATTGCTCAATTGAATTATCACATTGGAAACTTTGAAGGGAATGTCAATAAAATGATAGAGGCTGTTCGCTGGGCAGAAGGCCAACATGCTGATATCATTTGTTTCTCAGAATTGGCAACTTGTGGATACCCACCCAGAGACTTTTTAGAATTTGACGATTTCATCAAGCAATGTGAAGCAGCAATTGATAAGCTAAAAGAAGCATCGAATAAGGTTGCTATTGTAGTTGGTTCTCCTTCGCGCAATCCGGTCATAGAAGGCAAAGACTTATACAATTCTGTTTATTTTCTTTATGAGAATGAAATCAAATTTGTCCAACACAAAACCTTATTACCGACCTACGATGTGTTTGATGAATACCGCTACTTTGAACCTGCTACTGAATGGGGCACTTATGAATTTAAAGGGGTTCGTTTTTCATTAACCGTTTGTGAAGACATTTGGAATGTTGGAAATGACAATCCATTGTATACAATCTGCCCTTTAGATGAAATGCAGAAAGAAGGCCCTTCATGCATCTTGAATGTATCAGCATCGCCATTCAATTATGATCATGCGGAATCTCGCATCCATGTGTGCAAGGCAAATATTGCTCGCTATAACATCCCCATGTTTTATGTGAATCATGTGGGTGCACAAACAGAATTAATTTTCGATGGTGGATCATTAGTGATGAGTCCAAATGGCCAAATCTTTGAAGAGCTCCCCTACTTCGAGGAAAGCATGAAGGTGTTTGATTTGGATGAGGTTCAAAACGCAACGCAATCTGTCGAACAACCAAAAGACAAAATTCTGGAAATTCATGATGCGATTGTTTTAGGGATTAAGGATTACTTCAGCAAGCTAGGGTTTTCTAAGGCGGTTATTGGATTGTCTGGTGGCATTGACTCTGCAGTTACAACTGCATTAGCAGCCAGAGCATTAGGTCCTGAAAATGTTCGCGTTCTATTAATGCCGTCTCAATTTTCATCTGATCACTCCGTAAATGATGCTGTTGCACTTTGCGAAAATTTTGGTATTCACTACGATATTATTGCCATCAAAGACGTATACGATTCCTTTATGGACAAACTATCACCAGTCTTTGGAGACAAACCCTTTAATGTTACAGAAGAAAACATACAGGCAAGAACAAGAGGTACTTTATTAATGGCCATTTCGAATAAATTTGGCAACATATTATTGAACACATCCAATAAGAGTGAAGCAGCTGTAGGCTACGGAACCTTGTATGGAGATATGGCAGGAGGTTTATCAGTCATTGGCGATGTTTATAAAACAGATGTGTTTGCACTTGCCAGATACATCAATAAAGATGGTGAGCTCATACCCGAAAATTCAATAACCAAACCGCCATCTGCTGAGTTACGACCAAATCAAAAAGACAGCGACAGTTTGCCAGAGTATGACATACTGGATAAAATATTATTTCATTACATAGAAGAACAACAAGGACCAAAAGAAATCATTGCTATGGGCTATGATGAAGCGCTTGTCAAACGTATCCTGAGATTAGTGAATATCAATGAATTTAAACGTTATCAAACTGCGCCAGTATTGAGGGTATCCTCAAAAGCATTTGGGATGGGGAGGCGAATGCCTATCGTTGGGAAGTATTTGTCTTAATGGCTAGGCGAGATTACATTTTTCCCTGAATATTGAATAAGAGAAAAAAGTAACACTAAATTGTTTTCGCATGAAACAAATCAAATATCTACTGCTCTACTTAGTCTTTGCAAACGGCTTACTTGGTATCTTGGCGCTATTCTTTCCCCAAAGCTTTTACAGTAGCTTTCCGCACTTGGGTTTTAATTTCCATTGGATTGACAGCATGGGGCCTTTCAATGATCATTTCATTCGTGACGTTGGAGCATTCTTCTGCGCGCTTGCTTCGCTTTCTATATATACCCTATATAGGTTCGAGGATGGAACTGTCCGTTTGACTGCTTATGGAAATTTAGTATTCAGTATACCTCATCTTATATATCACATCATCATGATTAATATGTTTATCACCATGATGGATAAAATATTAGGGATTAGTTCTCTGGCGATGGCGGTGATTGTACCTGTTTTGATATTGATATTGGCTGGAAAAACATTTCATATTTCACCTACTGCGAAAACAGACAGCTACCAATCATTCACTCAATCGAGATATAGTCTATCAAATACAAATAACTACTATGGTAATCGAAGCATTCAAAGAACTATTCAAAAGAGATTTGGCAAAACTGAAATCTGAGATAAGACTGTACAACAGTGATAAAGCTTTATGGGAAATAGAAAAATCGATTAAAAACTCTGGTGGCAATCTTTGTCTTCACCTTGTTGGCAATCTCAACACATATATCGGAAATGGTATTTTGAACATTGGCTACATCAGAGATAGAGAATTTGAGTTTGCCGGAAAATCTGTTCCCCGAGCTGAACTGTACAAACAAATTGACGAAACAATTGCAATCGTAGATAATGCACTAAACACCCTTTCACCAGAGCAACTTCAAGACAATTTTCCAATGTTGATTTGGGAACAAGAAACAGGAATGGCATTTACAATTATTCATCTACATGGACATTTGAATTATCATTTAGGTCAGATAAATTATCACCGCAGGCTATTGGATACGCAAACTGAGACAAGACAATAAATCCAAAAGCAAGTCAAATTTTTTTGAATAAATAACAATATTGTAAAGATCATCCATACTTCGTTTCCCACTGAAACAGGAGATATGCATAATACGTTACTTATAATTCTCAGTTATGGAAAAGAATTCTTAGTTTAATTAATACTTAGAAGCCATTTTAAACATTCAAACTGTGATCTAATGGAAAATGAAGCTCAACAAACCACTGATATAAGTCCTGGCAAACAGACTTCGAAAAGTAAAAAGAATCCAGTTAATGATATTTATGATTCAAAAAAGGAACCCAGAAAGTCCTTCGGCGTCTATTTAAAAAATCAAAATAGACTGATCATGAATTCAATTTCGATAGCAGATAAAAAAGCTGCTATTTTAATCAGAATAAATACTGCTATCATATCTGCCTTAATTATATTTGAAAGTTATTTTGATGGTAACGCTTCTTTTGCTGAAAAAATTATTCCTGTGCTAATTGTTGGGCTTTCTATTTCTCTAATTTTTGCAATTCTAGCAGCAAAACCTTTTAGCTACACGATGTATAATGTATTTAACAATACCATCAAGAAGAAATATCCAAATTTAGAAGAAAACAACTTTATGTTATTTGAAGTTCCAGACTTTGAAGAATATGAATTGTCAATGAAAAAAGTTTTAAAAAGCCAAAACTTGCAAATTGGAAATCTCACAAGATTTAATTACTTCATGAGCAAAAGTATATCAAGAAATTATCTCCAATTAGAAATAGCTTACACTGCTTTTCTAATTACATTTCTAATAGTTACTGTTCTTTATGTCGCTTCCAATTACTTCTAAAATGGGTAAAACACAATTCAACAATTTTGTCATTTTAGGCTGTAGAACTAAACCATAATCTAAAATCAAACCTAAAGAAACTGGCATTAGTATTTATATTATGAAAATCCAACACTTATACCAGATACTACTTTATCTTACCTTTATTATAAATAGTAATTCTATCTTCAGCCAATCACAACAACCAAATTTTTTAATTATTCTCGGAGATGATATAAGTGCGAATAATATTGGTTGCTACAACTCAAATAATTTAAATATAACTCCCAATATTGACAAGTTAGCTGAAGAAGGAATACTATTCAAAAACATGTTTGTCTCAGAAGCTATATGTGCGCCAACAAGAGCCGAACTACTTACAGGATTAATGCCAAATAAAAATGGTTGCAACGCCAATCATGCCGCAACGAATGAAGGAACATTAAGCATTGTGCAACACCTAAATGCCATTGGGTATCGAGTTGGGTTAACGGGTAAAATGCATTTTAAACCAACATCAGTTTACCCTTTTGAAATAATTCCAGGGTTTACTAAAGATGCCAATTACAATGGAAGGCCTTTAGAAAACTGGGACGGAGTTACTGAGTTTATGACGCGTGACAATGACCAACCTTTCTGCCTCATTATTTGTTCGGTCCATGCCCACGCCCCATGGAATGCAGGAGACACTTCTGCTTGGGATCCAAATACGATTGTACTTCCCAGCAACTTAGTAGATACAAAGGAAACGCGTCATTACTACACAGGCTATCTAGCAGAAGTAAAGCTTTTTGATGAACAAGTAGGTAAAGCTAGGCATGTGCTAGAAAAACATAATCTCGATGTTAATACAGCTCTGATTGTCCTAGATGAAAATGGAGCCGGGATGCCAGGCGGAAAATGGACTACCTATGATTGGGGTGTGCGATCTGCATGCATCATGAAATGGCCAGAACCTTTCAATAAAAAACTAGAAACACATGCACTAACGCAATACTGTGATATTTTACCTACACTAATTGATGCCGGAGGAGGAAAAGCACCATTACATTTAGATGGGAAAAGCTTATTGCCGATATTAAGAGGAGACAAAACTACGCATAGAGAACATGCCTTTTTCTTGTACAACAATAAACGTGTAGGACCAGAGTATAACATAAGAGCAGTTACAGATGGTCAGTACAAATTAATCTGGAATCAAACTCCGAATAATCTTTATGCCATTAGAGTAATAAACGGATTTGACTTTGGCTATGTAGACAAAATGGAAGATCGTCATGTACGCAAAATGTATCTTTCTTGGCTTGCAAAAGCTGGCCATAATAAAGAAGCAAATGACATAGTCCAACGCTATAGAAAAAGACCAGAATTTGAACTTTATAATCTCAACACTGATCCAGAAGAAATGAACAATTTGGCAAACAATCCAGTATATAAATCGACAGTATCTAATTTCAAAAACGCTATTGATAATTGGATGAAAACCCAAGGGGATACTTTTACAGCTAATTAAAATAAAAAATGATATCTAACTGTAAAGTTCTCTAAAAAATATCTTTTATGAATTGTACTACATGACATTGTTTGCTATGAATAAAGCACAATGGTAAATAAAAGAATATCTTAATGTTTGTAATAGTCAATTTAAATTGCTCTATATGAAACAATTAGCATTCATTCTATTCACCCTATTAACTATTTCTACAGCTTGTAGCACTGAGGACGATTGCCGTCGATGTACAGGTACAGTTACTAATACAGGTGACTCTGCCGATTGGACAGTATGCCATAACGACGAAAACATTATTCGAACAAATAATCTAACTGCGGAATCAGAAATATCAACCAACACTTTACCTGAAGCCGTAGCATTTTTTATATCAATTGGCTTGGACTGCAATTAACACCAAATTAAATAGTGACTTAAGTTTTGATCAAATTAGAAAAAAATAAAAGTAGCACACTTATAAATAAATTCTAATTGCTTCTTTCTATAGGAATATCAATCCTAAATGTTGTGCCTTCATTAGGATTGCTACTTAATGTAAGTTCTCCATTCAAGTGCTCTTCTACAATTTTCTTACAGGTTGAGAGTCCAATTCCAGTACCTTCAAATTCACCGTCAGAATGTAATCGTGAAAATAATTTAAATATCTGATTTTGATATTCATCTGGAATTCCAATACCATTATCTTTCACAGTAATAACATTTTGAGTCTCCTGTTCATGAAAATCTAACTCTATTCTTTTGATGCCGCTTTTATTGTATTTAATTCCATTTTCTATAAGATTTTGAAAAAGTATAGTCAGGTTAGTTCTTGAACTGAATAATTGTCCATTAGTTTTTAATGTGATTTCGGAATTTGGATACAATTGTTTTAAACTAGTTCGAATTGGGTCAATAATTTCTTTTATTGAATCGGGCATTTTGGCTGCACGGTAACTAATTGATTTGTACTAATAAAA
>CAYVFU010000018.1:0-63590 GCA_964450495.1 uncultured Saprospiraceae bacterium | reverse complement strand
CATCGATACATGAAATCTGAACATCCTCACAAACTAGTGTCGGTGCTGTTTGATCAACAACCTCGATATTTACTATACATTGGTTGATATTTCCAGATTCATCTTCTACAAATAAGATAACTTGTACAACCTCTCCGAAGTCTTCACAACAGAACTTCACGTAGTCCCCTCTCTGAGAAATATGTCCAATATTTTCACCTGTTAATTCACAATCATCTTTAAATACTGGTTCGCCTAGATCTACATCTGCAGTTAAAGGGGCACATGTTGTCGGAGCAAAACCAAGGATATTTCCTTGACAATCTCTTACTGGATCTCTCCAGTCTTCTAGTCTTACAGCCGTGATGGTAACTTTACCACATCCACTGTCGTGACTACCTTCATCAAGATCACTCGCGTAAATCTTTGCAACTCCAAATCCATCAACATTTCCGGTCAGAGATACTTGAAGTGCTGTCTCGCATACAGGTACTGGAGGTATTTCATCCACCACGATTAGGTTGAAACTAACAGATGTTGCATTTCCACAATCATCTGTTGCCGTTCCTACAATCTCAATTGGCCCCTGATCTAACCAAAGATCCTCAATAACACCGCCGTTTACGATACCTTCATCTGAACTAAATTCAACAACTGGTGATTCATCACAGTTGTCTAACACTTTCAAGTCAGGTAAAGTAAATATCGCACTACATGCCCATGGCTCTATGCTTGTTGTTACATCACTCAGCATGGTAACAGGCACATATTCACCATTTATTAGTTGTACAATTTCTGGTGGAGTAATATCTATAATTTCTATTGTTTGTCTTCCAGTGATGCCAACATCAGTGTTACACCAATCGATCAAATTCCATGTACGGATGATCTTTTTACCTTGACCGCAAGCATCAAACTCTATATCTGAATATCCAGCGAGGACATTACACAACCTGTCCACGATTGGGAAAACAGGATTTGTCAATACAATTGTATCAAACCCTTCAGTGATTTGTTCTTCAAAAACTTTATCTACAATAGTTTGCAAGACCCATAATTCTTGTCCGTTAATTGTTTGCATCACCATCGTATCCCTAAGGATAGTATCAACAACAATTAAAGTTGTATCGAAGAATGGTACAATATTGAAGTAGCTAGATGGAAGATTGTCAAAATCAGATAAATCAGCTGAACCACTTCCTGTAATAGTAGGGTAGGATAAACTTCCACTACCAGTTGCGGCAAAAATTGATGCCGGCTCTCCTAAAACAAAATCAATTTCATCTTCACCATCAGGGGTAATTATCTCGTCTAAATAATCACAATCAAGAATAACATCGTTCGGAAAGTTAAATATTTCACTATTTAAATCTAGCTTGGTAGTCGTGTATCTTTGGGTAAGTATTTCTACAGTTTGTATTTGACCATGTAGTAGAACTTTTCCACTGTAAGTTAAGGTAACTATTTCTCCTTCATCACTACAAATATCTCCTTCAACTACACGATCTACTCTCAGTTCTCCTACTAAGTCTGGTCCGCAATTACCGAAAGCAGCCTCTACTTCTCCCGGAGAAACAAGTTCTGCAGGCAATCCAAGATCCAAACCACATAACAACACACAATCTTCTGGGATACTGCCATCTTCTGTAGGTTCGCAGGGTGAACTAAACTGAGGAACTATGTTCGATTCGACAATTATTTGACCCCAGCAAGAATTGCCACCGCAGCTGATCTGATATTTTACAGTTGTTCCTGCATCTTCAGCTAATAAAAAGCTATCACGTAAGAAATCGTCGTGCTCATTAAAAAGCTGAATTTGATAATCTCCTGGCAATGGTGCTTCTAACAACTGGTCAGGTGTCAACTCTAACATACAAGCTACATTCAAACTAATTTGTAAGTCTCCATTACAAATGAGTTCATCACACGTCTCTTGACTGAAAGAGTTTGAAAGTAAAACAAAGAAGAATAATGCTACTCCGAGTAATTTGGAAAACGGAGCGGTGTACGGTCTAAATTTAATCATATCTCAGGTAAAAACTTATCCACTAATGTGGGTTAATAGGCTAATTAAACATTCAATATCCGACTTTAGTAACTTGAAATAAGCTGATCGAGGTTCTCATATCCTAAATCATCTTGTTAAGATTTCAAGTGCAGCTTACAAATCGAAGTATTAAACAAGAGACAAAGTTAGAAAATTTTAACATACCAGCTAAGTACTTAGACACATTTTAAGGGTTAACTAAGTAAATCGCCGTTATTCCAGCAATTACATTAATAAACTTGACATATATGCCTAAATCGAATATAAGTTATTAAACTATGCAAAGTAAAGTGGACTGATTTAGAGGAATTCTAAAGTAGTATTGTTCAAAATAAAAACTATCTAAACGCTAAAACTAACGATAACTAAATAAAAAATAGGCAATATTCTTGCGAATACTGCCTATCCAAACACACTTAAATCGTTTCTAATTCCAGTGAGAAAATTTCTTGCCGTTTACTTTCATATATTTTGTGTCAGCTTCTCCTGAAACTTGCATGTTATTGTCATCGAAATTGCCCTTAATCTCAGTGTATTTAAAATCTAAATCTTCGTCAAAGACGGAATTTTTGAAAGTAACACCATCTTTAAACTTGGTATACTTAAAAATAGCGTCTTCATTGAATTTCGAATTAGCAAAACTTACATTCTCCCAAAATTTTGCATACTTGAATGTATTATCATCATCAAATGTGGTTCCTCTAAAGTCTGCATATTCAGGGAATTCGGCATACTTAAACGTTGAACTACCGTTGAATTTTGTACCAGTAAAGACCGCTTGCTCACTAAAATCGCTGTACTTAAACCAAGCTCTTTTTTCAAAAGTGCAATTCTCGAAAATGACATTCCCTCTAAAATTTGTTACAAAGGTGTATTTCGAATTTCCCTTTGTATGTGAGATATTGTCATCATTAAAATAGGCGTAAACATGATCATCAAAGCGACAATTCTTAAACGTAAGATCTCCCTTTATATGGTTTTCAATATCCTTACTATTGTATCCTCTCTTTTTAGGTAAATTTGCAGCCTTTTCTGCGTAAGCTGTCATGTCCATAACTCCGGTTATTGTTACGTTTTCATAACTGACATTTTGACCATCTTTCAATGCATCAACAATTTCCTGAGCTTGAATTGTTTTCTGACCATAAGATAGAGAAGCATAACCCATTAAGAATAAGATGAATAAGCCAAGTTGTACTTTAGATAAATAAGATTGTTTCATACCATTGATGTTTAAGTTAACAACATTTGAAAGACGATAAGAATCTTTTAACAGTTGCATGAGAAACCAATTATTTTTTTTCGGTACGAACCAAATACAGTTTACTAGCTAATTTTATCCTAAGCAAGAAGACATTTATGTTGGGTCATTTGTTTAATAACCTACAACAACGCTCTTCTCTCCATTTCCTTTCTTATCAAAGTAAGCTCCCTACTCATTTCTCCAGTGATGGAAGTATTCTCTTGTGCCCTACGTATGAGATAAGGTACAACATCTCTTACAGGACCATAAACCATATATTTTCCAACGTTATAGCCTGATGCAGCTAAATTATAAGTAATGTAGTCACTCATGCCAAGTAATTGACAGAAATTAAGGTGAGGATGATTTTTAGGAATATTTTTTTCGGCTATCAATCTTGCCTGTAATAAATTACTTTCCAAATTATGAGAAGCAACACATGAGGCCATGTGCTTGTAGTTTTCGACACAAAATTGTACGCCATTATTGTAGGCTTCATCGCAGTCTTCTTTGGAATCGTGAATTGGGGACAATGTCTTATGTAATTCAGCATAATTACGCTCTTTATTCATATAGGCACCACGAACTATCTTGGCTCCTAGAATAAATCCCTCTCGTTGAGACAAAGCAAACTCATCTTTCATTCTCTGCAAGCCATCTTTTAAATACAGCTGATAAGTTGCATAAATGATTGGAGATTCTCTATTAAACTCTCTCATCATCTCCCTGACCAATGTATCAATTGCATCTTGCATCCACGTTTCTTCAGCATCCATAAATAACCTCACCTTTAGCTTGGCTGCTAATGCTCCTATTTCTTTAAGTCGATCCGTTAAGCGTTCTTTTGACACTTCTTCTGCAGCTGTCAATGGAGCGCCATCGTTCATTTTCTCCAATAATTCATTGGCTGCAAGTGCGGTCATTTTCGTACTAACTACGGGAACAGCTTCATTGGAGGCAGCAAAACGTATACCTTTTAATACCTCTTCTTTGACTAGATCTAACTCGTCATCTTCGCTTTTACCTTCTGCACCATAATCTAGCACAGATTCCACACTATGCTTGCCTAACAACTCAATGCTTGCTTGACTATCCAACAATGATACTCCACCACAAAAGATTTCAAACATTGTTTTTCTAATAATTCTTTCATGAAATGGCAGGCGAAGTTTTACAGCTAGAAGACCTAATGAGGACATGAGTTTAACTATCGTTGGATTGTTCATAATGCGAAACATTCGATAGGTATCTTTCAACTCTTTATCCGATTTAGACCTGAAGGCAATTTCTGTATTAGAAAAATCTGGTAACACTTGATTAAATTAAATCTTGATAAAATATACTAAGTAGTTTGGCTATCAAATATGTCTAATTTTGAGATTTCGCCAGCTAACTTTGATTCCGCCACCATCGTGAATTTGCAGACAAATCTGTCCTGAAGCAGTTCCTATTTTTTCATCATCGATTTGTATCATTTGCTGATCATTTAGATATGTTGTAACAATATTATCTTTTGCTGTTATACGCATCGTATTCCATTCCCCCATTTTTAAATGCTTGTCAAGTGCTGGGTCAGGTTTTATCAACCAACCTCTTCCGTATGATTCATATATCCCACCAGTATTGTGCCCAGGCGGAGCAACTTCAGCTTGCCAACCAGTGATTTTTGTCCCATCAACACTTGAGCGTATGAAAATACCACTATTACCATTTGCCTCTTGCTTGAAATCTACGAGTAGCTCAAAGTTTTTAAATTTTTCTTCTGTTCCTAAGTAGCCATATCCTTTGTCAGGACCACTCTCGCATACTAAAAGTCCATCTTCTACATACCACTTTTCTGTACCATAGACAATCCATCCGTCTAAATCTTTACCATTAAACAAAGATTTATACGCAGGGTCTTGCGACAAATTTTTGCTAGTATCACAAGCATATTGAGAAAGTGCAAGCACAAATACTAGGAATGATGTTTTCATGTGAAGCTAATTTTACAAGTAAAATAATAAATATTAGATTATTAAGTGTTCCAAATTTCCCAAGACTTTTCAGCTTGTAGAATAAGCATTTCATAACCATTTTTTGCGTTTGCTCCATTATCTCTTGCCTTTTGCATAAATCTTGTAATCTCAGGATTGTATACTAGATCATAACAAAAATGGTGTTTAGACAATAGCTCATAATTTAAGTCAGGAAAAGCATCTACTTGAGGACTCATTCCTAGTGGTGTAGTATTTACGATAAGATAGTGTGTATCTAAAATCTCCTTACTAATATTCTCATAATTTAAATACCCCTCCTTCCTAGAAACTATTGTGGCATCAATTCCCAATTTCTTGCATACATAAGACACAGCTTTGGATGCGCCTCCACTTCCTAGTATTAATCCTTTTTCTGGCAACTTGTCTCCTACCCAATTAATTAATGATTGACTAAATCCGTACACATCTGAGTTATACCCAAAAGATTTATCTTTTACGAAATGGATGGTATTCACGGCACCTATTTCCAATGCTTCCTCTGACAGTTCATCTAAAAATGGAATGACTTTTTCCTTGTATGGTATGGTCACATTTATTCCAACAAAATCTGTCTTATCCATATCTGCATATCGCTCAATGGAGTCTAACGAATATGCTTTATATTCACAGTCAGTAATTCCAAATTCACTAAATTTATTTGCAAAATATCCAGGCGAAAAAGTATGACTTAGTGGATAGCCTATCAAACCGAATTTTCTCATTTTACTATTTTCCTTTGCCTTGAAATAATACAATTAACGTGTAGAATAATATTTTAACATCCAACCCTATTGACATATTTTCTAAATATAACATATCAAAACGAAACCGTTGTTTCATTTCTTCCAGATTAGAAGCATATCCATATTTAACTTGACCCCAAGATGTTATTCCAGGTCTCACTTTTAATAATTGTTTGACATAAGGAATATCTATTGCTAATTGATCAAGATAATATTCGCGCTCAGGTCTTGGACCTACCAAAGACATATCACCTAATAAAACATTAAAGAATTGAGGGATTTCATCTATTCTCCATTTTCGCATTGTCTTGCCCCATGATGTTACACGCTTATCCATATCATGTGACAATTGGGGTCCACTAGATTCAGCATTCTCAATCATTGACCTGAATTTTAAGATATTAAATGGCTTGCCATCCTTCCCTACTCGCTCCTGTCTAAATAAAATCGAACCGTTTGATTGCCCTTTAATTTTAATTACTGCAAACAACATTATTGGCAAACAAATAATAATCCCAATTACACTTCCAAACACGTCCATCACTCGCTTGATAACCCACTGCCATTTCGGCATCAAATCTTGTTTTAATTCTATATATGGTGCACCATAAATATGATTCATTCGCACATGTCCCATCATTACTGTCTGCATCTCCGGAATCACTTTAACAACTATATCCGGAATCATACTTAACTGTCGAAGTATAGATTTTACAAATTTATCTTCTTTGTTATCCATTGCTAGAATAACATCTTCAATATGTTGACTGTCAATTACTTGGGTGACTTCTGATAGACTTCCTAATTTTGAAATCTTGTCATTTACTATTGCATCATCAGTGATAATACCGATTACTTCATTTCCTAATCTATCCTTCTTTTGTTGCAGTTCCTTAAACAGTTTTTTAGCTTGATGGTAATCACCAATAATGGCTGTTCTAAATGCAACTTTACCAGACTTGATATTCCGTTTACAAATGCTTAACCATAACATTCTAAAAAATACTGTTGTTGTAAAGTGGAGCATTAGTAAAACAAAAAATGGCTTTACATACTTTACATAATTAATGGTCAGATCATCACTTAGAATAGTGAAAAATAACAGTGTCACTCCAATGAGTGTTAAGACCATTGTCCTAAAAAATGTGGAGATGCGAGATAGTCTATATAGGCTATCGTATTTATCAAACAAACTATAGCCTAAAAGCCATAAAATAGGAATTACAATAAGTCCTAAATAAAAATTATTATCCTGTGTAATTTGAGAAAAATCAACAACAGCAGTTTCTACTCTTTTGCGATACACAAAAAATAAAAACCAGGCCAATAAGGCTGAAAAGTAATCTAACAGTTTATAGATAAATAAATCTCTTTGGCGTGGTTTCACGAGGGATAAATTAATTTCTCGTATTTAATAAAAATTAGCTAGTTATAAAAGCCATTTAAAATAACGCCAGCGAGGACAATACCCAAAATAATGCCTATTGCTATTTTAAACGATGACTTTATATGATGTGCGAATAATTTAATTTCTTCGTTATGTTTTGGGTATTTTGATAAAACCTCATTTTTAAGTCTTGCGTCATTAAATAATTGGCCAATATTAAATTCTACTTTATTTTTTGATAAATATCTAAAACTGCGCAGCACCTTCATTCTGAAATATAAATTCAAAAATAAAAGAGCACAAAAAAGGGCAACAATAATACTTGTAAGTAAAATACTCAAATCAATGTATTAAATAAATGATTTCACTTTCGAAAGAGCTTTATCCAAACCACTAGCATCAGAACCTCCAGCTGAAGCAAAAAATGCTTGGCCACCGCCTCCACCTTTTATTTCTGCTGCCAATTCCTTAATTATTTTACCTGCATGCAAATAATCATCCTTTATTAAACTCTCGCTTACAATAACCATTAATTGAGGTTTGCCTTTACTCTCAAATCCAAAAACAATTAGCGCATCTCCCTTTGCTTTTTCAAGATTATAACCAATCGTTTTGACAATTTTAGAATCTTCAATTTGTAACCGTTGAACGAGAAGATTCACTCCTTTTTCAAAAACAAAATGGGACATTAAATGATCCTGAGTAATTGATGCTTGCTGTTGCTGAAATAACTCTAATTTTTTTCGCAAACTCTTATTCTCTTCATGAAGAGACTCTACATTTTTAAGTGTATTAACTGGATTTTTAAAGGTACTTCTTATAGATTTCAATTCAGATAATTCTTTGTTGATGTGTGCCTCTGCTTTATCTGCTGTTACTGCTTCTACTCTACGCACTCCTGCTGCAACGGCACTTTCTGATGCTATTTTCAATAAACCAATATGTCCTGTAGAGTTGACATGACAACCACCACACAACTCTATAGAAAATTCTGGATCGAATGTTATCATTCTTACATTATCACCATACTTTTCACCAAACAACATCATTGCACCCGCTTCTTTCGCTTGATCAATTGAAATGGATCTGTCTTCTTTCAATTTGATGTTTTGTCTGATTCTTTTATTGACAATACTTTCTACTTGAGCTAGTTCTTCCTCAGTCATTTTTTGAAAATGAGAAAAGTCAAATCGCAAATAAGCATCATTGACTAAGGAGCCACGTTGTTGCACATGGGTGCCTAAGACATCCCTAAGAGCAGCATGTAATAAATGTGTTGCAGAGTGATTATTTTCTATAAAGCTTCTGCGTTTTACATTGACTTCAGCTTTTACAGCAACATTCATTTTTGAAGGCAATGACTTTACGATATGAATGATCAAATCGTTCTCTCTTCTGGTATCAAGAACAGCAACTTTTTCATTACCAACCCATAACAAACCTGTATCACCAACTTGGCCTCCACCTTCAGCATAAAAAGGAGTTTTATTTAAAACAATTTGGTATTGATCCTTTTCCTTAATGTTTACTGTACGATGTTTTAAAATTTTAATATCGTTAGCTGACAACTCATCGTACCCGATGAATTCTACAGTATTAGACTCGTCGACAATATTCCAATCTCCGGTAACTTTCTTTGCGTCAGCTCTTCCTCTTTCTCTTTGAGCAGAAAGATTTGCTGCAAAACCTTCTTCATCTAAAGTCAACCCTTGTTCTGAAGCAATCAACCTTGTGAGGTCAATGGGAAAACCATAGGTGTCGTAGAGTTGGAAAGCTGTTTTACCGTCAATTTCTCCTGTAGATGTATCGATAGAATCCAATCTTTTCAAGCCATCTTCTAAGGTGTTTAAAAATGATTTCTCTTCTTCTAAAATCACTTTTTGTACAAAATCCTTTTGAGAAATCAATTCTGGAAAGACATCTCCAAATTTTTCGGCCAACAGATCAACTAACTTATGAAGTAATGGCTCCTTCACATTCAAAAAGGAATAGTAATATCTGACGGCACGCCGAAGAATTCTTCTGATGACATAGCCCGCACCGGTATTAGATGGAAGCTCTCCATCGGCGATCGTAAAACTTACTGCACGCAAGTGATCTGATACCACACGCATGGCAATATCGCTTTTTGCAGACAAGTCATAGCTTCCTGTGTACTTAATGCCGCTTTCTTTTTCTAGATAAGAAATGAACGGTGTAAATAAATCTGTATCGTAATTTGAATGCTTTGCTTGCAAGGCCATACATAGGCGCTCAAACCCCATTCCTGTATCCACATGTTTTTCTGGTAATTCTTCTAAAGAACCATCAGCTTTTCTATTGAATTGGATGAAGACTAAATTCCATACTTCTATGACTTGGGGGTGATCTTCGTTGACTAATGTAGCACCATTTACTTTGGCCCTATCTTCGTCACTTCTCAGGTCAATATGTATTTCGGAGCATGGACCACAAGGACCAACATCTCCCATCTCCCAAAAATTGTCCTTCTTGTCGAAATACAATATTCGATCCTTGGAAACATAATTAGACCAAAACTCAGCTGCTTCATCATCTGGTTCTAGACCTTCAGATTCTTCGCCTTTAAAAACGGAAACGTACAATCGATCTTTTTGCAATCCATACGTTTCGGTGAGTAGCTCCCATGCCCAATCAATTGCTTCTTTTTTGAAGTAGTCTCCAAATGACCAATTGCCTAGCATCTCAAACATGGTGTGGTGATAAGAATCAATCCCTACTTCTTCCAGATCATTATGTTTGCCAGAAACGCGCAAACATTTTTGAGTATCTGCTATTCTCCTGTTTGTCGGTATTTTATTGCCAAGAAAGAAATCTTTGAATTGATTCATTCCCGCATTTGTAAACATTAACGTTGGGTCGTTTTTATTCACGATCGGCGCAGAAGCAACTATTTGATGCTGTTTTGACTCAAAAAAGTCAAAAAACTTCTGCCTGATTTCATTAGCCTTCATCTTTATCCTAAATATTTAAATTTTTCTAATATCAATTTTAACCATTTATTAACATCACTATACGTAAACCCCACACCCACATAAATTCAATAATAACCTATATATCAGTTAATTACATATAAACATATTTAATAATATTAAAATCAATAAATACATTACATATAATTTTGCAATCAGGTGTCTGAATGATAACTTTGCCAACGCTTATAATATTCCAGACACATCCCAAAAACTGGTCCCAAAGGTATTGTAAATAAACTTACAGCCACATCTATATGAGTAAAGAAAAATTTGTTTTCAATCGGCATACACTTCAATATGAAGAGCTGAAAACGACAAATAAGCAAAGGTTAATTAAACTGTTTGGGTTTTTATCATCTGTTTTAGTCGCTGCGATAGGTCTATTTGCGCTGGCTTGGTATTTTCTACCATCACCGAAAGAAAAGGCACTTGAGCGAGAGCTCCAGCAAATGAGTTACCATTATGAAAACTTGACAAACGATTATGTCCAGTTGAATGAGGAGTTATCAGAGCTACACGAAAAAGACTCAGAAATCCACAGAATGATTTTCCAAATGGATACCATAGATGACAATGTTTGGGAAGCTGGAGTTGGTGGTCATGATAAATATTCAAATTTAACTGCCTACCAAGGTTCAGGTGCTTTGGTCAAGACAGCGCTACAAGCTGTAGATAAAATAAAGCGAAAGTTAAGCATACAACGATCTTCTTTGGATACGATACAGATGAAGGCTTTCGAATGGGAAGAAAAGTTAGCTTCAATACCATCCATTAAACCAGTAAGAGAAACTGAGTTAAAAAGAAACATCAGGTACATGAGTGGATTTGGGTATAGAATTCACCCTATCCATAAGATTAAGAAATTTCATTACGGAATAGATTTTACTGCCCCAAGGGGATCAGACGTCCAAGCTACGGGAAATGGTAAGGTAATTAAAGTGGAAAAAAGAAAAACAGGTTATGGGAACAAAGTGGTTATAGATCATGGCTATGGTTATGAAACGCTTTATGCTCATATGCACGAAATATCAGTTAAGAAGGGTCAAAAAGTGAAGAAGGGTCAGAAACTTGGGACTGTGGGAAGTACCGGAACATCAACTGCCCCTCATTTGCACTACGAAGTCAAACTAAACGGAAAACGAGTCAATCCGATTGATTTTTGTCTTGACGGCTTGACACCAGAAGAATACAGTAATCTTGTGGAGAAAGCTGGTCAAGAAAATCAGTCATTGGATTAATGAAGTCGTAACCTCTAAACTGTAAAAGGGAAGTGTATGTATTTATGCTTCCCTTTTTTTTATGACTCAACAAGGACTCTTACAATTATTGGTAATAATAGATTCTAATATAACCGCACCAGCTAGCGCGCACTTCTCCAAAACTGGGAGGGTATTGGATATAAGTTTCTTCACTTTTAATTCTCAAGCCGAACTTACCTTATAAAACCACAAGCTTCTTTGTCTTAGAAACTCCATCCACTGTCACAGTGTAATAGTAAATCCCGCTAGTCCCAATGTTATCTTTTAGCAATTCTATCGTTTGCATTCCTGCTGGATATGTAGCACTAGATTCGTAAATCACAGTACCTGAAACATCTATTAGATTCAGTTGGACCACACTTTCTTTTGGCAAATCTATATTAATCAGTGTTGATTGCTCAAATGGATTCGGGTGATTTTGGTACAATGTGAAATCTGTCTTTTGACTATTGCCAAAATTAGATTGGATAGAAGAGATATCATCGGTGGTAGAATACCATTCTGCATCAAAATCAGTATCAAAAGAAATAAAACTATGGATATCACCAGATCGATGTACTTTCGCCTTTATGGTAAAAACGACATCGCCAGACTCTAGTCTTTTACTGTACTCATCAATCCAACTAAATTTTATTTCATCTGCAGTAATACGTCGATCAGATTCTGCGAGATCAATATGTTTGCTTCCGTCTATTGACAATACATTAAGTGCCAATGGATCAAATTTAAATGCATATTGAAAACCGATGACATCAGTATCTTCTGCAAGTCTAAATTCTATGTCAACAATCTCACCTTCTTTAATCTCTGAATTAGTAATTATAAAATTGATGCCTTCATAACTCCTATTTTCTGTTGACTGATTTTGGATTCCCATCTGGACAGATTGATTTACATCTCCTATTTTTATTCCCATGAAAGAGTACGCCCTTTGTAAATTTTGTGACTCAGCTATTTGAATGGATTCAACGAATGGGAAAGGACTCAAATCATCAAGTATTGGCTGGTCTGTATTGATAAACCGCCAAGCAAGTTGTCCGTTTGGGAACTGATTTTCAAAGCCTAGCACAACTCTTCTTAATTCTACCAAGTCGGAAACATTAATTACTCCATTATTATCAATATCTGAAGCAATTATAGTATATGGATTAGTCAAAGGCTCAATTCCAATGATGTGTCGTTGGATATTAACCAAGTCTAAGGTGGTAACGCCATTTAATAAATTGTCATTTTTGAAGGATGTCAACCTGTAATTCTGATTCATTGGTACTTCCGGAAAAAGGAATTGTCCATCTTCTCCAGTCACCGCTATTTTAGGAAATCCAGCTTGATTAGTTTCTATAGTGACTTCTACCCCATCGATTGGTGCATTGATTTCTGTCTGAATACTACCTTCAACATCCATGACTAGAGACGATCCAACATCAGGATTACCAGTACACGCTGATATATTGTCTTGTAATTCAAGGGTCACATGACAACTTTCCTGATTACCTGATGGATCAGTCACAAATACCTCTAAATCAAATGAATGGAATCTACCATTTGGTATATCATCGCATTTGAATGACAGATTTGAATCGGTAGGATCTTCACTAAACGAAAATCGTAAGTCTTCGTTACCAACACAATTGTCTTCTGATTTCAAATCATAATCTTTAGCCCAAATTTGTGCGTTGCCATTTTGATCCAGTAAGGTGGTAATTCCCCCACCAATACAAAATGGTGTCGGTGGTATGCAATCTTTCACTTTTATTTCTTGTCTACATTGTTCAAAATTCAAACAACCATCATGTACTCTCCATGTAATGGCATGTGTCACATCAAGGGGTAAATCTTGCAATTGGATTTTGACTGAATCCCCATCTGAATCAACAGAACCATCTCTGATGTCTGTAGTATAATCATTGTATAAATCAATTGCATATTCCCATGTCAATGAACGGCCATTTGTGCAATCATCCGTCGCAGACATTGTTAGATCTATTGATCCAGTACAATCGGAAGTAGACGTGCACACTTCAATCGGATCACATGAGGATATTATTTCAGGTTTGGTTTTATTTAAAAATTTGATGACTTGGACTTCTTGCCAATAGCCTGCCGTGATTCCTATTTCTGGTTTGTATTGACACCAATCGATGACTGTCCATTCTCTTAATATTTTTTCGCAAGCATCATCAGCTATATCAAACACCTCGTCTTTATGATTGACTGCAATTAAGCTGCATCCATCTTTGATTATCTCTGGCTCTCCAGTTTCATTCAAGTCGACCTCTCTGGCACAACCAGTTAAAACGGTGTCTATTGGAAAATAAATTTGATGTTCTTTGCCTCCTGGCACAAACTCAAACGTAAATCGTTGTGTACAGACTTGCTGGTCCAATAAAGGATCATCACTATTTAAAACCCAGGATTTTAACACGACACCGACACCACATTGATCCAAGGAATCTATATACTCCACCTGTAGCCCTCCTACTGTACCGCAGTTATCACGAGCTTTTGGCCAACCATATACATCATCTGTTAGATCGTGAATATCTGTTGTGCAAGCAACTACTTTATCCTCTGGACAAGTCACATAGGCATCCAATTTGTCTTGGACTTTTGCTTCAACAATACAGGATGATTTATTCCCTGATTCGTCAAAGATGAAAATCTCAACCATAACAGATTGTCCGGCATCTGCGCAACAGAAATGGATGTACTCCGCTGGCTCATTTATGGTATCACATACATCATCAATTTTCCGTCCTCTAAAATATATAGGAGAACAATTATCGGTACTAAAATCGTCGAATGTACTTGCAGGGAGAGTTGCAGTCCCGTTATTGCTTAGTGCGACTACCGTCGTTTTGTCGCATACTGCAATTGGAGCTGCTGTATCTTTGAGACTCATTTTACATGCATATTCATTTGAATTGCCACAAGCATCGCTCACTATATACTTCACCCAAACACAACCTGATTCAAGACTATTGATGTATACGTCACCGTCTGATTTTTGGACACCCTCATTTGTATAGCGTGATGCTGAAGGTTCTTCGCAGGAGTCATCAGATGCCTTGGCATATTTTATGGTCCAATCATAGCTGCCGCAACCTTGTTTAATGGTAGGTGGTGGGACTAAAATGTTTTTACCACAATCATGTGCACTGGTCACTTGAACAATTAACTCCGTTCTGTCAGGGCAACTAATAGCCGGTCCATGCTTGTCTGAAATCGTAATAATTTGATTGTGCTCTTGCACATTATAAGGAGCATCTTTACACCAATTGATCATTTTCCATGTGCGAATGATTTTATAAGAGCCTTCGCAGACAGGAAGAATTGCATCTTGATATGACATCTCCATATTCCCACAATGGTTTTCCTTGTATACGCGAGAATCTTTTGGATGACCAGTTAAAGATGGTGACGGATTACCTTGCGCATCTACATGTCCTTTCCAATCATAAGAACAATGAAAAGAGGGATAAGCTAGATCATCATAATCGTGAGGCATCACAATGTGGTCAAATGAGCTAGACTCAAAATAAATGGGTTGTTGACACCAATTGACATTCCCAACTCCGTCTGCCACTTGCCAGTTTCTCATCATCATACCATAGTGATTGTCATCAGAAGAACAACCGCTCTGGTGCTCATCAGTGTATGACAGCACAACTGGGCCACACAAATCACCACCCCATACGCTTAAGCTGCGATCAGATAACACTTCAAATTGCATCCCTTCATCATCGAATGGGAGCCCTTTATACTGTGAACTTGTAGTGACATGAATGACTGCTTCTTTAAACCAATTATGGATAGGTTTCCCATGTGAGTCCTCAACATGAATAGACCAATTCCCCCATGCTGGTTCGCCCTTAACTGACAGAAATGAATCGTAAGGTTTATACTGTCCAATAACTGAAGGACCAGGATCACATGCAATTAATTGACTATTGGGAGTGTCATAATGATCAGAAAAATGAACCAACATTTCTTCTTTTACACAATCAAGCTGTTCAGATTCGAAGGAGTGAAACAATTGAATTTTTGAGCCAGCAGGTGTTTTTACATAAACAGATAGGTGTGCTATATTTTCATTCAGTTGATAGAGTTCAACCTTTACATCTTCTATATAAGAATACTGAGGAATACTAGGGTTAAAAAATACATCAACATCAAGATAGCCTGGTGTATGATTACCCAAAACACCAACTCCTCTGTAATTTTTCATCATGCTCGCACCTGGTTTCGCGTCAAAATAACAAGGAACGGTTAGCTCTTTGCATATTATATTAGGAGGAATTTTATTTTCAACAATTGCAGTTCCCCAGCACGAATTATCCGATCGAGTATCTGTGACTGTAATGGAATAACTGCCTGGTTCGTAAATGACATTACCATCAATCCCTTCTATGGATAATTCAAAATTGTCAAAATTATCGTAAAAACCTTGCAAGAAAACCTCAGGTTTAAGAATAGCTTGGCAATGTTCGTCCATCGACACTTGAACACTGCTACTGCAAGCAATTTGTCCAATGATTTGAGTAGACAGAAAAGGAAATATTCCAATAAGAATACCCTTAAAAATAATTTGCTTAAAACGATAACCTTGCATAAGAACCAGTTTAGTTCAATGCATACCTACAATCATATTACAATTATTTATTATATATAATACTGTCTTTGCATTGATTATAGATATACATATTACAATATTTCATTATATATATATCACAGAGTAGATAGGCAAAGACTATACCATATGATAAAGGTGAGGGGGAAACATTAATGGGATTAAGGTGGAGGAACGGTAAGGGGAATAAACTAAAGGAAGCGTTTAGGGGATACAAGACTGGGAATACTAAAAACAATTACTAAATGCTCATACACTATATAGCAATTACACAGTATACGCTTGGAGGAAATAGAAAACTGAAGTATTATTTTTACATTTATTTTATGTTTAAAACAAATGAATACTTCGAAGGAAAAGTAAAGTCTGTTGCATTTGAAAATGCTCAAGGCAAATACACAATAGGTGTCATGGATGACGGTGAATACGAATTTGGCACATCACAGAATGAGGAGATGACAGTCGTTAATGGTGAGTTAGAAGTAAAACTGCCAGGAGAGGATTCTTGGACAAGCTACACATCAGGCCAGGTTTTTAATGTAGTTGCTAATGTCAGTTTTCAGGTGAAGGCGAAAGGTGTAAGTGCATACTTGTGTCGGTATTACTGAAAATTAGTAATGTTTGTAGAATAGAAACGTCTACTGGTCAAAATATTGGAATAGAACCACTACAAAAGATGTAACTTATCTCAAATGGAAAGTCCACAGGTACCAAATACATCATTGGAGTACTGCCTCAATTGCAATCATTCTTTAACGCCGACTGATGCATTCTGTTCGGCTTGCGGTCAAAAGACTTGAGAAAGTAGAATTTCTAGTTGGCAACTGATATCTGAATTTTTCAATACAGTCTTCAATATAGATTCAAAGTTTTTTAAGTCAATTGGCTTACTCTTTTTTCCTTCCAGACTTACTCGTGAATATATACAAGGAAAGAGACGGAGCTATGTCAATCCTTCTAGGTTCTTCTTTGCTTCATTGATCATACACTTTGGATTATTGACATTAATTACCAAGAATAAGATTAATATAAGTGAAGAAGGTACTGACATTATTCAAGACATACGCCTAGAAATGGATCATGCAGCATTGCAAATGACGTTTGATTCATTGGTATTGGATTATCCACTTGTAAATGCAAATGATAAAGACAGTTTAAAACAGAAATTACTAGGTAGACCGATCGATATCACCAATGACAGCATATCTGATTTTAATATCAAAATTGGTGAAATTAATTTTGGTAATACTTTTGCATCTGCAGATCTCATACAACTTGGGTCTGACGAATTTACTGCCAAATACGGGAAAGACTCTTTCTGGGACAAAGTTGTCGTCAGGCAAGTATATAGATTCCTTCATGACTTGAATGGAGTAATCCAATTTTTGATAGGTAATTTTCTATGGGTTGTTGTTTTACTTGCTCTATTTACAGCACTTTTTTTAAAGTTACTTTACATAAGGAGGGAGTATTTTTTAGTAGATCATTTGATATTATCTCTATTTATACATTCCTTTCTTTTGCTCACCTTTAGTCTTTACTACTTATTGGAATTCTATATTTTTAATGGTGATGGAAATAATTCAGTATTTGGTGCAGTTGCATTAGTTGCTGTGCCTCTTTATGCGTATTTAAGCATGAAACGTTATTACAAGCAAGGCTGGTTTAAAACATTTTTAAAATTTATTCTCTTAAGTTTTTATCAACTGCTTATAGTTGGCATCTTTATGGTCTTTGTTGTAGCAATCAGCTTACTAATCTATTGATGAATACAGAATACGAAATTGTTATAGGCCTTGAAGTTCATGTTCAATTGAACACGACGTCAAAAATCTTTTGTGCGGATGCAAATAGCTTTGGCGACTTACCCAACCGACATACTAGTGTCATATCCTTGGCTCATCCAGGGACTTTACCAAGGGTAAATAAAAATGCCATTCATAAGGGTATTCAACTTGCATTAGCAATAGGATCCAAAATCAATAAGGAAAATCGATTTGACAGAAAACATTACTTCTATCCAGATTCGCCAAAAGCATATCAAATCACACAGGACAGACTGCCTATATGTGTTGGTGGTAGCCTAGACTTGTATGAAGGTGAAAATAAACGGACCATACGTTTCCATCACGTGCATATGGAAGAAGATGCAGGAAAATCAGTGCATGATATCGATCCTGCAAATTCATTAATTGATTTAAATAGAGCTGGGACTCCATTATTGGAAATTGTGACGGAACCAGATTTGAGATCACCACAGGAAGTGTTTGATTTCATGTCCACACTCCAGCATCTCGTTAAATATATCGGTATTTCAGATGCGAATATGGATGAAGGTCAAATGCGTGCTGACTGCAATGTATCCGTGCGTCGAAAGGGAGAAACTATTCTCAACAATCGCTGTGAAGTGAAAAATGTCAATTCAAAGCGCTTTGCCAAGGAAGCTGTTACTTATGAAGCAAAACGACAAATTGCTCTAATGGAAAAAGGCGAGCACGTGGCTCAACAAACCTTACACTTCGATCCAGAAACTGGCAAAACAAGCAGCATCAGAGATAAAGAGGATGCCCATGATTATAGATACTTTCCAGATCCGGATTTGCCACCAGTATTTATAACTGACGAACAGATTCGAGAGATTTCCGAACAACTACCTCTTTTGCCATCCAAAAAACGAAAAATATATAGTGAGAAAAAAATTAATCAAGAACACATTAATGTCATCACCCAAGAAATTGAATATGTCAATTACTTTGATACATTACTTGATGAAGGTATTCCAACTAAAGCAGCAGCAAATCATTTTGTCAACACAGTCTTGCCCGAAGTAAAAGAAAATTTCGAAGATAAACTCGATCAGTTTCCACTAAGTATCGCGCAGCAAGCAGAATTCATAAATCTAATTGAACAAGATAAAATTGTTCGTTCGACTGCTGTACAACAACTCTTCCCTGCCCTACTTAACAATCCATCAAAAACGCCTACCGCCCTTTGCGAAGAATTAAATTTATTCCAATCCAATGATGGAGATCTTATAGACACTGTAATCCAACAAATCATTACGGATAATCCTGATGAAGTTGCCAAATACAAAAAAGGCAAAAAAGGTTTAATTGGATTTTTCGTTGGTCAAGCAATGAAACTTACAAAGGGCCAGTCTAATCCTAAGGTCTTGCAAAAAAAGATTAGTCAGGCTTTGGCGGAGTAAAAATATTTGTCTTGTGTTTGTTTCTATGGACATAGCCTATAAGATTGTTCACAAGAATGAATATTACATTGGATTACGGCACATGTAAATAAATTTTAACAAAAAAGGACTTTAGAAATAAAGTCAATACTAATCTAATATGTGGATTATATAGATTACGCAAACACAACGTGCGCCAGAATAAGAGATAAAAACAACACACCTCCCATTTTTAAAATAGTCGGAGAATCGTACTGTATCAATTCTTTGATTGATCGGAATCCATTTTTTGCACTGACTAAAACAACAAAAAATAAGGCAATGAAAATCACCCAAAATGCCCGGACAAAATAATTCATATCTGGAAAGAAATGAATGATGATTAAATGGAGTGGAATTGTACATAAAAACCCAATTAAGGTTGCGCGCCTGTGTGGCAACACCATAAATGCAGCGGTACATATTAAGACAACAATACCACAATTAATGTAATAGCGCAATTCATTTAAGGTATGCGTAAATGCTGCTTCAGGATTCTTGAATTTAACATACAGCAACACCAAGCCCATTAAAACACCAGTAAATAAAGCAACTAAAATCGTGTTCTTGCCAGCTTTAACAACTTGTTGGTCAGTTGCTGTTTTATTAATGTATCCTTTGTAAATATCAATCGAAAAAAGAGTCGCTAATGAATTAAAGGTCGAATCAACTGTACTCATCAAAGAGGCAAATAGGGCGCATAGAATTATACCTTTTACTCCTACAGGCAAATAATTTTTAACTAAATATGGAAAAGCCATATCAGGTTCAGACAATCCGTTTTCTCCTAAAATGCCATATAACGCAATACCTGGAACAACAATTAAAACAGCCATAACATACTTCATAACACCTCCAGTCATTAAACCAATTTGGGCATGTCTCAAACTCTTTGCAGCAAGAGATCGTTGCATGATCGTTTGATTAGCACACCAATAATTAATGTTCAATAAAAACAAACCAAACATATGCGTCCAAGGCAATGTCGGATGATCAGCTGGTAAATACAAGTGCATCAATTGTGGTGTCTTTATATACAACTCCCGCCATCCGCCTAAATGATGTATGGCAACAAACAACACCACAAACCCTCCAATTAACAAAATAGAAAATTGAATAATATCCGTTTTTACAACAGCGTTTAAACCACCCAAATATGTATAAATCGCTGAGAAAATACCAAGACCTATTATCAACACACTTATACGTGTAATTCTGTCAGCACTTATCACCGCCAAAAATTCATCAAAGACAAGATCTGCTGCATAAGCCCCCCAGAACAAAGCAGCACCAAGTGTGATGGTAGAAAAAATAAGAAGATTGGAAATGCTATAAAACAAACCAACTGTTTTACCCAATCGCTTTTGAATGTACTGTGTTACCGTAATGACTTGTTCTCGAAGAAATAATGGTACAAAAATAAATGCAGCCATCAATATTCCTTGGACGGCATTTATTTCAAGACTTGCTTGTGCTAAGCCAAATAAATAAGCCGAACCCATCATGCCTAAAAATTGATACCCATTGATATTGGTCGCAATACTTGATAAGGCAATTGAGGGCCATCGTAAATTTCTCGAACTTAAAAAATACTCTTCTATTGTCGAATCCTTAGATACTCGACCTGAAATAGCAACCACAAATATGGCAACGAAATAAGTCAATACAATTCCTAAGTCAAGCATTTATGTAATGTACAAATTATCTTAAGACCTTATGCCTGCACCAAGAGGAGTATTGGGAATAATTATAGGTTTACGGCCTTGCACCTCTGGCATTGAAAAAGTTTTAATTTTTGGCAGAACGTAGTTGGCAAATAATTTACATTCACTCGCATGTGGATAACCAGAAAAAATAAAAGCTCTGATACCCATGGCCATATAGCGGTTTATTTTAGCTAAAATTTGGTCTGGAGTGCCTACCAATGCCGCACCACATCCAGATCTCGCCCTTCCAATACCAGTCCACAAATTATCCTCTACATAACCATCATCCTCTGCAAGCTCCCTCATCTCCGCTTGTCGTGATACACCGTAGGATTTTGCATCCAATGCTCTCTCTCTGATTTCTTTTCCTTTTTCATCATCCACGTAACTCATAAGATTTTTTGCTGCGAGCCTTGCTTCCTTTTCCGTCTCTCTCACGATCACATGTATACGTAGTCCAAAATCCACTTTGCGACTATAACCAGCTGCTTTGTCACTCATATTTTTCATAAGTTCAGCCAGACGATCTTCCGTTTCAGGCCACATCAGATACACATCACAATGCTCTGCACACAAATCAACTGCGGGTGGCGAATATCCCCCGAAATACAATAAAGGTCCGCCATTTATTTGATATGGTTTTACAGGATCTGTATTGTCTAATTGTATGTTGTAAAATTCGCCTTTAAAATCAATAGCATCTTGAGACCAACATTGCTTTAATATTTCTATGACTTCTCTAGAACGTTGATATCTTTTCGCAGATTCTACTTTAGTACCTGGCAAGTCTGATGAAATAATATTGATAGTTAATCTTCCTTTGAGTATGTGATCTAAAGTGGCTATGGTTCTCCCTAGCATCGGTGGATGAACTTCTCCACAACGTATCGCTGCCAAAATATTTATCTGAGAAGTTAACGGTGCAACTGCTGAAGCAAACGTCAACGTATCCTGTCCAACTTGGTAAGATGAAGGACACAATATATTTCTATATCCCAACTTATCTGCAGTCAGTAACACATTAGATGTGTTCGCCCAATCACTTTTATAGCGCATATCGTGCTTTCCTAAAAACTTATCATCACCATTGCAGAGTGGCGCAAACCAAGCGACTTCTGCACCTTCAAGATGTGGTGAACGAATTGAAATTGACGGCTCCTTCATAAAAACAGTTTTGGTTTTATAATTCCGCTCGAAATTTAGATGAATCTTTTTGAAATGGTTCTATTAAATAGAAGTAAATAACAATTAAAGAATTGGTGATTTCATATTAGCCAAGGCTATCCAACAAATTTACCATCTGCTTTCTCAATTGCTTTAGTCGATCTATAGCAGCCATTTTCGAATTAGGCTTTTTTTGTTTGAGTTCGTTTTTTGCACCTTCTATGGTAAAGCCTTTTTGTTTCACCAAAAAGTATATTTTCTCAATGTCTTGAATATCCTTCTTCGTATATGCTCTGTCACCATGTCTATTCTTTTTTGGCTTTAAGGTATTGAATTCTGTTTCCCAATAACGCAAAGTAGAATTCGATAAACCAAACATGTTAGACACCTCACTAATGGAATAGTAGAGTTTTGTTAAATCTTGCTTTGATATACTTGGATGAAATTCTGGCACATAACGAATGTAATATTTATCAATGAAGTAAAGTGTCTTGATAAGACAAATGCTAAAAGTGGATTACCATTGAAATTAAATATAAGGTTTACCCTACCTTATTAAGCTGAGAGTGAACATATATTTGAATGACTTGTCGCAATTGCTTCAATCTTTAATTCCTCTTATGTCTTTTAAAAACTGTGTTTATTTTATCTGTGTCGCTATTGGTTCGTTTTGCCAATGCACCGCGCAAGACCTATAAAAACCTAATTAAAACCAAGGTATTTACTTACTGCAACTGATCCTTCATTTGGCACGACCATTCGAAGGATCAGCAATGCTGTTGCAGAGGGCAACCAATCCACAAAGCATTTATTGAGCATTTATGAGATTCTTTAAGGCATTAATATCGACTCCTGTAAATTGAAAATTTATCAAAGGATTTTTTATAAAACATGTCAGGAGGAAGGACCGTTCCATGATACTTCAGCACCATCCATGAAAGGGTTGACTTAGTAAACTTATTTTTTCTAAATACTAGCCGTCAACAACAAATCCAGTGCTGTATACTTCATTTTATGCCTCTTGGCTAAATGTTCATTTGTCAAACGTCCTTTATATGCATATACGGCATTTCGAATTCCATCGTTTTCAAATAAGAGACGATTGATGTCCTTTTTGCTACCAATTTTTAATAGAAGTGGAGTTAAAATATTACTTAAAGCCTGTGAAGCAGTTCTTGCGACTTTAGAAGCTATATTGGGTACGGCATAATGGATGACGTCATGTTTGATAAATGTTGGCTTTGCGTGACTAGTCATTTTTGAAGTTTCTATACAGCCACCCTGATCTATGCAAACATCAATAATTACAGAACCTGGCTTCATATGACTTACCATCTCCTCAGAAACAACGACAGGTGATCGATCTGTTTTAGAATGCACTGCGCCTATAACTACATCAGCACTCATAAGTTGATATGCTAAATATTCTGGATTCAAAGAAGAGGTATGCAAATGCCTACCGACTCTTGCTTGAATTCGACTCAACTTATTAAAATCGTTATCAAAAATCCTCACTGAAGCACCAAGTGCAATAGCAGTTTTCGTAGCATATTCGCCAACAACTCCTGCTCCGATGATCAAGACCTTTGCAGGAGGCACACCAACAACACTACCCAGTAATGAGCCACGACCTCCATTTACATTATTCAATAATTCTGCAGCTGTGAGGATGGCACTTTTACCTGCTATCTCACTGTGTATTTTTACGATGGGATATGACCCATCTTCGGCTCTGTACATACCAAACGATATGGCGATTACTTTCTTTGCCATCAACTTATCCAGATATGCTTGATTAACAGCAGGCATATGCAGAGGAGTGATGAGTATCTGATCTGTTTTTAGGTAATCGAGTTCAGCCAAAGTGGGTGGTGATGCTTTGACAATAACATCAGACTCATAAACAGTTTTAATGTCTGTCATTAACGCACCCGCCTCGCTATAATGGTGATCGATATAATTTGAATCTTCACCAGCATTTCGCTCGACGACAATTCGATGGCCATAACCTGTAAGGGTTCTAATGGAAGGAGGTACTATGGGCACACGATGTTCGTTATCGTCTGTCTCTTTTGGAATTCCAATTGAAATATGGTTATCCTCTTGCTGCACTTCAAGTGTCTCTACTTGAGATTCGTACTGTCCTTTAGAAAAAAATGTAGAGAAGCGGTAATTCTTAACTGATTCATCCATGTGTAGACCCTGAATTAAGGTAACTATTGATATAAATGTACAATTTTTCGCGTGGAATCATCTATAACATCGATCTTGATGCGATTGCAAATAGGTAGAATGTCATCTGCAATTTCTGGCCATTCTATAAATACTGGTCGTTTGCTGTGCAGATATTCTTCTAAGCCAATATCCTGGGCTGACTCTATATTGTCAAGCCTGTACAAATCCATATGATAAACTGTCCCCTGTGAAGAATTATATTCATTGATAATGGAATATGTGGGACTCGAAATTTCATCTTCTACATGAAGCAATTTTCCAAAACTCTTAATAAGCCTTGTTTTGCCTGCGCCTAAATCACCAGATAGGCAAAATATAGGCGAAAAATGGCCATCTTTTAGTATCTGTTCTGCTATAGAAATTAGGTCAAATTCAGTCTCTGCGACGTATGTTTTCTCTTTATCCATCACTCTTTCGGTATAATTAAAAAAACTATTGCAAAAGTTCCTCATAATTAGGTCTTTATATGCCAATTTCAAAGGAATTACTGCTTAAAAATGAGTACATTTGCACACTGATATTGAATGCAGATTATGACACAAAACTCTAAAAATTACGACGCTACTAATATTACCGCTCTAGAAGGTTTGGAAGCGGTAAGAATGAGACCTGGAATGTACATCGGAAGTACCGATAGCAAAGGTCTGCATCACCTTGTGTGGGAGGTTGTTGACAACTCTATTGACGAGCATTTAGCCGGTCACTGCTCACACATTACCGTTCGGATTCTAAAAGGAAACAGCATCAGTGTTTCTGATGATGGTAGAGGTATCCCGATAGGTATGCATGAAAAATTGCAAAAGTCTGCCCTCGAAGTTGTTATGACAGTGCTGCACGCAGGTGGTAAATTTGATAAAGACACCTATAAAGTATCAGGTGGTCTTCACGGCGTAGGTGTCTCTTGTGTGAATGCGCTTTCTGATTATGTCAAAGCAGAAGTTCGAAGAGATGGCAAAACTTATGTACAAGAATATAGCGAAGGCATCCCTAAAGCTGATGTTGCCATGATTGGTGATGCTGATGAAACTGGAACAACCATCACCTTCCATCCAGATCCAACGATTTTTGAAGAATTAGTATATAAGTGGGATGTCTTAGCCAATAGACTTAAAGAACAATCTTTTCTGAATGCAGGACTTAAGCTGACTCTTATCGATGAAAGAGAAGAAGAAGTTAGAAAAGAAGAATTCTACTCTGAAGGCGGGTTGGTCGAGTTTGTGAAATACTTAGATGAAACAAGAACACCGCTTATTGATGAGCCAATTCACGTCAAAGGTAAAGAAGAGAATGTTGAGATAGAAGTAGCGCTTCAGTACAACACTAGTTATTCTGAGAACATCTATTCTTTTGTAAACAACATTAGTACACGAGAAGGTGGTACTCATGTAAGCGGTTTCAGAAGAGCTGTCAATCGCGTGTTTACAAAATATGGTGAGGATAATGGAATGTTTAGTAAACTGAAATTTAAGATATCTGGAGAAGATTTTCGGGAAGGCTTGACTTCTATTGTTTCAGTTAAAGTCCCAGATCCTCAGTTTAAAGGCCAGACAAAAGGTGAACTTGGTAATTCTGAAGTGACAGGTATCGTTTCAAGAGCTGTTGGTGATGTGCTCAAAGCTTATCTAGAAGAAAATCCAAAACAAGCTAAACGAATTATCGAAAAAGTAATTCTTGCAGCAACAGCCAGGGAAGCTGCCCGCAAAGCAAGAGATATGGTTCAGCGTAAAAACGTCCTCGCGGGAGGTGGTTTACCTGGAAAACTTGCAGATTGCACCTCAAAAGATCCCGTTGAATCAGAGATCTTTTTAGTTGAGGGAGATTCTGCAGGCGGTACTGCCAAGCAAGGAAGAGATAGAATGTTTCAAGCTATTCTGCCATTAAGAGGTAAAATTTTAAATGTCGAAAAAGCGCTTGAACATAAGATCTACGAAAATGAAGAGATCAAAAACATGTTTACCGCTCTTGGTGTGAGTATTGTAGAAAAAGAAGGTGAGCGAACATTAAATATTGAAAAACTCAGATACCACAAGATAGTCATCATGTGTGATGCCGATGTAGATGGTAGCCACATTGTCACATTGATTCTTACATTCTTTTTCAGATATATGAGACCATTGGTAGAACAAGGATTTATCTACGTTGCGGCTCCGCCTCTTTACCAGGTAAGTAAGGGTAAAAAGTCAGTGTATTGTTGGAATGAAGAAGAGCGCCAAAATGCCATTGATGTATATTCTGGAGGAGATCCTGAAAATGTGAACAGCATCAAAATCCAGCGCTATAAGGGTCTAGGTGAAATGAATGCAGAGCAATTGTGGGAAACGACTATGGATCCAGCAGAGCGAATATTGCGTCAAGTATCCATCGAACATGATCTGGACGCTGATCGTACATTCTCCATGCTTATGGGAGATGAGGTTCCACCAAGAAGAAAATTCATCGAAGAAAACGCGAAGTATGCCAATGTAAATGTCTAGTCAAATTACTTGGCATTTTTCAATTGAGTAATGTGAATGGAAGAATTTCAACACTGAACTTGAGTACCTTTTTCGTAAATTATTAGAATAGATGCGGATAATATTTGGCTCTAAGTTTGTGATTGGAACAGGTAAATAATAAACATTCCAATTTTAAACTATCTTTGCACCCTTAAATCCAAATTTTTATGACAAGCACGACAGAAACAAAATCAAAATTCAAGGTAAAAGATATTAATCTTGCCTCATGGGGCCGAAAAGAAATGGATCTCGCAGAAGCAGAGATGCCAGGACTTATGGCGCTTAGAGAAGAATATGGTGCTAGCAAACCTTTAGCTGGAGCTAGAATCGCAGGATGTCTACACATGACAATCCAAACCGCCGTTCTTATAGAAACGCTGACTGCTTTAGGAGCTGAGGTAAGTTGGTCTTCATGCAACATATTCTCTACACAGGATCACGCAGCTGCTGCAATAGCTGCTTCTGATGTCCCAGTATATGCTTGGAAAGGCATGAATGAAGAAGAATTTGACTGGTGCATCGAACAAACGTTATTTGCGTTTGAAGACGGTAAGCCTTTGAATATGATTCTTGATGATGGAGGAGATTTGACAAATATGGTATTGGACAGATATCCAGAGTTAGTTGCCAATATTAAAGGTATTTCTGAAGAGACGACCACTGGCGTTCACAGATTATACGAAAGAGAAATAAACGGGACTCTTCCTATTCCAGCAATAAACATAAATGACTCTGTTACTAAGTCTAAATTTGACAATAAATACGGATGTAAAGAATCATGTGTCGATGCGATTAGAAGAGCCACGGATGTAATGATGGCTGGTAAAGTTGCAGTAGTCGCAGGATACGGAGATGTTGGAAAAGGATCAGCAGCTTCCTTAAGAGGAGCAGGATGCAGAGTAATTATTACTGAAATAGACCCAATTTGTGCACTTCAAGCTGCCATGGATGGTTTCGCTGTAAAGAAAATGGCTAATGCAATTCCTCAAGCTAATATCGTTGTCACTGCAACAGGTAATAAAGACATCTTGACTGCTGAGCATTTCAAAGCAATGAAAGATAAAGCGATTGTCTGTAACATTGGTCACTTCGACAATGAGATTGACATGGCATGGTTGAACAATTCACACGGGGATTCTAAAATTGAAATCAAACCTCAAGTAGATAAATATACCATTGACGGTAAAGATGTTATTGTACTTGCAGAAGGTCGTCTAGTAAACCTAGGTTGTGCAACAGGTCACCCATCATTCGTAATGTCAAACTCATTTACCAATCAAGTATTGGCTCAATTGGAATTATGGCAAAACGGAGACAAGTATGAAAACAAAGTCAGTATGTTGCCTAAGCACTTAGACGAGAAAGTGGCAAGACTACACTTGGAGAAGATCGGTGTCGAACTTGAAGAACTGTCTCAGGATCAAGCAGACTACATTAATGTGAAAAAAGAAGGTCCATTCAAGCCTGAGTATTACAGATACTAAGACTAGATTTTTTTCAGATATAAAGAGGCTGTCGTGTTGATCACGGCAGCCTTTTGTTTTATATTATTCTATAAAATTGAGGCTTATCTGAACACTTTTCTAGTCTTATAATTGATACTACCTATTTGGAAAATTTCTATTTGGTCTAGAGAATCTAAATGATCATCCAAATATTAATAAGCATTATCATTTATTAAGTATATTGAATGTAAACTATCTCACTTGGAAAATAAGATTAAGTCAAAAAAAGACTTCTTTGCGGAATGGCTAGAAAAGCTGCAGCAAGAGAGTTGGCAATTAGAGTTGCTGATTTCTGGGTTGGCGCTGTATGGTGTTTTCTTGGCTGGTGATTTTATTAGAAGTCTAGATTACTACTGGCAAGTAAATGGCAATTCCACCTATAATGGAATATTTGCTTTCTTGATTATACTACTAAATATAAGCCGTACTATCTTTCTTATAAATCTTTTGACCCACATCATTGTAAGAGGCTTATGGATCGGAGCCATAGGGTTAAGGTATGTGTCAGGTGATATAGACTATGACGAATTGAATTATTCAGATAGATTCACAAAATTTTTCAAAAAGAAGATAGGAAGTTTTGATGACTATATAGAGCGCTTAGAAAACTTTAGCAGTGTGCTCTTTTCCTTTACTTTTTTACTGTTCTTTATACTTTTATCTTTCTTCGTATTCAACAGTGTATTCATTCTTTTTACAGTATTACTCACCAAAACAATATTAGCTAATTCTGAAATTAGAGATAAGGTATTCTTCATCTCTGGTTTACTTTACTACGTCTTAGGCATATTTGTATTTATTGATTTTATTACAGTTGGTGGTTTCAAACGCATAAAAGACAAAACAGTAGGTGGTATATATTTTTGGATTTACAGATTTTATTCCACCATATCACTATCCTTTTTATACAGACCTCTTCTTTTAAATTTTCTAGATAATAGATACACCAAAGGTTTATTTTTCATATCAATACCAATGCTGATATTGGGGATTTTAATCTCAACTTTAGAGTTTAAAAGTCATGAATATTTTCCAACTTTCGATCTCGGTGATAGGGCTTTTAATGCTGCTTCTGAGGATATTATCAATTACAGATACTATGATGATTTAAGAGAGCAGCATATTCAATCTTCCAAAAGAATTGGAATTATCGAAGATCGAAAAACAGTCTATAAAGTAAGCTTAAGCCAATATGAGGTTGATAAAAATGAATTGAAAATATTTTTAGAATACGAACGAAATGATACGGAGCGAATAAAAACTAAAAATGATAATATTTTTCCCTACAATGAATCAGGGGTTGATTTTAGGTTTCGCAATACTACTGTAATAGATAGCAGTTATTTAAAATTAACCAACTCCTATACAAACGACATTAAAAAATCTATGTCCTATGGCCAAAACCCAAAAGAGGATAGTCTTCTGATTGCCAAATATGGAGATTTCAGTGGTGATGTAAAAGACCTCCAAGAACGTATTACAGAAAGTTTGGCGGAAGCAACTGCCAAGTTTGATAGGCAAAAATCTATTGATATTAAAAAGGCGTTTTTGAACATTTATGACCTTCGTCTAAATAACGTAGATATTAAGGATAAACTAGAATGTAAATATTATATTCACCCTAACATGTTAGAGAAGGGCCTACTTTGCTATCTTAACATTGACACTTTAGCTTATGGAGGTCACTTGATTTCAGTGAATAAGCCTTACTGGGGTAAAGATTTGACACATATACCATTCAGAAAAATAAAACAAAATCAATGAAACAGATATTAACAATTGGAGGAATCTTAGCTGTTTATTCAACTTTATATGCTTTAGCATTAAAATATGTTTTTCCACCAGGCATTGTACTATCCAGTAAAGGCATGCTAATTAATTTCTTTTTAGGCATTTTTTTGTTGGTTTTTTTAGGAAGAAAGTTTCTCCGTCCTGAACATCCGTCATTAGATTATGGTCAAGCATTAAAATATCTATTCCCCGCGGCCTTACTTGCATATACTATTGGACTAATTTTACAAATTGGTTTTTTTCAAAATGATCAAAAAATGAAAGACGCATCAGTAGAATTTAACATCGCTACAATAGAAAAAACAATGGATATGGTTGGAAGTATGACAGGTCAAAGTGATGCGGAAATCGCTATTGAGAAGAATAAAGCTATTGAGGAGGTAAAAGCGAATGCGGATAGAGATTATGGATTTCAATGGAATAAATTTCCAATGCTTTTGTTCACTGGCATGATTACAACTTTAATAAATACGCTTATCGCATCAATCTTTGTAAAAGTCAAAAGTTCAGGCTCCGCTTAGTTTTGCTTCATAAATAATAGAAAAGTCAATTTTTTAGAATAGAATTATATAAGATCAAAAGAGGTTGTTGAGGTATTTCAACAACCTCTTTTATGTATATCATCTTGAGAATGTCTAGATGACCAATAAGCATAATTTATTCATTGGCCTTATTCAATTATTGTCCTAGTTCGTTACATTAGAATAGTCGTTCTCACACGACAAAGAGTTACTTAGATTAATAATAAAACTTGTTTTGTCATCAGGGATATAGGCAGGTCTATTAAAATCTCCTATCTTTAAAAATATATATTCCCTTGTAACAATTCCATTTCTAATCATTACCAATAGTATCATGCTACGTACACTATACATCCTTATCATTTGCTCTTTCACTATTATATGTCACGCGACATTATATCAAGTTGGACCTACGAAAACATATATTACGCCTAATGATTTGTATCAGGCCAATGTCGTACAAGATGGCGACATCATAGAAATTGACGCTGCTGATTACAGTGGACAGCAGGCTCTTGCCGTATGGTTTGCCAATGATTTAGTGATCAGAGGTGTTGGTGGCAGACCTCACCTCTTAGCGGATGGAGAATATATTTTTGGTAAAGGTATATGGGTATTAGCAGGAAATAATATCACCGTAGAAAATATTGAATTCTCTGGAGCTACTGTGCCTTCAGAGAATGGATCTGGTATTCGTGTGGATGGATTTGGGTTTACTATACGTCATTGTTATTTTCATAATAATGAGAATGGCATCCTTAGTATTAATACGCCCAACACGGGAGATATTCTAATTGAACATTCAGAATTCGCTTATAATGGATTTGGAAGTGGCTTTACACACAATGTCTATATCAACTCGGCCAACAGTTTAACATTTAGATACAACTACAGCCACCATGCAAACATTGGTCACTGTTTAAAATCAAGAGCGGATCAAAATTTTATTTATCATAACAGAATAATGGATGAACAGACTGGAATCTCTAGCCGTCTAATTGATATTTCAAATGGTGGATTTTCTATCATCATGGGTAATTTACTGATGCAAGGACCGAATGCTACAAATAATAATTTAATCGGTTATGGTTTAGAAGGACTTACCAATCCTTCTCAAGAATTATATGTCATCAACAATACGTTTGTCAATAAGCGCGCAGCCTCATGCATATTTTTATCGATTCAAAATGGGACAAGTATTGCAAATGTGAGCAATAATATTTTTGCTGGAACAGGCACAATTGTTCAAGGCAATACGACATCTTATTTATCTAATTATATAAATACAAGTATTAACCAATTGAATTTTGTAGACGAGCCAAACTATGATTACAAACTGACAAGTAATTCACCAGCAAAGAATATTGGGACAGCTATTCCAGAGGCTAGTACATATTCATTAACTCCAATCGTCTCCTATGATCACCCGACATCTTTTGTTACAAGAGTTATTTCTGATGGCACTATAGATGTCGGTGCATATGAATATGGCAACAATGTCATTCCAACTACACCCATAAAAACTGACATTACTGTAGAACTCGGTGATATTATGCTCGAAGATTCTAATTATGGCGTCATCTTAACAGCACCCAATGGAAATTGCTATCGATTGAAAGTAGACAATACTGGTAATCTAACAACTCAGTCTGTAGACTGTAATTAATGTCGTAGTAAGATTGAGCTAGTTAAGGGTATCCAGAAGTTAGAACGCTATACAAATCTCAAACAACCAACTCGTCTGCCTATTAACAGCCACGCCGTAGGGGAATTTCATCTTGATTGTCAAAAAGTGCTTATTAGAAAGAAAGCACTCCTTGTACAAAGTAGCTAATTCTCCTCCTTGGAGGAGTGGCAGACATCGAGGATGACTGACGAGGTGGTCCTGTACAAGTACTTAAGGTATAGAATTACACGCCTACTTATCCAGACTATGAACAAACCAAATTTTTCTACAGACTAAAACACACTGTTTGGACCTTTTGGCTTTGGCTTGAAGATCAATGAAGTAGCTACTTCTAATAAAAGTAATGCTTGGTAAATCTTGCCAAGATCACTTTTGAAAAATATAGACATATGCCATTGCTGCTCCTCAAATCAACAGCATTTTTAGCATTCATAATTTTTATTCTTTCCCAATCTGATCCGCTCGCAAAGTCGGATAAGCCACACCTAACTGTTCCAAATAACTATCAAAACGGCTCTCATCATAATAATACTTTTCCAACTGCTCTCTGAACTCTCCTTGAATTTCCGTATTCAAATAAATAGCTGGTGAATCATCTTTAGTAACCATAGGCACATACGCTTCCTTCATCCCTTGCTCCTCTTTAAAATATGTCCACGCTGCTTCTACCTTCTCTGGCTGTAGTAAAAAATCCAAAATAGTCATTGCTTCTACTTTGGCTCCCGCTACAACACCTTTGTGTGCTATTGGCGTTGCCATCGCGATCGCATTTGACCAATGATGACCTTGCAAGCCAGGAATGTTAGAAGGAAAGCGCAAAGTAACAGTCGGTAATTTCCAAGATATATCCCCTATATCATCAGATCCACCACTAATGAACCTAGTCGTTGGAATGCCTATGGTATCTAATTTAGTAGATAAACCATCGTAGCGCTCTGGCGGAGAACCAACTTCTTTTTGCACAGCTTTGGCTAAAGTCTGATCTGCTTCTGACCATTCTGGTAATCCTATTTCTCTAATGTTTTCATACATCTCCTCAGCAATGACTTGATTAAAGTGCCTAGGCCATGCTGAGCCTAGAACTTTTCTTTTAACAGCAGTATTTGTCATGAGTGCAGCACCGTCAGCGATCTTATTCGCCCGATCATACACCTCCATAATTTTAGGATAGGTCACGTGTCTGAAGTAATACCAAATCTTTGCTTTCGATGGGACCACATTCGGTTGATCCCCACCATAGTTAATAATGGAATGTGATCTGTGCAAGGGATCCAAATGTTCGCGCTGATATTGCCAACCAATATTCATCAACTCCACAGCATCTGCCGCACTTCTTCCTCTCCAAGGAGAACCTGCAGAGTGTGCTGCTTCACCTTCAAATTCATATTCTACAGAAATCAACCCAGTACCTCTTGCTTGACCATAAGAAACCGACAGATTACTAGACACGTGGGTGAAAATAGAAATATCAACATCATCAAAATAGCCATCACGTGTGTAGTATGCTTTAGTCCCGACGAGTTCTTCAGCAACTCCAGGCCACAAAACAAGTGTGCCCTGAATATTCTCTCTTTCCATTATGTCTTTCACGGCTAACGCAGCAATGACATTTAATGGCGTTCCAGAGTTATGTCCTTCCCCATGTCCTGGTGCCCCTTCGACTATTGGCTTATGATAAGCTACACCAGGTACTTGAGATGCTTTAGGAATACAATCCAAATCAGAACCTAATGCGATTACTGGTTTCCCACTTCCCCATGTTGCCCACCAAGCAGTCGGTATACCTGAAATACTGTCTTGGATACTAAAGCCATTTTCTCGGAGTATATCGGTTATGTATTTAGAAGTTTCGTATTCTTGAAAACCTAACTCTGCAAAGCTGAAGACTTTATCGACCATGACTTGAGCGTCTTTTGCATTCGCATCAATGGTTCGAATGACTTCTTGTTTTAGCATCTCGAGTTTAGCGTCTTGACTAAACAGTGAGATACAAAATAACAGACAAATGGAGATTTGTAGCAGATTTTTCATAGCGGTGTTTTTCATTTACTATGAAAATAAGGAAAGATATTCAAACAAAAGAAGTCCGCCATCTTGACGGACCTCGGGGGTTAACAGGAGTCTACGAATAATATTTCTTTTAAATTGGTAGTATAAGTCAAATATAGAGGTATACACAGGTACATATCAACAATTATCGATCAATCAAAAGAAAAACCCGTCGAATTAACATAACTCTAAGATTGCCTTGTTGAATCAATTTGTACCTTATGCTGTTATTAAATTTATGGCTATGAATGTTCTCTTTACCTACATACTAATGTTCTTTGCAGCAAGTGCTCCTGCACATGACATTCACTTAAGTAAATGTGACGTAGAGTACAACAAAGAGGAGAAAGCAGTTCAAGTGTCATTGCGTGTGTTTATTGATGATTTTGAATTAGCATTAACAGAAAAAGGCGCTTCAAATTTGTTCCTATGTACAAAGAAAGAACATCCCGAAGCCCAAAATTACATGGAAGCCTATCTGCGTGAGAATTTCAAAATTGAGACAGATGATAAACAATTGAGTTTTGATTTTATAGGAAAAGAAATTTCCGAAGACCTTGCAGCTGTGTGGTGCTACCTTGAAATTCCAAATGTAGAATTCGAACGCAACTTTACCGTCATTAACAAAGTCTTCATGGAGCTATACGCAGATCAGCGGAATATTGTGAAAGTCAAATTAGATAAAAATACTAAAGAACACTTTCTATTCGACCCCTCAGATTATACTGGAAAAATAGATCTTTAGACCATTATGCTCAAAAGACTCTTCATACTTCCGATTAGATTCTATCAAGTCTTTATATCACCTCTACTAGGTCCAAATTGTCGATTCTCCCCTAGTTGTTCGCACTATATGATAGGCGCTATCAATGAATGGGGAGTAATTAAAGGCGTATATTTGGGACTTCGGCGCATCACGCGATGTCATCCGTGGGGAGGGCATGGTCCAGACCCCGTACCATTAAATCCTAAACGCAAAAAAAACAATGCAACAAAGACCAAGACGAAATAGAAAAAGTGCAGCCATACGTTCTTTAGTTAGAGAAACTACACTTAGTGTTGATCAGTTAATTTATCCGTTCTTTTTAGTTGATTCAAAAAATCATAAGGAAGAAGTGTCTTCCTTACCGGGTAACTACAGATGGTCTATTGATTTACTGCTGAAGGAAATGGAAGCTTGTCAAAAATTAGGCCTTAAGCATTTTATGTTGTTTCCAAAAATCAAGGAAGAATATAAAGACGCCACTGGCAGTTTCAGTTTTGATGAAAAAAATTATTATCTGCATGCAGCTAAAAAAATAAAACAAGAATTTCCTGACATCAATTTGATAAGTGATGTGGCTTTAGACCCCTACAGTATACATGGTCATGATGGCATTGTAGACAATGGACATATCCTTAATGACGAAACTGTTGATGTCTTAGTTGACATGAGTATTGCTCAGGCAGATGCTGGTTTTGATATGATCGGCCCCTCTGATATGATGGATGGCCGTGTAGGTGCAATTCGACAAGGCTTGGATGACAATGGTTTTAGCAATACCTCTATACTTGCTTACACAGCAAAATATGCCAGTGCCTTTTACGGTCCATTTAGAGATGCTTTGGACTCTGCACCAGTTGAAGATCCGAATATTCCAAAAGATAAAAAGACCTATCAAATGGATCCCGCCAACAAAAGCGAGGCATTGATAGAAGCTGAACAAGATGAATTAGAAGGTGCAGACATCTTAATGGTCAAACCGGCCTTGCACTATCTTGATGTTATTCAAACTTTGAAAAAGAATACCAATCTGCCAATTAGCGCGTACCATGTTAGTGGTGAATGTGCCATGTTGATTGCTGCTTGCCAGAATGGATGGTTAGACTACGAAACAGCTATGCCAGAAACGCTACTTAGCATTAGAAGAGCAGGTACGGATGCAATCATTACCTATTTTGCAAAAGACTATGCGAAAATGGTAGCTGAAGGCAAAATATAAATTACAATTTTGTCAAACTTAAATACATTCATCAAGCATACAGATGTTATTCTTTTAGCTGCAGGGTTATCTACTCGAATGGGCGCTGAAAATAAATTGCTGCTTCAGCATCACAACAAAATATTAGTCCAAACAGTCCTTGATCAATTACGCCAACTCGCTTTCAATCAAATTATTCTGGTCACAGGTCATCAACAAGAAGAGCTGCTTTCCAAAATAGAAGGCGTTGAAGATCTAACTATCGTCCATAATCCCGACTATAAATCAGGCCAAACATCTAGTATACAATCAGGCTTGACTAAATTATCTAAGGAAGCACAGTCATTCTTGATCTGCTTATCTGATATGCCGTTTTTACAAAAACAACACTTGGAAAATTTGTTGGCATTTTCCTTTGAAAGAGATACTTCTATTTGTAGGCCAATAGTAGATAAAGTGCCAGGACATCCTGTCATATTTAAAAGACGCTTTGCAAAACAATTAAATAACTGTACCGATTCAAATGGATGCCGAACAGTAATCCAACAAAACAAAGAATTGCTAGAGCCGTTCAAAACCAATACCAAGGCATATATCCAAGACATAGACAATCAACAAGACAAACAGTTACTGACTTAATGTAGCTTCCACACTACGCTCCCAATTCAGAAAATCATACTTTTGTGCCATGGCGAATCAGGACAGATACGATCGCATGCTCGAAGCGATTGATTGGGAACGAAAAACAGAAGAAAGCTACTTTAAGCAATTACAATCTAAAAAGACAAATGCCGAAAAAATTGAAGCTGGCATTTTGTGGTATCCAGTTGTTATTGTAAAAAAATATTACACGATTGGTGAACAAGTAGAGATCATTGTCGAGCGAAAAATCAGAGATGTCATGTCTCATAGATTTAAAACAGGCATGGGTTGTCAGGTATTTACCGTTAACTCCTCGGGCGAAAAAGAAAGTCTCAAGGGTGTTGTGTCTTTTGTGAAGAAGTTGAAAATGGGCATTCTCTTTGGTTCCAATGTCAATCAATTGGAAGATATAGAAGACAGATTCAAGTCAGGTGTAGAATTGGTGTATGATGAAAAGCCGTATACAGTCATGACTCAAGCCATTCATAGAGTTAAAGAATCACAAGAAGACCACATCAGCGAATTAAGAACAGGCATTTCTAAACAAAGTGACTTTGCCCCTTACCAACCTCAAACTCAACAATTTCATCCTTGGACGTCATTAAATGATTCTCAGAATGCGGCCATCGCAGGCTGCTTATCCGCAGAAAGAATTGCCATAATCCATGGTCCTCCAGGCACTGGCAAAACAACCACATTGGTTGCTTTAATAAAAGAAACATTACGATCTCAAAAAAGAATTTTAGTATGTGCACCTTCAAACAATGCTGTGGATTTGTTGGCAAGGCGGTTAGAAGAAGCTGGAGTCGACACATTGAGAGTTGGCAATGTTTCAAGAGTTGCAGATTCGACAGCACATCTTACTTTGGCAAATAAAGTGGCTAATCACGATGATTGGAAACACATAAAAAAGGTGAAAATCGAAGCCAACGAAGCCAGGAAACAAGCAGGTTCATTCAAACGAAAGTTTGGCTACAAAGAACGAGAGAACAGAAATGCCATGTACAAGGAATCGAGGGAACTCAAAAAATGGGCAAGAGAATTAGAAGACAGGCTAGTTGATTCCATTTTAAATAAAGCACAAGCAGTTTGCTCCACATTAATGAGTGCAAGCAGTTCTTATATCAAAGATTTAAAATTTGAGACAGTGGTCATCGATGAAGCATCTCAAGCTTTAGAACCAGAATGTTGGAATGCTATTTTAAAAGCAAAGCGAGTCATTTTTGCTGGAGACCATTTGCAACTCCCTCCTACAGTAAAATCTAGAGAAGCGGAAGAGCTAGGGCTAACTGATACTATCCTAGATAGAATGTCAGATAAAATCCATCACAGTTATTTGCTGACTACTCAATACAGGATGAACGACAAAATCTTATCCTTCTCTAACAAGCGATTTTATGAATCCAAATTAGTTTCTGATGTATCGAATAGTCAATGGTCATTGGATGATCACCCATTAGTGTTTATCGATACTAGTGGTTGTGGATTTGAAGAAGAAAAACATTCAGATACATTCAGCAGCTTTAATAAAGGTGAAATATTTATTATCAGAGAGTGGTTTTTACAACATAGAGACATCCTTCAAGAAGATACTGCCATAGGCATTATTAGCCCATATGCTGCTCAAGTGAAATTATTAAAACAACACATAGAAGATGAAGAAACATATAGAGGATTAAATATTGAGGTAAATAGTATTGATGGATTTCAAGGTCAAGAAAAAGATCTAATTTTGATAAGCTTGGTTCGTTCAAATGAAAATGGAGAAATCGGATTTCTAGCAGACGAAAGAAGATTGAATGTAGGCATGACTAGAGCCAAAAAGAAGTTGGTCATAATTGGAGACTTAAGTACACTAGGTGGTTCTGAACTTTATACGGCATTGGCAGATCACATTGAATCTGATGGTCACTATCAATCTGCTTGGGAGTATATGTCCTAAATTAATACTAACTTCTTCGCAAATGACTCAAGTATCCAAACTTTCAATCCAAAACTATCTACGAGATAAAAGGACAAGAGCCGTAGCGGCATTATTTATCATGAACGCCTTTTTATTCTCTCAGTGGGTTGTTAGAATTCCTGATATAAAAGAACTGTTGAATCTGAGTGATGCAAAACTAGGTCTAGCTTTACTCGCGTCGCCTCTAGGCGTTGTGGTTATAACTCCAATAGTGAGTATGGCCATTCGCAAATTAGGCCCAGGCAAAGTTTCTATTATCGGAGGACTCATTTATGCAGTTACAATTATTGCAATTGGTTTTGTCAATAGTTTTACTGCTTTAGTTGGCACATTATTCCTTCTTGGATTTGCCAATGGAGCCATGGATATATCCATGAATGCGGTAGTCTCCGCTTTGGAAAAAATGAAATCTTCTATATTCATGTCGATGACTCATGGATTTTGGAGTTTGTCAGCGATGATATTTTCGCTTGTTGCTAGTTTTATCGTTTCCACACAAATTAACATTACACAGCATCTCGCTTTGACAGGAATAATAAGTGTGTTGTTTTTAATTGTTGCAATATGCATTCACGATATAAAAGACGCTGCAGAATCACAAAAGTCTTTCAAGCTCCCAGATGGCTCCGTATTGGTTTTGGTTATCATTGCTTTCATGGTATTTCTCACTGAAGGAGGAATAATGGATTGGAATGCTGTTTTCTATAAAGATGTCTTAGACAGCCCTGAGTATATGTTGGGCTTTGGATTTGCCGCATTTTCATTTGCAATGGCTATAGCAAGATTTTACGGAGATAAGCTTATCGAAAAATACAACACAAGATATTTACTGCTATTTGGTTGTTTGATATTATCAGCTGGATTACTCCTATTTTCATTTGGATTCTCGATTATAGTCAGTACTATATCCATGGTCATTTCAGGACTTGGTTGCTCTATACTTATTCCCGTTTTATTTCGACAAGCTGGATTATTAGAAAATGTACCACCTAGTGTTGGTATCGCCACAGTATCAACCTTAGGCTATACAGGATTTCTGGCAGGGCCACCACTCATTGGTTTTTTATCAGAAAGTTTTTCTTTGGAAATAAGTTTTGGTTTGCTGGCCTTACTAATAGGTCTGGGCGGTTTACTCTCTCTGAGATTAAAACTGTAACTTTGATTGTATTTGGCCAAAGCCTTAGTCCAGTATTCCACTGTAATCCATGGGTTTCTCAAACATGTTTAGGTACGAATATTGCACTATCTATCTATTAATCTATGGATAAGTACAAAACAGACATCACAAGAGCACGAATATCAAGTTCAGCAATTCAGAAATTATATGTTTCGATGAGACACTTACTCAACAGAGGCGAGTATCGTCCTTTGGGTATTTCGGGTGAATCAATGATATCATCCCTACTCTCACTAAGGCCAGAAATATATGGCTCAATTGCTGACCCCGAGCGAGTGGAATTAAATGGTCTTCTATACATCTTCCAACGTTTACCTATTGGTATTGAGCAGTGCCGATTTATAAAATTGATCAGTAGAGAAGGTTTGGAAAAATCATCCTTCGAACCAATCATACCAGCTAAACGTAGACGTAATTGTTTTCGGATAGATAAATATCAGATGTACATAGAAATGACAAGAGGTCGTAGTGACATTTACGATTTATTGACTCACTTGACATTTATGTATATAGAATCTGAAAAAATACGAAGGAACAGCCTCGACTCAAAGAATAAGAAAAACAGAGATTGGAAAAAACTGGAACAAATAGTTAAGCAAATCGAAAATGGCGAAGACTATGATCTGGAGAAAGGATGTACCTATCTGAGTTCCATCATTGGTCGGACGTATAAAGAAACATTGGATGCTTGCCACATGTTCGAAAACACATCTAAAGTAAATTCTTTGTTTGAAGTCGCCTATTGGATGGGCCGTTTGAGTATTGAAGGGTATGTCGACAAGGACTATAGGCAAATCACGTTCTCGTCGACACTTCGAGAAGATATTGGCCATCATATTGGAGGAGAACATTGGGCAACTCGTGTTAAAAAATATCTGCATGAAAATGGTATGATCGATAAACCCATTCATATCATTAGTGCAAATAGACACAGTGTGATGAATTGTTTATTTGCCACAAAAGCCATAAGTAAACGAAAAAGAAAGAAAGACTTTGAAGTACTCATGCATGAAGTAAGTAAGGACAAAAACAAAAAACTACGCGACACCATTAAGAAATACGCTTTGGCTAACGGTATGTATGAAATAGAAGATGAAAGTGGAATGAATATAGCTGTTCAGATTTTTAATTGTGAAAAAATAGATCATTCGAGTTTAGCACCAGATTTATCTTGGATAAAAACATGTTCTACAGATGCCAATAAACAAGTCATCATAGTGATGGATTATGCCTTTGGCGAACAGGCATATGAAACAATGGATGAACTTTTAAAACCGATAACAATAGATGGCAAGAAAAAAGAACTAAATGTAAAGTCAATAAATATAATGGGGAAAGCAGGAATTCTAGAAGGAGGCAAAGGCGACCTCATGATTCCTACAGCACATATCTTTGAAGGTACCGCAGATAATTATCCCTTTAAAAATGAATTTAAAGCAAAAGATTTCGAAGGCCATGGACTTGAGGTATTCGAAGGGTTAATGGTCACGGTACTAGGTACCTCTTTGCAAAATAAAGACGTCTTATCTTACTTCCATAATTCCAGCTGGAATGGTATTGGTCTTGAAATGGAAGGTGCTCATTATCAAAAGGCAATACAATCAGCGTCAAAAATTAGAAAGCACATTGATAAAAATGTAAAATTACGTTACGCTTATTACGCCTCAGATAATCCCTTAGAAACAGGTAGCACTCTTGCTTCTGGTGGACTAGGTCAAGATGGTATCAAACCGACCTATATGATTACATCTAAAATATTGCAACAGATATTGTGCTAATTAATTATTTCTAAAATAGAATCATGCGAAATTTAATTACCACCTTTTTCACCTGTTTAATTTTCATATCGTGTGAAGAAAAAGTTGAAATAGAAAATATCATCATCCAAGATGTGACAATTATTTCAATGCTGAAGGGAGGAGACACATACAAAGCAGATATAGAAATAGTAGACTCAAAAATTAAATCAATTGGTGAAATAAAACCAAACAAACTTTCAACTGTCATAGACGGAACTGATAAATTTATCATGCCTGGATTGACAGAAATGCACGCACACATCCCTACTCCAGAAGAAGGTGATGATTCTTATGTCAAAGATGTGTTGTTTCTATATCTATCTCAAGGTGTCACTAATATTAGAGGGATGCTCGGTGATCCATACCATTTGACACTAAAAGAATCAATTGCTACAGGTGAATTAAAGTTGAGTCCAAGAATATATACATCTAGCCCTTCCCTCAATGGTAACACTGTAAAATCAACAGATGAGGCAGAAGAAAAAATAAGACAGTATAAATCTGATGGTTACGACTTTTTAAAAATACACCCTGGCATTCAACTTGAGGTTTGGAATGCAATTGAAGCAACTGCAAAAGAAGTAGGCATTTTATACTCTGGTCATGTCCCTGTAGAAGTTGGCATTCATCGAGCACTAGAAGCAAAGTATGCGACTATTGATCACTTAGATGGATTTATTGATGGGTTAATTGGAAAAGATAAAACTTTTGATAAAGATGGTGGTGGATTTTTCGGCTATGGATTTACTGATCTGGTAGATGTAGATTTAATCAATGACTTAGTCGATAAAACAAAAAAGCAACAAGTGGCAGTAGTCCCGACGCAAACATTATTTACCAGATGGTTCTCCCCTACCGATCCAGCTGAAGACTTACTTGCTCCTGAAATGAAATATATGCCGTCAAAAACAAGATTCGCTTGGAGACAGGGTAAAGAACGATTAATCAGTGACGAGACTTATACGGCTGAACAATGGAATAGCTACAACCGTATTCGTACTCAATTATTATCGTCACTTTACAAAAGAGGTGTCACCATCCTTTTAGGTTCTGACGCACCACAAGTCATGAATGTGCCAGGCTTTTCGTTACATCACGAAATGCTAGAAATGTCTAATGCTGACATGTCTAATTATGACATACTAAAAAGTGGTACTTCTGGGCCAGCCAATTTTTTTGGAGCTTCTGGCAATTATGGCTCTATAGAAGAAAATGCATCTGCTGATTTAGTTCTATTAAATAAGAATCCATTAGAAGATATTTCGAATGCACAAGAAATTGCAGGAGTGATGGTAAGAGGACATTGGTTGTCAAGAAAGATGATTAATGATGGCCTTATGGAAATTGAACTTAAACATGCTAATTGATATACTTTGATTAGGTAGGAATCCTACATCAATCGTTGAATATCTTTATATTCTAACTGATACTCATTTTGCAAATACCATTGAGGCAAATAAGCATTCCAAATATTTTTCTGTCTTGGCATTTCAAATTGATATGCTGCGGATTCCATTAATTTTATAACCTCTTTATAATAAAAAGGATCGGAATAGTTAACAAGTAGATTTGTCAAAGATTTAGGAATAACTTTTTTTATTTGTTCTTTTATTTGCTGCTTCAGCAATTGATTCCGACTAGGCTGTGTTTCTTGTATTGTATTTATTCTAAGTGGCTTAAACACGAGTTCCTTTAAAGTCTCCCTATAAAGTTTAGAGTGGATTTTTTGTTCAAAAGGAAGTTTTCTAAAAAAATCAATAAGGCGCCTGTCCCATAGTGGAACCAATGTCTCATACCCGAAATAATTATAAGCTCGGTTTGAGTTTACGATAAATTTAGCTTGTCTATTTTTCCGTTCCCAAGATTCATACTGCAACCAAGGATGTAATGAATCCTCAAAACAAACCGCTTCAGATATGATTTTAAATAAATCAGAATTATCACTATAAAAATCAAAGTGCTTTCTTAATAAGTGCTTTACAAAAGTGTCTTTCGTAAAGTTTCCACTATTCATGATGCTGCTTAAATGACCACCACTCAATACATCTCCTGTATGTCCTGCAATAATTACCGCATCAGAATCGATAAGATTATTTGCCTTTACATATGCAGCTGGAAAATATTGTTTAAGAAAAAACATACTGGCATCATTGGAGGCGTATCTGCAATAGTCAATAAAGAAATTATCTTGCAAAATCTTAGCATCGAATATCTCATCATAATTTAAATACTCCCATGGACAGCCAAGCTTTTCTACAACCAGTTTTGCATTATCTAATTCAATAAGAGAAGGACGGCCATAACTGAAACAATTAATACGGTCATACTTCTTCAAATGCAACATAGCTAATACCAGTCTAGAATCATAGCCACCTGAAAGAGAGACAGCTACTTCCCTACCATTTAGCCGCTCTATATAGTCATCAAAGACGTTAGATAAAACCTTTAGCAAATCTTCTGGAGTTTGCTGTTTTATAGTTACATCTACTGAGTTAACATAATCGAATATTTCAGTGTTACTATTTTTAATAGTAACTATAGTCCCAGCCTCAACTTGAAAAATGTCTTTGTTTAATGTATAATTACTATGAGTATATCCTGAGTATAAAAACGATTTTACTGCTTCTTCATTAAGCGAATTATTCTGCTGTTCATTCCGAAGGACATAACACTCATCTGAAATATGTAAATAGCCATTCCTAAAAGTAAAAAACAATGGTCTAGATCGGATCGCATCAGTAATGATACGTACTTGTTCTTGTTCAACAATTATTGCAGCAAATTCTCCAGAGATAGTTTGGTTTGTATTGTTTACAAATTCTAAAACCCTAACACAAAGTCTGTCTTTAGAGTAGATGCCTGACTCATCAATAATAAATCCTGTTGCATAGACATTCGAATTTTGGTACCACGACTTTGATTGCAGATGTATATTTGAATTCAGCATATAGTGGTGTTTTTGCGGAGGCGAGGTGAATTCAGCAACGCACTTTCTTTTTTTTGGTAGGGCGTGATGTCTATTGCAACTTATCTACTAAAACGCAATTATCGATCAAGCGCACCTTTCCTGCCCAAACCGCTGTGCAAGCAACGACATACTTTCTACGACCAATAGTTTTTATCGGCTGCAAGGTTATCCCATCAGCTATCTCAAAATACTCTGGTTTGAATTTTGGCAAGCTCATTTTTTTAATCGCTTTTTTTTCTAAAGTAGCAACATCGTATTTTTTAATATTGTCTTTTACCCACAATAATGTTTTATTGATAATGGCAGCGTCTTGTCTCAGCTTTTTTGACAATCGTTCATTACGAGAACTCATCGCTAGGCCATGATCTTCTCTAACTGTTGGACCGATGACCAGTTTCGTTTTTATTTTTAATTCGGTAAGCATATGCCTAATGATGGCAACTTGCTGAAAATCTTTTTGCCCCATAACTAACTCATGCGGTTTAACGATATCCAGTAAACGTTTTACGACTTGAGCGACTCCATCAAAATGACCAGGACGATGCGCCCCCTCCATAACACTATCTAATTTTCCAAAATCGATTTTTACTGTTGTATCAATATCTTTTGGGTATATCTGCTTTACGTCAGGAAAAAAAAGGATATTACAATTATTTTCTTTCAACAAGCGACTATCGGCATCATAGGTTCTTGGATATTTAGACAAATCAGATTTCTCATTAAACTGTGTCGGGTTGACAAAAATACTGCAGACAGTAATGTCGCAATTATCATTTGCTAATCGGATGAGAGACATGTGCCCTTCATGCAATGCTCCAAGTGTCGGTACATAGCCAATCCTTTTCTTCGCTTTCTTTAATTTCGCAATATGATTTTGCAAACCTTTTACTGTCTTAAATACTTTCATAATTTCATTTTAATTTATCAGTCAACTTAATCTCGACTGTACCATCGCTTTAACACAGTAGCAGATAATTTATTCTGAGGCGTATAATCTTTTTCAGGGTAACCTTCGTGACCGTCCATATTTGGAAACCATTTCCACAAAAATCCACCAGCCCAATATTTTTGATTCCAATTCGCCATGAATAAAGCATCCATAGCATTCGCTTGTGCCTGTTCATTTATATCTAATTGATGGACCTCTTTCTCTAACTCCCAAGCTCTGTATGCGCAACCGTCTACTGTTAAATATCCATACTCCGTAAATAAAATAGCTTTGTTCTTTTGCTCACTATACATTTCTAATTTTGTAATAATAGGTCTCCATTTTCGCAGCAATTCTCGTTGTGTCGGTGTTTCTGATTTCGATAATGGAAAATAAGCACTAATGCCAATAAAATCCAACGCATCCCAAACAGGTACATCTTTGTAAGAATCCCAATTTGCAGAATAAGTCAACAAGCCATGGTAGTCTCTACGAATTTCAGAGATAAGTCCCCGCCAAAATTGTTCCCGTTTTTTCATGGAATAATTTATTTCTGTGCCAATACAAATCATTTTCACCTCTTCTTCTATGGCAATTTCTACCATCATCATCATATACTTTTTATACTGGCTTTCCCATTCTTTCCATTCAGCATCAGAATCAAAATCCATATCGCCTATCCATTTACCGTGGCTGTATATTTGTGGTTTAAGCATGACATTAAGTCCTGCCTCTTTTGCTTTACGTATTGATTTACGTATACCAACTTTTGTTTCTCCCCACCATTGCCATTTCGCCCCATATGACAATCCTGTCTCACCATGAGTCATAAAGGCAAACGGCACCAAGCAAACCCAATTGGCCTTATGTTCTGCGATTTCGGTCAATGGATTATTCATAAACTCGTTCTTGGGAGCTACCATAGTAACTCCTTTGATTTTTTGTTCCTGGGCACAGATCATCGTTGTCAGAACAAGGCAAACGATAATTAATAAAAACTGTTTACACTGTGTTTGCATTCAGATTACTTTTCAGTTATTATCAGCCCAATAGGATTCGGGCAATTTTGGGTATAAAAATCAAGATCCTTTTTGTGGCATACGCCTGGATAATCAACAGCATCTTTATCTAACTCTTTTATTAACTGTAAATGTAGGTGTGGCGCCCATCCTCCATTTTGTTCAGTAGTTCCAATATAACAAAGAGTCGACCCTTCGGTTATTTGGTCTCCTGTCTTCCATTCGTAAAACATACTCTCTGATAAATGTCCAAAAAGGCAATGGATAATTTCACCCTGATAACGATGCTGAGTAATAATAGTATATCCATAATCCAGATAGTTATCATTATTTGCATTTGCAACGACAGTACCATCTAAAGGCACATAAATAGGTGTTTCTGGTTCTAACCAAACATCAATACCAAGATGCATTGTGCGGTGATCGCCAGCAAACAAATCACTATCTAGGTAAAAGTCGCGCTCCTCTAAATAACCACCTATAGCAACTCGCTTGTCTTTTAGCTTAAGCTCTTTATTTATATACTCAGTGAATGACAACTGAGATGAAAGCTTTTTCAAATCAACATTATTAATACTAAGATCTATCTCTAAGAAGTCATTTTTAGTAAATCCTTCTCCTAATACGGACATCATAACGCCCAAGATAACCGTTCATTGAAAAATATTTAAATATGGACCCAAATTGGAACGTCATTTTGAACGTTATTCACTTTGAGTAGAAATATTTAAATCAATTCAAAAAATAACAAAGTTTTCTTAAAATATTTGCAACAGTTTAGCTTATGATGTAGTTTTACATTGTCTTTGAACGTAAGGACTTTAATTACATACTGTGAGGTGATGAAATTGGCAGCCATGCCCTCTTGTCTCGGGGGTAGGGATCAGTTATAAACGTCGAATATGGGTTGACCACAAATTTACTTTTGTTCGATGGCTAAGCCCCCTGTGGAGGTTCGAATCCTTCTCTCACAGCTTAAAAAAAAAGCCTTATTGATATTTTTATAGTATCGATAAGGCTTTTTTAGTTTTAACTCCTCTTTATACACTTAACTCAATGACTTTTGTTGAATCAAACTCAGATAAAGTTAATCACAACCAACTAAATCTATTGTCAATATTCCACCATTTACAACCTCAAAGCCAGTACTCAAACTGACACACTCCTTTGCTGTCAATCTTACATTTTGACTTAACGATACTTTCCCATTTGAAATTATTTCTTTCGAGGCATCATATACTCCAGATGTGAGTACTCCAGATGTGGTCGTTAATGTTTGTGGACAATCAGTGGCATTACATCCTCCATTTAAAAGGGACGAACGAAAAGTGTTAATGGATGCCATCATCCTGTCAGATTGACCTTGCGAAAACATATTCATGCATTCATCATCAACATAATCCATGTAGTTCATATACATTATGCCATCACCTCTAGGTGTACAAACATCTGTCACTGGAAAAACTGGACAGCCATACACTGGTTCAAAGGAGTTTGGCGTATCAGCTATTGCGTCATCCATATTACAACCTTCAAAACCTGGCCCCCAAGGATGATCCAAACCTAACCAATGACCCACTTCATGAGTGACTGTTCGACCAAAACCATACACTCCACCATCTGCGTTTGGCTTAGACAATGATCCCATTGTGTAGTAGGCATGGACAGCTGCGTCTGTATTAGCTGGACCTCCAGGAAACTGAGCATATCCTAATAGTGAGTTATTCAAACATTCTCCATCTTCGAAGTAGTCAATTCTTTGAACTGTAAATATATTTAAGTAGTTATTTCTATCCCAAATCAATGGACTAACGACATTATTACTAAGGTAATCTGGATCCCAACAATCAGATGGACTCACATTAGAAAGCGAATTGATATTCACTCTATTGATCCCACTTGTCGGATTTCCATTTTCATCTTCAAATGCCAAACAAAATTGTATGGTGGTATTAGCAGCTAATCCAGCAAAGGCGCCAGGTGTATTGCCAGCATCACTATTCATTCTAGAATAATCATCATTCAACTGTTCAAGTGTTGCCAATATGGTAGCAACTGAAATATTTTCACCCTGACCAATCATATCACCATCGTGTAAAATATGGAATACAATTGGAATAGACACTTCAGTTTTGCTCGCATTTCTTCTATTTGAATCATTTAAAAAATGTAAAATCTCAGCCTCCTTTATAAGTCTGTTTTTTTCAAAACCAGGAGATTCAATGATTTGATTTGCATAATGCTGGTCAGCATAGCATCGCTTCTGCTGAGCGTTGACTGAATGGTAACAAAAAATCAAACAATACAATAGTACTAGATAAATGGAATGGTTCATTTAACATGGATTTTTAGGTGAAGAGAACTGGGGGGATTAAAAGAAAACACAAAGTAATGACATTACAAAAAAACAACTGTCATTGTTTACACCCAATCAGTATCTTTTTAATATCAGGGTAAATCCTAGCTCTGTCATAACAAAGGACTGTTGAAGTATTTATCAATAACCTAAAACAGATAAATACACATCCATGTATTGTCTTGCATAATTTTCAATAGAAGTAGGACTTGTATACTTCAAAATAGCTTTAGGTTCTTTGATGACCTTTTCAAATATGCTTGCCAATTGTTCAGGACTTGCACTAGGGGGAAACGTATGTACAAGTGGATGTTTAAATTGATTCATCGGTGGTTTATTCATGACGACTACTGGTGTTTGGCGCATTAGAGACTCGACAACAGGTAAGCCAAAGCCTTCATCTTTTGATGGGTACGCACAAAAAAGCGCATTTTCATAATATAGCTTAAGATCTTCATATGGAATATGAGGAACTGAATACACTTTTTCAGAATCAAACTTTTGCTTTTTTGTTGCTCCAATCAAAACGAGCGCAATTTCTTTATCTTTTAAAAGCTCAATGGTATTTAGAAGCAAATCAAGATTCTTTCTATTCTTTTTATCAGCAAACGCTAAAATGTATTTGTCTGGTAAATTTACAGGATGTTCTTTTAAAGTGTCTTTATAAAATTCAGGCCCCGCAATTTGACTTATTAGCTTCAACTTGTCTGTATTGATATTCACAAAATCAGATAAGTTTTCTTTAGTCTGTTCACTTACAGCAATAATTTTATCTGCTTTCTTTATTGCATTTTTCAATTTGCTGTCTAATATGATTCTATCAGCGATTGTGTAATCATTGGTATGCTTTTTCCATAGTAAATCGTGTATCGTGACTACCGATTTGATGTTTGCCTTATGAAGACCTCTTGGCAATTCTGAGCTAAGCCCATGAAACAATTCGATGTTGTCTATTTCTAATTGCTTGACCATTCCCTTTGATCGCCAGTACCAACTAAAGGGACCATTGTATGTTCGAATGATAAACCCAGGATCATCTTTAAACTCTATCAATTTGTATGGAGATTTAATTTTAGGTGTATACAAATAGATGTGGATATCTGGAAACTGACTCCTCAATGACAAGAGCAATGTACGTGCATAAGTAGCCAAACCCCTCTTGTTATTGAACAGTCTCTTTGCGTCAAATCCGATATGTAATTGAGATTTTTTGGACACTATAGGCTTAAATGAAGAGCAACATAACCAAAAGAAATTAGAAAAGGTGGTGTCTTTGCAAAAAACACCACCCTTCAAATAAACCGATGTATTATTAAGCGGCTTCCGATTTAACTTGATATTCACGGATGAGATTAGCCTGAATATCAGGTGTAACCGCCATGTATTCGCTAAAATCCCTAGTAAACTTTGCCCTTCCTTGGGTCAAAGAGCGTAAACTCGTGGAATACTGATACATTTCTGCTAAAGGAACTTTCGCTTTGATTTTCTGATAAATGCCATCAGCCTCCATACCCTGGATGATCGCTCTTCTAGTTTGTAAGTCTCCCATCACATCACCCATAACGGTATCCGAACACAATATTTCAAGATCATACAAAGGCTCTAAAAGTTGTGGATTGGCTTTCACAAAACCTGTTTTGAATGCTTGAGATGCAGCCAGCATAAATGCCATATCATTAGAATCTACGGCGTGCATTTTACCATCATACACACAGACTCTGATGTCTTGACAATTAGAGCCAGATAATGGCCCCACTTCCATCTGCTGCATGATGCCTTTTTTGATGGCATTGGCATACTTAGCATCTATGCTACCACCGACTATGCACCAGTAAAAAGCAAGCTTACCACCCCATGGCAATTCTTCAATTTCTTTTTTACGCACATTAAACTCAGATGGATCAGGCATCCCTTCATAATAAGGCTCTATGCGCATATGAACTTCTCCAAATTGCCCTGATCCTCCAGATTGTTTCTTGTGTCTATAGTGCTCATCGACTGGTTTCCTAATGGTTTCTCTGTACGGAATCCGTGGACGTATAAACTCCATAGAGATTCCATTTACCTTTTCTACCCTATATTTTATAATGTCCAAATGAAGCTGACCTTGGCCATGAATCAAAGTTTGTCTTAATGTAGGTGACTGCTCCAAAATGAGTGTCGGGTCTTCATCACTGATTTGATAAAGCGCCTTCATCAATTTTTCCATATCTGCTTTACCAGGAGGCATGATTGCTGTCCTTATTCTTGATGATGGGAATTGTATTTGTTTGATTCTTCTATCTACTCCTTTAGAATTGAGCGTGCTGTTTGTTTTGGAAGCTTTTAATTTTACTGTAGCACCGATATCACCAGCAGAAAGTCGATCTACTGTTGCTCTTGTTTTTCCATTGGCGACAAACACTTGACTGATCCGTTCTGTAGACCTATTTTCAGCATTGACCAACTCGTCACCATTACCTAAAGATCCAGAATATACTTTAAAATATGAGATGGTACCAACTTGTGGTTCTGTCAAGGTTTTGAAAATGAACATCGTAGTATCTCCAGATGAATCACAAATCAATTCACCTCCATCTTGTAATTCTGCTGGAGGTCTATCAGCTGGACTTGGTGCGATATCATTCAAGAATCCCATAATCCTTCCACTACCCATATTGCGCAAAGCAGAACAACAAAAGACTGGATAGATTTGCTGGTTTGCTAAAGCAATTGTTAAACCAGATGCAAGTTCGTCCTCGTTTAATGAACCAGCATCAAAAAATTTCTCCATTAATGTTTCATCGTTTTCGGCAGCTGCTTCCACAAGGTCGTTGTGCATGGATTGTGCTTTTTCCAACTCAGATTCAGGTATATCTTTTTTCTCTGGTTTACCGCCGCCAGCTGGAAACTCATACATTACCATTCGCAAAGCATCGATAATTGTATTGAAATCAGTTCCTTGATTATATGGATATTGAACTGGTAGCACTTTATTTCCAAACCTTGATTTGGCTTGTTCTAATGTACTTTCAAAATCTGACTTTTCGTGGTCACACTGGTTAACGACAAAGATCAAAGGCGTTTTAAATGTCTGTACATATTCCCACAATAATTCAGTACCAACTTCCACACCATTAGCTGCATGCAACAACATCAAACCTGTGTCCGCCACTTTCAAAGAAGAGATAACCTCGCCTACAAAATCATCAGAACCAGGGGTGTCCAAAATATTTATCTTATTGTTCCTCCACTTGGCATGCATGAGTGTACTGAAAATTGAATTCCCTTTTTCTTGTTCAATGTTTGTGTGATCTGAGGTTGTAGATTTTCCATCCACAGAACCTATGCGTTTTACTTCTTTTGCTTCAAAAAGCATGCATTCGGCAAAACTGGTTTTACCAGAGCCCGAATGACCTAACAGCGTAATGTTTCTGATATTTTTCGTGTCAAAAGTCATCGAATAGATTTTTAAATGTCAATAAATAAGTGTTATAAGGAAGTTACGGGAGGATTATCAGCATAATCAAAATTAAAATAGGGAATTTATCAGGTATATCAATACATACAACTGCAAAATGAGATTAATTAAGACAATTATTTTGTATTAAGTGTTTGAATTATATGTAAAGATCAGGGATATAATTAGTTGTATATCTTAAAATATCTATATGTTTAATAGACCAAAACTTGAGTTGTCATTTTTTGATTGGATATACTCTTGTACTGTCTCTGAAATCGTTCTTTTTATTGGTGTATACTGTAAACCAATTGCCAAAGAAGCCTTGTTATCATAAGCAAATTTTGAATTTGCTGTGCCAATTCTTTCGGCACTAATTAGCTCATTTCGATAGCCAAAACTTTCTAATAATGACAAGACTCTTTTTGACAATTTTGTCAGAAATGGAGTCAGCAGTTTTGTAGGAGCGTTAACACGTAATGCTTCAGCAATTTCTGTTGCCATCTTCAAATGCGTCCAGTTTTCGCCAGAGATTATAAATCTTTTATCTAGCATATCGTCGTTGTACAAAGCTATGTTCACAGCCTGAGCAACATCCCTCACATCCACAATGCCTACCGATCCAGCTGGATAATATTTCATACCCTTTTCTACCAAATTAAATATAGACACTGTAGAAGAATCCCAAACCCCAGCACCAAGAATAAGCGAAGGATTGAGGACCACAACATTCAATCCCTCTGCAGCTCCGCGAAAGACTTCTCTTTCTGCAAAATGCTTGGAGTTTGCGTACACAGTATTTCGTTCATCGTTCTTCCATTCTATGTGTTCATGGATTGGTACATCCGCTTCTCCAAATCCTAATGCAGCCACACTACTAATGTAGATAAACCGTTCAATGCCGCTATCAAGAGATGTATTGACAAGATTTTTTGTTAGCTCAATATTGGATTTGTCTACTTTCGCTTTTTCTCTTGCATTGGCATTTACCAAAGCAGCAGCGTGAATCACAATGTTCATTTGCGACAAGCAGTCTTCCAAAAACAGCGGGTCTGACAAATCTCCCTTACACCAGTTGACACTTTTTTTGACATCATCAATAAGATCAAATTTACTGCTGTCTCGACAAGATGCATAAAGCTTAGTGTATCCTTCCTTAATTAAAGTTCTTAAAATATAAGCACCAAGAAACCCTGTTGCTCCTGTCAAAAAAATATTCTTCTGTTTGTCTAACATGTGTATATACAACCAGCTATAGAATCAGAAGTTGCTCCAGTCACCGAAGAAAATACATTTACTTTATTTGAGATGCGTAAATAGCCCATAAGTGCCATAAGAATCGCTTCTTTAAATTCCACGATTTCTTTGCCAGGAATGATGAGTGTATTGTTCTTACTAACCAACTCTTCTTTAAGACGGCTCATTAAAAATGTATTCAGTGCTCCTCCTCCAGTTGCTAAAATAGTATTATGTTCACCAGCATCTGAAGAAACTGTTTGTACAATAAGTTCTACTGCAGTCCGCAACTTATCTGTGTTATTTCCTGCATGATGAAGAAATGGTTTGACAAACTCATTGACCACAAACTGATTGTCTAATGATTTGGGAGATCCTTTAACAAAGTATGGATGAGATAAAGCTTTCTCTAACAAACTAGTAATGAGTGATCCTGATTTTGCTAATGCCCCATCTCTATCAAATGAGATACCTTCTAAATTAGCAAGCGCATTTAGCAATTGATTACACGGACCTATGTCAAAAGCTCTTATTTGATTGTTTGCATGAATGCTGATGTTTGAAATGCCTCCAAAATTCAAATAAGCATCGTATCCTGGCAACACATATTTCTCTACTGCTGGAGCAATGGGAGCGCCTTGTCCTCCTTTTGCAATGTCTTGTAGTCTGAATTCGCTAATAACTGGAATAGAAGTTTTGGCCGCTAAGTACGCACCTTGTCCAAGCTGATAACTGTAGCCCTTCTCGGGATAATGAAGAATTGTGTGACCATGACTAGAAATATAATCTGCTGTTTGCCCAGATAAAAAGTCTAGTATTAAAGTGGCAATATATGAGGTGTATTCAGCTTCTAGCAAACAGCATTCTGCGTGTGACAAGTTTTGGATATTTCTCAACCTTTCTACCCACGTCTTGCTGTATTCTATGGTATCAACTTTCAGTAAGTCATATTCAGATTCGGAATGAAATCTGCATAAGGCCATGTCTAGCCCATCTAGAGAACTCCCTGACATGCAACCCAGTATATTCATGCTGTCGCTTACTCCCGAAGTGATAGAGTATACTTTGCAACAGCTTCAATTTCCTCTTTGGTAAGAATTGGCTCATATGAAGCCATCAGCCCCTTACCATTAGTGATTTGAGTAATTGCTTCTTCGAGTGAAATTTCTGACTTTGTTAAATCTTTAGATCCATTGATACCAAGTTTGCCATCAGCTCCATGACACAATACACAATGTATCTTGAATATTTTCTTGCCATCAGGTGCTTTGACATCGGCTTTTTTCTCCTTTTTAGCTGGTTTTGTGCTTTTCTTATCATTGGCATCAGCACAAGCTATCAACAGAAGAATAACTGGAAGTATAAACAATAGCTTTTTCATAAGTTCAATTTACTAGCAATATAACTATTGTGTGATAAATTTTATTATGGATTTTAATTGAGCTTTACACTTTATTCATCTGACTGATATTCCAGCAAATCTCCTGGCTGGCAATCTAATGCCTTACACAAAGATTCGAGAGTAGAAAATCGTACTGCTTTGCCTTTGCCTGTTTTGAGAATGGACAGATTGGAAATGGACACCCCTACTCGAGTGGACAGCTCATTAAGAGACATTTTGCGCTTAGCCATCATGACATCTACGTTTACAATAATCGGCATTGCTATATGGTTAATTGGTGTTCTTGATAGGTATTGATGCTCTGCTGATAAATATCTATAAATATTAAAGCGACTAATACAAACAACAAGTTATGATCAATAGAAAATCCAATTTTTGATTGTATAATGTTTTTAAAAATGTATATACCAATCTGGATCGCTAGATAGGCAACTAAGCTATATTTCAGATATTTTAAATATGGAATTACCTTTTTTGTAAATGGATTTGATTTATAAACATTAATTAAAATCTTAAGTATAAAAAATGTAATCAAAATGAAAATGAAAATACTAATAATTGCTATTGGAAATCCCCAGATGCCAATAGTTTCGAAATCTTGTACGTGAGCAAACGTCGAGTTTGGCACTTTAGTGATGAATAGATAAATACCAAAAACAAACCCAAAAACATATAGAACTAGAAGAATTGTGGCTAATGCTATTGAAAATCGCAGTAAAAATTTATTCATACAACGGTATATATTTATTGTTTATCAACAAATATATATTCTTTTTAATTAAAAAACAACGTTCTCAACTGTTTCAAGTTTAAGCTTAGACGCATGGTAAATAGAAAATGGGATAGTTCCTCAGCAGAAATATCCCATTTACGACGCAGATAACCATCTAATCTAATGCATATTATACCATGCAAAATTATTTGAAATGCCACCCCTACCACAAACTTTTAATGTATCGTCACCGGAGTCAAAATATACATGTCATGCTCTAGAAGAATTACAAGTGCTTGGAGGACTAGACAATTCCCAAAATTTTATAGACCCATCAGCTAAAACAGAAAGTCTGGTTAGACCACTTGCTCGTAGGCCAAGTTCGCCGCCATTTGATTCTACATCTCCAAAGACGACATCACCAGTAGTGGTATTTTTTCTGAGTACCTCGTCCATATTACCACTAGCATTTTGCTAAAAATGTTATTCCTAATTCTGCAGCACCTACCTCATTTGCAGTCAATAGCCAAAAAACTAAAAATGGGATATCTCTACACATAGAAATATCCCATTTACACAGAGAAAGTTTTGCTTAATTTAGAACATATTGTGCCATCCAAACAACCCAAAGGACTTTCCGCATGCTTTTAATTTATCGTCATCCGAATCATAATACACTTGACCAGCTCTTGAAGAATTACAGGTTCCAGGAGCATTTGCCATTCGCCAAAACTTCACAGTACCATCCGATAGCACAGACAGGTGCGTGCTACCATCAGCTCTGAAATTCAAGTCACCTCCATTTGCATTCACGTCACCGATGACAACATCATTATTCGTTCCGCTTCGTCTGATTATTTCATCCATATTACCGTTTGAGTCAAGCATTTTAAGATGCGAGTTGCCTTGTGTCTGACCAGGTAATGGCAGTCCTCCTTCTGGAAGAATTTCTAAATCTCCACCAATTGTTACAGTACCTGTGCTAAAACTTCCTTCGATAAGTGGGTTGTTTAGGCCAGCTGACAAATTAGTATCTATGATTAATTTTCGTGATACATTAGGAAGATCTTTACCTGCTGTATATCCAATAAAGACATTACCGACACCTCTATTTCCATTACCACTCTGGTATCCTAGATATACATTTTGTCCTCCGCCTGTATTGCCTGCTTCTGTGCCGATAATGACATTTTCACCAAATGGACCAAAACCATTAACAGCAGCTCCACTTCCTATAACTGTGTTGTTAGAAGAAACAGCATCATTAGCCGCCACACTATTTCCAACAAATACATTCTTACTGCCACCTGATTTATTATCTGCTGCATCCTCACCAATTACGATATTTTCACTCCCCATAAATTCTAGTCTTAAGTCCTTTGTTGCTAGACTATTGATTCGCATACCATCAATTCCATCAACGCCTATGCTTATATCATCGCCCAATCCTGCAGCACTTTTATCTGTTGTAATGACATAGGTATCAGCATTGACCAAATCTTCGATTTTATAAGGCGTAAAACTAGGGCCACTAGAGCCCACTAACGGTTGCCAAGAAGAACCATCAAAATATTCAAATTGGTCAGCAGTGGTATTGTAATAAAATTGACCTTCAGTAGATGAAGCATTCGCTGGGGCAGTAGACATACGCGGCACCACAATACCATCAGGCAATAGCTCTACTTCGTTTTGAGCTGAGCAGAAATAAACATTTGTTAGCATAGCAAGTGCAAAGAGCACAGAAGTGTTAAGTCTCATAGAAATTGATTTTAATGATAAAAAAGAGATTTTAAGAATCTGAGAGACCGGATGAATACAAATGCATCCTAGTTTCTTTCGATGAATCAAAGATGATTGATATTATTTCTATAGACATCTATGGAAACATAGAGAAGTCTAGATTCATGGTTTACATAGATTGTCTTAGTTGTGTGCGCAGGTTAGCTATCCAGAGATGAAATTTGTATTGTTCAAGATTTAAGAATTCGTATTTATGGAAATATGCTGAGTAACCTTGTGATGCTGCCTGATTGAGCAAGCTTTATGTAGCCTTTGGTAAATATATATCTACGATTGTACCTTCCCCAGGTGTGCTGGATACTTTTATATCCCCTTTATTCATTTTAATGAGTTCGTAGGTTAAAATAGCACCAAGACCACTACCCTTTTCACCTTTCGTTCCAAGAGTATTTTCCTTGTTTATGTTAAATAAATGGAGCAATTGTTCAGCATTCATTCCTACTCCTGTATCAGAGACTTTGATTTGTACTTGATTTTTCTGGTCTATAATTTCTAACCTAACTTCTCCCCCTTGTGGTGTAAACTTCATAGCGTTAGAATACATATTTCTAAGAATTGTTTGCAATGCTCTCACATCAGCATGAATGACTGATTTATGCTTATCTAGTGTGTGTACCAATTTGATATTTTTTTCTTAGCCAAAAGTGCAAATATGTCAATGACTTCTTTGACTTGATCCTGTAATACAATATTCTGAGGAGCATAAGGAATTTTTCCAGTATTGACTAATGACCAATTAAGCAGGTTGTCCAAGAGATTGTTTAATCTTAATGAAAGCTCTTCTATCTGAGTACTTATTGTATTGAGCTTAGTTATATCCTCTCTTTTAGTATAATGCCTAATTTGTTTACCTACTCCTTGGAACGCCACAAGTGGACTTCTTAAGTCATGTGCGATGATACTAAAGAATTTATCCTTTGTATGATTTAATTCTTCCAGCTCATTTTTTTGTTTTGTGATGTGATCATTTTTAAGTTGTAATAATTGATTGAATTTATGTCTTCGATAAAGAAAATAAGCAAGTAATAATGCCAAGGCAAATATTAAAGCGCCACTTAGTTGAAGTGTACGATTCTTTTGAAGCAAACTTTCATTTTTTAGTTCAGACAGCATCCTTTTTTCTTCTTCTCTAACTACTTGGAATCTGCTCTTTTCTCTGGCAAGAGCGCGAAGATTAGAGTTGTTTGTTAAATATTCATAATGCAAGTGATACCTATCTTTATACTCGAATGCTTCTTGGTAACGACTCTGCTGCTTGGCTATTTCAGCAAGGGCAAGATTGGCATTCATAATTGTTCTAATGTCGTTAGTCTTAGTTGCCAGATCTAATGCTTCTTTTGCATGTAAGTATGATTCGGTGCTAGAAGAACATTGGAGAAGAATATCACTCAATTCCAATTTTGCTCTTCCTAGAGCAGCCATTTTTTTAGATTGAGTCAGAATGCCAATTGCTTTTGATTGGTCGCTAAGCGCAAGTTCACATTTTTGCTGAAGATTCTTTATTTGAGCAAGCTGTCTGTATACTTTTGACAAGCTAATCAAATCTTCCTTACTCTGAAATACGGAAAAAGATTGATTAATTGCCTCTTCAGCCGCTACTAAATCTTTGAAACCGAGATGCGATTTACTGATTTCTAAATTGCTTCTTGCTATCCCCACATCGTAGTCCACTTCTTCATAAATACTTTTTGCTTTATGTAGAAAATCCAAAGCAGTCTCATAGTCTTTAGTGGCATTGTATATTTTACCTAACCTATTGTATACACTTGCTGTATTAGAATTTCTTTCTCCTCCATACATTTCCAGAGCTTCGTTTTCGTAACTAATGGCTTCTTCATATTGACCAAGATAGAATGAGTTGTATCCAAGATACATCAGGTTAGTTTCTGTTCTTATTTTCAAATTTTCTTCGCGAGCTACATCAAGAGCTAATTGAGCAAAGGTCATTGACTCACTGTAGTTGCCTTGTTCTAATGCAACTCTTGCGCGTCTTTCAAAAATATTACACCTTAGTTGATTATTATCCGCAGGTGCGAAAGTTGAAGCAAGATCAATATTCAAATATGCAGAATCAAAAGATCCAGTAAAACTAAAAGCCTCAGCTTTCCAAAGAAAGTCATAGGCTATATTCGTAGAATCTCCAATTTGGAAATTTTTCCTGAGCTGTATGGCTTTGTTCAACGCATTGATCTGTTCTTCGTATTTAGCCTGATGATTATACACATAATGGAGATCCTCAAGCCCTATTACGATGATGTCTTTTCGATTGTTTTCTTTTCCTAACTCAATTTCACTTAAGCAACATTGCTCAGCCAAAGCAAATTGTGATGCATTATTCAAGTAAGCACAATTGATTCCAATTAGATATACACGGGCAATAAGATTTTTTACCTCATTAATCTTTGGACTCAGTTCTTGATAGAACGCACCAATTTCTTCATTACTCAATTCATTGAACAACTGGTTTGTCAGATCCAAAATTTTGTCTCCAAAGTACTCGTCTGTAAAATGTTGCTCATTGTCTATGTAGAAGTATATTGAATCTCGACTATCAGCATATGATGCAGCTGTTATAATACTGATAAAAATAAAGACAAAAATAATTGCTTACACATTCACATCGCATTGAAGCTGATACAGGCCAAAAGCTGACCTTTCTACGATACCTAATAATTTCTAAGAAACAAAAATGAAGCTAGAATTCAAAATTAAAGACAACGAACTGTCCATATATGGCCAAAATCAAAAAGAAATTTTAATACCGTTACAGGTAACTGATTTAGTCATATTGGATTCCAATCTATAAATGCTATTGATAACAGCTATAGAGTAAAATAGATTCAGTTTATATTGCTTTCCCAGAGATTTGGTCCACGTGAATTGAATTTTTGTAATTGTAGTTTTTATTCCTGCGCCAAGCAATTCTTTAAGTTAATCAAGAATTATTTATCAATTATTGCCTACTTTCAGCGTACGCCTCAAAACAAGTTTGGTTTGGCATAAATAATTTTCACTTTTAAAAAGTCACATGAATATTACACTACCGTTTTTAAAAGCAATTAATGGATCATATCTAAGTACGATTTCAAGTGGAACTGGACTAGTACTAGTTTCGATTTTATTTTTTTCTAGTTGTCAAACAGAACAAGATCTGAATCCTGGAACAGTAGATCATATTCGATCCATCACTGACAATATAGACGACGCGGCTTTAGATAATGCAGATGCGACAGGAGATTGGTTAACCTATGGCGGCAGTTATCAAGAAGATCGCTTTAGCCCACTTGACCAAATCAATAAATCAAATGTCAAAGATTTAGGCCTTGCATGGTCGCTAGACTTAGGTGTAATGAGAGGGGTTGAAGCCTCTCCACTGGTGGTAGATGGCATTATGTATTTGACTGGACCATGGAGTGTAGTCTGGGCCGTTGATTTAAGAAAAGGTGAAGTAATCTGGAAACATGACCCAGAAGTACCTAGAGAGTGGGGAGAGAAAGCTTGTTGTGATGTGATTAATAGAGGTGTCGCTTTGTATAAAGGTGATGTGTTTTTTGGTACAATTGATGGCAGACTCGTTTCTCTGGACGCTGCTACAGGAAATAAAAATTGGGAAAAACTAACGGTTGATCGCAATCTAGATTATACTATTACTGGGGCTCCTAGAATTGTCAATGGTAATGTCATTATCGGCAATGGTGGTGCAGAATACAATGCCAGAGGTTTTGTATCCGCCTATAATGCCGAAAATGGCGATCAAGTGTGGCGATTTTATACCGTACCAGGAGATCCATCTAAACCATTTGAAAATCCAATTTTAGAAACAGCTGCTAAAACTTGGACAGGTGAATGGTGGAAGTATGGCGGTGGTGGTACGGTTTGGGATGCCATTGTACATGACCCTGAACTTAATTTAGTGTATATAGGTGTTGGGAATGGCACCCCATGGGATCAAATAAATCGTAGTCCAGACGGAGGAGATAATTTATTCTTATCGAGCATCGTAGCTTTAAATGCTGACGATGGTTCTTACGTATGGCACTACCAAACCACTCCGGGTGACACATGGGATTTTACAGCAACGCAACCCATTACTTTAGCTGATATGCTCATAGAAGGTGAAATGCGAAAAGTGTTAATGCAAGCACCCAAAAATGGATTCTTCTATGTCATTGATCGAACAAACGGAGAATTTATATCTGGAGCACCATATACAGAATTAAACTGGGCAACTGGACTCGACAAAACAGGACGACCGATTGAAGCAAAATTTGCCCGATACAAAGACCCTAGTAAAAATGTCGTTATTGCACCTGGAGCTTTTGGAGGGCACAACTGGCAACCTCAAGCCTATAATCGAGAAACAAAATTAATGTATATCCCTAGTCACAGAGTTAGTAATGTATTTTCTGGTGAAGCAGAAAATTCCTTTGGCACGGTGGAAAGAGCAGCATCTGGATCTGGCTGGAATGTCAGCTTTGGAGATAAATTATATAAGCCTATAGTATCAGAATCTGCTGATGCTCCAAACCCATTGACACCTTATGGCCGTTTGATTGCTTGGGATCCAGTAAAACAAGAAGAAGTATGGGGTGTTGATCATAAACTTACGCATTGGAATGGTGGTGTATTGACGACCAAGGGAGGGTTGGTTTTTCAAGGTGATGCTACTGGAAATTTAACAGCTTATGATGCAAATGACGGTAGTGTTTTATGGCAAGAAAATTTGTTGACAGGTATCATCGCTCCTCCAATAACGTACACAATGGATGGGGAACAATATGTCTCTATTGCAGTTGGCTGGGGAGGTATTGTAGGCCTAACCAGAAAATTCACTAAACACGTGCATCCAGCAAGATTATATACATTTAAACTAGGTGGAAACGGAGAGATGCCAGAAGAACTTATCGCTGCAGTTAGCCAATTGACTAGTTTGCCTTTTGAAGGAGAACCATTGGAAGTAGGACGTGGATTCAATCACTACATTAAAAATTGTATGCAGTGTCACGGAGATGCTTTTGGAGCAGGCGGAGGTGCTCTTCCAGACTTAACACACAGTTCAGAAAGTGTATTCGAAAATCATAATGCCATTATTTTAGAAGGCATGCTAGCCAGTAATGGGATGCCAAATTTTGAAGGCAGATTATCTGAAGGAGATGTGAATGAGATTGGCCATTTTCTAAAATACATCTCACATGCTTATCGGAAAGGAGATGACCCAATGAAATTGCTTACAGACTTGGCGGGTATGCAGTATTTAGCAGATACCACGCCAAAGATAAAGGATTGAAAATTTTGCTGAAGCAGTAGTTCTATAGCCGATAACTGCTTAGACATTAAATTTCTCTCTGAGGCGGGACGAATTCATCTTTCGCTTTGGTTAGACTAATCCATCTTTGCTGAGGTGCGACAAATTCTTTTTTCACTGTTTCAGGACGAACTCTTTTTCGCTGAGGCGGGACGATTTCTTTTTCGCTGAGGCAGGACGACTTCTTTTTTCGCTGAAGTGGGAC
>CAYVFU010000017.1:0-65727 GCA_964450495.1 uncultured Saprospiraceae bacterium | reverse complement strand
AACAGGTCCTCAAGGTCCTGCTGGTCAAGACGGTGCTACTGGTGCAACTGGTGCTGTAGGTCCACAAGGACCGCAAGGTGATACAGGTGCAACGGGCGCTACTGGTCCACAAGGACCCCAAGGTGATACTGGCGCAATCGGTGCAGCGGGGCCACAAGGTCCTCAAGGTGATACTGGTGCTACTGGAGCAACAGGTCCACAAGGTCCTGCTGGTCAAGACGGTGCTACTGGTGCAACAGGTGCTACTGGCCCTGAAGGACCGCAAGGTGATACTGGCGCAACCGGTGCTACAGGTCCTCAAGGTGCTACTGGTCCGCAAGGAGAAACTGGTGCAACTGGTGCTGTAGGTCCTCAAGGACCGCAAGGTGATACGGGTGCAACTGGTGCTCAAGGTCCAGCCGGACCTACAGGTGCAACAGGCCCACAAGGTGCCCAAGGCCCTTCAGGTGATACAGGCCCACAAGGTCCTGCTGGTCCTCAAGGTTCACAGGGTGCTGAAGGTCCGCAAGGTCCTGAAGGCCCACAAGGTGCTGAAGGTCCACAAGGTCCTGAAGGTCCCGCTGGTCCACAAGGTGCTGCAGGTGTTCAAGGTCCTGCTGGTTCCCAAGGTCCTCAAGGCGTTCAAGGTGAAATTGGTCCTCAAGGCCCTCAAGGCCCTGCTGGTGCACAAGGTGCAACTGGTGCACAAGGTGCTGAGGGTGCTCAAGGAGAAACTGGTCCGCAAGGGCCAGCTGGTTCACAAGGTCCTGCTGGAGCTCAAGGTGCTGAAGGACCACAAGGTGAAACTGGTGCAACCGGTCCACAAGGTCCACAAGGTGATGCTGGCCCTCAAGGTGCAGCTGGTCCACAAGGTCCACAAGGTCCACAAGGTGCTGAAGGACCACAAGGACCACAAGGTGCTCAAGGAGCTCAAGGTCCTGTTGGTCCTCAAGGCGAAGCCGGTGCTCAAGGTCCTGCTGGTGCTCAAGGTCCAGTTGGTCCGCAAGGTGAAACTGGAGCTGCTGGCTCTGAAGGTCCTGCTGGTGCTCAAGGCCCTGTCGGTCCTCAAGGTGATACTGGTCCTGCTGGAGCTCAAGGTCCTCAAGGATCTGTTGGTCCACAAGGTCCAGAAGGCCCGCAAGGTCCACAAGGTGAGATTGGTCCTGCTGGAAATGCAGGAGCTCAAGGCCCATCAGGTGCTCAAGGTCCTGCTGGAGAACAAGGCGCTGTAGGCCCACAAGGTCCACAAGGTCCTTCTGGTCCTCAAGGTTCATCAGGAGCTCAAGGTCCTGTTGGTCCTCAAGGTCCTAGAGGTGATCAAGGAGCAATTGGTCCACAAGGTCCTCAAGGTCCTTCTGGTCCTCAAGGTCCTGTTGGTCCTCAAGGTCCTGTCGGAGCGCAAGGTCCTAAAGGTGATGCTGGAGGATTGAGTTCAAAGAAAGGTTCATTCCCTATACCATCATTCTCAGCTGCTTTAGCAGGTGAAACGTCTGGTACATTTACTGATGCTTGTTTTACTCCAAATGGTTCTGAAGGAACATGGGTTGTAGAACAATTAACTATCAATGATGATACCAATCCTGATGGTACACATGCAAGTATGAGAATTACATATAGTTTCCCTGAATTATCGATAAACACATTGTGTGCTTATATACAGGAAATCAACGAATTAGACGATAATGTGAATTTCTCTATAAACCTTAGAGCTGATGTCACGACGAATCAGTTACAGGTAAATATTGTAAGAAAAGACAATCAAGAAATATGGGATAACAATTATTCCTTCTTGATGACAATTTTATTCTAATAAAATTGCTAAATTTATAATCGAAGAGAGGGTCCCCTAAGCCTCTCTTCGATTTTTTTAACCCAAAAATCGTATTTTATGCTTTTTCTATTGAAAAAGCTTTCCTGCATTGCAGTCATTTGTCTATTAGTATGTATGAGTAATCAAGCTCAGATAAGGTCAAATTCCTTGTCGGGTGGATTCATTCCAGAAGGTGGTTTTATAACTATTTTTGGACATCATAACTTTATGGAGGGAAGTGGTTTTATAAAACCTGGTGTCATAAAAACATTTAGAAGCTCGGATCCAGGCTATATTGCATATTCAAAACACAGCACCTGGGCTGGAGCAAGTTATGACCAATACATAGATGGATATGTAAAATCATATCATAGTGGCTCTTTTACTTTCCCTGTTGGTCACAAAACTTATTATAGACCAATAAAAATCCATAGTTCAGAACAAGCTTTAGTTGCCTATTACAGAGATAATCCTAAATCAGTTAGTGACGTACTAAATCAAGATGTCAGAGATATTGCCAGTGAAGAGTATTGGAATGTGACTCTTGGAGTTTCATCCAAAATCACCTTTACGTGGGATCAATCCAGTGAAATAAATCTTGAAAACTTATCTATAATTGGGCTTAATAAAGAAAGTGTGTGGGAGGTAGTTCCTTCTGTTATTGATGAAACCGTATTAAACTCATCTCATTTTGATGGGTCTCATCACCCTATTCACAAATCGTCTATTGAAAATGGTGCGATAACTACCGCTTCGACGATAGATCCTGATTCTTATGACTATTTCACATTGGGTTATGTGAATGAAAAGGTTAAACAAAGTAGTTTTACTGCTAGTGTTTTTCCAAATCCTCAATTTGTTGGTTCGAATATTATTGTGGAGTTAGAGGATTTTACTGGATCTTCAATAGAAGTTAATGTACATACAGCTCATAATGGTGTATTATACAGCGAAACCATAGAAACATTTCCACTAATGACTCATTTGGAATTGCAATATAATTTCAGAGAATCTGGACCATATATAATCACTCTTATCTCTGACAAAACAGCTATACATAAAAATATTGTGGTTGTCGATCCTTAATTATTAGAATGGCAGATCGTCAAACTCCTCAATCTTAGGACCACTTGAATCTTTGTTATTGGCTACACTTTCCTCTTGTGGAAAAGATGGATCAGAAATGGATGACGTTTTGTTTTCTGAAACTTGTCCTGATTCCTGAGGTTTTTCTACTCTCCACGCGTTTAGATTGGTAAAGTACTTATCATTCCACTCCCTGCCTCTTAAATCAAAATAAACCTTAACTGTACTCCCCTCTTCGTATCCATCTATTATTCCGCATCTGTCTTGCGTGCATTGGAATTTAATGAATTGAGGATATTGTCCATCTGTTTTCACGATAAACTCTCTGGTTTGGAATGTTGCTGATTTGGTTACAACTTCATATACCTTATGAAGTATTCCTTCTAGTTCGTATGACATAATAACAAATATAAAATCTTTATATAGAAGATTTAGACATATGAGGCAGAATTAAGTAAAAACCAAGTAAATAATCTTACCTTAATATTAATACTACTGAATTCTAATAAGCTTTAGCAAACAGCACTCTCTGTTCAGAAGGCTTGCCGGATAAAACACACTTTCCCCTTTGTTTCTCATTATTTAAGGGAATGCATCGAATTGTTGCTTTTGTTAATTCTTTGACTTTCATCTCTGTTTCTACAGTTCCATCCCAATGAGCTGAAATAAATCCGCCCTTAGACTCCAATGTTTGTTGAAATTCTTCAAATGTATCTACAGCAGTAATGTGATCATCTCTATAGCTCTTAGATCTAGCAAATAAATTGGTTTGAATTTCAGATAAAAGCTTTTGGATTTCACCACTCAAATTATTTAATGGGATAAACGCTTTTTCTTTTGTATCACGTCTAGCTACTTCAGCAACTCCTTTATCAAGATCCCTTTGCCCTAATCCAATTCTAATTGGTGTCCCTTTCATTTCATGTTCTGCAAACTTAAAGCCGGGACGCTTTCTGGTATCATCATCTATAGTACATCGGATTCCAAGTTGCTTCAACTCATCTGCGATCCTTTTGGCATGAACCATTAATTCCTCCTTTGGTTTAGGAATTGGAACAATAACAACTTGAGTAGGAGCTAGTTTTGGAGGTATCACTAATCCTTCATCATCTGAATGTACCATTACCATTGCTCCCACCATTCTTGTGGTCACGCCCCAAGATGTTGCCCATACATACTCTTCTTTATTAGCATCAGTGAGATATTTCACATCAAATGCTTTAGCAAAGTTTTGACCTAGAAAATGAGATGTACCAGCTTGAAGAGCTTTCCCATCTTGCATCAATGCTTCAACTGTAAAAGTATCTTCTGCCCCAGCAAAGCGCTCATGTGGTGTTTTTGCACCTTTTATAATTGGAATACCGACTATGTCTTCTAAAAATCGGGTATAAATTTCATGTATGAGCTCTGCTTCTTTAACAGCTTCTTCTTTAGTAGCATGAGCTGTATGCCCTTCTTGCCATAAAAATTCGGCTGTTCTAAGAAAAGGACGTGTTCTCATTTCCCACCTGACAACATTAGCCCATTGATTAATCAATAAAGGGAGATCTCGGTATGATTGAATCCAATCTTTATATGTATTCCAAATAATGGTTTCTGAGGTTGGTCTTACAATTAACTCTTCTTCCAACTTTGCAGACGGATCTACAACAACACCATTGCCATTAGGGTCATTCATTAGACGATGATGAGTAACCACGGCACATTCCTTTGCAAACCCTTCAACATGTTGTGCTTCTTTACTTAAAAATGATTTGGGTATAAATAATGGAAAATATGCGTTCACATGACCTGTATCTTTGAATGCTTTGTCTAATTCTGATTTCATGTTTTCCCAAATGGCATACCCTAGGGGCTTAATTACCATACATCCTCTGACCGCAGAATGATCAGCTAGTCCGGCCTTTTTGACGATATCATTATACCATTGCGAGTAATTCTCTTCCCTAGAAGTAATAACTTTGGACATTTTAAGATTTTTTTAACAAGTGTTAAAATTTTATAATTCACTGATATTGAACTAGATAGAATGTTAAAACACTAAAAGTCCTTACAATGAGTGTCTTTTCCCTTAATAATTAACTTTAACAGGCTTAACACTTGAAAAGGCCTGAATTTAACTAGTGTTGGGCTACAAAAGTAGTAATTTGGTAATGATTATTTAGAGAGAGTCAGTCATTTACAAAATAAAATCTGATCACATGAAGCAGCTAAAATTATGCAGCGGGATTGTCTTAGTTTGGTTTTTGCTTGTACTAAATCAATCATATTCGCAGACATACTATGATGAAGACGAATATCAATATGCAGATGATTACGATTCTGAATACAATATTTACGATGATGAAGAATACGAATTCGAAGATGAATATTACAACGAAACGTCAGGTGACGGAGACTACATTTACAATCCAGTTACTGGAGAATGGCAGAGAAGTTATTACTATTTAGGTAATACTCTTTATTTACTTGATTTGGAATCTGGAGAATACTATGCGGTAGGTAATTCTTACAGAGAGTCTTTAGGATACGCTAATCAATATTACAATTCATATTTATGGAATAGAAGATCAAGATTGGCAGTAAATGTAAGTTTTGGGAGAAATTTTTACAACCCTTTCTCATTTGGATATAATCCTTTTGGCTTTAATTCCTTTTACAATTACCGTCCATTCAACCGTCGGTCATTTTATAGAACTCCAGGTTGGTATGCAGGTTTTTCTACAGGTTTTTTCAATTTCTCTTTTGGAAATAATTTTGGACGGGCTTTTAGATACCCTTACGGTTATAATGGTTTTGGATTCTACGGTTTTAATCAGAGATTTAATCGAAACAGATTCTTTGGATCAAATAGATATTATGGAAATCGTTTTTATACCAGTAGATTTTATGGCTTTAATAGAGGTTTTGCTGGGAATAGATTTTCGCGCAGTAATAGAAGCAATGGATTCAATCGGAATAACAGGTCTAACAGAGGTTTTAACTCAAATAGGAATCGACCGGGTAATGGTAGAATAGGATCTAGAACTGAGACTAGGAATCAACCTGCGACAAATAGAAGAAATAATAGAAATAATCCAAATACTAGAAATACTCGTAATACACGAGATACTAGGAATACTAGAACCGCTAGAGGAATTGTATCTTCAAGGCCTTCATTCCCAGTAAATAGAAATTTTACTAACAGAAACCGGGCAAATATTAATAATGGCTCTTCTCCTTCGACAAACTCTGCAAGGAACAGGAATAGAGGCATTCAGAATAGAAATGGAGGAAACAGGACGAATTCTTCAAATAGGTCTCAGCCGTCTAGAGATATTGTACTGAATAATAGATCAAAGAATATTTCGCCTGCCAGAGGACTTTCTAACAGCAGATCATCTTCTGTGAACAGAAACTTAAATAGACAAACTAGAAGATCTAACAACGCAACAAATAGATCATCCAATACAAGAAGCAGTTCGTCTGCAAATAGATCATATTCTAACAGTCGGTCATCTTCTAATGCTAATAGATCTTCATCAACAAATAGTAGGTCTTCAAATAACAAAATTAGGTCTTCTAATAGTCGGTCATCATCAAATAACAAATCATCAAGTGCACGATCTTCTAACAATAGACGATCATCAGCTAGAAGATCATAATAATGGAGCTCGTAAAGTCGGCCTCTAAAGTTTGAATTCGAAATTTATGATCCAAATAAGTCAACATATCAGAATTAAATTCGCCAAATATTTAATTATGATGCTTATCTTTTGGATTGTAAATGTTAAAAAATCTCTAATTTGGTTAAAATTAGAACCTTATAGGCCAAAATAACGTCATAATGGTGTATGTTTTATTCAAAAGATTACTTGAAAAGTCAAGTAACCGATAGTTAAAAAACAGTTTTAGATGCTTAGATTTTGTATATTGCATATCAAGCATAAGTTCAAGAAAGTCAATGGATTTACACTTTAAAAATATAAATATGAAAACGTTTAAAATTAATTCAACAATTCTATCATTAATTGCACTATTTTTTGTTGCAACAGTAGCTCACGCTCAGTTTGATGATATTTATTACAGCGCATCTGACGAAGCTCACTTCACAGAAATTGAAGAAGAGTATATTCCAGAAGCAAGAAACGATTATGGATACAGCAGCTTTGATGAAGACGATGGATACTACTACACTTCAAGAATAAGAAGATTTAGCAGACCGTCAAACTCAATAGGTTATTTTTCACCAGTATATACGAATGCGTTCAACTATGGAGGCTACACGCCATTTGGATTCAACAGTGGATTTATCACTAGATCTAGTGTTATAAACAACAATGCATTTGCATACAGTAGCTTCTCTAATCCATATTTAACGCCGAATAATCGATTTTTCTCCCCAGTAAATTCGTTTAACTCCTTTGGTGGAGGTGGATTCTCAAATGCATACTACTGTCCTCCAATAGGTGGTGGTTTTGTTAACACAAACAATATAAATACGAATACTAGTACATCTAGAAACGTATCAAATGTTACTTCTGCTAGAAGATCTGGTTCTGTATCTAGCTCAACTCCGAGACAAACAAGCACTAGAACTGCTAGAGACTTCAGAGGTTCTACTTCTACGAGATCTACTATCAGCAGAACTAGCCCAAGAACGTCAACTACTAGAACGAGCACTAGAAGTAGCTTTGGTAGAAGTACTTCAACAAGAAGCAGTTCTATTAGAAGTTCGAGCTCTCCATCAAGATCTAGCTCAGTCAGAAGTTCAAGTTCTTCAAGAGGCTCAAGAGGATAAGAAAGATTACGTTTTCAATAAGTAAATTACATAAGGTGGCTGAATATCTAATTCATCCACCTTTTTTTATGCCCAAAATATTCTCCTAGCGGAGAATACTAATAACTTACTTCCATAAAACCATAGAATTATATGTTTCGTAAAACAATCATATCCACAACACTTCTTCTAAGTATTATAAGCTTGATGTATTCTCAAACCGTTACTGAAGCAGTCCGGTATTCATCCTTTGATTATGCAAGTACTGCTAGATCTATTGGTGTTGGCGGTGCTTTTAGTGCATTGGGTGCAGATATGTCGGCATCAACCATTAATCCAGCTGGGCTTGGAGAATATCGTTTTGGAGAATTTGTATTTTCATTTGGAGTAAATCTGGATAACCAAAATGCAACTCTGGGTAATCAATCAACGAGCAACTCAAAAGTCACTTCGAACATAGGTGTCCTCGGATATGTTTCTACAAACAGGCATAGGTCAACATCTGCGTTAAATTATTCAAGTTTTGCTATTTCATTAAATAGATTTTTAAGTTTTGACAATGCATTTGAATACGAAGCAAGTACACAGGGTTCGATAACTGAAAGGTTCATTGAAAGAGCCAACACTTTAGGTCTTAATGATCTAGATGATTTTGAAGCTGGACCTGCATTTGATGCAGGAGCAATTTTTGATTTTGACGGTGATTTATTCTATGAATCAGATTTTGGTGATTTTTCGGCTGTAGTTCCTAAAAGGCAGACAGTTTCAAGAGAAGGATCAGGATCAGAATTGAATATTGGTTACGGAGCAAGCTTGAAAAGCAATTTATCATTTGGTATTAATCTTGGAATTCCAATATTTCAATTTACTGAACTTAAAGAATATTCAGAGTTTGATAGTGCAGGTGATATTGACTTTTTCGAAAGTTTATCTTATTTAGAAATGCTTGAAACAAGTGGTGTTGGTGTCAATGCTAAAATTGGTATTATTTACAGATTAAATAATAAAATTAAACTTTCATTGGCAGGACATACACCAAGTGCGATGTTTTTATCTGATGAATTTTTCACTGACTTTACTTATACTTTTAATGAAACAGGCCAACCAGAGTCTGTACTTATTATGAGTCCAAATAGTTTATTTGATTATCAATTCACAACACCGTGGAGAGCTATTTTAGGAGGTGCATATATGTTTACACTAGGAGGTGATCTGGTACAAAGGCGAAATGAAGAAGATACAGCATTTGCAGCCAGAAGAAAAAGCCAAACCAGAGGATTTTTATCAGCGGAAATCGAATTTGTTGGTTACACTAACTCAAATTTTAATCTTACAGTTAACAGTAATGACCCTCTTGATCAAGCATTTGAGCAATCCTTAAATGAAGAAATTACTTCTACTCTAAAATCAATTCCAATTGTGAAGATTGGTGCAGAAATAGCAAAAGGTAAATTCAGATACAGAGCAGGTGCAAGATATCAACCATCTATTTTTGTCAATGATAATAGTGAAACAATTCGTTTTAGTGGAGGACTTGGAATAAGAATTAATAGAGTGTTCCTTGATCTATCTGCTACATTTGATACAACATCTCTTAACTACAGTCCCTATTTCTTAACGAACTCTGCGGCAAATCAGATAGTAAATGTTGAGGGATCAAGAATCAGTGCAGATTTAACTTTTGGATATAAGATTTAGATAAATAGTATAAACCTTGACTGAAATTGACAGCCAAGGTTTATTTCTCAATTTTAATAACCAAACAATATTCTTAAAAGAATATATTTCTAGATTCTATAATATGTATTAAACGAAAATTGTGCCAAAACGGATTTTGATTATTTATTTGATTAATTAGATTTAGAAAAATAGATTCAATTGCTATTATTAACTATAGATAGATTGCAAAATCCTTACTCCTGCAATTTTTATTTGCCCAAACTTCGCCTACAAATTTGTCTTAACATACTCTGTCAATTGAGTGAGCTAATAGAATGTCTAAAGAGCGAAATCAGAATATATAAGTTCTCTAGATGAATAATGTTTAAATTAAACGGATTATCTTTTCAGTACAGTACTAATATTTCGTGGATCCTATACCTAGATTATCAAGACTAACTTCTATCCTAACCCAGTTACAATCTAAAAAGCTTGTAACAGCACCTGAACTGGCAAATAAGTACGGTGTAAGTGTTAGAACAATCTACAGAGATATTCGATCTCTAGAAGCTTCTGGGATACCTATATGCACTGAAGAAGGACGTGGTTATTCTATAATTGAAGGTTATACTTTGCCTCCAGTTTCTTTCACAGAAAAAGAAGCTAATGCGCTCATTACAGGATTCAGTCTTATATCAAGAAATAAAGATTCAAGTTTGGTAGAAAGCTACGAAAACGCCATAATTAAAGTAAAGTCAGTCCTGAGGAATAATGAAAAAGACAAAGCGCAATTGTTATCTGAAAGAGTCGTATTCGTAAAAAACTTATCAAGTACTACCACAAGTAATATCTTGTCATCAGTACAACTTGCCATAACTGCTTTGACTGTTGTAGAGATAAAATATAGGTCTCTATACAAAAATGAAGAGTCTTTGAGAATGATCGAGCCGCAAGCACTTTATCATACACAGGACAATTGGATATTAATTGCTTGGTGCCAACTACGTAATGACTTCAGAGAATTTAGACTTGATAGAGTTTTGACTATAAAACTACTTTCAGAACAATTTGAAGATCGTCAATTCAATCTGATGAAATATTTTCAAGAGCAAATAAAAAAGGCAAATTTAAACCCCTGACATAGGGCTGTCACCAGACAGAAATACATTTGTTGTATTCGTAAAACAAAAAAATTATCATGAGTACTACAACCATTTCTTCTTTCAGCATTATTGGAATATCCGTTAGAACTACCAATGAAAATGGTCAAGCAGCAAAAGACATTCCCGCATTGTGGGGAAAATTTATTGGAGAAAATCTGATCCCCACTATTCCGAATATTTCCAATAATAATATTCATTGTATTTATACTGACTATGAAGACGACCATACCAAACCATATACCGTATTATTGGGTATGAAGGTATCATCATTGGAGACTATACCAAACGGCATGGTGGGAATGAGCTTTTCTGGTGGAGATTACCAGACATTTGAATGTTCAGGAAATCTTGAAACTAGCATTGTATATCAAACTTGGGAAAAGATATGGAATGAACCAATTGACAGGGCCTATACTGCAGACATAGAAGTGTATGATGCTTCAAAGCCTGACCCTAAAGACTCTGCTGTTACAATACATATAGCTCTAAAATAATGCATCAATGCTTAACGATCTAAATACATACTACATAAGCAAGGAGGAGCCAACTAAAGGTGCTCTCCTTTCGCTTAGAAAATTCATTTTAGACTTCGATGCTAACATAACAGAAACATGGACACATAAAATGCCTATTTTCAGATACAACGGAAAGCTACTTTGCTACCTCTGGATCGATAAGGCAAGTTATACTCCCTATATCGGAATATACAGAGGCTTAGAGATAGAACATCCTAAACTTATTCTGGGTACGCGAAACAAGATGAAAATCATGCATATTAATCCAGAAAAAGATTTACCAATAAAGACACTTACCACGATAATGAAAATGGCTGTTGAGCTTTATGCTTGAGATATTAAACCCTGATGCAGAACTTTGTAGACCTAGACACAGGACGCCTTCAAGGACGCCTCTTTTGAAGTTTGTAACCATTGTTTTCCGGTAAATTTGAAATTAGCTATTTAATTGTTCCATCCTCAAAGCCACCAACTTTTTTATGTTTTAGTACTTTTATAAGTCCTTATTGATTTCTTCCCTTTAGGAGTTTTAATTCTTTTTGTAGTTCAGCAATCAATAGGCTTTGTGTATCTAGCAAATGTTGTTGTTGATTCAATCTCTCATTTTGATTATTGACCTGCGAATACTGATCTTTGATTGCTTGAGTTAATATTGGAATCAATTGAATATAGTTGATCCCTTGTAAGTTTTGCGCCTTGCCTTCTTTATCTTCTGCAATCGAGCTTATAGACACCAATTCAGGAAAAACGGGCATGACTTCTTGGGCAATAAAACCGTATTGGATTCCTTCTGGCAACTCAAGATTTTCAAAATTTGACTGATCAAAATTATATGTTACTGGTCTAAGATCATGAAGTTTATCAACAGCCTCTTGAATGTCTAAAATGTCTTTTTTAGTTCGCATGTCAGAGACACCAATAATTTCTCCTGTCATCCCAATGTCACCATTCACTTGCAATTCGTGTGCAGGGGCATTTGTCCCAATACCAACATTTCCAGTCGTATAGTAAGCGCTGCTGCCAGTATTGCTCCAAAGTCCACCTCCACCTCCACCTGCAGCGGTTAATGATACCCAACTGTTGCCAACACGACCTTCCAAATCTGTTCCTGAATATCTAATGGTCCCGTTTGCGTTATCGATGGCATTTCCTAACCTGATGCCTCCATTGACGTGTAGCTTTTCTGTTGGGGCCGTCTGTCCAATCCCAATATTTCCATTAAGACTTAGCCTAAAATGTTCGACAGCGTTAGTTGATAGAGATACATATCTTTCGCTACTAAGTGATAATATGCCACTTCCTTCTTCATTTATAATATACATATCAGTCCCATTATAGGCCATTCCCGCTTTCCATATATTATTTTCTTTAAATCCATATCGGTATCCTGCTGACAAACTTATATTCCCATTATGAATAGTCAGTTTTTCGCCCGGTTGTGAAAGACCTAACCCCAAATGACCAAATTCACTTAATATCATTCTTTCAGTATCATTTATACTAAACCAGATTTTACCTCCAGCGTCAAGTGTAATATCTCCATTAACTTCATCATTCTCTAAAAACATATCTTGCCCATTGTACTGGAGATACGCTTTTCTTATTCCGCTTTCTTCCCATCCTAAATATTTATCGTCACGAAAAAACATGCCATCAGTTTTCATTACAGCGCGTGAACCACTATTTGTTAAGAATTGTATTTCTTCTTCAGCATTAATTCGAATATGGCCAAAATTAGATTTCAGATTTAAATTTGTTGAATTAGTGTAATCATTGAATTCCACAATGCCTAATTCTACGCCTGACTCATTTCCAAAAATTATTGTACTACTGGGAAATGATGATTGAGGACTAATAAACAGATCACCTTTTAAATCCAGTTTATGAGAAGATGTGGTTAAGGCACCAATTGTCACATTACCTGTTGAGCTTTCTACCCTAACTTGTGCGAATTGACTATTCAACAGAATGCTAAACATGATTAAAGTGCTTAAAAGATATTTCATCTTGGATATATTTTATCAAATGAATAATTAATTACAGCCATCAAGAGTAATGAGGAACCCTGCACCAGTAGGACATGCGAAGTCGCCATGAATAATGGTATTCTCGCCTCCTGTGAACGTTGGTGTAAAACCACTAAGAATAAAACCATCATAAATGATTATTTCACGTCTGGCATCGAATGTTTCGTTACTTGTATATGTTTCTTCCAGAGTTTCTATTTCAGGACAAGCTGTTGTATAGCTACCAATGCAGCTACTCGTATAGATGGCATTGCGGATAAGGTTTGAAGGTTGCACTCCAAAACCAAGACTCAGATTAATACTTGTATTTGTTAAATGACAAAAACTCATCATAGAACCTCCATTTTGTGGAATAATCGGATTATTAGGATCGAAACACGGCGTTGTACCACTATTGCCGTTGGCAGCCCAGATATTACCACAATCATCAATTTGAGTATTGTTACCATTCCAAACACAATCCTGTGTATGTGGTGATCCAAAGACATGACCCATTTCATGACAAAAGACATTTAATTCCCAACTTGGTACAGTGAAGCCAAGACTAGATGGAGTAAATGGCTCAAAATATGGTGTATCCATACCAAGTGAAACACAGTGACTCGTTTCAGGATCAGTCCCACAAGGGGAGCCACTATCAACAAGATCACAAAAGCCACCAACGCCATTTGCTAAGCCACCTATCCCACCTGTCGCTCCTATGTAGTGTCCAATATCGGCTCCGACAAGACCTATGCATGCCCAGTTATCTAAAGCAACACCCAGGTCATCAAAATTTGTAATGTTATTAAATGGATCAAAATTCGCTGTCCAAATCAAAACTCTGTTCAGTCTTAGCGAAATGAATTCCTTTTCAAAAACACTGACTGCGCCTCGAAATAAATCAAGTACAAAATCCATCGTTTGGCTTATGCTAAATCCAGCATCTGCATATAAATCATAGTCCACTTCTACAAAGACTTCTACATTATCGCGGACTTTTAACTTTAGTCCATTAGTGGGCATATTTTGAAAAGCATTCCCAGGTATTGCAAAATCTTCAGTATTTAAACCACAATTAAATTCTCTTTTGTTCTGCAAGTTGTTTTCATTATATAAGATATACTCGCTCTCAGTTCCTTCCAATTTAGTCATGACATAATTTCCCAAAACATCTGATGCTATAATTTCTACACCGTCCTCAGAAAAAGAGACAGTGGCAAATGATTCCGGAATACCATCAATAATGCCATTATAAAACGATCCGGGAGCCTCATATTCTATTTGCTCACCTTCACTAGTTTCTAAAATAAAATCCTTTGATAGGGCCACCGTTTCTTCAAGAAGTAAGTCGAAAGAATTAGTGTGATCAACTGGTACTCTTAACAAAAATTGGCTTTTCCTGTTTTCATTAGCTAAAAACATTTTCAGCTTTTTGCTATTAAACTCAAGTACTATAGCATTAGACACAGCTTTTTCAATTTCACTGCTTTTTTCAGATTCAATCGTATTAAAATTAAACAAGGAGACAATTTCCAATTCTTCTATGTTTGTCTCTAAAAATTTTTGAGCGAGTGGGGAGTCATTAGATGTGATAATCTGATTCTTTGTAAATGTTCTTTGCTTGACTTTTTCCAATAAGTCTTGACCTTGAATTGCATCAAAGTAAAAAAAACTAAGAACTATTAGTAGAAGATGCTTCATGTATTTCAAGGTTTAAGTAGATGCAAACACAGAGATTTTGTTTTAATCAAGATCAAGTAATTCTAGATTAAATTTCAATTAAAATTCTGTGAATTTTAGTGTTGATGAGTGAGCGGTAGGGATGACTTAGTGAACGGTAGGGATGACTTAGTGAACGGTAGGGATGACTTAGTAAACGCATAGGAGAATGGCTTTCCCCCTTAGGCGGGGCGGCCTTCGAGCATGCCTTTCTGTTGAGACGGGACGCCTTCAAGGAGGTAAGTAGCGAGACTGGCTTTTTTCCTAGGATCGAAATGCGATCAAGGACAAAAGGGCTTAACTCTTTCTTTAGACGGGACGCCTTTAAGAAAGAGTTAAGCCCTTTTTTTTATCCTCCAAAATCATCGAAGGCAATATTCTCCTCTGGAACACCTAGATCATCTAATGTTCTAATGACTGATGCATTCATGGCTGGAGGGCCACAGAAGTAATATTCAATTTCTTCTGGCTCTGGGTGATTTTTCAGGTATTGCTCATGGCAAACACTCATGATGTATCCTTTGAAACCATCGCCTGGAGCATCAATATTTTCCTTTACTTGCCAGTTGTCTTCTTCTAGTGGATTATCTAAGGCAACATAGAATCTGAAATTTGGAAACTCTTGCTCGATCTTTCTGAATTCTTCGATGTAAAATAATTCTCGTTTCGTCCGTCCACCATACCAGAAAGAGACTTTTCTATCTGTCATTTTTAGTGTGTGAAACATATGAAATAAATGAGAACGCAATGGTGCCATACCAGCACCACCACCTATATATACCATTTCTTTCTTGGTGTCTTTGATGAAGAACTCTCCATATGGACCTGAAATCATACACTTATCGCCTGGCTTCAAACCAAACACATAAGACGAACAAACGCCTGGATTGACATCCATCCATCCGTTCTTTGCTCTATCAAAAGGAGGTGTCGCAATTCTAATATTAAGCTTTACTATATTTCCTTCAGCTGGGTGATTAGCCATTGAGTATGCACGGAATTGCTCCTCTTCGTTTGTCATTTTCAAATCCCACAACTTGAATTTATCCCACTCAGATCTAAATTTATCTGGATCATCATGGTGTTCCGGATGAGCATCAATCTCCATCGTCTTAAAATCAACAACCACTTCAGGAACATCAATCTGTATATATCCGCCTGATTCAAAATCCAGAATTTCTCCATCAGGAAGTTTAACGACAAACTCTTTGATGAAAGAAGCTACATTGTAATTAGACACAACTTCGCATTCCCATTTTTTGATACCAAATATTTCTTCAGGTATAGAGATATCCATGTCTTCTCTCACCTTAACTTGACATGCTAATCTCTTACCTTCTGCTGCTTCTTTTCTTGTCAAGTGATTCATCTCTGTTGGGAGCACGTCTCCCCCACCCGCGTGTACATGACATTCGCACATTGCACAGGTACCGCCACCGCCACAAGCTGAAGGCAGGAATACACTTTTTTCAGATAAAGCTGACAATAATGTAACTCCAGGTTGCACCTGTAAAGGGTTATCTGAATCACCATTAACAGTAATTGAAACTGCACCTTGAGGTACCAATTGCTTTCGCGCATAAATAAGCATCATCATCAATGATAAAATGACTACTGCGAAAACTAATACTGCAACTAAAATTGGAATAATTAAAGACATATATCTTTTGTAATAATGTAAATCAATTAAAATGCATTGGGATCAATTCCCATTAAGCCCATAAAGGCCATACCCATTAAACCTGTCAATATAAATGCCATTCCTAATCCACGCAAAGCAGGTGGGACAGCGCTGTATCGAATTTTTTCTCTAATGGCTGCTATAGCTATGATGGCTAAAAACCAACCAAATCCGCCACCTAAACCAAAGGCAACAGACTCACTAAAATTGTATTCTTTGGATACCATAAACAAAGACCCCCCCAGAATGGCACAGTTCACCGTGATAAGCGGTAAGAATATTCCTAAAGAATTATATAATGCTGGTGAAAACTTCTCTACTATCATTTCAACCAACTGCACCATTGAAGCAATAACTGCAATGAATAAGATCAATCTTAAAAAGGTAAGATCCATGTGAAAAATGCCACCTTCTCCTAAAAGAAAAGTATTGATCAACCAGTTGATCGGCATGGTTATGCCTAAAACAAATATGACTGCCAGACCTAGTCCAAATGCCGTCTTAACCGTTTTGGATACTGCCAAATAAGAACACATGCCTAAGAAATAAGACAATGCTAAATTCTCAATAAAGGCAGATTTGATGAATATATTTACGAGTTCCATAAGTTCTATTTAAGAGACGTCAACTAAACTAGGGTTCCATGCTCTGTGTACCCAAATCACTATACCAATAACAAACATTGCAGACGGAAATAATACCATCAGGTTATTGTTCGCATACCATCCAAACAACCAACTCTCCGTTGTATTAATCAGATATTCTGGTGTGTTTCCAATTATCTTCAATCCAAATAATGAACCACTACCGAGCAACTCTCTAAAGAATGCCACTATCAAAAGTATAAGTCCATACCCTACACCATTCCCAAGTCCATCCAAGAATGACTCCCATGGTCTATTTGCTGAGGCGAACGCTTCTAATCGTCCCATAATGATACAGTTTGTGATGATCAATCCTATGAATACAGATAAGGCCTTATAACTTTCAAAGCTGACTGCTTTCAATGTTAACTCCACTACTGTTACTAGGGTTGCAATAATTACCAATTGCACAATCATACGTACTTGAGACGGGATAACATTTCTAAGCAGTGATGTAATCACATTGGATCCGATACATACAAATATCACGGCAATTGACATGACAAATGCATTTTTCATACCTGTGGTTACAGCCAATGCAGAACAAATACCAAGTACCTGTACCGTAATAGGATTGTTATCATTTAGAGGATCAGTTAATAACTTTTTCTCTTTCTTTCCGAATTTAATCGGAGCAGCTTTTTCCTTAACTACTACTGCAGTATCTGCCATAATTTATCCTTTAACCGTTTTTATAAATGGTCCATAATATTGTAAGCCTCTCTTCAACATTTCAGTAACTCCATCAGCGGTGATGGTAGCGCCTGAGATACCATCTACTTCATATACATCATCTTTTGCTCCACCTTTTCTTACATAAACAGATTTAAACTCTCCGTCTTTGTCGTATATCTTTTTGCCAATGAATTGTCTAGCCCAAGCCACATTATCTTTAATCTCTGCCCCTAGTCCTGGCGTCTCAGTCACGTGATCAAAAGACACGCCTGCGATTGTGTTCAGATCATCTTCAAAGGCGATGTTACCCCAAATGGCATCCCAAAGTCCTTTACCTCTTGTGTGCAATATGTAGTACTTTTTACCATCAGTTTTAGTGTAAATAAAGACTGGTAACACCTTTTCTTCTTCTGGTTTCTTTGCCTCTTTTGCCATGTCGACATTCTCAGCCATTCCACCTACATAGCCTAAAGACTCAACTGCTGCTTCGTCATATTCTTCTCCTTCTGTATCTATAACAACTTGTTCGATTTGATTATTGAAAATGTCTTGGATTTGAGCTTCAGTTAATGTTTTGAAATCTCCGTCTATATGATCTGCTACTGCAGATAAAATTGCTTTCTTATTATAAGCCGCTTCATTCGTATCGTGAATTGGCTTTAAGAAGTTGTACATGCCTGCAAGAATAAATGCAACAATTGCACACATGACGATTCCGAATATGATTACTGATTTTGTACTATGCACGGGCTAATCTTTTTTTCATGTTTGACTCAAATACATAATGATCAATCAATGCTGAAAATGTATTTAAGAATAAAATTGCCAACATCCAGCCTTCTGGATATGCTGGATTCACAATTCGTATAATGATTCCGATAAATCCAATCATAAAACCATAAATCCATTTACCTGTATTTGTAGATGCCGCTGTCACTGGATCTGTTGCCATAAATGCGATAGCAAACAACATACTGCCAATCCACATGTGATAGTACCAAGGCACTGTCATAAATGGTGTGGCACCCCATGCGTTTAATAACATTCCCATGAGGAAAGCACCTAAAAACGCACCTACGATGATTCTCCAACTAGCAATACCTCTGACGATGAGAAATAACATCCCAACTAAAATCAATGGTTTGCTGGTCTCCCCTATGGATCCTGGAATCGCACCCCACCACATTTGTGCTGGTGAGTAAACACTTGTCACTGCCTCCCAACCACCTTGATTGGCTAACGCAAGTGGTGTTGCTCCTGTAAATCCATTTACAATGGCTCCTCCGGAGGTAAATTCATCGAGACCCATCCATCCAAATAGGCCATTAAAAATACTGTGAACCCATCCATATTCTGTAGTGACTCCTGCTGCAATATTCTCAAAACCTGACACCCAAACATTATCTCCTGAAATAGTGGTAGGATAAGCGAAGAAAATAAAAACTCGTGCAAGCAATGCCACATTCCAAATATTCATGCCGGTACCTCCAAATGCTTCTTTACCAATAATCACTGCAAAAGCCACAGCGACAGCCAGCATCCATAAAGGGATATCCGGCGGCATAATTAAAGTTATGAGAGGACCAGAAACGAGGAAGCCTTCTTCTACAGCATGCCCCTTCTTGGCTGCAAAGAATATTTCAATTCCTAATCCAACTGCATGAACAACCAGAAAGATTGGTAAAATTTTAATAAGGCCATGTACTAGCTTTAAATGGAATCCTTCTATAAATCCCGTGTATTGGCCCAACGCAACAAAATGCTGATGGCCAATGTTATACGTTCCAAAAATTAAACACAATTGTAAGGCAATCATCACTTGAAACATTGTGCGTTTCAAATCCATACCATCTCTGATATGAACGCCTCCAGCTGTGGTGCTCTTCGGTGAATATAAAAATGTAAACACAGCATCGACAGCAGTTTTGCCAATTTTGGCTCTTGTAGTCTTTGCTTCTTTGTGCTCTATTTTTTCGAAAAAGTCAATTAAACCCATTCTTGTTTTTTAATGTTAGACTATCCTTGCTCTCGCATCATTTCTAAGCCTTCTCGTAATATCTTTTGCAGTGGTTGCTTAGACGTACATGCAAACTCGCATAGCGCGACATCTTCTTCTGATAATTCTGTTATTCCTAATCCTTCCATGCGTTCGTAATCATTAGCCATGATCGCTTTCATCAATTGCATCACATGAATATCCATCGGCATGATAGATTCGTACTGACCTGTAATTACGAATGCTCTTTTTTCACCATGAGTATTTGTGCTTGGCTCAAACTCATGATTTTTGAATAAAAAGTTAGGAAAGGTCTTTGAAACACTCGGTCTTGGTGTAACTGGAAATAACCATCCAAATAATTCGTAATCGTCCCCTTCGGGTATTGCTGTAATTTGATTGTCTGTGTGATTAAGGAAATCTTCCTTACTTACTTGAGCACCAGACAACACATCTCCTGCTATAACTCTTGATTTTCCTTCTTTGAGATTGGCACCTATTAAATCTCCGATATTAGCTCCTTGGTAGGTCTTTATATAAGATGGATTTTCAAATTCTGAACCAGTTAAGGCGATAAGTCTATCTGCTTTGAATTGACCAGACTGAAACAATTCGCCTAAAGTAATTAATGACTCTACTGTAAGCGTCCAAACTTTGTCTGTAGCTTTGATTGGAGCAATGTGATGTATTTGTACACCTACATTACCTGCTGGATGCTTGCCACTAAACCAATGCAAATTGGCACCTTCAATACCTGTAAATTCTACAGGTGGTGCATCTTCACTTGAAGCATTCAACGAGACATGTACATTGCCAGATGTTAATTTTGAAAGGACATCGATTCCTTTCTGAATAGCAGCTCCCTTTCCGTGAGCGATGAAACTTAAATCTGGAGCTAAAGGTGCTGTATCAAATGTACTTATGAAGATATTCGCTGGAATGACGTCTGGATTTGGTAAAACGTCATATGGACGTTCATTCAATAAAGTCCAAGCTCCAGAGCTCAACATAAACTCAACCAACTGTTCACGTGACATTGACTCTAATGCAGGAACATCATGTGTTATGTATGACACTTCTCGATCCGCTAAAACTACTACGTTGGTAATTGATCTTTTGGCTCCTCTTCTTACTTCAACAACCTCACCACTTACGGGTGAAACGTATTTTACTCTATTGTCTTTTTTATCTTCAAAAAGTGGTTGTCCTGCTTTCACTTCATCTCCAACTTCAACCAACATTCTTGGAATTGGTGCAAGGCCTCTAAAATTAGTAGGCTTTACAGCAAAGGTTTTAGCTCTAACATCAGATTTGATCTCTTTATTTGCCGCTCCAGCCAATTTGATGGTGTGACCTTTACTCAACTTATGGACTGGTTGATCTGAAACATATGCGGGGTTAGAACCTCCAAGCAATTCTGATAATTTTGGGAAAAGCGAGAAATTATTTTTCGTAGTATCAGAGCCGAGTCGTTTGGCTTCAACATGCATCAGATTATCACTGATGGAAAGTATAGCAAATAAAACCAAGACCAGAGCAACTGCTGCTATAATATAGGTCGTAATTTGAGAGCCAGAACCACTGGACTGAGCGGAGGCGATTTCAGCTACTAGAACTAGCATTACAAGGGATATAATTCTGTAGCGATTTTGTCTATTTATCATTGAATAGGTCTTCAAAAACACCGCAAATGTATAAAGAATTTACATATGAATTTAGCACTTAACTGACTACTTACTCAGAGTTCTTATTTAGATTGCATCTACATAATAAGAACACTTATATGTAGTAACACAAACCAGCTCTTTAAGTTTTAAAATTCTATCAATGACGGCAGTTTTTGCTCCCAATTTACTAGCTTTTCTAACTGCGCGGATAATTGCAGGATGGTGAATTCATCTCCATTATTACCGGCAATCTGTACTCCTATAGGAAGTCCTTGTGTATTCCAATGAACAGGAACAGATGCAGCAGGTTGGCCTGAAACATTAAAAAGTGCTGTCATTGGCGCAAATTCAGAAGCTAATCCAAATGGTTTCATTGGTTGCTTCGAATCTTGCTTCATCACTCCTAAATCTACAGGAGCTTGTGCCAAAGATCCATTTATCCACAAATCAAACTGACCACAGAATTTCTGTATTGCTCGCGCTATCTTGTGCATTTTCTGCAATGTAAGCTCGTATTGAGGACCAGTCACTTTTTTTGCGTTTTTGTATAAGGCAAGTGATAATGGTTCAACAAGATGGCCGGGAGGTAATTGGCCAGTCTTATCTTCAAAAATAGCCAATGCTGTTGTCGCACCGACAGACCATAGAACGTTAAACAATTCACCCAGTTCTTTTCCGGTGAATGGAATATCTAAGTCCTTTTGCTCTACCCTATGTCCCAATGATTTACACATCTCTACAGTTTTCATGACAGCGTCTTGACAATCCTGCGCTATCGGACTTCCAAAAGGTGTAGTCAAACTATAGCCAATGTGGAGAGCTTCAGGTTTATGGTTAATCTTATCCGCATAAGAACCAACAAAATATGGTGCTTTGTGAAATGAATATGGATCATCAACAGAAAGTATGTCCAGGATAGCAGCAGAATCTCTAACTGATCTTGTCAGCACATGTTCTTCAACCAACCCCCCAACTAATGAAGACAATGGTGCTAGCGGAATCCTTCCTCTTGATGGTTTCAAACCAAACAATCCGCAACATGATGATGGAATCCGTATGGAACCTCCCCCATCATTGCCATGTGCAACCGCGACTAATCGTGCAGCAACTGCGGCTGCAGAACCTCCACTAGATCCACCTGCTGTTTTGGATAAATTCCAAGGATTTTTAGTTGGTCCAAATGCCTGTGGTTCTGTGGTAGGCAGTAGTCCAAATTCTGGCATATTGGTTTTTCCAACAATAATAAAACCTGCTTTTTCCAATCTCTTGACCAACTCACTATCGTATTCTGCTACATAAGATTTCAGCATATTGGAACCATTGCTAAATGTCTCTCCTTTCACACAAGCAATTCCATCTTTTAGTAAAATCGGGACACCATAAAAAGGAGCTGTCTTATCTAATGTATCTAATTGAAGATGAGCTCTATCGTATAGTTTATTGATGACAGCATTGATGGATGGATTAAATTGTTCGATGGCGTCAATGCTAGCTTGGACTAATTCTGTTGCCTTGATCTCACCGCTCTTGATACTATTTCTCTGTCCGATCGCATCTTTGAGTAGAATGTCTTTCATTTCTTGCTACTTTATCAGGCTAAATCTCAATAAATAATATCTCTCCCCATTTTTTTCCTGTTCTTCTAATTTGAATCCATTCCTTTTCATCAATTTAATAATCTTCTTTAATGAAATCGCTTCATTACAAGTATTTAATAGTTGATTTGGGGTAAAAGTGATTCGGTCAACACCTGGAGCTTGTTTAAGCGTATTGTCTTGTTCTAAAAGTAAAAGTTCTCCATCCTTTTTTAATACTTTTTTAATTGACTTAAGCATGTCCTTTTTTTTCTGGAAGTGGTGAAACGTATTTCGACAAATTATTTTATCGTAATTATTGTCTTCAAAGTTTACTTCATCAATATCACCTTTTACAAATTCAACATTTTCTAAGTTTATGAACCTTCCATTTTTTTCAAATTTTGTTTGAACATAATCAAGAGCATCTTCATTCAACTCATTGATAGATAATTTCACGTCTTTATAAATCATTGAAATTAAGAAAGCGAATGTCCCAAATCCAGCTCCAATCTCACCCACCCTGTTATTTGAGGCAATATCGTAAAAGACAAATTCACTAAGTACATCAAGATCTCTATTTAAAGCAAAAGGATAATTTGGTTTCAAAATTCCTTCTAAAATTAATTCTATCAACTCACTATTTTCTTCTATGATTGCCAAATCAGATACATCAAGTAGATCTTTTGTGTTCATATGTGGCCAGTACTTATCAATAAAAGACAGGAGTGTTTCATCTCGATTATTGAAATACTGCTTTGAAACTATAATTTGATTTATCATAGCTTTAAAGTCGGACGACTCTAAAACATCCTTTGGCCACTTTTTTGTAATTCTACCCAGATTAGCGAAACCTGTTTTATTCTCTTCAATAAGCTCTGACCTCATTTTAGAGAGATCGCTAATTAAAGAATCGTATTTACTAGCTTGCCCAAATGACACACTTAGCATTAGAACGCTAATAATAATTGTCAATTTAAATTTCATATACACAAAAATATAGTCTATGCCTCTATCTTACTTTACCTATTGCTTTTTCACTACCAAGGCCGTAAAAAATACTTCGGTCACCAATGGTTCTGTATTCGCGATTACGTCTATGGTTTTTTTGACATTGCCACTAAAGTTAGTACTATCGAATTCAACTTCAATAGTGCCTCTACCACCTGGAGGAATGGCATCTTGGGTCCAACGCAAATCAGTACACTTGCATGCAGTAGCTAAATCTATTTGTAAGGTGTCCGTTCCTGTATTTTTAAAGGTATATGCCATGGTACGCTTCTCACCTTCCACTAAATCTCCTAAATCAATTGTATCTAGATCAAATGTTAGTACAGGCATTTTGGAAGGACTACTCTCTACTACCTCGGCTACCTTTTTCGTGGCTGAACAAGCAGAAACTAAGATGGCGACTGAAAGTAGTATTACCGAAATTGACAATGTATTCGTTCTAGTTGAATAGTCTATTACTGACATAAATTTTGACATCTGTTAGTTAGCATTTTGGTTGAAAATTGAATTACTTATTTCAATTTCTTGTGGACCTTCAATTATTTTAAATTCTGTTCTTCTGTTGAATGCATGTTGTTCTTCAGAGCAATTAACCCTTTGTTGGCAATTATTAATTAGTTTCTCTTCACCATATCCTATTGACACTATTCTTTGTTCAGGGATACCGGCATTGACGAGCCAGTGTTTGGTTGCATCTGCTCTTTCTTGAGAAAGTTGTTGATTATATTTTGAAGCACCTCTTGTATCAGTATGTGAAGAAATCTCTATTACCACTGTTGGATTCTGTACCAATAATTCTTTCAAGTCAAATAGATCTTTCTCTGCCTCTGGCAGGATTTCCCATTTGTCATACTCGAAATAGATGTTTTCTAATCGGACTGATTGATTGATGCCAAGCAACTCATTTTTTAGGCAAGATGTGCAGAGCATAACCATAATTAGCATTACAACACAAGAATACGTCTGTACATTGCCGATATAGAGAACGGCTCTTTTCATAATGTAAAGATTTATTCTCCTTGTCTAGTCGCGCCCTTTAAAATTTCTTTGGTTATTTGAATCTCTGTAGGCCCTTCTATAATTTTAAATTCCGTCCGTCTATTGAAACGATGATCTTCTTCAGAACACCTTGTACCTTGCTTACATTGATTTGCAATTCTTTCTTCTCCATAACCTACTGCTTGTATTCTATTTTCTACAATGCCTCGTTGCACCAACCAATCTTTAGCTGATTGTGCTCTCTGCTGTGATAAATTTTGATTGTATCGCGCAGGACCACGTATATCTGTATGTGAAGACAATTCAATAACCATATCTGGATATTGATCCATTAAATCTTTAATAATATTGAGATCGATTTCTGCTTCTGGCAGAATGTCCCATTTATCAAAATCATAATAAATCTTATTCAATCTGATGGGTTCGTTTATGGTCAATGTTTCGAATTCTGGCTCTGGCTCTGACACTTCAACTGGAATAGGTCTTAACTCAACTTCTTTAGTGATTGTAAAGTCATCTAAAATACCTAACGTATTAAATTCTAAACTGTCAGGATAATAGCCCTCTTTATTGATGTATACTTTGTACGACCTATCTTGATCTAAGATGAAACCAAATTCATTAGTTTCTGGTTCTTCTTTTGATTCTTTTGATCTAATTCCAGACTTATCTATCAATGATACTGTCGCACCATTCAAAGGCCCATTATTATCAGAAACGATTGTATTCAGATCAATGATGATGTCTCTAATATTGAATTGATAAATATCGTCACAGCACGTTTTACTTTTCATGTTTTTCTTCTTCTCGTCTGGTCTATTTGAAACTAAATAACCAAAGTTACCAGCAGGACTAAACGAGATATTCAAATCATCAAATGTAGTATTGTATGTGTGGCCCATATTTACTGGTTCACTCCAGACTTTCCCATCCCAGTCGGCTTTAAAAATATCATAGCCTCCTAATCCAAAATGTCCATCTGAACTAAAATATAAGCTACCATCTCGATAATAGGGCGTGACTTCATCGTATGGCGTATTTATAACATTACCCAAATTGACTGGAGCGCTAAAATCATTTTCTCCTTGAAACGTAGAATAATAGAGATCAAGACCACCTTCACCACCTTCCATATCGGAGGTGAAAAATAATACTTCATCACCAAACAATTCTCCGACAACGGGATGTGTCAGTATAAAATCTCCACTTAAACTTGTCACTTGATATGCTGGCGACCACTCTTCACCATCATATTTACTGTAATACAATTCTGATCTGTCCAAATCATTCCCGTCAAGTTGTGAACGTGTAAAATACATCAGTTTCCCATCGGGAGTAAAACTTACATTTCCTGTATGATACCCAGGTCTGTTTATCTCCTTTTCTAGCTCTTCTGGTTTTTCATAAGCTCCATTTTCGTTACGCTTGCTGTAGAAAATTTTGGAATATTGGTCATCATTACCACCTGAGGCGTCAACCACTTTTCTAGCAGGAATCGCTGAAAAGTATAAATCTCCATTAGAAAACAATCTCGGCGAATATTCTACAAAAGCCGAATTAATGTCATTTTCTAAAAATTGAATAGCAGTCTCCACATTTTCTGGAACTTCCCCTGCCTTCTTCATAGATTCCATTGCCAATTTTGCATAAGGCTTCATCTCTTCTTCACTAGAGAATTCTACAAACCTCTGCAGCTCCGTAAAAGCCTCATTATACTGTCCCATTGCACGTAGTGACATGCCATAGTAATATCGTTCATCAATGAAAATGTTATCATCATCTCTATCTAAAAGACGCTTATATCTTTTTATAGCAGCATCATAGTTTCTAAGAATGTAACTTAGGTAACCAAGTTGTGCAGCAATATTGGGATCTTTAGATTCTCTATAAGCTTGATTGTACCAATCTTCGGCATTGTAGTAGTCTCTCAACTTCATCATGCGATCGGCAGTCTCTAACATTTTATTGTAAGGTACTTCCGTCAATGGTTGACTATAACCACTAAGTCCAAACATCAATAAGAGAACAAAAACAACTGTAATTGAATGAACAGTTTTCATAAACACGAATTAAAATCTTGGACAGAAAATGACAGGATCCACATCGGGATCTTTATAAATTTTGATTATGTATTGGGCTCCTATTTCGAAGGCATTCTGAAATCCTGGTGCTTGCTGAAAGCCTAAAACGCCCAGATCAAACGCTGCTCCTACTTTAATGTCTTTCATTTCAACACCAAAAAACAGCTGTAAGTCAGCTAGGCCTATTGCTCTAACACCAAGTCCACCATTTAGGACAACGCCTTTTTCGGGATTGATAAGATATCCAGCAATGGCATGAGCTTGAGCTTCAAATCCTTGTTGTGTAAACTGGATCATCGCTCCTGGTGACAATCTGAATTTGTCATTGATGTAATTTGTCATACCTGCTGTTCCAGTAAATCTGATGTTTCTATTTTCTTGAGTTTCAAACGTACCTAATCTGCATTCAGGTGCAGTTGGATCTATATCACACCCTTCTGGCAGCATGGGGTTATTTCCACCTTGGCCTCGATTTTGTTGAGCAAAACTAGCATTTGGCGAAGTAATGTGGTCAACAGAAAAACCCATTTCATAACTTGATTTCTTGTCAGGCGTATTTTTGTATAAAAATCCAATCCCATAATCAGCAGCAGCCCCTCCATCGAACCCCAATTCTGCATTAGGATTAAACGCACTTATGACACTAGATGCATCAGCGCGAAAATCTATAATATCTGTAAGGTCATCGTTTCTTACCTGAAGTTCTTGAAAATTATTTACTGATCTGGATATACGTCCATATTTAATTCCAATGGAAAACACTTGACTATAGTTCTTATCAAATCCAAAGTGATAGGCTGCATTTAATCCACCTCCAGTTGTTTTCAAACCTGCTGGACCAGCTGTATCAGAATAAAAATTTATACCACCTCCTATCCAATCATTATCTCGAAATCCTTGAATGACAGGTGCATCAACAGAAAATGCTGGCGTTTTATAATTACCAGAACCCAACCATTGTCCTCTAAAATGTCCACTTAGTCTCAGCGTGCCACTAAATGCACCAGTCTGTGCTGGATTGAATGTCAGCGGGGACATCTCAAAATATGAATAGTGAACATCTTGTGCTTTGATGGTCAAGCAACTGAAGATCACAAAACAGAATAGTAGAATTTTTTGCAATTGCATATATTTTAAGTCAACTATAGAGCGAAAGATAGTTGAATTTTTAGATAATGAGTCCTTGATTATGTGTCTTATTAACGATAAGTAAAACATTATCTTAACATAACACATTAACAAATATAGTTATCTATTCAAATTTATGTCATTATTGAAACGCAAGTCGTAGCTGAATAGTCTATATATGTTTACAAAACATCATTATACAAATGCAATCTTATGTAGCGTCTTGATTACTGCATCTATGTTATAATCTATTTTTGATGCGGTCACCCTATGTATCATGGATGCAAAAAAAAGCAACTATGGACCTACTCCATAGCTGCTGTATTTATTAAACAATGTGCTCTTATATGCTAGAACTCTTATCTCAACTATAATTTACGACTAATCTTCTGAGAGAAACTCTTCTTTGGTTTTGAGCACCATTTCTTCAAATCCTTGTTTTGACATTAACTTATTCCATTTTTGAAAAGTCTTATCAATAGCCTTAAATTCTTCATGTGCTTTGCTTAGACCTTTCTCTAATAACACAAGATTATTCAATTGTGCAGCAGAAGGAGGTCCAATTTGACCTGAAACTTCACTAAATAAATCTGCCATATTCTCACGGAGTTGTGGTTCGGCAGCACCGACATAATTATCTCCTGTCGTGATGACTTTATCTAATTTATATGCATCTATTGACTTCATCAATTCTTGAGATAAACTTTTCAATTTAGAATCAGAAGCTGACTCCTGCTCTTTTGCGGCTGCGTATATGGCATCAGCTTTACCTATCAGGTAGGCTAAGTCTTCATTCATATGAAAGAGCTTTTGTGTTTTCTCAAAAGCAATGTCTCTGTCCTGATCTGAATAGATAGATTCTGGATCGTATTGTAATTCTATGGTTGATTCGTACACTTCTTTGCCCTTCGTCAACTTTACAGTATAAACACCAGGTGCAGCGAGCGGCGAAGAAAACCCTCCACGTGATATGGTCTTAGCAGCAGCTAATTGAGGTCTCTCTGTACGCATATTCCACTGTACGCTATTGATGCCTTTTTGTTTGCCAGCTGGCAAGTCTACGATATGATTTCCTTGGTCATCATATAGCTGCAATTTCATTTTACCGAATGTGTGTCTCTTCTTCATAAAATAGACAATCTGCGCCATGCTGTTTGGGTTTTGTCCTACAAATTCTCCATATGTAGCAGTGCCTCCAAAGCCTCCTATCATTGATCCTCCACCATTGCCATTTTCTTTCATGACATGAGGTCCCAAATCAAAAAAGTGAACGGTTTCATCCATTACCTCAGTTGTCAATTGTCGCAATGGCCTGACATCGTCTATGATAATGACTCCCCTACCATGAGTCCCCATAACTAAGGAATGATCTCTTGGGTGTAAGGTGACATGATGTACAGCGACACTCGGCATATTGTTAGTGAATTTTGACCAATTCTTACCACCATCAATAGTGACATATAGTCCAAACTCAGTACCTAAATATAAAAGATTAGGATTTACAAAATCCTCTTGGATTGATCTTGCAAAGACCTCAATGTCATCTGTTGTTATTGAAGTCCAACTAGCACCAGCATCAGTCGTTTTATACACGTATGGGTTCATATCATTCTGTGTGTGTCCATCGAAAACAGCATAGGCGGTATTGATGTCATGCACAGAAGCTTCAATGTGGTAACACCATGTATTCTTAGGCAGATCAGGAATGTTTCCTGTCAGATCTGTCCAACTGCTGCCACCATTTTTTGTAAGCTGGACATTACCATCATCCGTACCTACCCAAATTGTTTGATCGTTGATTGGGGATTCGGCTATGGTAAAAACAGTACAATGGTTTTCTGCACCAGAATTGTCTTTTGACAAACCACCACTATCCTCTTGTTGTTGCTTTGAAGGATCATTGGTCGTCAGGTCTCCAGAAATTTTCTGCCAGCTTTGTCCTTGATCATCTGATTTATGTACAAATTGGCTACCGACGTATAATCTGTCTGGATGATGAAGGCTTGTGGTAATAGGTGTATTCCAATTAAATCTAAGTTTTGGATCCCCCTCTTCTGCAAACGGCTGAATCGTTCTCGACTGAACTTTTTCTACATCCACTTTCCATATCATCTCTGCCCCTTGCATTTCTGAATACACTGTATTAGAATTAGTCGGATGTGGATAAACTCTAAAGCCATCACCATATCCAACACTTTTCCAGTCACCCGCTTCAATCCCAGCATTACTTGCTGATGGACCGATCCACGAACCGTTGTCTTGCAATCCACCATAGACATTAAATGGCGTTTCATTATCTACGGTGACATGATAAAACTGAGAGAGTGGCAATCCTTTAACCATCTCCCATACAGTACCACCATCATAACTTCGATAAACGCCACCATCGCAACCAAGGTACATCCGATTTGAATCATTAGGGTCAAAGCTAAAATCATGGATGTCCGGATGCACACCACTTCCTATAGGCCTTATGGTTTCCCCAGCATCTTCACTGATGGCCCCGAAATAGCCAGCTTTAGCTACCATATCTGGATTTGATGGATGGACTGCAAGCTTTGAAAAGTAAAACGGTCTAACAGTTAATTCGAAATCACTATTTTTTTGAGTCCAAGATTCTCCTCCATCTGTGGATCTATACATACCACCCTTGTCTTTATCTTCAGCTTCAATCACACTATAGAGAATGTTTGTTTCTGAAGGTGCCATTGCTACGGCAATTCGACCTAGACTACCTGACGGATATCCATTGTGGATCTTGCGCCAATTGGCACCACCATCAGTAGATTTATATAAGGCACTATTATCTCCGCCAGAATTAAATGAATAAGCTGTACGTCTAAACTCCCACATAGCTGCATAAAGTGTATTGGGATTACTGGGATCTATGACTAGCTCTGAACAACCTGTGGATTCATTGATGTAAAATATTTTTTCCCAAGTCTCGCCACCATCTTGTGTTTTGTAAACACCTCTTTCCTCACTATCTCCCCATAGAGCGCCAACGACACCTACATAAATTTCGTTAGAATTATTGGGGTTGATTTGGATACTTGAAATTCTATCTGATTTGTCAAGTCCCATTTTCTTCCAGGACTTTCCACCATCATTAGATTTAAAAATACCATCTCCTATGGATACACTATTCCTTGTCCAAACTTCTCCAGTACCTACCCAAATAGTGTTATCTGGATCACTTGGGTCTAGACTGACAACACCAATTGATTGGCAATAGTCATCAAAAATTGAATTAAATGTTACACCTCCATCCACAGATTTCCAAACACCGCCACCAGCAGTACCGGTATAAATTATTTTAGAATCTGTAGGGTGAGACTCCATGTCTGTCACTCTCCCACTCATCAATGCAGGACCGAGATGTCTTGCTCTCATGGAACCAAAGAGTGCATCACCTTTGATTGTGGTTTGTGCTATTGTTGCGCTTTCAAAAAGTGATATAAGTAAGAAAGAAAATAAAAAGAATATAGATTTTTTTGTCAGTTGATTCATGTATTAAAAATTCAGATTAATTAAAAGAAGCCCTCGCACGAGCAAGGGCTTCAACTGCTTCTAAATTACTAATTGTTATTTTTCTGGAAATGCAAATGCACCATCTTCGACTTCTAGGTTTATTTCAACAGTCTCAAATGTTCCTTCCATCATCGTTTGTCCATCTATTTTTTGAGACATGGTGTATGGAAAAACAAGACCATCAACTTCGTCATAATCACTAAAAAATGATTGAGTTGACTTACCTTTCATCTCTCCTACCAAAGCAAACTCTTCTGTCATAATAGGTACGTATGTCTCTTTATCAAAATAATAAATTGACTGCATAGTCTCTTCTTTATCATCTACTGTAATTGTTCCTTTGTTCAATTTTACTTTAAAGCATGGCACACCTTCGATGTCTTCTTCGCCTTCCAAAGTAGCTACATAGCCTTTATCTTTATAATTCAAAAAAGCATCAGGAAAATCAGATGTTTCTTTAAAGATTTTTGTCTGTTCTGAAGTCATTTTTTCTGCCTCCATAGTCATAAAATTTGTCGTCCAAGCAGTTTCTCCATCAAAGGCCATTTGTGTTATTTCTTTGCCTTGAAACTCGATCACCATTTTCATTTTATTCGGTGCAGAAGAGATGACTGTTATTGGAAAATCCATTCCAAAGGAATTTGCTTTTCCTTTCATCTTCATACTTTTAATTGACGCCAATTTTTCAACTCCTCCGATAGTTTCTAGGTAAGTATCAATGATTTCATCGACATTTTGACCAACGAGATAGTTGACCGCTGAAAAATTCAGTAAAAAGACAAGTGTTAACGTAAATAATTGTTTCATAAGAATATTTAAGTGTTTTGTTGATTTTGTAAAATTAAGACTACCATTGGTTGAAATGCAACTTTTGGTACGAATGAATCGATTTTAACGACGAATGACGATTTGTACTATCATCTTATTCCAGTTATAGCAAGTTACGACAAGCCGTAGGTGATAAATTATCATTTTTCCTTTTAAAGTGTAACTGATGCCCCTTTAGACTAGTACATTCTACTTATTCAGAGGCTTAAGCCTTTATAACAAGTTTACCTAATTTGTTTCCAGTAAATAGTCTATTAAATGTATCTGGAAAAGTATCTATTCCTTCAATAACTGTTTCTTTGGATTTCAACTGACCAGACATCATCCACTCGCCTAATTGCTTAGCTGCTTCCATGTATCTGTCTTGGTAATTCATGACAATAAATCCTTCCATTTTTGCACTGTTCACCAATATGGACAAATAATTTTTAGGACCAACTGGACCTGTCTCAGAATTATATTGTGAAATAGCTCCACACAGTGATACTCTTCCTTTAAAACGCAATTTAGCTAAACAGTGATCTAAAATATCACCACCCACATTGTCGAAATAGATGTCAATCCCTTTTGGGCAATGTTCTTTTAATGCTTGTGGTACATTATCATTCTTATAATCAATACAAGCATCAAAGCCATAGTCATTGACAACGGTCGCGCATTTCTCAGGTCCACCTGCGATACCGATAACTTTACAACCTTTGATTTTGCCAATTTGTCCAACGACACTACCTACCGCGCCTGCGGCACCTGAGACAACCAATGTCTCTCCTTCTTGTGGATTCGTGATGTCAAGCAAACCGAAATAAGCTGTAAATCCAGGCATTCCAAGCACGCCTAAAAACTTCTCTTTAGGCAAACCAAATGTGTCTGATTTGTAGCAAAATTTTCCATCAGATACAGCATACTGTTGTACACCTAAACTCCCAACAACAAAGTCCCCTTCTTTGTAATCTGGGTGATTACTTTTTACAACCGTTCCGCACGTACCAGCTCGCATCACTTCACCAAGTCCGACTGGAGGGATATATGATCGAACATCATTGATCCAGCCTCTCATGGCCGGATCCAGTGAGACGTATTCTATCTTACACAAAAACTCACCGGCACCTGGTTCTGGTATTTCGTCAGTTGTCATCTCCCATGTTGAAGCTGATGTCATTCCAATTGGTCTTTCTTTTAATCTTACTTGTTGATTACTCATTAACTATATTTATGTTTAGAAAGCGTAAAATACAATAAACGAATGTTATGGCAACAAGTTTTGATACCTCTGTAGATATTATCTTAGAAAATGACAGAATTAAACTAAGACCTCTTATCGCAGATGACTACAACAATCTTCTACCCATCGCCATTCGCAATGAAAAACTACTTCAATACTCACCCCAGCAGGTAAATAGTGAAGATAAACTCAAAGCGTATATAGATCAAGCTATTCGGCAGCGCTTAGAAGGCAGTCGATTCCCTTTTATTAGTTTTGATAAAAAGGCTCAAGAATATTCTGGAAGCACCAGTTATCTGAATATTTCTAATGATAATGAGCGACTAGAAATCGGAGCGACTTGGATAGGAAAAGATTTCCAAGGTACGGGCTTAAACAAAGAGCAAAAACGATTAATGATTGGCTACGCATTTGACACATTGGGGATGAGGCGAGTTGAATTAAAAACGGATGCAAGAAACCTTCAATCTCAAAAGGCCATGTTAAAAATCGGAGCAACACAAGAAGGCACATTGCGAAGCCATACAGTAATGGAAGATGGATTTAGAAGAGACACAGTTTACTTCAGTATTTTAAAAGATGAGTGGCCGTCAATTAAGAAGAATATTTTTGAGGAAATTTGTTAGTGCTTGCTTAAGAACAGTAAATAGTTAAAAAATAAAAGTCTAACTAAATCTTCAGTTTAAACTGTTATTTTTTTTGTTAAATACAACTGATAGCAAAATCCATTTAATGGAACAATACCCACATACTATTTCTCAACATTGGTTGATCTGGAATTTAGCTTGTATCTGAAGGTTTTGAGGTAAACCCAACGGCTACTTTCCATGCCTTTATTGCTCTTTGCACACAATAGTTAACATTTTTAAAAGAGAAAAAGCAACTTCATGGTTAGTGAGTTTGAAAATTTCATTTACATTACGTGCTCATTATTCACTGAAAAAATATTACATGTTAAATCTATCTGTCGTACTAGAAGACTCTGCAAAAAGACATGCAGGTAAAGCAGCATTTACATTTGGGGACACGACATTAAACTTTGCTCAAGTCAATGGTGCTGCAAATCAAATCGCAAATGGTTTGAAGGCTGCAGGAATTGGTCATGGAGATAAAGTAGGCTTAAGTTGTTTTAATCTTCCTTATTTTCCAATGATCTATTTTGGGATATTAAAAGCTGGAGCTACTGTGGTCCCACTTAGTGTGTTGCTAAAAACGGATGAGATAGAATATCACTTGACGGATAGTGATGCTAAAGCATATTTTTGTTTTCAAGGGACACCTGATTTGCCTATGGGAGAGATGGGATATGCGGCTTTCCAAAAAGTCGATACCTGTAAACATTTTTACATGATCACTGCTAAGCCAACTGACCCTTCTCCTATTGAAGGGACACATACCTTGGGTTCACTAATGGCTGGTCAAGCACCAACTACGGAGACAGCACAAACGAGTGCAGAAGACACAGCGGTAATCATATACACATCTGGAACAACAGGTAGGCCAAAAGGAGCTGAGTTAACACACTCTAACTTAATGCTAAATGCTGTTCTTGCAGCTGATCTCGGTAATATGTCTTCAGAAGATACCTCACTTATTGTGTTGCCTCTATTCCACATATTTGCAATGACGTGTTTAATGAATGCAGGTATTTATAGAGGGACGCATAGTATATTATTGCCACGATTTGAAGCGGAGACTGTCTTTGGTTTAATGCAAAAACATAAGGTCACTTTATTCGCAGGTGTGCCTACAATGTATTGGGGCTTATTAAACTATAAAGAAGACAAATTTGATTATGAAAGCATCGCTAATAATCTTCGACTAGGCATGTCAGGAGGGGCAGCATTACCTGTACAAGTCTTGCATGATTTTGAAGCTAGATTTAAGGTACCAGTCTTAGAAGGATATGGCATGTCTGAAGGTTCTCCAGTTGTCACATTTAACCATTTGAATAAAGAAATAAAGGCTGGATCTGTAGGAACTCCTGTATGGGGAGTCGAGGTAAAATTGGTCGATGATCAAGGCAACGAAGTTCCAGTTGGTGATAGAGGTGAGTTGTTATATAGAGGCCATAACGTCATGAAAGGTTATTATAAAAAGCCTGAAGCCAATGCCAAAACCTTAGTTAATGGATGGTTACATTCTGGCGATGTTGCAATCAAGGATGAGGATGGTTATTATTTCATCGTAGACAGAACTAAAGACATGATCATCAGAGGAGGCTTAAATGTCTACCCAAGAGAAGTTGAAGAAATGATGATCAAACATGACGCAGTTTCTCTTGTTGCCGTTATCGGAATTCCTGATGAAAAAATGGGTGAAGAAATCAAAGCTTACGTCGTATTAGAAGAAGGCCAATCCATATCAGCAGAAGACTTACAAGCTTATTGCAAAGAAAATATTGCTGCCTATAAATATCCACGCGAAATTGAATTTATAGCTGCTCTACCGATGAGTGCTACTGGAAAAATTCTAAAAAAAGAATTGCGTAAGCAGTTGGCTGAAAAATCGTAATAAGCATATTTTTTTAATACGCGCATAAAAAATAAAGCCTGAAATTTTCAATTGAATTTTCAGGCTTTGTTTTATTTAAATTGGTCTTATTAAAGTTTATTCAGACTTAATGACTTTGATTGTTTTAATGCCATCTGGTTTTTCAATGCGAACGTAGTATGTACCAGCTGGGCAGTTTGCTGCATTCCAATAAATCAGTTCTTGGCCGTATAAATGTTTGGGGTTATTATAAATAGTAGAAACTGGTTTCCCTAAAACATCAAAGAGTAGAATTGTTAGTGGCCCATCTTGAGACTGGTCCACAGATATATGAATTTTATCTTTAAAAGGGTTTGGAAAAATGCGATCATTTTCAAATTCCAATTTTACAGATTTCTTTGTATTCTCAGTCAATGATTCTACAATAATTGGTGGTTTTGCTCCTCTAAATTGTTCACCCAAATTAATCTGAGGCCATCCTTCCTTGATAGAAAGGTCAATTGCACCTGTAGCAGCGATGCTAGTAGACTTGATTTTAAAGTTTGGTGTCAGTTCAAGAGTAGTCAAAGTATTACCATCTTCTTCAAATCGCTTTCCTAAAAATTTAGTTTGATTATAAAAATGTACATCTTCTCTAAACTCATTTAGATTTGCATATGACTTTGACACTTCGCCGCTAGTAGATGGAAATAATGTTTTCCACATAGGCTGTTTTAATTCTGTACATAGACTATCACATGAGTTTTTCTCTGTACATGGAATAAAATCTAGACACGTACCTTCTGAGATACATGGTATGTCTTCTCTGCATGGAACGTTAATGCCTGGCAACTTTCGATGGTACACATTACCATTCCACAATTCTTTACCAGTATACAGCCTCATATCTGTATCCATCTTAAAATTGAAATTCTCGAAAACAAAAATATTATTATAGACCTCCATAGCTTTTTCAGGAATTTCAGAGACGTCACTTATTGGGATCATCGCAGTAGATTCGCTACCAACAAGATTAGGTAAGTACCTATTGTTTTTTAAATCTATCCAACGATTTTTAAATCCATTTCTCATCCTTAACGTGTTGTGATACATTTTAACTGCACACTTGGTATTTTTCCCAACATTATGTGAGCCCATAAATGGGGAATTTAATGAGTAACGATAGCCCTTGTGATTTCTGTTAGCTCTACCTCCAAATTTTGGTACGGCATCTACGACATTATGATGATAGAATATTTTACCTTTTTTATAAATTTTAGGATCTTCTTGATCAGTAATTCGTTGACCAGAAATTGATAAGCCAAAGGTTACTTCTAAAAATTCATTTTCATACACATCTATATCCATCGCGTCGTTATTAATTTCTACAGCATCGTCCATTACCTCTTTGAATGTATTGCGGTAAACTTTGCAGTCTTTTGGATACTTATCTGGCTTTGGCACTTTAGTACTATCTGGCAAAACCTCCAGAGCACTGTTTGAAAATTGTACACAATCCCACATATCTTCAAAATTGCAGTCGCGAACCTTAATGCCTCTTGACCTATTACCAAAAAATAATGCATCACCTGTTATTCTTGAAGCTGGATTGGTAGCGACAATTGTATCACCATTAATGTCCTCATAATGCGTCCCTCCTTTACCATCATTAAATGAAATATAATCAGGAATATGCTGAGTAAATTTACATTGCTGAACGAGGATACTATCCACATGTGAGGTTATAATACACATACTATTGTTTTCAAAGTCGCACTTATGAAACTTAACTTCTCTGATAATTTCTTTTTTCTTGTGAGTTATATTAAATATTGGAAGTTGGAAATTAAAAAACTTAATGTTTTCAAATCGAAGATAGATATCGCCTGAAATATCAAAACCTACTAAGTTGGTTGTTTGTGGTTTGGCTATGAATATCTCAATTTCAGACAAATCATTATGTGCCAATGGTGGCAATGTCCTTTCTGCTGGCACTGCAGTGGAAGAAGGCAAACTCATCCTTAAATAAAGGCTATCTTTTTCAGAGTCATAAAATGTTCCTGGACCAGCATAATACCTTCGGCCCAAGATGGTGTCCACTTTTATTTCTGAATGCATCAGTCTGCTGGTCTCATAAGTTGAGTGGAAATTGACACCATCTTTATAAGCAATGAGAGCATTTCGTTCACCCCTATAATCATAAAAGCCTCTAAAAAATAATTTCGATAATTGACCATTATGCTTGACAGCCTTATTGTAAACATAGATTCGCTTATCTGAGTCCACAAGAGTCCATAAATCAATATTAGACATGGCTTGATCAGACCCATCAAAAATCACACCTGCTCCACCTCTTACTTTAATAAACTTTTTGTTAAGGCTTTGAATTTGGACACGGATAGACTCTTCTTGATAAATACCAGGTTTTAGCTGTAGTATATCGCCTCCCTTGATTGGAGAGTCAGTTCCCAAGGCATGTTTTACAGTCTTCCAAGGCTTAATACTCGTGCCTTCATTGGTGTCTAATCCCGAAACCGGATCTACATAATAATATTTGGCTTGAACTTGAAGTGTAATAATAATTGTAAAAAGTAGAAGTAGAAATTTCATTGTTGTAGAATTAGTGTGTTAATTATTTACTTTACTTCTATATGTGCGATAAAATTTCAACAGGTAAATCGAAGATTATATATTTTTGATTGATTAAATATTTTCTTTTACACTTGCTGAACATTCATACATGGCAGAGTTTATTTACCACATTGTAGAATCTTCTTACTTTGAGACATTTGAAGATAAGGATGAATATTATCCAAAAAGGTTTGAGGAAGAAGGGTTTATACACAACTGTTTTGAGGAGCAATTTGAGTATGTGTTAGGCAAACATTTTCTTGGTATTAAATCAGTGTATATTTTAAAAATTGATCCTGCATTGATTCTTGCTCAGATAATAGTTGAAGGAGACCAGCATCCTTTGGGATTTCCACATATTTATGGACCTATAAATTTGGATGCGGTATTGTCTAAAGAATTGAGGCAATTATAGTTTTGGGGCTAATCAACTTCTAATGACATAGGCCATCTAATGACAAATGTGGAACCTCTTTCTGAGGAATCTGCTATAGTAATCGAACCTTTATGTCGGTCCATTATCTTTCTGCAAATCGCCAACCCTAAACCACTCCCTTCATATTCAACAGAAGGATGTAAGCGATTAAACATTTCAAAAATTTGTTCTTGATATTCATTGTCAACACCAATACCATTATCAGTAAAACTTATGAAGTGGTGATCATACGAATTTTTCGCTTCTATGATTATTTCTGGAATTTCAGATTTATTATACTTTAGACCGTTCTCTATTAGATTTTGAAACAATAGCTTAAACTGAAGTGCATTTACTTTCACTGTAGGCAATTCTTTGGATATTAGTTGTACTGATTTGCCTAATTTATCATTTATCAACAATTTGCAAGATTCGAATATGTCATTCAAGTCAACCATTTCAAGTTCTATCGAATCTTTTTCCAACAAAGAATAGCTTAATAAATCTTGAATTAGATCATATAGGTGAGAAGTATTTGTTGTAATTGTATTTAGATAATCATATACTTTATCATAATTTTTCTTATCCAAATTCATTTTCGCTAGTTGAGCAAAACTTTTCATACTTCTTATTGGGGATTTCAAATCATGCGCAGCGATATAAGCAAATTGATTGAGCTCATGGTTCTTCTTTTCGAGTTTCATATTTTGTTCTGTAATTAACTCTTTTTGACCTCCAAGCTCTTCATTTTTAATTTTAAGTTTTTGTTCATATTCACTATACTGTTTTATATAGTTTTCTGCTTTATTTCTTCTATCATAGATAAATGATGCAATCAATATTACACTAATGATAAATAAGCAAATTGGTGAAAGAAGCATAATCCTATCGGCAAAAATAGGGTCCTGAAAATTCTCAATATATTTCAAGACACTAAATCCTATAGTTATAATAGCGACAATAAGAATAGAGGTAAATCGATTATCAACTATATATGCTGTTATTACAACAAACACTAACTGCATAGATTCGATTACCATTCCGGATCCAAATAAATATTGAACACCAAAACAAATAGTCGTATAAAATATAATTGAATAAATCTTAGCCACAGCATACTTCCCATACTTATTAAGAATGAGCACAACAGAGCTAAGTAGGATAAAAACTACATAGAAAAATGCGAAACCGAAATCACCATCAAGTAGATTTTTCAAAAAGTAAAAGGCAAAAATTGGTAAAGTAGCAAGAAACATAAAATTGACAATCAGAATTTTTTCAGAATCGAGCCTGTCCTGATTTTGATAAACACCAATCTCTGTTAACTTTTTGAAGTATTCTAAAAGCATTGTATGTTTTGTATTAACAAAGCTAAGATAATCACATTAAATAAAGATTAGTGTATGGTTTAGACTTCATGCAGTAGACTCTAGGTCATCCAGAATATATAAAAATGCAGAAGGCGATCCTTTGGGGTAGTCTTCCGATAATTGCTACAATTTATTTTATATTCTTTAAACGATATAAGCTTCTCCTGTCCACAAGAAAAAACATCAAAGGATAACTGACTAGTAATCAAAATTCAAAAAGACATACTTTATAGAATTCAAATTTGAAATCCTTAGAAGACTATTAAAATATTAAATTGGAAGCTAAAGTCAAGTAATACCTGATGTCAACACATGTCTAACTGTTCGAAGATGGTGCTCTTTTAAAATAGATGGATCTATTTTTAAAAAAGGTGTCGCATTTTGACCAGAAGCAGAAATAACTTTGACATAACCAATGATGGATGCCCAACCATAAATAGTTTGTATCGCTGGATCTAGAGACGGGTGAATACTACCATCATCAAGTCCTCGTTGCATCTCTTGTATGGTTAACTTAAACGGCAGGTTGTGTATATTTTGCAACTTCATAAAGGAGATGCTTTCTTTCATTGCATCAGATAATTTAGAGTTGTCTTCTCCTCTTGACGTTGATCGTATGATGGCATAATATTCGAGCAATGCTTCAGAATACAAGTAATTGGATTCACAAAAATCCATGAATGTTTTGGCAAGGGCAACGACACAATCCGCACCAGATTTGTTCTTAAACTTATCAATAGTCAAATAATATTCATCGTTGAGGAGCTGTAAAGCTTTATATGTGATCGACATATACAGATTCTCCTTACTGTGCATGTAGGAGTATAACGTTACTTTAGTGATACCTGCTTCGACCGCAATATCATCCATTTTGGCATTTTTAAAGCCAACAGAGGAGAAGATCCGCTCAGCGGCTTCAATGATGTTTGATTCCTTTATTTGTCTTTTGGATTGTAGCATAACTATACTCCGAGTATACTTTTGCTAATATAGCTAAGATTCTGACAATTTGAAACTAGGAATGGTAGACCTGTCTACAGCAGTGGATTAAAAATGTCCATAATGTCTTTCATTTGGTCTGATACCTTCCCATTACCAATGATACTATCATCAATACGGACAACAGGCATTACGCCTTTAGTAGTACTTGTGATGAAAGCCGCGTCCGCATCCCAAATATCCTCTAACCAAACGTTTTGACGGTTGACCATATAGTGTTTATCGATCTTTTCGATGAAATTCTTTCGAGTAACACCATGAAGAATGTCGTCTTCTGTTGTGAATATTTCTTCATCACGTACTATAAAGAAGTTTGCTCTTGAAGTTTCTGTGACAATGCCATCTAAATGGTATAACACATCCATAGCCTCGTATTGCTTCCTTTTTTTATGCAATGCAGCTGACATAAAGTAATTAGTCGTCTTTATCTCAGGAGATGAGCGCTGATAGAATGTTGATATTAAGTTGATGCCATTCTCATACAAAGCAGGATCTTGCGGTGCATATTCATAATTGAGAATGATGAAATTACTTTTATCATAATCAAAGCCATTTTCCGAGTAACCTCCTGTAAGTAAGAGCTTTATGTAGGAAGTTGGAGAGGAATTCTTTTCCACAATCTCATTGATTGTTGAGGCCAATTCTTCTCTATTCAATGGTACATCCAGATCAGCTAGTTCAGCAGAATTGTAAAATCTATCGAAATAGTCTTCTCCAAAGCGGATTTTGCCATCTTTAACTTTGAAGTAGTCAAAAATCGCATATCCTCGCTGAATGCCTATGTCTGATATATGTAAATTTAGGTCTTTATACTCAACTAGTGAGTCATTAAAAAAGGCTGTGCCGTGCATGGTTTTGTTTCATGTAAGATTAGTGTAATAAATATAAACTCTTTTTAGAATACATTTGCACAAATTTTTAAAAATGTCACACCATAAACGTCTCCTTGATATTTTAACATTACAACAAACGGGTGAAAATGTATTCACAGGGGAATCTTTAGACATCGGAAGCCCTCAAGTATATGGCGGTCAAGTACTTGCACAATCTCTTCAAGCAGCAGATGCTACGACCGATGATGATAGAATACTACATTCAATGCACGGCTATTTTCTTAGTCCTGGAGATATGAGCATACCAATCATCTATCAAGTAGAAAAGTTTAAGGATGGTAGAAGTTTCAATACGCGACGTGTAAAAGCAATGCAGAACGGGCGAGAGATTTTCTTGATGGCCTGCTCTTATCATATAGCTGAAGTTGGTTATTCGCATCAAGTGCCAATGCCAAATGTAGCACAGCCAGAATCATTAAGTTCCTTCCCAGAGATATTTAGAGAAGTAGCAGAAAAATTGCAATTCAAACCAAAAGGCATTTATTCAGCTGATGGACCTATTTTATTTCATCCAGTTGAACATTATAATCCCTTAAACCCTACGGTGAGGGCTCCAATAACTCATGCCTGGTTCAGATTGAACGGTGATCTCCCCATTGATCAACGTTTTAGAAAGTCCATCCTGGCTTATGCCTCCGACTTCAATCTGTTGATTACCTCCTTATTCCCACATGCTGTATCCTTATTTACCAAACCAATGCGAATCGCTAGTTTAGATCATTCTATGTGGTTTCATCGTCCTATAGTAGATGATGACTGGATGCTTTATGTGGTCGAAAGCCCTAATGCCTTTGGTGCCAAAGGCTTTTGTACTGGAAGGATTTATTCGAGGAAAGGGGATTTGTTGTGTTCGGTGACACAAGAGGGATTGATAAGAAACCTATAGGTCTTACCAACGGTAAGAAGCCCTAAATGCTTCTTGCAGATTCTTGAGACGAAATACCAGCATGCTGATACGGAGCTTTCGGCGAGAAGCCTCTCAAACCAGCTATCTTAAGTCGAGATGCCTACAAAACCAGTTCTCTTGAGACGAGATGCATCAGTTCTCTTGAGACGAGACATCTACAAGAACTTCGGTACTATTATTGCCATTTATACAAGATTATGGCAGGTAATAAACCTTCAAAAAAGAAAGTTGCTTTTGGTGTTTCCACAAAGCTCAAAGAATATTTGACTAAGCACAATCGGTATGTAGACCTACCAGTGCAATATGATGATATGACTAGGCATACGGCAACCATTCCGTTGATCAATAAAGATGGCGAAGATACTTTATGGGAAACCATATTCTATGATGAATGGGAAACCAAAGAAATAGGTCGATCACTTTGCCAGATTTATGCCTTATTGAAAACAGATGGTGATACGTCTGTTATTGACCATTTAAAAGTAGACAGAATTGACTTTTGCATGTTTGGCAATACACATCCCTATCGCATCCGAATCATCAATATGCTGAATGATAATTATGATCATTTTTATATCAAAAAGATTGACTCCTCCCGTATATATGGTTTGGAATTAGAAGAATTGTTGTCACCCAATCAAGTTGGTTATTTGGTAGATGGAGAAACACTGATTGAAGAACATATTGCAGGTATACCAGGAGATGATTTTATGAAAAAACACTTGGGCATCGATGAATTTAATGAGATTAGAGTTTCAAAGGAGTTTATCAAATTTACAGAACGATGCTTTGTGAGATTGCTTGGTGACATGCGAGCATATAACTATATAGTAGACATTACTCCAGATATCGAAGGTTCTCAATATAGAATTCGGGCCATCGACTTTGACCAACAATCCTATGAAGGGAGAAAGAATTTTTACCTACCTCAATATTTCAAAGAAAATAATCCTATTGTAGAATTAGGGATGAAGCACCTCTCCCCTGAAACAGTGACCCAGTATCAATTAGAAGAGCGTTCGCTAATTGCAAGACGAGCAAAAGCCAATATAGACAGGCTTAATTTATTGATGAAGTCATTGTTGAAAGATGAAATATCCAATTCTAAAAAGATCATACAACTAGGCAAAGAATTAGCGACACATCATCAACACCCTTCTTTTCAATCTTGTGAGACAATGGGTGAAATTGTATATAAAAATATCGAGTTGGTGCTTCAAAAGGAATTCACACAAAGTATATTGGAGTTGTAATTCTAAAAATGATTATTTGTGAAATTATCTTATGAATTTTAGAGAAGCCAGTATTCAGGACCTAAGTCAGCTCAAGAAAATAGAACAAGCTATTATAGAATACGAACGTCAGTTTGCTAAACATTTAAAAGAAGATCCAATTGAATATTATGATTTGAAAAATCTAATTGAACGCGATGACGCGATTGTGATGCTGGCTGTCAATAGTAATGAAATAATTGGTACTGCCTATGCTTTGATAAAAAAATCAGCGCCATACAAGTTGCATAAATACTATGCTTACTTGGGTTTCATGTATGTCTCTCCAGAATTTCGAGGTAAAGGAATAAATGGTGAATTAATCAAAGAACTTATAAACTGGTCCAAAACAAAAGGTGTATTTGAATTTCAATTGGATGTATATGCTGAAAATAAAAGTGCAATCGAAGCGTACAAAAAAAGCAACTTTAGACCCAACCTCTTAAATATGAGGATGAACGTTCAGGAAAAAAACAACTAAATTAAGTTACCACATAATCCGGTTTCGGATCCATAAGAATAACCCACCCTTGCCAACATATTTACGCTAAATTAAAAATAATTTAAGTTTAAACTTGTACTTCAAATTTCTATGCTTTGTGTAATTTTTACATTTCTGCAAAGGCTAGTCCAGAAAGGTTTATAACGGAGGACCGATGTCGACAAACAGCAAACTAATTCACCCACTTTCATCAAAATAAAACCAATACAAATCAAGAGGTCTTATTCATATTCACTACCTTCTAGAATAAACTCATTCAACATGTTCAGAATTCAATATATACTACTCATCTTTTGTATTATCGCCTGCCAAAACATTGATGTTAAGCAGAATGCTTCAACTGCATCAGCCGTTGATTCCGCACTTAATGAAGAAAATATCAAAACCAAAAAATTACTTGAACGAGCTAATTCTTTAGAATTAGATACACCATATAATCCGCCTCCGGGAGATGCAGATTCTCACCACGCGAGCGGCTTTGCAAAAATTCTTTGTTCTGCTGTATTTGTTTCAGGTTTAGATTTTGACTTCGCAGCTGAAGCCATTGGTTACTTCAGCAGCCCTTATGACAAAAGGCAAGATGTCGAAAGGAAATTAGATCTAGAAAATAAAGCAGTACATGTCACCCTTCCAAATGGAGTTGTACGAACAGCAAAACTTAATGGTGACTTAGGTTGTGTATGTTTGCCAGAAGGCGAAAAAGACCTTTTGTTCAAAGCAAAACCCATTACAAAAAATTTACCTAATGCTGCAACAACTCCATGGCCAATGGGAGATGATACATCAGGCATGACATTTCCCGAGTCACTTAATAAAGAAAAAATACAAGAGGCTGTGAATGCTGCATTCAATCCATCAGACGGTTTGACGGCTTCTTATGTCGTCACTCATAAAGGACAAATCATTGGAGAGCGATATAAAGATGGAATTGATATGCACACCTCACTAGAATCTTGGTCAATGGGTAAAAGTTTGACGGCTATGATGATGGGTGTCTTAATTCAACAAGGTGTCTATGATCTTTGGCAAGCTGCACCTATACCAGAATGGCAGTCGGAAGAAGACCAGAGACAAAAAATACGAATTGGTGATATCATGCGAATGTCAAGCGGCATCAGATTTAGGGCACCACAAGATCCAGATTTTGATCCAAAAGAAGGCTATCCAGACCACCTGTATGTTTATACAAATGGTGGCAACACTTTCGAGTACATAGCAGCACTACCACAACAATGGGAACCTAATACCGTAGGTAGATACAGAAACTGTGATCCTGGTCTTACTAATTATTTAATTCGCCTCGGTGTTGAAGGCAGAGGGCAGGACTATCATTCATTTCCACAGAGAGAAATCTTTGATAAAATCGGAGTCCAACATATGGTTATGGAAACTGACAATCATGGTAATTTCCTGTTGCAAGGTTATGAGTTTGGCACAGCAAGAGACTGGGCAAGACTAGGCAACCTGATGCTAAATGATGGTGTCTGGAATGGCGAAAGAATTTTACCTGAAGGTTATCGAGAATATGCAAACACCATTGCACCAGCATGGTTAGCTGATGATAGACCAATTTATGGAGGTGCTTTTTGTTGGGTAAACGGAGATAGCAATTGGCCAATTCCAAAGGATGCCTTTTATTTTGCTGGAGCAGGTGGTCAATTTACCATCATCATACCATCTCACGATTTAGTGGTTGTCAGGTTAGGTCATTATAAAGGATCTGCAAAAGGAGTTGAAGCTCTGAAAAAATCTTTGGCTTTATTGATTGAGCAAGTGCCGGTTAGCTGAGTGAGTGAAAAACATTAATTCAAGAGCATTCTTTTTTAAACATCAACACATTAAGGTTGTGTTGTAGCTTTAGTTTGAGGGGTAACATTAAGATATTAAGATTGTGTTGTAGCTTTAGTTTGAGTTGCAGGTATATATGTAGCAAGAACAGTAAGGTTTTTGGCTTAAACATACTTAGAATAATTCCCAGATATTTTTTTTTCAAAATCATGGATTAGAACGAACTTTTAATAGCATTGTTCGTTATATTTGATAGTAATACTATTATTAGACAAAGTATAAACGCTATCAATATGAGAAAAATAACAGTAGAACAAGAAGTACTCAATAACTTGGAATTCTTCAAAAAAATGGCTTATCGCTATGTCAAAAACGAACAAGATGCCATGGATCTGGTCCAAGAGACCATGTTCAAGGTATTAAGCAAAATAACTCAGTTTAAAAAAGGCACCAACTTAAAGGCTTGGATATCAGTTATTATGAGAAATGTATTTATTAATCAATACAGGAAAAGAAAAAGAATGACTGTAGTGGACTTTGAAGATAAAGCTGTAGGAGGGATAGAAGAGGCGAATGGTGACTACAATCTATTCAATCAAGAAGTAATGTCTGCTATAAAGAACCTGGGTGCAAGAGATCAAGAATTGATACATATGTGCAAAGAAGGTTATAGTTATAAAGAAATGGCTGATCACTTAAATCTACCACTAGGAACCATAAAGAGCAGAATACATCATGCCCGTAAAATGTTACGTAGAGAAATTAATAAAATGAATCAATTATCATGGATAAGATAAAAGTAAACCTCAACATCAATTCTAAACTTTACCTTAAAGATCCTGTAACAACAGAATTAGGCAAAAAAATTATCAAAAATAGCGTAAGTCTTATAGATGAGTTGGGATTAGATGATTTTAGTTTTAGGAAATTGGCAAGGAAGATATCATCTACAGAATCCTCTATCTATAGATATTTTGAAAATAAGAATTATCTGTTTACCTATCTAATAAATTGGTATTGGGAATGGACGAGTACAAGAATTGATCTAAGTTTGAACAACATTAAGGACTCTACTAAAAAACTTAAAATCATCATCAAACTCTTGATTGAAGCTTCGCTCTATAATGCAGACACTGAGTTTGTGGATGAAGAAATACTTCATAGAATAGTGATTCGAGAAGGTACAAAAGCGTATCACCATAAGCTAGTAGAAGAGGAAAATAAATATGGTTTCTTTCTATCTTACAAGGCGCTTTGCAAGAAGATCTCATTAGTCATATTAGAATTAAACCCAAAACACAATTATCCAAAGGCCTTGGCATCAACATTAGTTGAGACAGCAAATAATAATATTTATTTCGCAAAGCACCTACCTAGATTAACTGATGTGAAATTTAATGAGAAGGATAATAATCCTAATAAAATAAATGAACAAATATTTGACATACTATACCATATGGCTACCTCAAGCATTAGTCACAAATTGACTAAAAAGGCTAAGCCAATTAAGCTCAATGGCAATAAAATCGTATTTACTTAACTATAAATTTTTAGACTATGACAAAGGTTAAATTATTATTAGGTACTTTACTTTTATTTACTCTCTTTATTGGTCAAAGCTGCGTCACCATCAAACAAGGTGAAGTCGGAGTAAAGAGGAAATTTGGTAAGTTTTCTGACACAGGATATACACAAGGGCTAAAAGTGTATAATCCTCTTGTATCACGAATTATTAAAATATCCACACAAACCGAAAATTTAGAAGTAGGACTAAACATTCCATCAAAAGAAGGACTCAATATTCTTTCTGAGGTTAGCATCCTCTATCGTGTCGACCCCAAACAAGCTCCAGAATTATTGCGCAATATTGGCACCGAATACGAAACAAATGTAATTCTTCCCATCTTTAGATCGGCTGTATCTGATGTTTCTGCTAATTACTTTGCAAAAGATATGCATACAGGTGAAAGATCTAATATCGAAAAGGAAATAAAAAGTCGAATGGATTCATACCTCGAATCAAAAGGTATTTACGTTGATGCTGTTTTATTAAAAAGCATTCAGTTACCTAGAAGTCTCGCAGCAGCAATAGAAGATAAGCTAGAAGCAGAACAGCAAGCGCAGAGAATGGAATTTGTGTTGAATCAAGCAGAACGTCAAGCAGAACAAAAGCGTATAGAAGCCAAGGGTATAAGAGATGCGCAGATCATCATAGCTGAAGGCTTGGATGAGAAAGTTTTACAGTTTAAGTCAATTGAGGCATTTGAAAAACTGGCTACATCTCCCAATGCTAAGGTTGTAGTTTCAGATGGTGATATGCCAATTATACTCGATAATAAATAGTTTTTTCAGGCTTAGGCATAGGATTGATTTCAAGATCATCCTATGCCTTTTGCTCTTTTTATCAGCAAGGTAGAGCTATCCAATTTCGCTATAAAATTCTAATCATTCAAGCAAATGGATAAATAGCAAAAGATATATTGTCACCCTATCAAAGAAACATTTGTACAATAATTTATTTTCTTCTAAAATTACAAAAAACAAAATGATAAGCTCACTTCATTCAAAAAAATATTTATGATATTATCAAATAGTAGAACTTTATTAGAAGACATTAAACATGCAAAAGAAAAAGGTTTTGCAGAGGAATTTATTTATCGAGAAGATAAATTAATAGGTCAAAATAGTAAACTCTCCTATAGTAAATCAAATTGTCTCCTTGTAGAGTACTGTATTCATGAAGGTCTGAGTGATCCATCAGATCAGTCTATTCTATTTTTAATTGAAACCTCTGATGGAAATAAAGGTTGCTTAAGTAGTTCTTATGGCACATATGGGGATGCAGATCTAATCGAATTCACTATGTCTCTAAAGAAAAAAAACCAATGATACGTTTCAATTTCAGAATGAGCAGATTTAATATCTTTTAATTGAAATAGTTGTTTATATGTTGAATTGGTGTCTTCTTAGACCACCTTATATTAATAAAATTCTAAAATGTTAATTATGAAATTTGTTATTAGAAATCAAGCGAATATCTCAAATAAGTATATCAGATTTGCAAAGTGGAAAATTAGAAGTTTGAGCAAAAAATTCACTGATATATTTTATTCTGAAATTTATATTAAGAGAGAGTCAACTCATCCTATAACTTACAAAGTCGTTGTAAAGTTAGGAGTCCCAGGTCCTGATATTATTTTATCAGCAAAGTCAACTAATCTCAATGCGCTCTGGGCTGAATTGTCAGCCAAAATAAAAAGACAGCTCCGCAAAAAATCATCAATAACTAAAGTAAAGCACGCATCTTAATTTTCACTCATGCATAAACAAAATTATTTAAATTATATTTAGAACAAGAGAACAAATCAAGCTGGTAAAATTGGATGCTAGGAAAATCTTATTTTGAGGCGCACTATTTAAACACATGAACAGGATCGCATTTATGTTATTACAAAGGTTGAGTTTAATCAGCTATACATCAAATATATTTCAGAAATTCACTTTATTAACCTTCTGTAAAAGTGGCTATACGGGACTGTAAAAATTATCAAATTGAAGAGCATTATATCAGAACTAATACAAATTATAATTGCCATTTTACTTGCAAGCATAGGTCTGAAAATGTTTCTCTTACCTAATGGCTTTTTAGATGGAGGTGCTACAGGTATTGCAATTTTGGTCAGTAAGATTTTTGACTGCGACATATCTCTTATTCTACCTATTATATCAGTACCATTCTTTATTATAGGGTATTTTACCTTAGATAAGTGGATTATTACTAAATCTTTACTCTCAGTTTGCTGCTTAGCTTTATTTATACACTTTGAAAATTTTCAGCCAATAACAGAGGATAAATTAATTATAGCAGTATTCGGTGGGTTACTTTTAGGTGTTGGTATAGGTTTGGCGATAAGAAATGGCTCTGTATTAGATGGGGCCGAGATTTTGGGTATCTACATAAATCAAAAATTTGGTTTCTCTATTGGAGCTATATTACTTGCATTCAATATTGTCATATTTAGTATAACAGCAGTCATTCTTACCCCAGAAATCGCCATGTATTCTATATTAACATACATAGTCACTGGTAAGGCAGTTGATTTCACCATACAAGGATTTGAAAACTACATTGGTCTTATTATCATATCTAACAAAAGCCAGGATATGCAAAGACTTTTCTTGGAGCATATCGGTAATGGTATTACAGTCTATCAAGGACTAAAGGGATTTGGCAAGAGAGGAGTCTCCGATAATAAAGAAATCATTCACTTGATTATTAACAGAATTGATCTAAGACGGATTCACAAGTTGATAGATTCCATTGATAATGAAGCTTTCGTAACAGAGTTTGATGTAAACAATGTAAGAGGAGGTAAGCTTAGGAGGCATTTGATCATGTGAAAAAGAGATTATAAATTTTATGAAATGTTAAAATAATAGTCCCTAAAGAAGTTAAAACATATCCCTCTTTGAAAGCTAAACCAAAGAAGCCCCAGCATCGACAATGATACTGGAGCTTCACGAACTACGTTTACTACTACTACAACTACCTTAATTATTCTCTACTGTGTCATCTGCCTCATCATCGTCTGAGCACGATTCTTTTAATGCATCCAGTGCTTCTTCATCGGCGACCTCTATTGATTCTCCATCTTCTGTAGTCACTGTGATAGGATAAACTACTGACGGTCTTTCTGTTGCTTCTGGATTTTCTTCAGTGAATGTCTGGTATGCTTCTCTTAATTCTTCTCTGCTTTCGACTGAAACCGTAGAGCCATCTTCAAATGCAAAGGTTAATGGATAGACTACTGAGAAACAATTGTTATTGCCACCTCTGTTACCTTTACTCCCACGGTTTCCTTTACCATTTCTGTTTCCTCTTGATGATTTACAGTCTGACTTTAAAGCTTGCAGTTCTTCCATTGTTGTGACTTCTATAGTCTCTTCTTCAACAATTACTGACAATGGAAATACAAATGCTAGATTTGAACCATCTTCATTAGCCTCTCTATCAGCTTGCTTTGTGGTTCTTAGTGTCTCTTGGCTATCTATATCGACTGTAGAACCATCTGTTAATGTTACCTGAATTGGATAGACTAATTCAAAGCAGCTACTCCTCATTGCTGAAGATTCTGAATTGAAGTCGCCCCCAAAGTTTTCTGTTGTTGCATCATCGAATTCTGTGTTGTCACAGGCAACAGTAAATACACTTAGGATAAGTACCAATCCTACTAGAAATTGACTTGAAATTGAATTTAGCATAATAATTTTATTTTTTGGTTTAATAATTAGCGTACACAGTGATAAGCCAACTGGGTTCGATTTGTACTCTTTTTTAAATGTTAAGAAAATCAAAAAAAATAAAAGTGTTATTTACGCAGTTATAAAATCATTCCGTCAACTAACAAAAAAACCACTGTGTTAAGAAGCTCAGATACAGAATTGTGGAAAAGATTGAAAAGAGGTGACCAAGCAGCTCTTAAAGAAATATACAATCGCGAATTCAATCACATATATAATTATGGTAAAACATTCACCTCTGATGACGTATTGGTTGAAGATTCCATTCATGATCTATTTATTGAAATATGGAACAGAAAGGAGAACTTATCGGACACGGACAATATCAGGCCTTATCTAATGATCTCCTTAAAGAGGAAAATAATACGCAAGACCAAGAAAAATCGAAAGACTGTGCTCAAAGAAGAGATTGGCGATATGAAAATGGATACAGTCTCTTCTGCAGAAGATATGCTTATAGAAATTGAAACAACTGATGAACGATCAATGCAATTAAAACATTGCTTTTCAGAATTGCCACGCAGACAAAGAGAAATTCTGTATTTGAAATACTATTCGAATATGGATAATGAGTCAATAGCAACAAATATAGGCATCTCAAATCAATCTGTTAGAAATCTTGCACATAAGGCAATAGCTACGCTTAGAGGCAAATACAAATTTTTTCTTGTTTTTATAGGGTACATACTAGCAACTCTATGCTTATAGAAGTAGTATGATGAAAATGCCACGTAAAATATCACTTATAGCACTAGTAGTTGTTCTACTTATCAGTTGCGTAAAGGACGAGGATAACCAAGCTATTGTCGCCACTGAAATACTAGAATATTTCTCCTCTTTTCAAGAAGAAGCTGCATTGCGAGATGTGCCTGTTGACTTAGAAGAGATGAGAATAAATGGCGTACTGCAAGATATAGAAGGCTCAACCATTCTTGGCCAATGCAATACAAGTGGTAATGGGGAAAAGACAGTCATTATTGATGCTTTTAGTTGGTCAAGGCTCACCGATTTACAAAAAGAATTCTTAGTATTTCATGAGTTGGGACATTGTGCCTTGGGTAGAACACATGATGATTCATCTTCTCCGAATGGTACTTGTATTAGCATTATGAATACTGGTGAAAGCAATTGCAACATAAGATACAATTCACAAAATAGAAGCACTTATTTGGATGAATTATTTTCAAATTGATAACAGCCTTGGCTTATGAATAAAAATTACACTATAGAAGAATTATCCATTAATCCTGAATTCATAAACTGGGTAAAGGAAGGACAATCTCAAAATTCAGAATGGCATGATCTGAGCCAAGAATCAACTCAGACACAGAAAGTCAAGGAAGCTATTTCTATTGTGCAGTCCTTTACATTCAAATCTGATCAAAATACACAAGATCGTGAGAATCATGTATGGTCACGCATAGAAGAGTCTATTAAAGTTCAAGATCAACCAAAGAAACAATCAAGTATAATAAGATATATTGCTTTAACAGCAGCAGCTGCTTGTCTAGCCTTTTTATTTATTTATCGCGGTGGGCAGGAGACAATCTTTGAGTTAACAAATAGTCAACCAGAATTTGTGTCTCATCAATTACCTGATAAATCTAGAATTGATATCACTCCAGGCTCGTCAATCAATTATAACTCAGATAACTATTTATCTAATCGAGAAATTGAGCTAGATGGAGAAGCATTTTTTGATGTAGAAAAAGGAGAATCTTTTATCGTACTGACAGAAGAGGTAAAAGTTGAAGTACTTGGCACAAGCTTTCTCATTGACGAAGAAGATGGTAAAACGACAGTAAGTTGTTTTACAGGTCGCGTTAAAGTGACAAATTTATCATCTCAATCTTCGACAACCCTCACTGCTAAAGAATCCGTGTTGGTGTCTGAGGATAAAGCTAAAATAGAAAAAGAAACCCACACAGAACTATTTGTTCCGTGGAAAGAGAAGGATTTTACCTTTAGAGATCAAAGCTTAAAATCAGTATTTGCTGAAATAGAGACAAAATACAAGATGACAATTAATGCAGAAGACTATATCTTGTCAAGAAATTTCACAGGCAATATCCCACAGTCTAATATAAAAAATGTATTACAACAGATTTGTTGGCCTATGAATTTAAAATACAGCATTGAAGGGAAACAAATAAACATTTCAAAAACTGAATGATTAGACATTTAATTATTTGTATAATTTTCTTAGCTTCCACTTCTACACACGCCTACTCCCAAAATAACTATGCCCTACAAGTTGAAAATATCCAGATTACAACTTTAATAGATACCTTATCATCCCTAAGTGATTATACTTTTTCCTATTCTAGTGATTTACTAAATATCGAGGAAATAAAATCAGTAAACATAACAAGCAATACAATAGATGGCCTCATAGAAGATTGCTTAGATCTATTTAACTTAGAAAATGAAATGTATGCCAAGAATATTCTCTTAAGAAAGAAGGCCTTAGGTAAACGAGTAACAACAGCTAAATCAACAAGACTAACTGGGTACATCTCTGATGCTAATGGTGAGCCAATTGAATTTGCGGCAATTGCCATACCTGAAATTCAACAGACAGTGTTTTCAGATCCCAAAGGCTACTTTGAAATGGAGGTACCTATAAATCAACCTGACCTTAATGTGATCATACATATGTTGGGTTTTGAAGTTATAGAAACAACTGTACTAAAACTTCAACAAAATCAATTGACAACACTAAAAACCAGATTAAATGAAATAGCTGAAATATTATTGATCTCTAAAGTACCGACCATTATATCGGACACTAAGAATCAAGTCATAAAAATGAACCGATTTGACAATACAGCTTCTGGTCTTGCAGGATCTGATCTATTGAGAAGCGTTCAATTTTTACCAGGCATTAATGCATCTGATGATTCTTCAGTTGAGATTAAAATACGTGGAAGCAGTGCAGATGAAACTTTAATTGTTTTAGACGGAATCCCATTATATAACACTTCGCATTACTATGGCGTATTTAGCTCAGTAAATGAAGACTATATAGATCAAGTGACTGTGTACAAAAATGCCCAACCAATTAACTATGGCAATAAAATTGGTGGCATTGTACAACTTTCTACATTAAAAAACTCCAATCAACTTTCAGGAAAAATAAATGCAAGCTTATTGGAAAGCTCACTCACATTAAGCGCTCCAGTTGCTAACAACACACAACTAACGCTAAGCGGAAGAAGTACAATTCGAAATATATCAAATACCTCGTTTAATTCGATTGGAAGTACGGAGATAAATAATGACTTTGATGAAGACAATGTTAATCAAATAGAATCAAATCCGTCTTTTAATTTTATTGATTTGTTTGGGAAATTAAAATATGATGACAATGATAAATTGAGTGGACAACTTTCCTTTTTTGTAAGTGACGACCAATTTTCAAATATTTCTACTGATGAATTAGAAAGTTCAAATAGAGGTAGGTTAATACTTACTGAAAACAACTATAAGACTGAAGAGGGATGGAATAATTTTGGATTAGGTTTTCAAAGTAATTACAAGCTGAATGACATTCTATCACTCAACTTAAACAGCTATATCAGCAATTACTCTATAGAAGACAAACTTCTTTCTGAAAGCATTTTTATGAGAAGAGATGGAAGTGAAGGAGAATCATCTATTAACGAAGAAGGACAATTCAATTCTATTAAAAATATAGGACTTACTGTATCTGGTATTTATAAAAAAGATAAAAGCAAGTTGACGACTGGAATTAAATCAATACGACATGAGGCGGAATTCTTTTTAGATATTGATGCCAGCAATCTGATCTCAACTGACGAAAACTTTAGTGAATCTACGTTATACAGTTTGTATGAGTATTCATTATCAGATAAAACAACAATCACAGGTGGAAGCGGTGTAACGTATTATTCTGGAACAGGTAAATATTATTTATCTCCACAGCTAAATATTACCCATACATTGAATAATAAGTATTCATTTAAATTCTCTGCCAGTAGACAAAATCAATTTCTTAATGAATTATCTATAGAATCAAATTTTGGAAATTTTATTAACCGATGGATTCTTGCTGATAATAGAAATTTTGCAGTCAGTAATTCGACAAATCTAATGAGTGGGATAATTGTAAAAAAAGGTGGCCTACTAATTGATGTCGAAGTGTACTATAAAAATCTGTCTGATATTTCTGAAATATTTAGAGACAATGATAATTTGTTTGATGACCTCAATGCTGCACAATTATTTACAGTACAAACTGGAGACGGTAGGTCATATGGAATAGATTTTTTAATGGCCAAAGAATTCTCTTCATTAACTACACAGTTAAGCTATTCATTAAGTAAAACTGAACATAAATTTGATGAGATCAGCAATGGTCAATATTTTCTTGCTCAAGATGATCGTCGTCATCAACTTAGCATATTGAATAAATATTCAATTGATAATTTTTCTATCGATTTAAATTATTCCTTCTATTCAGGTCGACGATTTAGTTCATTAGAGGATTTATTGCGAGAGGAAAATAGAGGACGTAGAAACACAAATCAAAATGATGTCACCAGCACATTACCTGATTATCATCGGGTAGATATTGGTGCAACATACATATTCAAAAATGACTTCTACCCTATTACAATTGGCGCTGGAATTTTCAACGTTTTCAACACTCAAAATGTAAAATACCAACAACAAATAATTGGTTTTAGAGAGAGGAATGACAATGTAACAGAAAATAATATTATTGGATCAGAAAGTAATTTATTAAATCGAACGTTTAATTTGAATTTGAGCATAAAGTTTTAAGAAATGCCTTTTAGCACAAATACAAATGCTATCAAGGTCAATAGTATTCAATAATTACTATAAGAATTTAACTTAAAGCATACTATTTAGGAATAATCGATCTTAACTTTTTCTCAATAAAAGAAGGAAACAATCGCTTAATTAAGACAAATCTTGTTTCTTTTCCGCCGACCAGCAATTCTGACTTATCTGCCTTTATCGCATCAACAATTTTGGATGCACATTCTTCCGCTGTCATTCCTTTGGCTTGATTTGCATCCATTTTACCATAGGACTCTGCATTATCATTTAAAGCATTTTTAGAAATATCAGTATTGATATATCCAGGACATATGACTGTAACTTTTACATTATCCTTATACACTTCTGAGCGTAAAGAATCGTACCATGCCCTTACCGCATGTTTAGACGCTGCATATGCAGACCTATGTGAAGTAGATATATATCCAGCCACACTACTTATTGCGACAAGATGCCCTGACTGTCTTTTAATCATAGATGGCAGAACATATCTCGTCAATGCAACCAATCCAAAATAATTGATATCCATGATTTTCTTATCAACATCAAGCGTAGAATCAATTACCGTTGTACGCTGAGAGATGCCTGCATTATTGATCAACACATCTATATCACCAGTCTTTGATAGAATAGAATCGAAGTGTTGATCAATATCCTCATATTTGGACAAATCAACACTCAGTAAATCCACACTTGCAGCTCCAGTACAATTGGCTTTCACTTCGTGAAGTTTATGTGTACTTCTCGCACAAAGCAACAAACGCGAGCCTTCGTTAGCGAATGCATAGGCAAGAGCCTCTCCTATTCCAGAAGAAGCGCCAGTAATACAGACCAATTTATTCTTAAGATTTTTCAAGCTCGGTTTCGTCTTCCTTTTAACATGCCAAACAGCCAAATAATGATGATCGCGCCGACAGTAGCTGACACAATCATTCCAACAATATTCAGAGGCAAATCGACACCAAAAGTATCTGAGACAACTTTAACGATATTCTTACCAGGTGTCAGTCCAACAAGATTAAATAAAAAACCGCCGACTATGGCACCGGCAATCCCTAGTAAGACATTGATGATGAGGCCAAAATTGGTTCCTCTCATGATTCGTGCTGCTAATGTACCGGCTATTCCACCTACAATCACCATCACTAAAATGTTCATAATATCAGCAGGAGCTTCCATATGTATCTAATTTTGGATGCAATATAAGGGAAATGGTTGTTTTTTAATTCTTAATTTACATTGACTGTATTGTAGGTATTTTTATGTTCTATTAGTCTAATTAATTCTTACTTTATGGTATGAAAACAAGACCGTATATATTAAAGGAACTCACTTGGAAGGAAGTGAAGGAAGCTAACTATGAATTGGCAATATTGCCCTGGGGAGCTTGCGAGGCACATAACTATCATTTGCCATACGGTACGGATATCTATGAAGCTGATTATATGGTGGAAGAGTCCGCTCGAAAAGCATTTGATTTAGGCGCTAAAATCATTGTCCTACCTACAATGCCATTTGGTGTAAATACTGGACAAACAGATATCAAACTTGACATAAATCTTCATCCTTCGACACAGCACAAAATATTAGACGACATCATCGAAGTTTTAAACAGACAAGGCATAACCAAACTATTGGTATTTAATAGTCATGGAGGCAATACTTTTAAAACCATGCTCCGAGAATTGGGAGTCAAGTACCCAAAGATGTTTTTAAGTTCTTGTCATTGGTTTAGGAGTGTTGATAAAGACATATATTTTGAGGAGAAAGGTGATCATGCTGATGAAATGGAAACCAGCATAATGATGTATATACAGCCACATCTTGTCAAACCGCTCGACGTTGCAGGAGATGGCGCTGCAAAGAAGTGGCGAATCAAAGGCATTAATGAAGGTTGGGCTTGGGCAGAACGACGATGGTCTCAAGTGACTGAAGACACAGGTATTGGCAATCCATACAAATCAACAAAAGAAAAAGGTCAGAAATTTATGGCGGATGTCTCCGAAAAATTATCTGATCTATTTGTAGACATCTGCAATACCAGCATTGATGATTTATATGAATAATACAATAAGTCTAACTGTACAAATTCTTCTAATTGCAGCACTATTTTCAATGTATGCGTGTGCACCAAAAGTTATTGTAGATTCTGTATCAACAAAATCTTATCCCAAAACCGAAAATTATCAAGCATTTGCCGTCATAGAAGAAACAATTGATAAAGCTGAAATTCAAGACCATCTTGGAACTGTACAAATAAAAGAAAAAGGCTTAAGCATCAACTGCGATTATAATACTGTCTTGGCAATTGCAGAAAAGAAAGCCAGAGAAATCGGAGGCAATTGTATTGTAATTACTGAGCACAAAAAACCAGATTTAAAATCTACTTGCCATCGAATCAAATGTGATGTGTTGCATATTTCCAATCCAGAAAAATATGAAAAAGAAATTCTTTGGCATCCAAAAAGACCGTTAACAGTTGCTGACTTTAAAGGATCAATTGATAAACGTCCATTCCAAGCAACAACATATTCTGGAATAAGCTATTACGCAACTGGTAATCCTATGAACGGCAAGGTTACGCTTACTGTCAAGAGTCTATTTGATTGTCAGCTATCCTACTTTAAACCATCAGATATTGATGACTATATATTGAAGCACGAGCAACTACATTTTGATATTACAGAAATTTACGCCAGACAATTTAAGCAAGAGATTAAAGAGTCAAATATGTCCTATAAAGAATTTAACGCTGTCCATCAAGAGAGATTTGCTTCAATTATGAAAGAATTATCCTTAAAACAAGATGAATACGACACCGAAGTATATGCTGACAGAAGCTTGCAAGAAAAGTGGAATAAGTGGGTCGCTAAACGTTTAGATGAATTACAAGACTACAGTGATCTAGTCATTGAATTTTAGGCTGTAAAGACTCCGAAAATTTATAGTCATAGCTCTGCACAGACTAAGTTTTTGTATCAATTTTACTAAACGCATAAAATAAAAACATGATTCCTATTACAGCTACTGCCAAAAAGTAAAACGCTGTTGAAGAATTTCCATAAATATAATGCCCTGTTGAAAACAATGCAGCATAAACCGTTATGACCGCTATAACAAAAGACAATAACTCTAAGGGCAACTGATCTTTGGTTCCATCCTGCAATTGTACACCTTCCATTTTAGCATCATTAATCACTCTATTCCAGCCAGGCCCTCCTGGTTGTATTTTTTGATAGAATGATCTCAATGTTTCTGTAGATGTGGGTGCCGTCACAAAGGTTGCAATTACCCAGATAATGGTAGTCAATACCGCACCAAAAACAATTGTTTGCCATGACTCCAATCCATGATTACCAAATGTAAAAAAGCCGGCAATGATCAAAGATGCAACCATTGCAACTATTTCTGTCATAGCATTGATCCGCCACCAAAACCACCTTAATATGTAAATAGCACCAGTACCTGCTCCCAATAATAACAGCATATCGAAAGCCTGCCCAGCATTTGTCAATACGAGTCCTAAACCTAAACCAAGAACGGCGGAGATTACTGTAAAGCCACGTCCTGCCCATACCAATTCACTTTGCGTTGCCTCAGGCTTGATAAAACGATGATAAAAATCATTGACCAAATAGGATGCCCCCAGATTCAGCTGTGTCGACATTGTAGACATAAACGCTGCGATTAAGGAAGCAGCCACTAAGCCCAATAATCCTGGAGGTAGCATTGTCAACATTGCTGGATAAGCAACATCATGTCCAAGTTTGTCTTCAGGTAAATTGGGGAAAACTTTTTGGATGTCAGCCACTTCCGGAAATACGACCAATGAGGCTAATGCAATTAAAATCCAAGGCCATGGCCGAAGGGCATAATGCGCTGTGTTAAAAAACAATGTTGCTTTGATGGCATCCTTCTCATTTTTTGCGGAGAACATTCGTTGAGCTATGTAACCACCACCACCAGGTTCTGCACCCGGATAATAAGAAGCCCACCATTGGACTGCTAAAGGAACTAGCATTATAGGCACCCATACTGAAGGATCTGAGAAATCAGGAATCATTGATAATTTTGGAGCAACATTTTCATGAACAAGCATTTCTGACAATCCACCTATTTCACTTAAATTAAGTATATAGATACATGCCCAAACCGAACCGATCATAGCCAAGATAAATTGCACAAAATCAGTTATGACAACTGCCTTTAGTCCACCGAATGTGCTGTATGCAATTGTAATACTGCCTGCTAACAAGAGTGTTACCCATCCGTCCCATCCTAGGACAATTTCACCAAACTTTATCGCGGCAAGTGAAACCGCTCCAGTTACTAAGACATTAAAAATAAGCCCCAAATACAAGGCTCTAAATCCACGTAAGAATGCAGCCAAGGGTCCACTATACCTCAACTCATAAAATTCGATATCAGTCAATACATTTGAACGACGCCATAGTTTTGCAAACACAAATACAGTCAACATTCCTGTTAGTAAAAAAGCCCACCACACCCAATTGCCACTAACACCATTTTGACGGACTAGATCGGTGACTAAATTTGGAGTGTCAGCAGAGAATGTCGTTGCCACCATAGAAACACCTAAGATCCACCAAGCCATATTTCGACCTGATAAAAAATATTCAGTTACCGAAGACCCTGATTTTTTGGAGACAATCAAACCTGCTACAAGTACAAAAAGAAAGTAGGCTGCAACAATTGTCCAGTCGAGTGTAGTTAAATTCATGATGTCAATGTTGAATTTCGAATTTTAAATGCTAAATGCGGTTAGGTGAATGTACAATAAATTGAATGTTTGGTAATTAAACTATTAAAAGCATTTGCCTACAGGCAGATCATCAATATAGAATCTAGCGGCTTATTGCCAATCAAATTTCCATCGTCTGAATGCTTCTATTGCTTCATATTCTGCAAATCCAAGCTTGCGATATGTATCTGCGGCTTCTCTATTTCGATCTTCAGCTCGTTGCCAAAATTCACGGGCATCCTCACCAGGAAAAGGAGCACTATCTTTTTGGGACTGATGCATAAATATCGCTTTGCGCTTTTTGAGCAACTCTTCGGGGCTTAGAGGAACAGCCATTTCAATTTCATCAATCGGGTATTCATGCCAAGCACCTCTATAAAGCCACAGCCAACAATCTCTCATCCATTTCTCTTTTTTCAATTGATCAAATGCTTGAAAAATACTTTCTAAGCAGACCCTATGTGTACCATGTGGATCAGCAAGATCCCCAGCAGCATATACCTGATGTGGCTTTACGTCTTCTATTAAATTTCTTACAATATCAATATCATTTTGAGAAAGCACCTTCTTTTTTGTTTTTCCTGTTTCGTAAAATGGCAGATTTAGAAAATGAATATTAGTATCTTCCAAGCCACAAAAGCGTGCACCAGCTCTAGCCTCTCCTTTCCTTATTAAGCCTTTAATTTTTCTGACTACATTGGAGTCCATCTGACCAACAAGCTTGTTTCGAATTGATTTTTCTGCTTCTAACATTTCCGCTGAAAGAGAATGATCATTCACATCTGTAACATACTCATTGTAGAATTCAATGTATTTAAGTGCATCGTGATCATGGACTGCTATGTTTCCAGAAGTCTGATATGCAACATGTACCTCATGTCCCTGATCAACAAGTCTTAGAAATGTACCACCCATAGATATCACGTCATCATCAGGATGCGGACTAAAAATAATCACTCGCTTTTTACCTGGCTTCGCACGTTCAGGTCTGGTCGAATCATCAGCATTTGGCTTCCCACCAGGCCATCCAGTAATTGTATGTTGCAGTCGATTGAACACACGAATATTAAGCTGATAGGCAGATGCTTCTTCAATGATTAAATCACTCAGATTATTTTCATTGTAGTCTTCGTTGGTAAGTTTAAGAATTGGTTTTGAAAGTTTTTCTGACAACCAAGTCACCGCTTTTGTAATTAGATCATCATTCCAATTGCAAATACCTACAAGCCATGGTGTCTTAAATCTTGTCAACTCTGATGCAGCAGATCTGTCAATATAAAACTGAGTATTGTCATGGTTCTGAAGAAAACTTGAAGGAACAGCAGAGCTCACTTCATCTTCAACAGCTATTTTGACTATAGGTGCTTTGTGTGCACCCCAGGCCATGATATGAATTTGTTTTGCTTTCATAATGGTATCAATGCCCATGGTGATAGCTCGATACGGTACTTCCTGATTCGTAAAATCTTCTTTAGCATCCTCTCGCGTCAAATTATCAAGTCTTACTAATCTGGTTTTAGAAGTTTCCCATGAACCTGGTTCGTTAAAGCCAATATGACCGGTCCGCCCAATACCTAGTAACTGAACATCTAAACCTCCAAGAGATTCTATTTTTTGTTCATAAAAGTCACAGTAATCTTGAACACTATCCATAGGAATAGTGCCATCTGGTATATGGATATTTTCTTTCGGGATATCGATGTGATTAAACAAATGTTCGTGCATAAATCGAACATAACTTTGGACCGCGTCTGGCTGCATTGGATAATACTCATCTAAATTGAACGTGTAGACATCAGAAAAACTCAACCCATCTTTTTTATGCAAATGGACTAACTCTTCATATACCTTAACAGGAGAAGAACCTGTGGCTAAACCCAAGACAGTAGGTTGTCCTTTCTTTTGATTTTCTTTAATCACCTGAGCAATTGCCTTAGCGATGTGTTTAGAAGCATCTGAGTTATTTTCCCAAATTTCTATTGGAATTTTCTCTACACTTTTAAGTTGAAATTTAAATTGATCTTGACTTGCAGCACCACTTGAATAGATCATTGATAATTATTTAGTTATGCTAAAAAATAGAATAAAATGCTAAATTGCAAATTGTGCACGTGCACAGTTTATATTTTTATATGGCAATTACCATTAAAGACATTGCATCTCGAGCTGGCGTATCACGTGGCACTGTAGATAGGGTCATTCACAACAGGGGAAATGTAGCCATACATGTGAGGCAAAAAGTAGAAAATGTGATAGCTGAGTTAGGGTACAAGCGCAACATTATTGCCTCACAATTAGTCTCAAATAGATCGTTAACTATTGGTGTAGCTCTACCCCATTTTTCAGAAGATCCTTTTTGGTCTCTTCCCATGAATGGCATAAATCAATGCTTCGAAGAGTATAAGCATTTGAATATTGATCTCAATGTATCTTACTACAATTTGGTGAATGAGCAGTCTTTCACAAAAGCCTATCAAAACAATGCCTTTGCTCACATTGATGCCTTAATCACTGCACCTGTCTATCAAAAAGCAGCTAAGCAATGTCAAGATTATTTTTCAATAAGAAACATACCAATCGTTGCGATTAATACCCCTTTTGAATCGCAAATAAACAACTCGTTTTTTGTTGGATCGAATTCTTACCAAGCCGGCAAAACAGCTGGAAGATTATTCGACATGCAGTTGACAAGTCCACCGTCCATCCTTACAATAACCATTGGACAGGAACCACAACTTGCAGCTCACTTTAAGTTAAAAGAGAAAGGCTTAGCTGATTATTATAATGGAAAAGATGTCCACATTTCAACACTACAATTAACCAATCTCGCAGGCAAAGGACATTTGCAAAATAACATCAAGAATCACGTAGAAGGATATGGTCCATTCAATGGAATTTTCATTCTCAATTCGAAGGCACACAGATTTGTAGATGCGATGAAAGACTCAATTCAAGATTTTACAATCATCGGCTTCGACCTAATTAGTGAAAACATCAATTGTTTGAGAAATAATGAAGTTTCCTGCATCATAGATCAGAATTCAACTCTTCAAGGGTATCGGGCTTTAAAGACAGTTTTGGATTTACTTATTTTTGAAAAAACAACAAATGCTGTAGAATATGTGCCTATTCATATAGTGTTAAAAGAATCTTTACCTGCAGCTCTCTAGTACATTAAATTCTGCAATAAGCATTCACACCCAACGATAAACTACACAATGCAATGATTAAAGAATTTTAGTTGGCAATTACACATAATACAAAGACTGAATTTTTACACTCGTCTGAATAACATCAATTAGATAAACCCACTATCTTTGTACTTTGAAAAACTCAAACATAACTTCTAGTGTTACACTAGTCTAAAGTGATTGATCATGGCGATTTTTATAACAGATGAATGTATTAACTGTGGAGCTTGCGAGCCCGAATGTCCAAATAACGCTATATATGAGGGAGGCGTAGAATGGACCATTGCTGAAGGCACGACAGTAACATCTGAATATACCTTGGAAGATGGAAAAGTAGTAGCTCACGATCAAGAACAAGCACCTGTTGATGAAGAGATTTACTTCATTGTACCAGATAAATGCACAGAATGCAAAGGATTCCACGAAGAACCTCAATGCGCTGCGGTCTGCCCTGTTGACTGCTGTGTCCCAGATGAGGATAGAGTTGAGACTGAAGAAGTCTTATTGGCAAGACAAGCTAAGTTACACGCATAGTCGGCAATTAGTTTTACATTCTTTACGTTTAGTCTTGCAGCTAGAAACCAACAAAACTCGTTTTACAAATCTATTTGGAGTCTAGTTACTTGCGCATGTTATTGATTGATCAAAATTCCACCATCAAT
>CAYVFU010000016.1:0-66078 GCA_964450495.1 uncultured Saprospiraceae bacterium | reverse complement strand
TTTATTCCATTGGGTCATGACCCAATGAGATATGATTATTTATATCCAATATTTCAATACAATTTCCAAAACAACCTCCCTTCTTAGGGTTTCCCATAACAAAATAATAACCCTCTGTTATTACATTTGAGTCTAATCTCATTGCAACAATTTCCACTTCAAAAAAAAAATTCAATTCTTTGGTAGGGTATCTTTTTACCTACCCGTATTACAAATGTTATGAAGAAAGAAATATTTATTCTCTGTGTTTTTTTAAGCTTTGGTTTTACAAACCTGTATGGCCAGATTCAAACAATTGGTTCTGGTGACAATAGTGGTGTTACAGTAACAACTAGTTCGGCTTCCAATCAAACTAGTGGCGATAATACACTGACTAGCCAAGGCTTTTTACCTAATCTCAACTCTGCATCTCGATTTTTGTCTCAAGCTTCCTTTGGTGGAAGTTATGAAGACATAGAAGAAGTAGCCGAAGTAGGGATAGAAGATTGGATTGATCAACAATTTTCTATCCCTATTTCATTTCCGGTAATGGATAAAATTATTGAGTATAAAACCATTAAAAATAATGCACTAATGGATCCAAATGACAATGGTGCATACAATTACTACTTTGATTTTGGATGGTGGCAATATGTGATGTCTTCAGAAGATGAATTGCGCCAGAGGATGGCATTGGCTCTTAGTGAAATACTTGTCATTTCAACATTTTCAGGTTTCGGAGACAATGCTTATGCGTTTGGAAGCTATTGGGATATGCTTGCTGAGAATGCTTTTGGCAATTATAGAGATCTACTGGAAGATGTCACTTATCATGTGGCAATGGGTGAATATTTGACTTACATGAATAACCCCAAATCAAATTTATCTGAAGGTATATTCCCAGATGAAAATTATGCTAGAGAAGTGATGCAGTTATTTTCTATTGGATTGTATGAATTAAATAAAAATGGAACTCCTAAGCTCAATAATGGAAACTTAATTCCTACATACGACAATGCAGATATTGCAGAATTTTCAAAAATATTTACAGGACTTACACATCAAAATCCTTATTGCGAATTTGGTTGTGGTGCCATGGATTATGAAGAGACTTATCTCTCACGGATGCAAATGAATAATGAGTATCATGAGCCAGGTGTTAAAAATTTATTGAATGGGTTTCAAGTGCCAAACAGAAATCCTGTTGATGGTGATGCAGACATTGCTGATGCTCTTGATAATTTATTCAACCATCCAAATGTGGGCCCATTTCTTGGCAAATTTTTGATCCAGCGATTGGTGACTTCTAACCCTAGTGGTGCTTATGTGCGTAGAGTGACAGATGCCTTCAATGGTGATGGGCCTCACGGTACGACCAGAGGAGATATGAAATCTGTAATAAAAGCGATACTCCTCGATGAAGAGGCAAGAAGTTGTTTTTCTGCAGATAATAGAAATTTTGGCATGCTTAGAGAGCCCTTTAATCGCTACTTGCAATTGTGCAAATCATTTGACTTAAATACACCAAGTGGTGAGTATCGAAATGCTGTGTATAACGTCTATAATTTTGTAGGACAAAAACCTTTTTACTCACCTAGTGTCTTTAATTTTTTCCAATCAGATTTTCAGCCGATTGGACCTATAGAAAATGCTAATAAGGTCGCTCCTGAATTCCAGATTACAAATACACAATCCATTACTGGTTATTTCAATGTCTTGAATGAGTGGTTGATGAAAGATCAACATTCGGATGAGTGGTCAATTTATGGTGAAGATTACGAAAGCTATAGTGATCAGCATGCAGAATTTGACTTTAGTGATGAATTGGATATGGCGAGAAATACTGAATTGACACCTCAATTATTGGATCGACTAAATATGATTTTGGCACATGGCAAATTGACCCAGCCGACATTGGACGCAATTGCGACAGCTATGGAAGAATTTGAGACAGGGGGTCGGAATTGTGATGCTGAATGTGAGGGCGATCCTGATTGTTTGATGTACTGCAATTCTGATAATGAAAGTGCAGACCAAGCTAGAGTAAGAATTGCAATTTATTTGGTAATGGCGAGTCCAGAATATTTAATAAACAGATAAGAAACCCTAAGACAATACAAATGAGTGAACAAAATAAATACTCAAGAAGACAATTCCTTGGTCAAGCCAGTTGTGCAGCAGTAGGATCTACAGCTTTTCTATCTTCTATTCTCAATCTAGGTATGATAAATACTGCGGCGGCGAGACCTCATATCATTGGAGCGCCAGGAGATTATAAGGCACTTGTCGTCATTCTTTTGGCTGGTGGTGCTGACTCACATAATTTTTTAGTGCCGACTGATGAAGGTCCAAATAATACTGGTGAATATTGGAATTATGCCAATTTAAGAAATGAACTCGCACTTCCTATTCGCAATGCTGATGGTTCTGATTATTTAATCAACATTAATGCAGATAACACGAATAAAAAATTTGGTGTTCATCCTTCTATGCCGAATACAGCGCAATTATTTGATCAAGGAAATCTGTCTTTTATTGCAAATATCGGAACGCTTGTTGAGCCAATCATGACCAATACTCAAGTCTACAATGAATCCAAATCCTTACCTCTAGGATTATATTCTCATGCAGATCAGATCATGCAGTGGCAAACTTCGGTGCCACAAGACAGAAGTGCAGTAGGTGTTGGTGGGCGAATGGCAGATATGCTAAAAGACATGAACAGCATCCAAGAGATTTCTATGAATATTTCATTGGACGGTAAAAATCGTTTCCAAGCGGGACAGACAGTTGTAGAATATGCAATCGGTAATAGTGCTAGTCCAAATGACTTGGGTATTCAGACAATACCTTATAGCAGTAATGCTGGTTTTCTAACCGACAAGAGAAATGAAGCAGTCAACTCGTATGTGAACCAAACATATTCAAATATCTTCCAAAAAACATATGGGCAACTCGCTCAACAAACCATAAGCAGTCAAGAGATATTTAAAACGGCACTCGCTAAAAGACCTGGTTTCCCAACTTCATTTTCAGACACTAATTTATCTCAAGACTTGAGGATGATGGCAGATGTAATCAGTGTTCAAAATTTCTTAGGTGCCAATAGACAAATTTTCTTTACCACATTCGGTGGCTGGGATCATCATGATGAAGTCATCAACAACCAAGAAAGAATGTTGCCAATACTTGATAATTCTTTAGCAGAATTTTATAGTTCAATGGAAGATTTAGGATTGACCGATAAAGTAACTGTATTAACTATCTCAGATTTTGGAAGGACGCTTACATCTAACGGAAACGGTTCTGATCATGCCTGGGGAGGCAATTCTATGGTCCTTGGAGGTGCTGTAAATGGTAGGAATGTATTTGGGTCTTATCCGGAAATGTTGTTGTCTAACGTACTGAATTTGGATGAGCGTGGTCGATTTATTCCGACAACTAGTGTTGATGAATTGTATGGTGATATTGCTTTATGGTTCGGAGTCTCACCTAATGATCTGGATTATGTATTACCAAACTTAAGTAATTTTTATAGCTATTCTCCAGGTACATCGCCGATTGGAATTTTTTCGTAATAATTTAAATGTGCTAAAAATGACTAAATATATATTCGTGCTCATAAGTTTACTTTGCTCTCTTTATTCTAATGCTCAGTGTGTTGGAGAGCAAGGTCAAGTTTCGTGGTACTATTGGGGTGAATTGCCTTATTATACAATCGATCAGTTGTTTGTCGATGAGAGTTTTCCAAATGGTCCAGACCTCACAAGAAAATTAAATTCTATTTCTGCTCCAGATACCTATAATGATATGTATGGGTCTCTGATTAAAGGTTTTATAAGTGTCCCTACCTCTGGTCCTGTCACCTTTAATATTACTAGTGATGATCAATCTTTCTTTTACTTAAGTACGGATGCATCTGCTTCCAATTTAGTTGAAAGAGCATTGGTGGAAGAATGGACTGGCAGAGATGAACATGATAAAAGTCCAAGCCAAACATCGGTACCAATAACCCTTTCGGCAAATCAACTTTACTATTTCGAGATTCAACATCGTGAAGGTGGTGGGGGTGATCATGCCAATCTTTTTTGGAAAAATAATTTTATTTCTCAGACAGAATGGGTGTTGGTGAGTAGTCAATACATTACGGATGTCTGTGATGATATATGCCCACCTAAAGGAACATCTTGTAATGATCAAAATGCTAATACCACGAATGATATTGAAGATGGAAATTGTCATTGTGTAGGCACGCCAAATACCACAAATGCCTGTGTAGGCGAACGTGGGTTAGTCGAAGTGTATTTTTATAATGATATAACTACAGGGATGCTTGACGAATTATATGTTGATCCAGATTATCCAACAATGCCTGACCAGCTGGTAATAAATTCACTTGGATTACAAGCTGATTGGTATAATGTGAACAATAATTATGGCGCGCTAATTCAAGGCTATTTGACTGTCCCTGTTACTGGTGATTACCAATTTAATTTGACAGGTGCCATGAATGTGCGATTCAAGTTAAGTTCAAATTCATCACCGGCAAATATTGACAATACAATTATTGAAACGATGTATGGTACTGGAGTCATTCAACATGACGAAAGCCCACCACAGACTTCAGGAATTGTATCTCTGTCAGCAAATACATATTATTATTATGAGTTGCATCATGCATCTCCAACTTGGGGACATCATCATTCTGTCTTTTGGAAGGGCCCAAATCATAGTGATAATAACTGGCATAGAATCCCTTCGATGTACTTGTACGATTATGGCTGTGAGTTGGCATGTTTGAAAGATGGTGTAGTCTGTGACGATGGGAATCCAGCTACTGCAAACGATCAAATCATCAATTGTGATTGTCAAGGTACACCTTGCGGTGGAAATACAGGAGTCGTTTGTGACGATCTAAGTACGCTTTATGAAGAATTTGATTATTGCGAAATGACACAAGAGTTGGATAACAGAGCGGATGATGCTTGGCTGTCTTGTACTGCAAGTGCCAATCCATTTTTACCAACTCGCTCTGGATACCATTGGATACATTATGATTTAGGCGCAAAGTACTTAGTACATAATACCAAAGTTTGGAATTATAATGTGCAAGGTCAAACAAATCAGGGTTTTAGAAATGTGACAGTGGATTATTCTGAAGATGGTATTACTTGGTATAATCTAGGTAATTATACGTGGAATTTAGCTTCTGGAAATTCGGGTTATACAGGTTTTAATGGTCCAGATTTTAATGGACAGGCAGCTCGCTACATAATGTTTACTTCGCTTGACAATCCCAATACTTGTAGAGGTATAAATAAAATTACATTTGATATTGAAGTGTGTCCAGAGACTGGAAGAGAATGTGACGATGGTGTTATGTTAACGGTTCAAGATCATTATAATAATCTCTGTGAATGTGAAGGAGTGTTGGCGGAAGATTTGAATTGCCAAATTGATACACTTTTTATCACTGAAGAAGAAGTTGGCTCGGCATCATTCCACGCAGTCAAAGCTTTAGTCTCTAATGGCGAAGCATTGAGTAGTTCGAATGTCAATTATCGAGCTGGGATGAATATTGTGTTGAATGCTGGATTTGAAATTAAAGGTGGTGCTGAATTTTTAGCAGAAATCGATGACTGTGGAAGTGCATTATTATTCCCTTCGAATAGTGACGTTGAAAAAGTCAAGGAAAGTGAAAATGCTGTTTTAAAAGCCATGCCCAAACGAGGAGAATCATTATCTGTTTATGCCTTGGATGGAGACAAAACTCAAACCGTTCATTTCTACATTGCACAACCTGGAGCAATCACCTTGAGTATTTTTGATCATAAAGGAAATGAAGTGTCTAATATCATAATCCATGACTATCAAAATTATGGTGACTTTTACAAAAGAATTCAAACCTCGAAACTTGAAAAAGGGGTATATATGGTGAGGTTACAAACAAAAGAGAATGTACTCTCTGAGAAAATGACAGTATTATAGTTTATACAATTCTAAAAAATATAAGTTGATTTACTTCATTAGTGATTTGGACTAGTAGATTGATTTGTATTTACATAAGAAAAATATCATAGCTTTGCGCAGTCGAGCTAATGAAACAGTATATACTATTTGTCTTTTTGGTGATGATTTTTGTTACTCAGGGAGTATGGGCCAATCAATCACCTGTAGTCATAAAACGAGCTATTGAACCTATCAATTTTGATGGAAAAATCAATGATGTTATATGGACAGAAATTGAAGCGGTTGAACTCACCACGTTTTCTCCAGTTTATCAAGCAGCAGCGATTAATAAGACAGAAATAAAGTTGTGTTACAATGATCAATATCTTTTTGTTTCTGGTAAAATGTTTGTCAATTCTCCAGATGAAATAACATCCAACTCTAAAAAAAGAGATGCGTTAACTACAAATGATTGGTTTGGCTTGGTCATCGATTCCTACAATGATAAAACGAATGGTCTTGGATTTTTCACTACCCCTGCAGGCTTGAGATTTGATGCAGCAGTTCTGAATGATGGCAGAAGTAGCGGAGACCCTTTAAACTTAAGCTGGAATAATTTCTGGGATGTAGAAGTTACACGTGATGATAATGGCTGGTATGCTGAAATACGAATACCATGGACAAGTTTGCAATTCCAACCAAAGGACGGTACAGTGACTATGGGAATTACCACCTGGAGATACACGGCCAAGCATAATGAATTTGTCGTGTCTCCAGACATCTCTCCCGAATACGGTGATTTTGGTGTATGGCGACCTTCTCTTGCAAAAGAGTATGTATTCGAAGGTATAAAACCTAAAAAGCCATTTTATATAACACCTTATGCTTTAGGAGGAATCTCTCGATCGTACGAGTTGGACAATACAGAAACTGCGTACACAAAAAATACTGATGTTGTCAGAGATGTGGGTATTGATTTAAAGTATGGTATTTCTAATAACTGGACTTTAGACCTGACCGTAAATACAGATTTTGCTCAGGTTGAAGCCGATAATCAACAGGTAAACCTGACCCGATTTAATCTGTTTTTTCCTGAGAAGCGCCTGTTTTTCCAAGAACGTTCTGGTTTGTTTGAATTCAGTTTTCCTAGAGGGAATTCATTATTTTATAGTCGTAATATTGGCATTGATGAAGACGGTGCGCCAATTCCAATTGTAGCAGGAGCTAGAGTAACAGGTCGATCAGGCAAATGGGATGTTGGCTTTTTAAATATGCAGACAGCTAATACGGAGGAATTCAATGGTGAAAATTTTACCGTAGGAAGAGTCACAAAACAACTAGATAATCCCAATTCTTATGTGGGTATGATGTTGACTAGTCGAACGGATTTAAAAGGTAATTATAATTTGGCTCTTGCAGGTGATATGATATTAAGAGTTGCGCCTGATGTTGATTGGACGGTACGACTCGCTCACACACTTGATAGTGATTTGGACAATGGGCTTATTGATTTTGATGGGCAAAAAATATTTACTTCAGTCGTGAAAAGATCTCAACGTGGCTTTGTCTATGCGCTTAGTCTTTTGCGTGTGGGAGAAGATTATAATCCAGAGTTAGGCTTTGAACGTCGACAAAATTATTTCAGGCATGGCAACAGATTGCAATATTTCTGGTATCCAGAAGGTGAGCATGTTATTTTTAGCCATGGTCCACAGTTCAGAGGTCAGTTTTTATTCGACAATCCAACAAGAGATATTCAAACCATTGATTACATATTCGGCTATGAAGTTAATTTTAGAAGTACTTGGGGATTGGAGTTTGGATTCAATCCTAATGTAGATGTGTTAACAGAATTATTTGAGTTGTCAGATGACGTTAACGTACCAATCGGGAGATACGATTTCAATAGATTTTCGATAGAGGGAAATTCAAATGTGACAAAGCCACTAAACATTTTTGCAGAATTAGAGTGGGGAGGCTTTTATGATGGGACAAGAACTTCCTTTGCAATAGAGCCAATTTATCAAGTGTCTTCAAGTCTTGAATTAGGCGGTTCCTATGAATTTAATGCCTTAAATTTTGGAGAGCGTAATCAAAAGCTTGATGTCCACCTAGCAAGCTTGAATGCCTTAGTGATGTTTAGCACAAAAGTATCCATAGCGTCTTTGGTGCAATACAATAATGTGGATCAAAATTTCACCAGTAATGTACGATTCAGGTACAACCCAAGAGAAGGTGTTGATTTGTTTATAGTGTACAATGACTTGATCAATCAAAACAGATTTAGCTCAGAAGGATTGGATATACCATTAAGTACAGAACGGACAATTTTGGTAAAATATTCGCATACATTTTCATTATAGATTTAAATTAGGAGATAGTCGATTCAACTCGATTACCCGGAACACATTACGATCGAGGTGGTCAATTCAATTTAATTTAATTAATTAAGATGGACTACAGACTGGTTTAAATGTTCGTCGTCTATTTATGCAATGAATAGATGTGCATTAAAATCTTGCGTTAGAGATGGTTCTTTACTTTTGAATTATAAATTTGCAAATAGAGATCAACTTATCATTGGTATAAATATTAGCAAAATAAATTCCATTATGTAAATTGGACAGGCTAACTTTTTGATCTAAAATTTGAACATTACTTAATACTTGCTTGCCATCAGAATTATATACATCGAAGAATAGTGCTGATTCCAAAGGTAGGTGTTTAAAAGAAATTGAATTTGTAGCAGGATTCGGAAAGAATTTAGGACTTGGACTCATTTCATTTAAAGTACTGGTAGTTGTAGCATCCCAATGTTTTGAAAATATTTTTTGGGAATTATTGTTGTATTCAATGTCAATTAAATTGTCTTCATCATCTACAATGAATTCTGTGTTACTTACATTTTCACCAGTTTCTAATGAAATAGTTGATATGATGTTTTTTCCTTCCTTGAGATGCAAATAAAGATATAGATCGTCTTCAGAGTTTATGGTGCTAGAACCACCTATTCCTAAATCAGTAATACTTTCTCCTATTTTAGAAATATCACCAGTTTCGATGTTGATAGTCGCAAGAAACACCGAGTTTCCTTGATTTTCACTTGCCAGGGTGTATAGTTTTCCGGTAGTTGGATTATAGTCATAATGCTGAATGGCTTGACCTGGAGCTAAGTTTATTGAAGGATTATAAATTATTTCTCCTGACACTGCTGAGATAGAGTATAATGTATTAGGCGGTGCTGTAAAAGTGTACAACAAATCTTTATCATTAAAGCTATCAAATCCTTGAAACATTGAAGAACTGTTAATAGGAGATCCTATTTCGATAATTTGATTACTTATGAAGTCAATTGAAACTAATTGTTTTGTGTCTGAATTTTGATCAGTTTCAATTGCAAATAGTTTATTTAATGAATTGCTAAATTCAATTGCCCATAGATTTTCTGATAAAAGAAAATCTTGAATTTCACCAGTTTCCGTGTTAATACCATAAATGGCTTTTTGTTCTGAAGAACTCAGGAAATAAAATATGGATGAGTTCTCGTCAAATGTATTGAAACCAGGAATAATGAAAGTAACATCATCAATTTTAGATCCAATCTTGTTGAAGGAATTATTCTCTAAATCATATTCAACTATGAATTCACCCTGAGAATACATTGAATTCATCACTAAAATGAATAATACACTTGTCACTAGTTTTAGAAACATAAATTTTCATTTTTTTATCACTAAGTTCAAATATCTTTTAAATCAATAAATGAATAGCTAAGTTATAAACAATGAAAAATCTGTCTATTAAACTCATAAATAAATCAAACAGTTGTCTTCAACTCTCGATTTCGAATTGTAACAATAGAAAAACACAATAATAATAGACTCAAAATAATCAATCCCCATTCAGAAGCAGTGGGAATGGCAGTTGTAATGTTCATGTCTTCACAAGAGCAATTTGTATCATAAGCACTAAGGTTGATGAATTCTACATCCGGTAAATCAATGACAACATTCCCAGTTGCGAGATCTAAACAAGTAAATTGCGTTTCTGTCTGAAAAGGGTTAGCTTGAGTTTCTGCCGTGTAACAGTAAGTTGAACCAACTATTGTAGGATTAGATCCATCAGATGCAGTGAGAGGGGTTGGGTTGATTGTAGTAAATGTGCCGTCTACAGGATTTAAGCTTGCAAAAAATGCGTTCAATCCGGAACTTTCTCTAATTAGACCATACAATAAACCACTGGCTTCATCGAACACAAACTCGTCAAAAAGGCTAGTTCGTCCTAAACTGAAGTTATCAACAAATTCACCGGTTGTAATATCAATACAAGTCACTACAGGATCAGATTCACTTGCAGTATTTTGTCCTGAATCATTTTCTGCTGTAAAACAATATAAATTTCCAGTAAGTGCAGAACTAGCAATTTGGCTGCCATCTGCTGGAGGAATTGGTAAATCAAAAAGTAATGGGCTTGGAGAAATAATTGTTCCAACTCCAGTTTCTAAATCAAAACTGACTAATTCGACAACACCATTATTTTCTCGTTGTAAACCATACAATATCATACCACAACTATTGGCTTGGAAAAGAGCATTGTCACTAACCTCAACTGGGAAATTTGGATTGTAAACTCCTGTTTCTATATCAACGCAATACAAAAAATTTTCAGTAGGAGAAAACTCTCTGTGGATGTAACAATATTGACCTGAAACTACAAAGCCATAAGCTGAGTTGGAAGTTGGGCTTAATTCAAATAAGTCTGTAGAAGTGCCTGTGCTAGGATCAAATTCGATCAAGGTATTTCCCCCGCCAGTTCTATCCGTTCCAATGAGTATCGAATTACAATTCTGACCAATGGTCTCGTTAAAGATGAAGATAAACCAGAATGAAATAGCTAGTGTAATTAAGTTGTAATTCAGTCTCATATTATTTTTTTCTAAAATCTTGTTACAAAATTGATTGTCTTTAAGCTATAACAATACGAATTAATCCAGTAGTGGAGAAGGAAAGATGATTGAATCGGGAGTTTATGCGAAAGCTTAGTTATACTCCGTTTGTATATTCTCTACTAAATAGCCTCTAAAGCGTAAGGCAAAATCTCGCATACGTTCTAGCTGTTCTTCGGTAAACTCACTAACAGTCAATTCGTAGGTCATGTGATTTTTATGTAAAGTCGAATCAGTTGTCAAACCCATAAGTTCTTGGTCAACAACATTCATTTCCCACGGATGTCTCAATCCTAAGAAGTGTCCCATTTCATGGACTAGTGTACTCATGTCATGTAGGCCTGGATATGCAATAAAAATGCGATCAAATCTTGGCATATTGGCATGGTAAGATTTTTGTCTCATCCTAAGAATTGGGGTAAATCCCATTAAGGCAGAATTTCTATTGTCTGCAGAATAAGTATTAAAGAGGTACACGTTTATAGAGCCTTCTTTTTCAATGGGCTTTACCAACGTTTGTAAATGCTGCCCTCTTCTTTTGAAGTAATCTGTGTGAAGGTCAGGTAAGTAAGCATGGTTTTGATCCATGATCATTTCATTAATAATGAACTTTACTTTGCCTTCAAACTCTTGATTCAAATATGCTACATTCTCGCCAATCTTTAGAGTGATTTCTTGATCCACAGAGTCCATACCCATCATATAAAAGTTGAGTCTTAGCACAGGTACTTCATACCATGTTTTTGAAAACTTACCATCCATACTTACTTCTTGACCATGTAGGCATAGACTACAAAACAAAAGAAAGAGTAGGGATATTTTTTTGGCCATGTTCCTAAATGTATTAAAGAGAACTTTAAATACAAGGCTTTATTTTATGTAATGCTTATTAAATAGTGTTAAGGATATTAAGTGAATAACTCCTGTACTTTGAATAAGAGTAATCATAAGTTACTTTATCAACTGACGAAGCTGCACACATTCTCTAAATAATTTCGTAAATTGGTACAATTGATGTTGTTAAGAAGAAAATATAGTCTGAAACGCCAGTATGGCCTAAGCAATTTAGTTTTTGTTGTATTAGTGGCATGTGTCCTACTTCAAGCGTGCCAGCCAGATGAAAAGAGAATTAGTACAGAGCATTCATTTGCAAGCAAAACAGCAATTCCAGAAACAATAGATTTTAATTTTCATGTCAAACCGATTTTGTCAGACAGATGTTTCAAATGTCACGGACCTGATGAAAAGACAATAGAAGCTGGTCTGAGTTTTGCGAGTGAAGAGTTAGCCTTTAAAGCCCTTGGAGAGAACAAAGATCACTTCGCTATAATTCCTTACCAGCCAGACAGCAGCACTTTGATATATCGCATTTTTACAGAAGATGTGGATGATGTCATGCCGCCTCCAGAATCAAATTTGACTTTAGAAGAACACGAAAAAGAAATTTTAAAAAAGTGGATAGCACAAGGAGCCGAATGGAAAGAACATTGGTCTTTTACTCCGCCAGAAAAATCTCCAGTACCTGATGTCCTTAATGGAGAATGGACAAATAATGAGATTGACCATTTTATTCTTAAAAAATTAGAAAACAATCAATTAAGTCCAAACATACCTGCATCTAAAGAAAAACTTCTTCGTCGACTTAGTTTTGATTTAACTGGAATAGCACCCACCATAGAAGAAATAGAAGCATTTATCAAAGATGATAGTCCTAATGCTATTGAAAAGCAAATTGATCGCTTACTGTCTCTACCTAGATATGGCGAACACATGGCCGTGCAATGGTTGGATATTGCTCGGTATGCAGATTCTCATGGGTATCAAGATGATTTGGAGCGCATCACTTGGCCTTGGCGAGATTGGGTGATTCATGCGTTTAATAAAAATATGAGCTACAAAGATTTTGTGACTTGGCAAATAGCTGGAGACCTTCTTCCTAATGCGAGTCGCGAACAAATCATTGCAACTACATTTAACAGGAATCATAAAATCACTCAAGAAGGTGGTGTGATTGGAGAAGAATATCGGACAGAATATGTTGCGGATAGAGCACAGACATTTAGTACAGCATTTCTTGGATTAACCATGGAGTGTGCAAGGTGTCATGACCACAAGTATGATCCTTTATCCCAAGAGAATTACTATCAGATGTTTAGCTTTTTCAATAACGTTGAAGAAGTAGGGCAAATTGACTATGGGTCAATCCCTGAGCCTTACATTACCTTGACTAAAGAAGAAGTAGAACAAACACTTACGTTCATTAATAATGTGGATACACTTGAAGAAATCCCACTGATGATCATGAAGGAAATGGATAAGCCAAGACAAGCTTACATTCTTAACAGGGGAGCATATGACCAGCCGATAACTCCTGTTTTTCCGAATACACCAAAATCTGTTTTGGCTTTTGATGAAGACTTACCACCGAATAGAAAAGGATTAGCAGAATGGCTCTTTGAAGATAAACATCCATTGACGGCAAGGGTAGCCGTTAATCGCTTATGGCAACAAATGTTTGGGACAGGCATTGTTGCGTCTTCAGATGATTTTGGTAATCAAGGTGCATTGCCTTCGCATCCAGAGCTACTTGACTATTTAGCTATAAAGTTTAAAGAAGATGGTTGGGATATAAAGTCCATGCTGAAGTATATAGCTCAGTCTTCGACATATCAACAGTCTGCAAAAGTGTCAGAGGAATTGCTAGAGCGTGATCCAGAGAATATCTTGTTAGCAAGAGCATCGCGTTTACGTTTGTCTGCAGAAATGATTCGTGACCACGCATTGGCTGCTAGTGGGTTAATTTCAGAAACCATTGGCGGACCAAGTGTAAAACCTTATCAGCCAGAAGGACTGTGGGCTGAGACGATTGGTGGGGGAGGTGGTAGCCTCACAAAATATATACCAGACGAAGGACTTAAGTTGTACCGCAGAAGTCTATATACCTTTTGGAAACGCACAGTACCGCCACCAAGTATGATGACCTTCGATGCAACTACCCGTGACTTGTGTACTGTAAAAAGACAACGCACCAGTACACCTCTGCAAGCTTTGGTGCTAATGAACGATCCTCAAATCATTGAAGCCAGCCGGTTGCTTGCTCAAAATGTAGTCGAAAAACAAGAGTCACCAGAGAGGAGAATTGCAAGTATTTTTGAACAAGTAACATCAAGAAAACCTAACGATTCTGAAGTAGAATCTTTAATACAATATCTAGAAGAAGAGTTACATTATTTTTCGGAAGACCCAAAAAAAGCAGAGGACTATTTAGCTATTGGCGAATTTCATATTCCTTTCGACATAGATAAATCCGAGATGGCAGCATATGCGATGGTTGCCAGTGCCATTTTTAATTTAGACGAATCAATTTCAAGAGGTTAATCTACTGATATGGAAAAGATTATTAAAGAGCGTTCATTTATTTTAAACAGAAGAAACTTTTTGTCAAAGTCTAGTATAGGTATTGGTACTGCAGCGCTTAGCTCTCTGTTAGGCATGAATTTTTTTGATCCCACGTCAAGTAAAACTCTAAATCCTAACGCCAGTACAATTGGTGGAATAATTAAAGATCTTCATTTTGCACCTAAAGCGAAAAGAGTTATTTATTTATTTCAAAGTGGTGGACCATCACAATACGAGCTTTTTGATTACAAACCATTATTGAATGAGCGCCGAGGAGAAGAATTGCCTGACTCAATTCGCAACGGACAGAGATTGACTGGAATGACTTCTGGTCAAGACAGTTTTCCTTTGGCAGGTTCGATTTTTCCGTTTGAACAATATGGACAAAGTGGTGCGTGGATAAGTGACTTGTTGCCATACACTTCGAAGATTGCCGATGATATCTGCATCATAAAATCAATGCATACGGAGGCGATTAATCACGATCCTGCAATTACATTTTTTCAAACGGGATCACAACAACCTGGTCGACCAAGTATGGGAGCATGGATGAGTTATGGACTTGGCAGTTCTAATGAAAATTTGCCCTCATTTACAGTGTTGCTGTCTCGTGGAACTGGACGTCCTGCCGGACAACCATTATACTCTCGACTATGGGGAAATGGATTTTTGCATTCTTTGCATCAAGGTGTTCAATTTCGATCAGGTAAAGATCCAGTACTCTATTTAAAAGATCCAGATGGCGTGGATAGACAAAGTAGGCGACGAATGCTTGATAAACTAGCAGAGCTCAATCATAACCAGTTGGAAGAGTTTGGTGACCCAGAGATTAGTAGCCGCATTGCACAATACGAGATGGCTTACCGCATGCAAACTTCTGTACCAGATGTCATGGATATTTCGGACGAACCTGACCATATTTATAAAATGTATGGTCCTGACTCAATGCAACCGGGTACCTATGCTGCTAATTGTTTATTGGCAAGACGCTTAGCAGAGAGTGGTGTTAATTTTATCCAATTGTATCACATGGGTTGGGACAATCATGATAATCTGCCGACTCAGATCAGCGGTCAGGCTATGGATACAGACCAGGCATCAGCCGCATTGATTATGGACCTAAAACAACGGGGCATGTTGGAAGAGACACTGGTGATTTGGGGAGGTGAGTTTGGTAGAACTAATTACTCTCAAGGTGCATTAACCGCAAATAATTATGGAAGAGATCATCATCCTAGAAGTTTTAGTATCTGGATGGCGGGAGGAGGTATAAAGCCAGGAATCGTTTATGGAGAGACTGACGAGTTTGGCTATAATATTGTTGAGAACCCTGTCCATGTGCATGATTTTCAAGCGACAACATTGAGGCTGTTGGGCATTGATCATGAGAAATTAACGTACAAATATCAAGGGAGACGATTTAGATTAACTGATGTCCATGGTAAAGTTGTGAATGATATTATCACGTAAATGGAAGGACTACTTAGTGTATTAGGAAGGCTTCATCCAATTATTCTGCATTTGCCTATCGGCTTTTTGCTAATAGCATTTATGATGGAAATTCATGATAGGTGGAATAATAGTTCTTCCTTCCAAGCTGCAATTACATTTACATTATTTTGGGGAATGATGGGAGCCATACTTGCTGCGGTTTCTGGCTATGGTTTGTCATTGCAAGGAGGTTATGAAGAAGGCTTATTAAATAATCATAAACGGCTTGGTATTGCAGTTGCATTATTCTCAGTACTTATTTATTTTTTGAATAAGACCAATGCAAAATCTGGAAACAAGCTTTACATGTCGACATTTTCGTTAACGATTTTGGGCTTGATTTTGACAGGGCATTGGGGAGGTTCGTTGACTCATGGCAGTGATTTTTTAACAACAACTGCGACGGCTAAACAGGAAAAAAACCAAATTGTAGATATAGATAATGCCATCGTATTTGATGATTTGGTCCAGCCAATTTTGAATGACAAATGTGTCAGATGTCACAGTAAGACTAAAACGAAAGGTGACTTATTAATGGCTACAAAAGAAGGTCTGATTACTGGCGGCAAAACAGGTCCTTTATTTATTGGTGGAGATAGTGAACACAGTTTGCTTGTACAACGAATTCATTTGCCCTTAGAAGAAAAAGAACATATGCCGCCAAAAGGTAAACAACAATTATTGGATGATGAGAAAGCCATTTTATCATGGTGGATTAAAGAAGGTGCTGATTTCAATGTAAAAGTAAAGGAACTTTCACAGGATGATAATATCAAGAATTTACTGAAAAAGTTTATTACTCCGACAGATAATGTGGCTCAAATAAAAGTGAATCCAATCTCTGATGATGATTTAAAAAAGATCAGAGATAAAGGAATATCGGTATATAGAACAGATAATGAAACTTCATTTTTAGAAGTAGATTTATCTAGGCGAAAGAACTTGGACAAACAAACGTTGAATGCGCTTAAATCAATTGATGAGCAAATTGTGAGTCTACATTTGGAATCAAGTAATATTACCGATCGAGATCTAGCAATTGTCAAGCGATTTCCTCATTTACAAAAATTATTTATTCAACAAACTGACATTACAGATGATGGTATTCAACACTTAAAAAAGTTAGACTATCTGCATTATTTAAATGTCTATGGGACTGAAATTACTGATAAAAGCTTTGCTGTTTTAAATGAATTGACTCGATTAAAAAAAGTCTATTTGTGGCAAACAAAAGTCACAGAAGAAGGCGTAAACGAATTTAAAAGCAATAGACCAAAAACGATTGTCAATGTAGGAATTGACGAAAGTGTATTTGGCGATGCCCGATTAAAAGCACCGTTGATTTTAGCTGAAAAAGACATGTTTACTGATACGATGACAGTAGAGTTGAAAACGAATTTCAAGAATGTAGATTTGCATTACACTACTGATGGAAGTGATCCCGATTCAAGTTCTGCAAAATATGATTCACTAATCGTGATAACTGAATCTACAAATTTGAAAGTCATATCTATGAGGGAAGGATGGGCTTCTAGTGAGATTAAAAATAAGCAGTTTGTCAGAGTTAAATTTTTACCAAAGAACATCACTTTAGCAAGCCCTCCAAGTGAACGATATGAGGCCAATGGGGCTAAATCTCTAATTGATTTGGAAAAAGGGAGTACAACATTTACAGATGGTAATTGGATAGGTTATGAGAAGGAGCATTTAACAGCAACGCTTGATTTAGGGCAATTAGAGTCGGTGACTTCTGTGACGGTCAGTGCCATGGAAGCAGCATCATCATATATCTTTTTTCCAAAGTCGATTAAGGTTGATGTTTCTGAAAATGGAAAGAATTTTACTAAGGCTGTTCGAAATACATACCAAACATCTACAGAAAATGCACCAACAACGCTTAAAAATTTCACAGAGAAATTTGACCCAGTCCGAGCTAGGTATATTCGAGTAAGAGTCGAAAGTAATTTGGTTAATCCGGATTGGCATCCCGCTCCAGGTGCGCCATGTTGGCTCTTCGTCGATGAGATTTCGGTAGAGTAAAATATTGCCTATGCTATCATGTTAATTCAATAGAATCACATTTCCATCAGATTTTTTAAAATACTTTAGATTTTTGAATGTCTTTCACGATCAAGGTATTGTAAAAGACGCCAAGTGTCATATTAAAATAATTTGAAGTTTATAATGAGAATACCTAATTTAATGTGGCAAAAACAATTAGAAAAAAATTTAATTACTTTTGACTTAGTCAATAAAGTATTGAAAATAGCAAATGCTAAAAATATGATTGACGACTCCAAAATATTAACTCTTCATCCCCAAGGTAAAAAAGGTGTAAATATCCTTAAGCGAAGATATGATGTCATTAAAGATTTTATACTTAAGACGATAGAAGAGCACAAAGAAATTACTTACGAGAAGCTTGATGAGCTTGCAGTAAAAAAGCTGTCAAGCACATTTGATGGCAAAGTTAGCTGGTACATCGTAACGGTTAAACTCGATTTAGAAGCCAGAGGAATTATCGAGCGAATACCTAAAACAAGTCCACACAAATTGAAAATGGCCTAGGCGCTTTATACGTGAAGCTAGGTCTTGTCGAACCGTTGTCTATATCTATTTGGGCTTAAAGTGATCCGTTTTCCTATAAATAATCGATTAACATTCAGATTACGCCTACCATTTACTTTGATCTTAACTAAAAAACACACAATTTGCAAACGTCCTAAATTAACCCGACTTAAAAACTCTGATTTTGTTTAAGAGACAATATAGTGGTATGCGAGTACTTTTGGTTTCAAGTTTTCTCTTATTCTTTATATGCTCATTTTCTCATGCGCAGTTGGCGAGATTGGATAGTCTGAAGCAAGAGATGTCGACTCTTTCGGCCAATAAAAACAAAGTTGATCTTCTACTAGAATTAAGTTTTGCACATCACCAGACAGATATCGCTCAATGCAGAATATATGCAGAAGAAGCCTTGCAGATTTCTAAAAGGTTGAAAGACAATAATAGAACAGCTTTGTCACACAATTACTTGGGAATAGCTTCCGAATTAGAAGGCAACTCTACTCAGGCAATTAAACACTGGGAAAGGTGCATCAAATTATCTAAGCAATCCTCATTCCTTGAAGGAGAAATGAAAGCACTCAATAATTTGGGACTTACACATAAGGAAAAAGGTAATATTGAAAAGTCATTAGAGTATTTTCTTTCAGCCCTTAAAATTGAAGAAGCTGTTGGCAACATTAAACAAGAGATAAACACATTAGCTAATATTGGCTTTTTATATCTTTCTATCAATGATGAAGTCAACGCATTTCATTATTATAATTTGGCAATCAAGAAAGGAGAAAAAGAGGGTGTCCAATCCTATTTAGCTAATCCTTATCATAGGCTGGGAGAATACTATGTTAAGATGGAAGACTATCAGAGCGCATACAGCTACTTAAAAAAGGCATATGATATTTGTGACAAATATGCGCAAGATTTACGAATTACCTCCGTGCTTCGACTGCTAGGCCAATGTCAGTTTTATTTAGACATGAAAGAACAATCCAATAGATCATTTATAGATGCGGAAAAAAGGCTTGTAAAAATTGGAGAAGAATTTACTGAGCTATACACTTTATACCATACCTGGGCGATTATCAATGCTGAAAATGGTGATTATGAAAAGGCGTTTGAAAAAGCTAATTTAGGATATGATTTGGCAACTGCAAACAACTTAGAGTCATCTAAATTGTCTTCACTTGACTTATTGGGTCAACTTCATGAAGAGACTGAGAATTTTAAAGAAGCGTTACATTTTCAAAAAGCTGCTGCAGAACAATATGGCCTCTTAAATCTTGCCAAAAAGGCAGAATTACTAGTGGAGCTAGAAACAAAATACCAATTGGACAAAACAAATGCGAAATTAAATACTAGAAATTTATTGACGCAGATAAGTGTTTTAATTGCCTTGTTGATAGCCCTATTGGCTTTTCAATTATATACTGCAAATCGTACAAAACAACTGTACAACGATCAATTAAAACGACAAGTAGAAAAAAGAACAAAAGAACTAGAAAGCAGTAACATTAAATTAAAAAATTCAAATAAAGAACTTGAGCGATTTGCCTATATAGCTTCTCATGATCTTAAAACACCCTTACGTAACATTATAAGCTTTACTGGTCTTTTAGAACGCCGCATTGGTAAGGCAAAAGACGAACGAATTGAAGAGTATTTTACTTTCTTAAAAAGTAGTGGGAATAGAATGAATTCATTGATTGAAGACCTTTTAGAATATTCTAAATTTTCATCAGCAGAGGGTATGGGGATAAGTGAGAAAATCGATCTCAATGTATTATGTAAGGAGTTGCTCAATACTATTCAACAAACCCTTTTATTAAATAATGCTGAAATCCATATAACCAAGCGGATGCCTACTGTAATTGCTAATTATTCATCAATTTTTCTACTGTTTAAAAATCTAATTGAGAACGGCATTAAATACAATGAGTCTGATACTCCATCTGTTACTATAGACTTTAAATCAAATGAAGATGGATTTTCAATTTTATTTAAAGATAATGGCATAGGGATTCAAGAAGAGTTTTATGATAAAATATGGGAAATGTTTAGCCGTCTCCATAATCATTCAAAATATGAAGGGACTGGTCTTGGTTTAGCGACTTGTCAAAAAATTATGGACTCACTTGGTGGATCTATTGCTGTAGAAAGTACTCTTGGCGAAGGATCAATATTCACACTACGATTCCCAAAATCCTTATTGGTAGATTCTTCTAAAAGTCAACTATTTGAAAATGGTGTAAGTGAGCAATTGAAGTTTAGAAAATTTGCTGATAATTGAAATGGTATAAGGCTATTCGATAAGCCAAGGATATGCCAAAGCAAAGGACTTTCTCCAAGTAATATGCCAATGCGATTCATTTTCAATAAGCTGAAATTTTATTTGATTATCACCTAACCCTAATGCACTAAATTTTTCATACACCTCTTCTGCGTGTGGGATCATTATATTGCCTTCATATTGACCGACACTCACAAATATTTTTTTGTCGCGTAATTGCTCTTTGGTAAGAGTCATTGCAAAAAGCTTATCAGCATCTACCCACATGGATGGCGATTGGATAATGGCATTACCGAAAACTTCTGGATGTTGCATCATCATAAAATAGGCCATCATGCCACTTCTAGAAATACCACCGATACTTGTCGAAGCAGCATCTGTTTTCGTTCGAAATTTTTGGTCTACCCAAGCTTTCAAATCAGTAGCAACCCAATTGGCAAACTCGGTGCCATGCGCATCAGGATTGTCATCATTCATGAATGGTGTATATTCTGCATCTCTGTCTTCAGCTTGATTAATGCCTATAACAATTGCTGTTTGTCTACCTTCTTTTGATGCAGCATTTATCACTTCATCAATCTGCCATTCTGGCCCCATATTTTCTAGGTCATTGAATGAAGATTCTCCATCCATCATGTAGATCACAGGATATGTAGATGTAGAATCTTTTGCATAATCTGGCGGCACATAAATGTGTATAGGGCGCAAATCATTTTGATAGGCTATCAGAATGGAATCTTTTGAGACGGTAGGCGAAGAGGTATCTACAAGGTTTTCATAGAATGCAGCTCTTCTTTTTTCTTCCTGTTTCCAGTAATAGTAACCCCTCGCTTTAAAAAACCCAAAAATAACCAGACCAAAAAGTAATGAGATAAGCACAATTTTTTTCATGGAGTTGTTTTTATTACTCCCAAAAGATACTTATTATCTAGTTATGTTAATGGGTATTTTATACAGCTTTCATTGGTAACTGTCCACACTCCCAAGATTATTTTCACAGTTTCTTAAAAATCACTTCTTTGTATTCCCAGTCTGATTTTGCTACAACTGATTTGATGTGGTTTCGGAGCTCCTCAGTATTGAAACTGTATTCGTAAATGATATTATCTTCTGTTGTTTCTGTGAATAGAATCTTTTGCTTTTTACCCTTGCCAATAGCCATTTTTTTGCCTTTAAATTTACTTTTAGACACAGACATACTTGCAATTCCGTTTTTCCAATCTAGTGTATATTCTTCATCTTTGGTTCGAAACTGTTTCTTCTTTTCATTAAGTTTCATTTTGATTTTGAAGACTTTTTTCTTTCCTGATTTTGCAAAGATGGTTTGCCATTCTGCATCAACGATTCTCCATTCTGCAATGAGATCTACTCCTTCTTCGCTACCATCGTAAATTTTAAAAGGTGCTGTTTCTCGATTAGAATCTAATAGCATGGTTTTTAGTTCTTCTTTGGACATTGTTGATTGTGAAAAAAGAACATGACTCATTGTAAGGGATGTCAGTATAAGTATGATTTTTATATACATTGTATAAATTTTATGTGATTAGTTAGCCTGTTAAGACGAAATAGACGAATAAACGTGAACAAACCATTTCCAAATATTCGAATTTGACTGATTTTACCCTTATAAATGTATAAAAAGCTATACACTCACATTTATAGTTGTCATCATATAGAACTATTGCTCTAAATGCTGGTTTAATCCTTTTATGATTTGTTTGATGCATCAATTTTATTAGACATAAATATGTTAACAGTTCATTGACATATCAAAATCAACCATATTTGTAACCAAATATTAATTTTGCGGTCTTATGCATAAGTTTGTACTCTGTATTCTTTTCAATTGCTTCATTACTTTTGGCTTTGCCCAGACAACTTACGTCATTAAGAAGATTAATGAGAACATCACTGTGGATGGAGACATCAGTGATCCTGTATGGCAGAATGCACAAAAACTAGAAAACTTTCAGCAATATTTCCCTACAGATACAGTACTCGCTGTTGGGCAATCAGAAATTCAGATGGTTTATGATGACAACTTCTTATATATATCTTTAAAATGTTACTCTTCAGGAAATAACTGGGTAGTAAATTCACTTAAAAGAGATTACAGAGGTGGCGGTATAGATAATATGACTTTCGTATTTGATGCTTTCAAGGATAAGACGAATGCATACTTTTTTGGTATAAATGCAGAAGGTGTCAGACGTGAGGGAGTCATCTCAAACGGAGGTACAGACTTTAGAGATTTTGACGAATCTTGGGATAATAAATGGATAGGAGATGCCAAGAAATTTGATAAGTTCTATACTGCTGAATTAAAAATTCCTTTCTCGAGTATGCGTTACAATGAAGGAAGTGAACTTTGGAACTTTGGTGCATATCGGTTTGATGCACAATGCAATGAGTGGAGCACGCTTACTGGTGTTCCTAGAAACTTACCAATGACTAATCTTGGCTTTAACATGGATATTCGATGGGAAGAACCCTTAGAAGCATCAACTAGCAAAGTTTCTTTAATTCCATTTGCAACAACAGGATGGAGTAAAAACTATGAAGAAGGAGAAGAAGGAAAACTCATATATGATGTCGGTGGTGATGCAAAAATAGCAATCACACCAAGTATAAATTTGGATTTGACGGTCAATCCAGATTTCTCGCAAGTAGAAGTCGATCAGCAAATAACAGATTTGTCAAGATTCGAAATTTTCTTTCCCGAACGAAGACAGTTCTTTTTAGAGAATGCGGATTTGTTTGGAGATTTTGGCACAAACTCAATAAATCCATTCTTCTCTAGACGTATCGGAATTGCTGAAAACAACGATGGAGATATTGTCCAGAACAGAATTTATGCAGGAGCGAGATTAAGTGGGAATGTCAATCAAAACTTGCGGATAGGTTTACTAAATATGCAGACTGCTTCAGATAAAGACAATGGCATCCATGCGACTAATTTCTCTGTTCTCGCTCTACAACGAAGGATCTGGTCTAGATCGAATATCAGCTTTATTGCTGTCAATAAGCAATTGTTGAATGTGGAACAATTGCAAGATGCCGAGTTTATTGAAGAATCAAATAGAGTATTTGGTGTTGATTTCAATTTCGCTGATGCATCTAATGTTTGGACTGGTAAAACATTCGTGCATGGATCATCTACTCCAGGTACGGATGGCGTCCCATTAACACACGGAGCAGAGTTAAATTACAATACGCTCAATTGGGATATATCGTATTCACATGAATACGTGAGCGAAGATTATGATGCTCAAGTGGGATTTGTAAGACGTAATAATTATATAAGATTCAATCCTTCGATTAGCAGAGAATTTTATCCTGAAGGTGGAGTTTTTAATAATATCGGAATTGGGTCAGATGTAGATTTTTTCTTTAGACCTGGTTTTGGTAAAACAGACCATGAAATAACATTTGGTGTAGGCGGAACAACAAACGATAACGGAAGATTTAGTTTTGGCTTTTCGCATAATTATGTCTATTTGTTTGATGAATTTGATCCTACAGGTACGGACTCAGAAACCTTAAAGGCGGATACTGAATATAATTATATAGCCTTCGGGGGACAATTTTCAACAGACAGAAGAAAACCTGTTTCATTTTTTGTCAGTCCATACATTGGCCAGTATTTTAATGGATGGAGATATGGTTCTAGGGGCAGGGTAACTTTCGTATCAAAACCGAAAGCGTCTATAGCAATTGATGTTAATTATAATTACTTCGATATGCCTCATTTAGATGAAGCAAAGCAAACATTTTTACTAGGCCCAAGAATTGATTATACATTTTCAAAAGAATTATTTTTTACTACGTTTATTCAATACAATACACAGTCACAGAATACGAATATCAATGCAAGGTTACAGTGGCGATTTGCACCTGTATCTGATTTCTTTTTGGTATTTACAGATAATTATTTTTCTGGTGATGATCCTTCTGATAGATTCTCATTTAATATACAGAATAGAGCAATTGTAGCTAAGGTTACATACTGGTTGAATACTTAAGTAAGTAAGCCCTTCTATCCGTACTGCACATTACGCCAATACCATGCTCGCGAGTACGGTTTAGGATTGCTTGATGCTTCTGGCATGTTTATCACAGATTGAAAAACTTTCTTTTTTCTTCATGGCCCATTATTATTTTTTGAGGACTCAGTTGAATTGTAGTAACTTCAATTTTTATGTTTAGAAAGCTGTACAAGTTTTTACACCCTCAGTGGCAAAAAGTGTTTTTGGATTATCCAGTGAATCCCAAGCCAAGATATGGTCATGGTAAGGCAACACACAGTCAACTAACAACATGCATTAATAAGGATAAAGTGGTCTACTCCACTTTTGTAGGACAACTCTCACAGCACTTAGAAGCCTATAAATCGGTGCCTGAGAAAGCAACTGAGATGGGAGAATTACATTGGAATAATGGATACTTTCCCATGTTTGATATTATGGTCTTATATGCTATGCTTGCTCAACATAAGCCAAAACGGTTTATTGAAGTAGGCAGTGGTAATTCTACCTTAGTAGCAAACAAAGCAAGAACTGATTTTAATTTTGAAATGGAGATTATTAGCATTGATCCCAATCCCCGTCAAGAAATTACGCAGCTTGTGGACACCCAATATAAAACAGCTTTTGAAGAATTAGAATTTCAAAAGATCAGTGTGGATACGGGGGATATTCTTTTCATTGATAATTCCCATCGTGTATTTCCAAACTCAGATAGCATGGTCTTTTTTATGGAAGTACTACCTGCATTGCCTTCAGGAGTTATCGTCCAATTGCACGATATATATTTGCCACATGATTATCCTCAATTTATGTGTGATAGATTCTATTCTGAACAATATGTTTTAGCCGCATTTTTACTATCGAATCAAGAAAGGTATAAAACAATCTTTCCAGCGTATCATGTCAGTCAAGATGACCAATTTAAACCTCAGATAAACAAACTGTTTGCGCAATTACCTGATTGTCATAAAGAGCAACATGGTGGTTCCTATTGGATTGAAATTCAATAATTGCTATTTTGTGATTTACCCTAATCAATTCTTTATATAACCATAGGGCCAGAGCCAAAATGTGATTTCGTATAGAAAAAGCAACTTACTGTCGAATTTGAGGTTATAAGGTGGTTAAATGGTGTAAATTTGCACTGTGTAATTCAAAGAGAATATGAAAACCAAACTATTTACACTTCTTCTACTTTTGACAACATGTACACTTTCTGCGCAATGGGGTGGATTTGGCGGTAAAAAAGGCCCATCCATCAAAGGTAAAATTACAGGTAGTATTATCGATCCAGGTACAAATGAAGGAGTTGGCTATGCAACTATTTCTTTGAGAAAAGCTGGTAGTGAGAAAATCATAAATGGTACACTTTCTGATGAAAACGGTGATTTCAAATTGGCTGACATTAAGGATGGAACATACGATGTTGAAATCTCTTTTCTTGGTTATGAAACTAAATTGATGCCGGGAATAGAATTAACACTAAAAGACCCTGATGTCTCATTAGGAGATATTCAATTAGCTCAAGATAATGTCGTCCTTGATGAAGTACAGATAACAGAAAAAAGAGCATTAATTGAAAATAAGGTGGATAAGATAATATTCAATGCAGAAGATGATTCGTCTATAGCTGGAGGAGATGCGGCTGATGTGTTGAGAAAGGTGCCATTGTTAAGTGTAGACCTTGACGGTAATGTCTCCATTCGTGGGTCTCAGCAAGTAAGAATTTTAATAAATGGTAAGCCTTCTGGTATGTTTTCTGCTAATGCTGCAGATGCACTTAAGATGTTTCCAGCAGATCAAATTAAGAAAGTAGAAGTGATCTCGTCACCAGGAGCAAAATACGACGGAGAGGGGAGTGGTGGAATTATAAACATAATTACTAAAAAAGATAATGTTGAAGGTGTTGCAGGAACCTTTAATGGTTCTGTAGGCAACAGACAAAATAATGGTAATCTCAATCTAAACATTGGGAAAGGTCGTTTTGGATTTACAACAAATGCAGGATTATGGTATTCAAACCCCATAGATGGAACCAATACATTCAGCCGTATTGCAGATTCAGGGGAGGTGCTTTATGAATTTGATGGTATTACAAATACCTCTCGTTTAGGATTCAATGGTTCAGCATCTGCATTCTATGACTTCAATGCATTTAATGCAATCAATACATCCATTACCTATAGAGGTTTTGGATTTGATAGGGATGGCACTTCTTCTGGTATTCTAGGTCAAGGGGCATTTGACAGACGGACAATAGGTGATAATTTATATAGCGGCTATGATTGGAACACTGATTATACCAGAAAATTCGAAGGAAATGAAAAGCAGGAATTGGTATTTGCCGCTCAATTATCTGGCAATATCCAAAATCAGGACAACTTTCTAACGGAGACAGGATTTTTTACAAGACGAGAAAATATCGTCAATGATCCTGATAATTTAGAAATAACAGGGCAGATTGATTATGTGCATCCTGTAGGTACAGCCAACAAACTTGAAGTTGGTGTCAAAACAGTGATCAGAAACATAGATAGTGATTCTCAATACCTTGGATTCAACGAGCAAACAGATGACTATGACTTGCTTGACCAAACAAGATCAAACTTGTTTTTATACGATCAAGATGTTATGGCGGGATATTTATCTTATAATTTTTATTTAGGTAAAATTAATGTGGTCACAGGTATGAGGTATGAGCGTACAGAAATAGCTGGAGATGGCAGTGCAGCAGAACAAGATTTCAGTAACGGCTATGACAATTGGTTGCCTAATATTGCTTTTTCTAAGTCATTGAGTAATTTTAGAAACATTAAATTGAGTTACTCACAGCGGATCCAACGACCAAGTTTATTTTTTATAAATCCATTTGTAAACACTACGGATTTTGGCAATATTTCATTTGGTAATCCTTTTCTAAATCCAGAGCTAACCCGACAAATAGAATTTGGCTACAACACTAGTTTCAAAGGAGTGACCATTTTTGGTAATTTGTACTACAAGCAAACTGAACAGATCATAGAATCAGTAGTGAGTCTAAGTGATCAGTTGGCATCCATAACGAGTTATTCAAATGTTGGAGAGAATAATTCTATTGGAATCAACCTATTCATGAACAAAACAATAAAGAAGTTTACCATTAGAGGTGGAGGCGATGTATTTACATATAATGTCTCAGGAATAGCAAATGGCGAACAGTTGGAAAATCGTCAATTAGCATATAGAATTTTTACAAGTGGTGAATATGCAATCACTGGAAAAATTAAAGCGGACTTTTTCGCCTTTTTTAATTCTCCTAGGTTCACGCTTCAGGGTAGAAACGCTAGTTTTTCTATGTACGCAATTGCGATGAGATATGACATCACTAATGACTTCAGCCTTGGCGTACGTATGGTGGAGCCATTCCATGCCAATAAATCTTTCGATTCTAATATAGATGGGTTAGGATTTACACAGATATCTTCCTTTGTGCTTCCGTTCAGATCATTTGGACTGAATGTAAAGTATAAGTTTGGTAAAGTAGACTTTAAGGAAAGAAAGAGCAAAATCAAAAACTCTGACTTAAAAGCAGGTGAAGGTGGTGGAGGCGGCGGCCAGCAAGGTGGTCAACAAGGTAACTGATTAGCTAAACGTCTAGAAAATATTGGATAATTTTGGGTTCGCTTTTTCGCGTTAGCAGTGCAGGTTTTTGAGCGTGCAGTATGCCTTGTTGTGGGTTTATTGTAAATCCACATTTTGTGGCATTGTCGTTTTAATTTTAAACTGCTCTTTGGTTTTTCAAGTAGATTCTACTAAGGCTAAATAAATGCCGCATCATTGATTGAGGTACGAAATAAAAAAACCCCATAAGTGAGTCACTTACGGGGTTTTAATCATTTATGCTTCTATTTCTTATTGATCGCCGTACATTTTTTGTCTGTACTCAGCGTTTAATATTTCGTTACGTCTTTCTACAGACGGTTTAGTGAAGTTCTTTCTTCGACGGATTTCTTTCAACAATCCAGTTCTCTGGAATTTACGTTTGTAACGCTTTAGTGCGCGGTCAATTGATTCTTCGTCTTTTACATTAATTATGAGCATAAATAAAATTTGATTTTTAAAAGGCTGCAAATATATAAAGATTTCTGATTAAAATTGGTTCAAAAACAGGGTAATTTTCATATTTATCTGCTTAAAAATGCAATCTGAGCCTTTGTTAGCAGCTTTTTAGAAGACGAAACCCTAAGGATATTACAATCCAACCGCTGTTGAAAAGCTCGATATTTATATACTAAAGGTCAGATTTAGTCAAATGTAGCGAGAGATAAGGCACAGACCAATGATGTACTGTGAATCAGAGCCTAGATTTTAACACTAATAATCACAAACTTCCTTTTTAGGAAAAATTAGAACAACTACCTTAGTCCTAACGTTAGTTTTCAACTATGAAGATTTACTTAAACAGTATTTTATTCGTGTGCGCTTTGACAAGTGTATTGATAGTAGGATGTAGTAGTGACACGAATCCTACAGATCCAGGTTCACAACCAAATGCATCTACACCACAAATATCTATAGACGGAGCAACTGCTATTGAGACTGACGGCGGAGGGAATATAGTGTTTGAAGTGAAGTCCAATACAGCAGACTTTACAGAAAATATTTTATTTCAATTTGAGACGGAAGGAATTACAGCTGAACCTGACGTAGATTTTATGAGTACGACTGGAGAAGGTACTATCTCGGTTGGAACGACTACCGCAACGATTACAATACCAGTACTCGATGATCAGACCAAAGAGATTGATGAAGAGTTTCGAGTAGTGATTAGCAATCCTACGAATGCAACAATAGATGATCCGACAGGCGTTGGTGTCATCAGAGATATTGACGAAGGAGAATTCTTTGATGAAGATGGCTACCTTACACCAACTTCCTACTTTGGGTATGAAGCGTTATGGACGGAAGAATTTGACACTAACGAACTAGATACAAATATATTTACTTTTGAAATTGGCGATGGCTGTCCTGAGATTTGTGGATGGGGGAATAACGAGCTTCAAGAATATACATCCAAAGAAGACAATCTCAGTTTTGATGATGGTAAAATGGTCATCACAGCAACTCAAATAGATCAGTTTCAATTTGAATCAGCTCGAATAATAACGCAAGACAAGTTGGAATTTCAATTTGGAAGAATAGATGTCAGGGCTAAATTGCCTACAGGACAAGGACTGTGGCCTGCAATCTGGATGCTTGGTGCTAATATTGATGATGTGGGTTGGCCTGCATGTGGAGAGATAGACATTATGGAGTTAGTTGGAAGTGAGCCAGACGAAGTACTTGGTACTGCGCATTGGGGCAATCCAGGCGAAGGAAGTACCTTTCGCTCTGGCGCATTCAACAATTCAACAGACTTTAGTGAAGAATTTCACGTGTTCAGTATTGTTTGGGAGTCGAACAATATTGAGTGGTATGTGGATGAAAATAAATTTCATTCTATAAATCTTAATACAGTAAGTCCAGCTATCTATCGCTTTAATCAAAATTTCTTTTTTATACTGAATGTTGCTGTAGGTGGAAGATTACCAGGGAATCCAGACAATACAACGGTATTTCCACAGACTATGGAAATAGATTATATGCGTGTGTTTCAACCTGTCAACTAAATACTAAAATATCCAATAGTCTGGTTTCTCCAGTTCACTATCTCTGAACTCCGTACAATCTTCGCAACCAAATGGTGGCTCTCTGCCAAAGCGTAATTGGCAATAGGGTTGGACAACCATCTCAAGACTTGAACCATTTATGAATTCTCTTTTGAAGGCTAAGGAAGATACCGAAAAGTAGCCAACGGCAGTAACACTGCTATCATCAACATTGAAGATATTACCGACTAGAGTGCCTGGAGGTGGGTCAAAAAGGCCTCCATCTATTTCTATGATTTCTTTAATATTTCGCCAATAGGTATATTCTTCTTCTGAAATAGAAAACTGCTGAATATGAAAACAATAATTTTCTGAGAACTTAAAATCATACTCCGCCTCAGCGATAACTTGCCCGAAGATTCTGTTATTAGCCAACTCAGTCGCATCCAATATTCTGATATCATTGAGATCCAGATTCGTTTTGATGTAACAGGTGCGAGGGCTTATGGCATCAGGATAATTCTCAGTCAAGGCATATTCACCTGAGACGCGCCAGCGTAAATAAGGTGCTTCTTGGGTATCTGGAATATCTGATTCTAATTGAACTGAAATGATGTCTTGGGTCACAAATTCACCCAGATTATTTCTAAACGTTTGCTCACCAACTTCAAAGCTAACACTTTGTATGTCACTACTAGACCTTAGCTCACTTGGTCTTGATTGATAATGTTCACCAGTTGATAAAACGATATCAATATTGTAAGCTACATCTCTTTGGGCAGCAAAGGAGTTCAATGTATACGTCCCTGGTTCAATTTCCTCGTAACTAAAAGAGCCTCCATTGTCAGACATTAATGTGACTACTGCCCCTTCTACTGGAGTTAATATATTGTCTCTGCCTACACCGATAACCGAACTTTCTGATAATTCTAGCGTGTATTCACCTTCAACATCAGATACAAAACCATCTACGACTAAAGTCCGTTGCTCTGTATCAACATTGAGGTCTATTTCGTCAACACAACTGATCAGGACAATCAGTGATATCATTATTATAAACGTAATTCTTGTCATTCTAATTAATACTAAAATTATACGTAATTGAAGGAAATATTGTCCCCAGTGTTGCCACTCTAATTGCCTTTACACTTTCAAAGGGATTCTGTCTAAAATACACTGAATATGCGTTTCTTCTTAAGTAAAGATTATAAATTGATATAGTCAGACTTTGTTTAAAATTACTATCCACCTTACCCCATGGACCTATAGTGTATGACAAATCAAGTCTATGAAAAGCTGGAACAGTAAATTTGTTGCGATCTGAATATATAGGGATGTTAACTACATTTTGATTAGAAAATGAACTGACTGGTGCCGTGGTCGGTCTTCCGCTTCTGTAGGTAAAGTTTACAGCGAGATTGCTATTCTTGAAATTTTGAACAAGGTTTAGGTTTAGCACGTGTGGAATGTTGTAATTAGAAGGATACCATGCTCCATTATTTACACTGCCTTGAATATTATTTGACTCTATTTGCCTCTCAGATATAGAGTAAGTATAACTCATATTCCCTGATAATGAACCAAACTTTTTTGTGAGATTTAGTTCTACACCATATGCTCTTCCTATACCTGTTACCAAATCAGTTTCCAGATGCTCATTCAATAATAATTCTGCAAAATCTTTATAATCTATAATGTTATCAGATTTTCTATAGAATACTTCCAAAGAGCTTTCATACAAATTCTCTTTCCAATTTTTAAAGTAGCCAATTGAAAAATTATCAGAACGTTGAGGTAAGACATATCTATTTGACAATTGCCAGATGTCTATTGGAGTGGCAGAAGCAGTATTTGAGATCTGTGCCAAATACTGGAAATTACGTGCATATCCAACTTTGACTGATGATGACGAATTCAATTCATACAACAAGGACACTCTTGGTTCTAAACCAGAATACTGTGCAATAGTCTCTCCATCGTCAAAAGAAAGGGTATCGATAATATTAGCAAAAGAACGACTAGCATCTTCAGGATAAACGAATACTTGACCAGGTCCAATATTTGAAAACCTAGTTGCACGAATACCTGCCGACAGTTGCAATCCCTCTGAAAATTCAACTTGCCCTTCTAGATATGCAACCAATTCGTTTGCTTTTTCCTTTGGCAATGTCTTAAGTGCTCTTATAGAATTCTCGCCAAATGGCTCTACTTCTCCTGGACTGACATCATAGGCATTGAATTCTGCACCACCGTTAATTTTTATTTTTTCGCTGGCTGCAAAGAGGAGATCCAATTTGGCTCTTTGGTAATCTATAAAGTTTGTGAACATTGATTGGTCATTACCTTTCAAATCAAATAAGGAGCTTGTATATCTGCCTTGATTATAGTTAAGTGTTAGATTAATATTATCACCAATGAGCTGTTTTAAATACGCTTCAGCCGAAACTGTGGAATAATCAAATCTCGCCTCCTCTCCAAATTGAAAAGCATCGCGACTTCTGAGGAAGCTGACGCCCACATTAGTCGTTGGTGTGAGTCTGCCATTCAACTTAGCAGTCACATCATTGAAGAGAGCTCTACTGTTGTCAATAGTTGGGTCATCCACAAGATTGAAAATCCAATTGGCGTAACTGTACCTGCCTCCCACAATAAAGGAGAGTTTATCTTTAAGAATTGGCCCTTCTACAGTCAATCTACTTGATATAACACCTAACCCACCTTTGACTTTAAATTTATCTTTGCTTCCATTTCTTGTCTCGACTGACAATACAGACGATAAGCGACCTCCATACTTTGCAGGAATCCCTCCTTTATATAAGTCGACGTACTGTATAAGGTCTGGATGAAATAGAGAGAAAAACCCAAGGGCATGCGATGGATTAAATATCAAATGTCCATCTTGCAGAATAAGATTCTGATCAGAATTACCACCACGTACATTGAAGCCACTTGCGCCTTCGCCAGCATTATGTACACCTGACATTGACTGCAAACTACGCAAGACATCAATTTCTCCAAAGAACTTTGATTGAGCATCTAATTCTTTAATGCCCAATCGTTCTAAACCTGGAGTAATCTGGGTAATCACTGATTGTTCAGAGGCGCCACTGATAACAACTTCATCTATTATTTCATCTTTCGACGTAACCACTATATCTGTAAATCCAGATGATCTCGCATCTAAATTCACAATCTTATCCTTAAAGCCTATAGCTGAAAAAACAAATTTGTATTTAGCTTTCGACAATGTTATTTCAAATCGTCCCTCAGTATCCGTAAAGCCAGTAGGACCTTCTTCGGAAACTATATTGACACCTGGGATTGTGGTATCATCAGCTTCTAGAAGAACTCGACCTTTCCATACAATTGGTGTGTCTTCGTTCCCTGAATCTGAATCACCTAATACAACAGATACCTCAGTTTGACCTATTGCCAGACACGAAGCAAAAAGCAATATTACTAATGTTTTTAAAACGATATCCAATCTCATAGTACATTTACTTTATGCTTCGTTTGTAAGCAAAAATGTTGACTCTCAAAGTATCAAAATTAATTCAGACTTATGAAACAGATATACTAAATAAATAGTTTACTCTTTGTAATGTAGAGATAGGACAGGGGTACAGTAAGATAGAATTAGAAGATACCTTATGACTACTGTTCATCGTCTTCGCTTTGCATTATTTGTGTCATCTCGTCTCTAGCGTACACTTCAACTTTCTCCATAGAATCATGCCATGTCAATGTTCTGGAAGACTGAGAGATAAAACCATTACCATAATAAAACTCTTCTTTTCTCACCTTGCCGTTTTTGTAAGTGATGATAGCATGGGTATCCTTAGAATTTATAGTTAATATTCTTTCTTTTTCTGCTCCAGCAAATGACCGCAAATCTCCTCTGTTTTGGGAGGCGATAAAGATTGTTTTATTAAGGCCTTTATTATGAATACTGACTAAGGCCTTAGCATCTTCTTGGACTAAAAATCCAGATGAATGTGCTTCTTGGAATCGAAAGCCTCCTTCGCCATCTCCTAAGCCAATAAGTCCATTGTGTGCATCAAGTCTGCCTAATTTTACTTCACTCCCATAATCATTGCCAATCATTAATACATCTAATTGTCCATCATTATTCACATCGCGTGTAAGCATACCATTTATTGGAGCCACTTGTACATCAGAAGGCAATGCACTCAACGCGAACTTACCAGCACCTAAATTTTCAACATACGAAGTTTTAAAGTCATTGGCCTCTAAGACATATGCACCATTCAATTCTTCGGGAGATAAAATTTCTTCGATGGAAGAATTTGCGAAGTCTTTATGAAACACAAATTTCTTTTTGATTGCATTATATTGTTTTGCGACATCGGTACTCCCAAAGTATGAATACTCTTTTTGAATCCCTTCTGGAGATGGAAAGAAGCATGTCGTTACTAAATCGGCAGTGCCGTTATTGTCAAAGTCTTTATAATACGCTTTAAGTGGGTGATCTGAAGAAACTTGAGTGATGAAATTCTCTCCGTAATTTCCAACAATGTAATCTGTGTCTCCATCATTGTCGTAGTCTCCAGCTGTAAGGCTATTCCACCATCCAAGGTGATCGGATATTCCACTCGAAGAAGTGACATCAGTGAATTTTCCTTGATTATTTTCCAAAAAAGTAATCGACATAAACTCACCAACTATAATAAGGTCTATTTGATTGTCATTATTAAAGTCGGTCCATAGCGCATCGGTTATCATCCCAATGTCTATTAGTGTCGGTGCGATCTCCTTTGTCACATCCACAAATGAAATAGTATTTCCTTTACTATCATTACGGAGGATTTGACCTGATACCGCTTTAGGGTAATTGTAAGGTGCAACTCGGGCACCGACAAATAAATCTAAATCTCCATCTGCATCAAAATCTGTGGCTCTAACGGATTGGGTGCTGGATAAGGTTTCAGGTAAGGCCTTATCAGATTTTATCAATTTCTTATTTTTATTGACGTACAATGCATCCACATATTGACTATCATTTATATCAAACTCATAGCCGCCATGTGTGACATATAAGTCATTATCTCCGTCTTGGTCTGCATCAAAGAAAAGCGCTCCAAGTTCTTCTGAAATAGTATCTCTACCATCACCATAATTTAAATAGTCAGAATCCGAAAAAGAGCCATCTTCATTTTGTAGCATGATGTTGCCTTTAAAATTATGTGAACCAGAAATGAACAAATCATCTAATCCATCTCCGTTAGCATCACCAACAGAAAGACCGGGACCATACTGCGATAATTTATGTATCAATAAAGGTTGTGTGAAAAAGTCGATATAGTCAATTTCGTCATGAACTAGATCTAAACCAATATCAGTGGATATATCAGTCACCATTGTTGACTCAACATACATATCAGGTTGAGCTGGTGCTGAGTCAACGTACTCAATTTCGATAACATTATTTGAAGTGACATTTTCTAATTTAGATACACGCTGGTCTGGCCAAATGACGATGATGCTATCGATTAGAGTATGGTCATTCAATCCAAAATGAGTAATAGGTTCTTGTGAAGACCGGTAACCTCTGACTGTAGTGAAGTCTACACTTTGATAAGTACTGTCGTGATAAATATGAATCAATGAGCCCAAACCCATCAGATTCTTTTCACTTCCTTTTAATTTTATTCTAATCCAATTTGTATCAAAACTTTTATTCTCAAAGACGAAGGCTTCATCATTTATGTTATTCACTACATAGTCCAGATCTCCATCGTTATCCAGATCACCATAGGCAGCACCGTTTGAAAATGATTCATTCATAATGCCCCAATCATCCCCAACATTTTCAAATTGTAAGTTGCCATTGTTTTTATACGCATAATTTTTCAACTTAACAGAAGGTGCTTTTTTAAGCATCAATCTTGGCGAGGCCAACCGTTTCACTTCATTGCTATAATCTATGAAATCTCTATCTGTCACGTCTTTTGGAAAGCCATTGGTAATGATAATATCACGATCTGAATCATTATCAAAATCCGCTATTAAAGGAGTCCAACTCCAATCAGTTGCTGCAATACCAGACATCAATGCTACATCTGAAAATATGGGTGATTCTCCGCTAGGCTGGTTCCCTCCGCTATTTTTTTGAAGTGTATTTCTTACAAACTGATATTGGAAATTATATTTTTCATTGTTGACGTGGTCATTATAACTATTAGGTGGAAGCATTGTTTTCTTTCTAAAATTATCTTCCGGCAACATATCTAATGCTACTATTTCTGAAAGCCCATCATTGTCTAAATCAATAACATCATTTCCCATTGCAGAAAAAGATGTGTGCTTAAAATAAGTATCCGCTTTGTTGGTGAATGTGCCATCTTGATTATTGATGTAAAGAAGATCATTAGACAAGTAATCATTAGTAATGTAAATATCTTTCCAGCCATCTCTATTGAGATCACAAATGTTTAACCCCAAACTGAATCCTTCTATCAAAATCCCAGCTTCATGACTTACTTCAGTAAATACAGGATGTCCTTTTTCTTCGTCCCATTCATTCCTGTATAAGTGGTCATCCGTATCAGAGCTTCCATCCACTACCTTTTTTCTGTATCTACTTGGCGCACGATTGTCTGGCATCACGTTAGCAACAACAATAAGATCTAAATCCTGATCATTGTCGTAATCAAAAAATGCTGCCATAGTACTATTGCTTGCATCTGCTATTCCATAAGCTTCTGCCATTTCTTTAAATACTGGAATGCCTTGAATGTCATTGCCTTGATTTACATACAATAGATTGGTTTTGTTCTCAGTTCTTTTGTGTCCGCTGGAGCAAATGTATATATCCAGTTTGTCATCGCCATTTATATCGACAAGAGTTATACCTGTACTCCATCTCGATTCAGATTGGATGCCTGATTGAACAGAGATATCCTCAAACTTAAAATTTCCTTTATTCAGGTAAACGGCATTGTTCTCCATGTTGCCAGTAAATACAATGTCTTGAAGATCATCATTATTCAAGTCTCCTATAGCTACACCTCCACCATTATAGATGTATTCAAAATTTAAAATATTCAGATCGCCTTGATCGTCGATTATGTTATTGAATGTAATTCCTGTAGAGTCAGAATGGAGAAGCGTAAACTGACCTTCATCGGAGTTGCAACTAATGAGAGTAATAATAAATCCAAGAAAAATAAGACGATTATACACAGTATTTTTTTGATGAATCAGAGGGTAATTTTACCACTATTTTTGGGTATACGCTATCTTATTTTGTGGAAATGTTAGTTAAGAGAGCTTCTTTAATTACACATAATAAAATGACCCCTTGAAGACGATGTCATTTCTTCATTAAGACATATATTTCAACTACACCGTGGACTCAATGGCTCGAGGTGTTTACGTTGTAACTATAAAGTAAATTATTTCGCTGTAATGACAATCACACCTCCAGCACCTCGTACACCATACAACGTCGCATCTGAGTCTTTCATCACCCTCACTGAACTTATCTTGAGCCCTCGTACTGAACTGGCTGCACTTGCATAATTACTCCCTATATCTGTGCCATTGAGTATGAATAAAGGTTCTGTATTTGCGCTTAATGAATTAATGCCTCTCACTTGAACAGTCGCATTTTGACCTGATCCGTTAACAACTACACCAGCAACTCGATTGAGGTATGCTTCTAGATTATTCTCTGGAGTGACTTCATTATCTGCAAGTTGTATGGTTTTATAATCTTTTTCAGAGCTTGTTTTTGATTTATCTGTCGTTGCGCAAGAAGACAATAATATAGAGAATGATACTGCTAGTAATGTGATTAATTTCATGGCACTTAAATTTTTAATTCTTATTAGTAAAGTTGAGCATTATTTTACTTCTAAACTAGCGAAAGTATGTTTAAATCTAGTGTGGATTGTGCTATTTGTACAACAATTTTAAGTTATTATTGAATGTTATCTGTGCTTTTTTTGTAAATGCTTAGTTCATCATTATTAGAACCGAGTAGTATCATACTTGGTTGAGTCGTGTTTTTTAGTTCTATAATACTTCTGGCTTCTGCACTTGATTGAATGCCAGTGATGTTAGGGGAAGGGTGGAATTCAGATTTGGAATTGCCCAATAATAAAGTCCCGGTATTTCCCATTTGACTTCCGTACTCTGGCTTGGTGCCATCTAAATTTCCTAAAAGCAATAGATCCACAAAACCGTCTGAATTGAAGTCTTGATCTAGCAAACATAGCACTGGTCCTCGTTGAGCTTCTCTTGGCAAGGGGGCTAATATCAGTCCTTCTGTTGTGTTTCTCAAGATGGATGATTTAAGGGTTTCTGCGGTATAGTGTTTGGCTGATTTTTTTGTGTTTGGAGAGAATAATTCATCATAACTCATGCCAGCATATTCAGCATAGCCGAATGCTTTTTTCTTTACACCGGGCAATTGTCTTAACATGTTTGCCCTTGATGCAATGGGCATATATTTTTTAAGAACGTGGTCATATGATTCGATTATAAATTCCGTTTTGCCATTTTTATCAAAGTCATTGACATGCATTTTTAGTGGATATTTTTGTGATGCTTGAAAGAATGTATTTTCACCCCAATTACCCAAAACATAATCATCATGACCATCTTTATCTAGGTCAACGATTTTAATGGTTTGCCACCATCCTGTGCTATTAGGTATTTCTTGGTCCTTTCTTAATTTACCATTTTCATTTTTAAAAATTGTAATAGGCATCCATTCACCAACAGCAATTAGATCCAAATCTCCATCGCGATCAACATCCGACCACTTTGCATCAGTGACCATTCCTAATTCGCCAATTTCTTGAAAGGTAACATTGGCCCAGTTGCCTTCACCTTCATTGAGAATTAAAAAACTAGTTGGAATCAATCCATAATTGCCAGGTACAGAACGACCACCTATAAAGAGGTCTTCATCTCCGTCGTTGTCGATATCTGCTGCTTCTATACAAGACAGATTTCCCCCGGCTGGAGGAGCGATACTCGTGATATCGGTATAATTACCTTCTCCATCATTTTTATAGAATCTTAAGCCAAAATTTAACCTGCCTTTGCTAATCTCATTGCCGCCATGTCCTATGAGAACATCTAAGTCGCCATCAGAATCGTAATCTATAAAAGTGCCGCAAGTAGACTCAAGCCCTTGGTCAAAATATATGGCTTCTTGGAATGGCGAAGTCAACTTCCCACCTGCTGTCTGAATAAATAATTTGTTCGCTTGGTCCGCAGAATTAAGAAATATAAAGTCTTCATTATTGTCGTTGTTGACATCACCGACTAATAATTCAGGACCCTCGGTGGATAGCATATGTGGAAGTAGAATTTCTGAATCGAAATCATTGTGTTCGTTTTCTATATGAACCAACGTTTCGTCAAGTACTTGGGATGTTACATTATTATATAAACCTATATTTTCAGTTGGCCTTTTTCTGCTAAAGGTTAAATCAGCATTAGAATGGTTCAGGCGAATTATGTTGTTGGCAGTAATGTCAGTGAGAATTTGCATTTTTGAATCTGGCCAAATAACCCGAAGGGTGTCAATTGTTTCTGACTTGCCTATGCCAATATTGATTTGTGGTGCAACAGAACTTTGAAACCCACGTGATGCATATTGTTCATACCATTGACTATTCTGACCTGTGATAACTTGCACTTTTGCACCTGTTCCTAACGGATTTTTGGATGAACCATCTAATTCAATTTTGCAATAATTATTTCCATTTTTATCGGCGTTATTTTTATAAATAAATGCTTCCATATTTACATTATTTACAACCAAGTCCAGGTCACCGTCATTATCTAAATCTGCATAGGCTGCACCATTGCTAAATGATGGTTTGTCAAAACCTAAAGCAATGGATCTATTCTCAAAATTCTTGCCTTGCTTATTTATAAATCCATAATTGGTCAATGGTGTCGAAGGCATGAAAGGCAAATAATCCCTGATGTCAGCACGTCCTTTTTCAGCAACAATTTTTTCTACATTTTTTTTGTCACCAATGTATTCCACAAAATCAAAGTCTGTCAAATCTTTAGCAATGCCGTTACTAACGAATATATCTTTATAGCCATCATTATCAAAATCAAAGAATAAACTTCCCCAGCTCCAGTCAGTAGCAGCAATATTATTCAGATAGGCAACTTCTGCAAACTCTCCCTTCCCGATATTTAAGTGCAAGGCATTCTGCATTAATTGCACATGATATCCCGCTTCCTCTTTTGATTTCAATAGGCGATACGAATCAAATTGTGTCATCGTCTTTCTTCGTCTACTGTCTTCTGGCAGCATGTCCGTTGTCATAATTTCAGGCATGCCATCATTGTTTAGATCTCCGATGTCAGCACCCATACTGTTTAAGGAAGAGTAGGGCAGACGTTGTTCTAGTTCTTCTACAAATTTTCCATTTCCAATATTTCTATATAGATAGTCTCGCTCCCAAAAATCATTGCTGACATAAATATCGGCCATCATGTCACCATTAAGGTCTCCAACTGACACACCCAAGCCAAAGCCAATATCGCTGGTGAATATTCCAGCTTCTTGACTCACATCCGTAAAAGAGGTTCCATCATTTCTCAAGAGCTTATCACCGCCTTCTTTGTCTATTGCAAGTCTACTTTTTTTATATAACTCTATTTTGTCTGGACTTTTAAAACTGTTGTTTAGTAAATAGCAATCCAGGTCTCCATCTTGGTCATAATCGAAAAAGGATGCATGAGTCGAATAGCCATTGTTGTTTAAATTCCATCGCTCTGCTTCTTCTGCAAACGTCCCGTCTTGTTGATTGATGAAGAGTTCATTTTCTTTATTGCCCCCTTTGGCATCCCCAGAATTACAAACGTAAATGTCTAGCCATCCATCAGCATTAATGTCCACCATTGTCACACCTGTGCTCCAACTTTTTTGACCTCCCACATTTGCTTTTTCTGTTACGTTCTCAAAGTTAAAGTCACCTTTATTTATATACAGTCTATTGCTTTCTTGATTAGAACTAAAGTAGATGTCTATTTTTCCATCGTTATTGATGTCACCAAGAGCTACACCTCCGCCGTTGTAGAAATTTCTATAATTAAGAATGTTGAATTGTTCTTGATCTTGTACGTTATTAATAAAATCTACATTTGATTTATCTGCACTGATAAGTGTAAATAAAGTGTTCTGATTCCTGTTTACTTCCGTTCTTGATGAATGATCTGGCGTACAGGATATCGCGAAACACAAAATTATAAGAATCAGAATGTTGGTGTAGCTCATAAGATATGTAAATCTACTAATCAAATGTCAGAACTTCGATTGTATGGAATACCTAAAGTACCCAAAATAAAAAACCGCGAGATGATGTGTATCATCTCGCGGTAAAACATATAAATTTTTATAGTAAACTCAGACTACCAGCCTGTGTTTTGTTGTAATGTTGGTGTACCATCTACCGTACTCAACTCAATTTGGAAAGTAGGGAGTGGATACCACTGGTGTCTTGCATCATAAGTGGATGCTCCAGTAAGATAATTACGTTTAGTTTGCTCAACTGCAATATAGCTATTGAGTACTTCAGCTGCTGTGCCCCATCTTCTTAAATCAAAGAAACGGTGACCTTCCATTGCTAATTCTAATCTACGCTCAAAACGAACAGCTTCTCTAGCTGTAGCTTGATCAGTCCATGCGTCATCGTATGTACCGATAGAATAATTTGCCCAAGTGATGGATGGATCATCTATAGCTACTTCTAAAGCTCCGCCTTCAGGGCCTTGAGCGCATACACCAGCTCTTTCACGAATCATATTGACCAATTCTCTAGCTCTCTCTAAATTACCCATTTCAACTTCAGCTTCAGCAAGCATCAGCACAACATCAGCATATCTTAGAATGTGTAAATTCATAGAATGCAATTGATAGTTAGCCCATCCAACTGCACTCTGAGCAGTACTAGATTGCTCATAGATATTTTTCTTAGGACTATATGGTCCAGCCCATGCACGATCTCTGATCCAACCTGGTGCGTGAGTTCCCCAATCTAAAAATGGAACACCATCACGACCAGTTGACCAGTCTAATCTTGGATCTACTGCATCTGACTCAGTTACATCAGAATCATTGAAAGAACCATCTAACAATGGTAGACCATTAGCATCTACTTTAAATGCATTCACTAAATTCTGTGACGGTTGGTGAAAACCACAACATCCAAATGGGCTACCACCATGTGGGAAATTCAATCTGTCATTTCTGTTGGCGTTATCTCCGTTAGGATTACCATCGTTTGACGTTGCTTGGAATGCTAAGACAGTCTCAGGACCATTCTCATTATCTGCAGAAAATACATCGTGGAAACAATTTTCTAAGGCGTATGGACCATTATTAACAACATCACTCAATACGCTCTGCGCACTTGTATAATCATTGTTAAACAAATGTACTCTTCCTAAATAAGACTTAGCTGTCCAAGATGTAGATCTCCCTATATCAGCTTGAGAAGCAGGTAATAATGATGCTGCTGATTCTAAGTCACTTATTATTTGAGCAATTGCTGCATCTGGTCCATTGTTTCCAGTTTGAAAATCTGTGATGTCTTCAGTATAAATTGGAATATTACCCCAAAATTTCCAAGCTTCGAAGTGATAGTGAGCTCGAAGAAATTTAGCTTCACCTTCTATTCTACTTGCAGCATCGGCATTAATTCCTTCTACTGAATTTAATAAGTTAAGAGTTGCATTAGCTCTACTTACTCCTTCGTATACGATACCAAACTTATCATTTAAGTAACCATCTGCACCACCTGTACTCCACTGATAGAATTCTACATCAGTAGTAGGTTGCTGATCACCTGGTTCTGAACCTTTGTAAGCATCATCAGATGCAACACTACCAAATATCCAGTTACTTCCTGCAGCTCCCCAACCACCAAAGTTGGCGAAACCATCAAGGAGTGCATATGCCGCAATCAATGTAGATTCTACACCATCAGCATTAGCTAATGTACCTGAGTCCAAGACTCCTTGGGCAGGTCCATCTAGAAAGTCTTCACTACAAGCTGCTACAACACCAGCTATCATTAAGACTAAAATAAAATACTTTATATTTTTCATGATTTAAATACGTTTTTCAATTAAAATGCAGCGTTAACGCCGAATGAAATAATTTTGTTCGTTGGGAATGTACCCCTGTCAATACCAGCAGATTGATCCGATTGATTACCACCAGAGCCATCAGTACTGATAGTTGGAAGTGCTGGGTCAAGATTGTCATAACCTGTAAATGTCAATAGGTTTTGTCCTTGTACGTATAATCTCAGTCTTGAGAATCCTGCATTACCTACCACATCGTTAGGGAAGGTATAACCTAATTGAAGGTTTTTCATTCTCACGTAAGTACCGTCTTTCACATAGGCACTACTAAATGCAGAACTAAAATTATCATTCTGATCCAATTGAGGGTACCGCGCATCTGTCTTTCCTGGTTCCCATGAATCTGTTAATCTGTCTGCTCTCACGTTTGTACTAAATAATCTGTGTACTGTAAACTCATCAGTTACATCAAAAATGTCATTTCCAAATGAACCGAAGAAAAATGCAGTAAAATCAAAATTACCATACTGAAGTCCCAAGTTTAAACCACCAGTAAAATCAGGGTGATAACTTCCGATAATGTCTCTATCTGAGGCATTTACCATTCCATCACCATTGACATCAACAAACCTAATTCTACCTGGTGCAGCACCATCTTGGGTAGCATGTGCTTCTACTTCAGCATCTGATTGGAATATACCATCAGCTACTAAACCATAAAAAGACCCAATTGGTTGTCCCAATTGATTAATACTTATTGTTCCACCTCTACCATTAACTGGTCCGAAGAAGAATTCTGAGTTATCATCGATAGAGATAATTTCATTTTTGTACTGTCCAATATTTAAATCAACATTGTACTTTAATTTTGAACCAGCACCTCCTCTATAGCCTAATGTCAAGTCAATACCAGTATTCTGCATTGTACCAATATTCACAATTGGAGGTGATGCGTTACCAGCTGTTGCAGGTTGTGATGGGTTAAATAATAAATCATCAACTGTTCTTTTGTACCAATCAAAAACGATTGTAAAAGCACCGCCTCCTAATGAAGCATCAAAACCAATATTAGTTGACACATTTTCTTCCCATTTCAAGTCTGGGTTACCGATAGAACTTCTAACAAAACCAGCTGCTAGACTTCCATTACCTGAAATATCATAGAATGAAGATCCTGTACCACCACCGAATTGGTCAAATACACGACCTGCAGGGATATCTTGATTTCCTGTGACTCCCCATCCACCACGGATTTTTAAATCATCAACGAAGTCATTGTCGACTAAGAAGCTTTCATCAGAAAGTCTCCATGCTGCACTAAATGCAGGGAAGATACCAAAACGGTTATTTTCACCAAATCGAGATGAACCGTCTCTTCTTACTGTAGCACTCAAGTAATACTTTCCTCCGTAGTTATAATCTACTTTACCGAAGATTGATGATAATGAGCTAAAACCACCATTACTGAAAGCACTCAATGTCCCTGGATCAGCCAAAGTAGTGTTAACATACCATGCATTGATGTCAAGAGTGACAAAGTTATTGATACTAGCTTGTACGAAGTTGTTTCGTTCTCTGATAGACTCTGTTCCAAGAATAGCATTGAAGTTGTGGTTTGTCCCAACTGTTTTAGCATAATTCAATGTATTCGTAAAGGTCCAAGTCGTGTTACTTCTTTGATTATCTACAAATCCATTTACGTTGTTTGGCTCTGAATTTTCAGGTGTTGTGAATTGGAATCTTCCATCAGCTTGCGCATCAAATTGAAACCCAAGATTTGTTCTGAAAGATAATCCATCTATAATTTCTACTCCCATAAATGCATTTCCTAATACTCTGTTAGCTTGGAATACATTATCCTTATCCTTAAACAACTGCGCTCTTGGATTACTACCATTACCTAATGTATTCGCTTTAGCTCCTGCAAAGTATCCGTCAGTATCAAATACTGGAATGATAGGTTGCATTTTAATAAGGTTACCTATTGGACTACCTTCTGCTTGGTTACCAAAACCACCATCAACATTTTCAACTCTTGATAAAGCAATATTTTCTCCAAATGAAAATCTACCAGCTTTAAATTGGCTATTTGCTCTAAGTGAATAACGCTTGAACCAAGTATGCATCATCGTACCTTGCTGATCAAAGTAGTTAGCAGAGACGTTGAATGTTCCATTTTCTGTACCACCTGATACACCTAAGTTGATGTCAGATACTCTTGCTGGATCAAATACTTCATCCCACCAATTGGTTCCAGTACTGGCAGGGTGAATCAAATTATCCGGAAAGGAATAGGTTGATTCATCTACAGTTTGAGTTTGGTTTACACCATCATTTGGCCATAGATAGTTAGGTATAGTCTGATTATTAGGATCACCATAGATGTTGGTAGGTACATCTATACCAGCATTTACGTGACTTCTTCTCACTACCTCACCGTAATCTAATGCATCTAAGATTAAGAAATCATCCATTCCTTTAACAGGTTCTTGAACACCGATGTATGAGTCAAAACTCACTTTGGTTTTTCCTGCTTGACCTTTCTTTGTTGTTACTATAATAACACCATTATTCGCACGTGCTCCGTAGATAGAAGCAGTAGAAGGATCCTTCAATACTTGAATTGACTCAATATCATTCGGATTTAAAAGGTTTCCAAATGCATCTTGTACAGGAACTCCATCAATAACATATAATGGATCATTGTTCGTAAACGAGGATATACCTCTAATTCTTACAGTAGATCGACCACCAGGTGCACCACCTGTGGCTACGTTAACACCAGCTGCCCTACCTTCTAATTTCTGAACAAAACTAGACGCGACAATAGAGTTAGCTTCTTCGGCGTCAACCACCGCTACTGCACCGATGATATCTCTTTTTCGCTGAGATTGATAACCTGTTACAACAACTTCGTCAATGAGCTCTCCTTCAGCTAACGATATGTTGATTACAGATCTTGCACCAACAAGCTCTTCCATGTCGGCATAACCTACATAAGAAACAACGAGTATGTCTTCCGGTGAAGCATTGATGGAATACGATCCATCAATTTCTGTGATTGTTCCTACATCGGAACCTTTGATGAAGACTGAAGCACCAATAAGTGGGTCTCCAGATCCGGCCTCGCTTATGACACCAGATACTTGTGCTATCATCATTGTACTCATAAATGTACAGATGAGTGACAAACACAAGTTTTTAAAGTTTAAAAACATGCACTTTTTCATTAGATAGATATTTTTTCATTTAACTGTTAAAAAATTCATAATACAACTCCAAATCGCAAAATAGACAATTAACTCAATCTCCTTTGAATAGTCTTCGGTAAATTGTCTTAGTTCGACTTTATTTGGCGATCAATAAGTCAATTTAGAAATTTTTCTTTAGCTCAAGCTATTATCATATAACATAAATCTTTAAAATCTACCGTTAACGTTTACGGTAACGTTTGCAAAATGACTAAATTAGTATGTCTCTAATATAGACATATGAATCATAGACCCAAACTCAAGGATATTGCAGATGCTCTAAATGTTTCTATAACGACAGTGTCTAGGGCACTAAATAATAAGTCAGACATTAACATTAGTACGAAACAAGCCATATTAGCAAAGGCTAATGAACTTAACTATAAACCTAACAACCTTGCTTTATCTCTTAGAAAAAGCAGCAGCTTGAACGTCATCGGTGTTATCGTTCCTCTTGTACAGCATTACTACTTTTCAACTCTACTAAACGGCATAATGAGTAGTGCGCACGACATGAACTACTTTGTCTTAGTTGGAGAATCTATGCATGATTCAGATCGAGAGAAAAAGATTTTGGATGATTTCACTGAGTATGGTGTTTCTGGAATCCTGTTAGCACCATGCAAGCATAGTGACTTTAGTAAAAACGTGCTTCCTATAATTCATCGTCGGATTCCGGTCGTGGTAATGGATAGAATGTATGATAATTACAATGGAAATTTTGTAAATACAGATGATTCTTATGGAGCATTCATAGCAGTTAATCATCTTATTGACCAGGGATATAAAAGGATAGCACATATAGCGTCTTCCGATAGTTGGTCAATAGGTCAAGAAAGATTAAAAGGCTACAAAGAGGCTTTAACAAAAAACGGAATTCCAATTGATGAAAACTACTTGAGTATTTGTCACTTTAACAATAAGGAGGAAGGTGCAGAAGAAGGGTATAAGGCATGTCACAAACTGTTTTCACTTAAAGAACCCCCTGATGCGATCTTTTCTGTGACGGACGATATCGCCATCGGTGTTTATCAATATGCTAAAGAAAATAATATTAGCATTCCTAATGATTTGGGCATTGTTGGATTCAGCAATTCTGATATTTCAAATTTTCTAAACCCTAAGCTAAGCACGCTTGAGCAATATGCTATGGAAATGGGGCAAATGGCATTTGATTTTTTCTTGCGCGCATTAGAGTCCAATGGTCAGATATTTCAAAACTCTTTTAAACCTAAGCTTTTGATAAGAGGGTCTTCAAAAAAAAATAATGAATTAGGATCTAGAATTTAAGGAGAGTTTATATAGAATGTAGATAATTTAACCTTGCTTGATTAGGTAAGAATGGACGTTTTGATTTATATAGAAGTAATGTCTTTGGTTTGCCTCTAATAGTTTATTTCCTTAAACTAAAAAAGGCTTGCTGACCTTCCAGGCGGAAGGACGCAAGCCAATTTAAAAGAACAACTTCCGAAATTAGGACGGTAGATAAATCAGTAAGCCACATATTTCTATGAAATTTCATTTGAACTTTTTACAACTAGCAGATTATCAGAGAGTTATGTTTAGTTATTTTTGTACAACCGGGTGTGGATATGTATGTTTTTGTAGTTTAAAAAGTACAAAGTCTTTCTTTAGAAGATTTATTGTTGTTTTCTAGAAGGCTTTAGGATGGACTCTTGTCTTGTTTTTGGTGAGCTGTTTTTAGGTTGTGTACTAATATTAACTTCTTTAGCTACTTCGTTTGTTAGTTGTATGTTTTTGCTTATAGTAAACGAGAATGTGGTTCCTACATTGGGAACTGAGTCTACTGATATTTGGCCATTGTGACGAAGGATGATTTTGTTGCACAAGGCTAGTCCTATGCCTGTTCCTTCGTATTCATCCCGATTGTGTAATCGTTTGAAGATTTCAAAAATTTGTTTCTGATATTTTGCTGGTATGCCGATGCCGTTATCTTTTACAGAGAATTTCCAATGTGAACTGTCATCAATAGCGGAAATTTCTATTCTAGGATTCTCCGTTTTATTAAATTTTATACCATTCAGAATTAGGTTATAAAACACCATACCAATTTGATTTCCTGCACAGAGAATCTTTGGTAAATCATCACAGAGTATGGAAACATTTCTTTCGGCAATAATCTGTGTCAAATCCTTAATTTTAGAATTGACAATTTCATTTAAATCACAATATTGAATTTCAATGTCTTTTTTACCTACTTGAGAATAGCTCAACAGACTATTTATTAAATCAGACATTCTATCCACTCCCTGTGTTATAAAGTCTATGTATTCTTTCCCAGAACTTCCTAGCTTGTCATTGTATTTTTTATTAAGTAAATTGGTAAACGTACCTACTGTACGTAATGGTTCTTTCATGTCATGAGAGGCTGCATATGCGAATTCTTCCAAGTCTTTATTTGAGCGCAATAGCTCTTCATTAGAATATTCTAATTTTTTTAATAAGACTCTCATGTATTTTTCTCTCTCTTCTAGACTTGAGTTGGCAGCTTCAGTTTTTTGTATTTGAGTATTTAGTTTTTCATTGTAGTCTTCAAGCATTACATTTTTGTTCCTTATATTTTTTGTGTACAAATTAAAGGCTAACCAACCAAATAGTATGGTCAATAGTAAAAGCAGCAATTTAAACCACTTAGTTTCTACTAAGGCAGCTTTGACTTCAATATTTAATGAAACGCCTTCATTATTCCATACACCTTCATTATTTGCAGCAATTACTTTAAAGGTATATTTTCCTGGATCTAAATTGGTGTATATCGCTTTTTGGGTATTGTTTGTTTGCCATCCCTCATCACTAAAGCCAATAAGCTTATATTTATATTGATTGTATTCTGCTTGATTATAATTCAATCCAGTGAAATTAATCTCCAAGTAGTAGTTGTTTGCCGGTAGCACAATTGATTCTCTTTTTATCCCACTAACTGTTTGCTCATTATCGGTATTAATGGTTTTTACTTGTGTGATAAATACATCAGGTTTTTTACTGTTGTGGTTCAATGCAGAATCATTTATGCGAATAAAGCCTTTATTGCCACCAAAATACACATCGTTATTCCCGCTTATACATCCAGCGGCTACTCTAAATGACATATCACCAATTCCGTCATTTCTTCCGTATAGTTTGTACTCTTTTGTCTTTATTTCATAATGCAATATACCTTCAGCTGTACTTGCCCAAATTGCACCTTGATTTGATATCTGAATATTGTTAACGCTTTGTTTGTTTTGATCTATATCCAGTAATTTAAATGTCTGTTTTGCTAAATCATAAGTAAAAATTCCATTTCTACTTCCAAAATATAAAAGACCATCATACTCATTAATGGATGTTATTTTATTTGAAGGAATTGAATAATCTGATTCTCCTCTTTTATATTTTTTAAATGTCAGTGAATCATTGCTTTCAACAAGTTTATTTAAGCCATTAAAGGTAGATATCCAGATATTATTTTGAGTATCTTCAAAAGTATTTGTAATGGAATTATCAGAAATACTAGTTGGGTCTGAAATGGAATTTGTGAACCACTTAAACTTATTTTCTTCTTCATAAATTAGTAACAACCCTATTTCAGTACCTACCCAAAGCCGAGCTTTAGAGTCTTTGAAGATGTGGGTTATAAAATAATTGGCATCATTATTTTCTAAAAGCGGGAAGTCAAAATTGCGTATAATTTTATTAGTCTTAATATTGAAAACATTAATTCCATTAGAGACACCTATGTAAAGCTCATCACCAATTTGTCTTATTGTACTTATTCTATTGCTAAAGGTTGGATTCAAATATTTATTTGTTTCTGTTATTTCTTCATTTTTTATATCATAGGATATTATTCCATTTACATTTGAAGCAAGCAATAAAGTATTGTCATCTTGTAATGATATTGAATTAATCAATTGATCTTGAGAAGAAGTTATTTCATCTGTACTTGTAGGTAGTTTCACAATATCAAACTGATTTGTATACCAGTTGTATTGGTTCAGACCAGAAATTGATCCTACCCACATTATTCCTTGTTTGTCTCTATAGATTTTGGTAAGTAAACTATTCGCCAGTGAATTTTTTAAAAAATTCTGATATTGTCTTTTAAATTTCAGATTAATTTTTTCTGAGGAAGTGTCAGACATCAATTTATTCACTTCTGCTTCGTTAACAATGTTAAGTCCATGTGTTGTAGATATCCATATATTCCCATAATCATCTTCAGCAAAACTATTTATGTAGTTACTCGAAATGGATTCGTCGTTATCTATTTCTTGATTGAAGGAGTGAAACGTTGGTTCCCAATCTTGGCGTAAAGGATCGTTATTGGCGTCTTCTGGAAGCATCATAATATGAGCACCTCCATTGTGACTAGCTATCCAATACAGCCCCCTAGAATCTTGAAAAACCTGCCAAATACTATTTACTTTTACATCTTCTCGAATCTTTAATTTTCTGAATTTACCTTCGCTATGCTTTCCAGATTTAGATGGCGTGTATAAGTAATAAGATCCTTCCCATGTAGAGACCCAAATCCATCCATTTTTATCCACGGAAATATCAAGAATTGCTTTAGCCGTAATTTCTGAATCACTTTTGATATCAATCGGAAATTGATAAATGCTATCCGTATCAGTGTACAAAACATTTAGGCCATTTTCTGTTCCTACCCAAATCTCATTACTGTCGATTTCACAAATACTGAGTATTTCATTATTTGTAAATTTGAATGTATCTTCCTCAGCATTATTATAGGTTTTTGAAGTGTCAGCTTGTATATCGTACATGGTGACACCCCCAAAATGAGTACCTATCCACAACTTATTGTTACGACCTGCTTTAATTGTACTTATGTTACTGGCTTGCAAACCAAGATCTCCAGATTTATACACTTGTATTTGACTAGGAGAATCGTATCTGCAAAGACCATCAACAGTGGCAATCCATAGAAATCCCAGACTATCCATTTCTATGTCATTTATGAAGTTGTTGGGTAAGCCTGAGGAGTTGTCTAATGTTTGAAAATTAAGATTAGAGGATTGGCCATAGGAACCCATCAAGTACATTGATAGAATAGCTAGGACCAAACACTTTCTTAATAAAAAGAACATAATTTCAACTGACAAAGGCAAAATACAAATTTATCGTAATTTTCAACATGTATTTGGTTTTATGAGCTTTTGTATTACTATTGTAGGGAAGGCTTGACTATTGTTGTCTTTGAATATTGATACGTACAGCTTAGCCAATTTAACAAAATCGACGCTTTCAAGTATTTACAATGAATTCAGAAATTCCGGATCAGATACCTTTTTGAATAGTATAATGGAAGTGTCGCAAACTGGACACATACTTTGATTGTTCAACGCTTCAATAGAGTCTCCCGGTGCAAGCTCTAATTGTGCACTACCTAGCTGGCTATCGATAACAGTCATGCAGTCAGGGCATTGCAATACATGATGACTAGTCTTATGGACAACAAGCTTATTGTATGATTTTGATTTAACGACTTTATCATGACTTCCGAGTTGTGTAAAGTACATTTTGCTAAGTTCGATGAGCAGTTGTGGCAGGTCAGCTTTTACGACATCTTGTGCGTATGTGATGTAGTTTAGCGTATTTGGGTCGAAATTGGTTGCGTGAATGACACTGTAAGTGTCTTCAAAATTAACAGTCTCACCAGTTATTTGATTTTCATGAGTAATGATAACGATCGAAGTGAAAAAGACATCATCACTATAATTGATCCCAAATGACAAACCATAAGTGCTTATATCCAACTGGTTTAGACAGTTCACAATATAGCTTTTGAGCATCAAGGCTTTTTCATCATCAACAGGAATGTGCCAATTCATCTCCAATAAGGAGTGTCTGACATTAATACCTCTGATTCCTAAGAATTTTTCCCACTCTAACCGATCGTCATCTTTAATGGGCTTAATGATCAAGGATTTCCATGGTGTTATATTGATCTTCCCAATTCTGCAACGAATGCATAGCTCAGCCATTGCCTTGAGAAAATCAATGTCGTAATTATTATTTCGCCAATACAAACCGAGCCAGTATTGATTAATGTTTAACTTATTGAATCCTTCGTAATAAGGAAATGGCTTGAATTTAATCTCTAACACATTATTGATAGTTCGATTATTGCGACTTTTCCCATCGCATTTGGTTGTCCTGTAAGCGAAAAAGGTCCGGAGCCTGGTTTACCTACTTGGCCTGTCAGTAGATGTATGTTGAGTAAAGCAATATTTTTATCTACACCTACTGAACTTTGATTTAACCCCATAGCCCACATGGAAATGAAATTGTACGCATTTCCTATGTACTCGGCTGCTGTATATATGTCTTCAATCGGTACCCCACAAATTTCTGAAGCTGACGATAAAGAAGTTTCCAAAATTGCATCCTTTACCGCTGGATAACCATTGGTAAAGCTTTCAATGAAATTTCTATCGACAGCACCTTTTTCTATAAGCACTTTGCTGATTGCGTGGTAGAGGAAAATGAGGGATGATGTAGAAAGTCTCCTTGTAAGCGTGTTGTTCTACAATTCATTTTATATATTTAGTTTAATCTAGTCAACATGAAAAGACGTCAATTACTTTCTTCAACAGCGAAAGGCTTAGGTGCAATCACAATTGCTTCTTGTAGTACCCAAAATGCTACTTTGATAACTGATAATGCTTATACTGCGAATAAGAACAAGCTTAAAGGAGAAATAAATCACTCTGTATGTAAATGGTGCTATAGAATGCCTTTAGAAGAACTGGCAGAAGCGGCACAAGAAATTGGCTTAAAATCCATTGAGATCATCAATCCAGATGAATGGGGTATCATTAAAAAATACGGCTTGGAATGCGGCATGTCAAATGGTTCTAATCTAGGCATACCTAATGGATTTAATGAACCAGGTAATCATGTTGAATTGTTGAGACAATACACTGAGATTATACCTAAAGCTTCTGATTTTGGAGTCAAGCAGATTATTTGTTTTTCTGGCAATAGAAATGGTATGAGCGATGAAGATGGCTTAGAGAATTGTGCTGTTGGACTGGAACCCATTATTAAATTGGCTGAGAAGCACGATGTCATTATTTCCATGGAATTGCTGAATAGTAAAGTTGATCATAAAGATTATATGTGCGATCATACTAGTTGGGGTGTAGCATTAGTAGAAAAAGTAGCTTCACCTAATTTTAAATTATTGTATGATATTTACCACATGCAAATTATGGAAGGAGATGTTATTCGTACAATACAAGACAATCATAAATACATTTCACATTACCACACTGGTGGTGTTCCTGGGCGAAATGAAATCAATGATACTCAGGAATTGTATTATCCTGCAATAATAAAAGCAATTAAAGAAACAGGATATACTGGATTTATAGGGCAAGAGTTTATTCCTAAAGGCCCTAACCCGATTGAATCTTTAGAGGAAGGTGTACATATCTGCGATGTCTGATAGCTTGGGATACATACAGCACGAATAAGCTTGTTATTCAGAATTTTTAAATCACAAATACTTAAAATAAAATAGTTACATGTTTTTTAATTCAAATGGTAAAGAGGAAGTCACCTTTGATGCAATTGTCGTAGGTACGGGAATAAGCGGTGGATGGGCTGCAAAAGAATTGAGCGAAAAAGGGCTCAAGACACTCGTCTTAGAAAGAGGTAGAGATGTTAAGCATGGTGAATATCCCACAGCTAACAAGGATGTTTGGGAATTTCCAAATAATGATAGACTTACTAAAGAAGAACTGAAAGACTATCAGCAACAAAATAGAACTGGCTACACTATACGTCACTCAAGCAAGCATTGGTGGGTGAAAGATACCGAACATCCATATACCGAAACAAAACCTTTTGACTGGATTCGTGGATATCATGTTGGCGGAAGATCCTTATTATGGGGGAGACAGAGTTATCGCCTAAGTCCAATGGATTTTGAAGCAAATGATAAAGAAGGAATCGCAGTTGATTGGCCGATCAGATACAAAGATATTGCACCTTGGTATGACTATGTAGAATCACATGCTGGAATAAGCGGACGAGCCGAAGGTCTTGCTCAATTACCAGATGGTAAGTTTCTACCTGCCATGGATTACACTTGTATTGAAGAGCATGTATCCACTAAGATAAAGCAGAACTTTAGTGATAGAATAATGACAATCGGACGGGTAGCTAACTTGACAGTTGCACACAAGGGTAGAGGTGCATGCCAATATCGTAACAGATGCATGAGGGGTTGTCCGTACGGTGCTTATTTCAGTAGTCAAGCATCTACTTTGCCAGGTGCTTATGCCTCAGGAAATATGACTTTGAGACCAAACTCTATTGTTACGGAAGTCATTTATGATGAGGAAACACAGAAAGCTAAAGGAGTACGAGTTAAAGATAGGCTTACAGGTGACTGGAGTGAATACTATGCCAAAGTTGTTTTTCTATGTGCAAGTGCATTTGGATCTACATGGATCATGATGAACTCGAAGTCTGACAGATTTCCAAATGGTCTTGGAAATGACAGTGATCAGTTGGGTAGAAATGTGATGGATCATCACTTTAGAATTGGTGCATCTGGTAGTACAGATATGTTTGCCGATAAGTATTTCAAAGGGCGACGAGCGAATGGAATTTACATTCCTCGATTTGCCAATATCAACAAAAAGACGAAAAAAGATAATTATCTCAGAGGATGGGGATATCAAGGGGGAGGAAGAAGAGAAGCTTGGTGGAGAGATGTCAAAGAACTCAATTTTGGCATTGACTTTAAGGAAGAGTTGATGCAGCCTGGACCATGGTCTATGGGAATCAATGGATTCGGAGAGTGCCTGCCTTATGAAGAAAATCGCATTACTTTAAATGAAGACGTTAAAGACATTCACGGATTACCTACGCTCACAATGGATGCAGAGTGGAAGGAAAATGAATATGAAATGCGTAAGGACATGAAAGCTGAAGCAGCAGAAATACTAGAAGCTGCTGGTCTAAAAAATATAAAAACATTCGATACAGGTTGTAACCCAGGTCTTGGTATTCATGAAATGGGTACTGCCAGAATGGGTAGAGATCCCAAAACCTCTGTGTTGAATGGGAACAACCAAGTACATACAGTTAAAAATGTATATGTCACAGATGGAGCTTGTATGACGTCTGCTGGTTGTCAAAATCCATCATTGACATATATGGCATTAACAGCTAGAGCTGCAGATCACGCAGTGAAAGCATTAAATAATAATGAGATTTAATCAGTAAACTATGAACAGAAGAGATATACTAAAGCATTCTACCATATTTGCGGGAGCCGCTTTGTCTGCAGGGACAATCAGCGCAATTTTAAGTGGTTGTCAATCAGAGGCAACAGTTGCTGATATTAAAGGATCTGGATTGAGTCAGGCACAATTGGATTTGATAGCTGATGTTGCAGAAAGAATAATTCCCAAAACCGATACTCCAGGTGCTAAAGATGCAAAAGTGCATGAGTTTATCGATGAGCAAATTGCACTCAATTTCACAGATGAAGAGTCATCCATGTTTGCCAATGGGCTAGAGCTATTTGATGTAAAAAGTGATGATGCTTATGGACAAGCTTTTACTAAACTGACAGATGAAGAAAAGGATAATGTCCTTACCGCAGTTGTTGATGATTTCAAAGCGATTACAGATGATACACCACATATTTGGCCAGCAATCAAAGGACTCGTTGTTACGGGATTTTTTACATCAGAAGTAGGTGCAACGGAAGCCCTTGTCTACGATCCAATACCTGGTGAATGGATTGGCTGTATTGATCTAAGTGAAGTTGGTGGTCTTTACGCTTTGTAAATTTACTCAATAAAATTATCTGAAGATTAAGGTTTAACTATGAAAAATTCTAGACGTCATTTTATTCGATCTTCTGCCATTGCAGCTGTAGGAGCTCCATTTTTGTTGTCTTCTTGTAAGCAAAATAATGTGCTAGCCTCTCAAGATATGTCTGGTGATAAGGCTCTTTCCAAGATGACAGATAATAACTGGTTTAAAATATCATTGGCTCAATGGTCATTACATAAAATGTTGTTTTCAAAAGAGCTGGATCACTTGGATTTTGCTGCCAAAGCCAGAAGCTTAGACATAGGAGCAATAGAATACGTCAACCAATTTTTCAAAACAAAAGCAGAAGATACAGCCTACCTTAATCAAATGAATCAACGAGCTTCCGACAATGATGTCAAGCAGTTGCTGATTATGATAGACGGCGAAGGTGGCCTTGGGTCCGTAGATAAAAATAGTAGAGAAGAGGCCATTAATAATCACCATAAATGGGTCCGTGCAGCCAAACATTTGAGTTGTCATTCAATAAGAGTAAATGCGTATGGCGAAGGCTCTGCTGAAGAAGTTGGCAAGGCTGCAGTTGAAGGTTTATCGAGCTTGTCAGAATATGCAGCAAAAGAAAACATAAATGTGATCGTTGAAAACCATGGCGGTTACTCATCTAATGGTACATGGCTTGCAAATGTCATGAAGGAGGTAAACATGGATAATTGTGGCACCCTTCCAGATTTTGGTAATTTCTGTATAAAGCGCAAAAAGGGTAGTTGGGATTGCGAAGATTGGTACGACAAATACAAAGGTGTTAATGAAATGATGCCTTATGCCAAAGCAGTAAGTGCAAAAGCGAATGTATTTGACGAAAATGGCAACGAACCTGAGATAGACTTTTCACAAATGCTCGCCATAGTTAAAGAGCACGGGTATAATGGTTATGTTGGAATAGAATATGAAGGCAATAACTTGAGTGAGCTTGATGGTATTATCGCAACAAGAGATTTACTGCGCAAAGTTAGGAAGTCATTAGGTTAGCGTTTGAATTTAAAACCTATTGCAAATTTTCCACTGATCTCATAAATTCCCCATTGAATTCTTCTCTTCAATTCTGATTCAGGTATCAATTGGATCACATTAGTGGAAAGGTTTTTTACAATGTACCCAAAAGGTTTTTTGTCAATAATTTCAACTTGTTGTTTCATGGTATGCATTTCTATATTTATGACTCCAATTTATCGGTAAACCACAGGATATTGCAATAAAAAATCTGTCTATTTTCACTAATGTCGGTATAATGTTTGGCTATGTAAGTCTGTTGTAGGGAGTCGATTTATGTTTGTAGGTGTAGAAGAGAGGTATCGGTCTGTAAAAGGTTTGCAAATGAACCTTTAGCTATTGTCAAGAGAATAAACTCCTATTTTCATTCGCCTAATTAACATAAATTCAGTTATGAAGTGTATAGAGTTATTGTTCAAGTGCTTAATGAGATAGCCAGATTCCATTTTGTCAACTATGGAGATTTTAATCATCTAAATTATTTCTTACAATATTATGAACTACTGGAATCTAACCTCTTGGGGTTTATAACCATTTACACATTAGGGTTTTTTACTATATATGCTGTAAAGGGACCTCCAATAGTAAATGTCATTTTTAGTCAAATTGTTGATGACCATTCTAAAATAAATTCATTTCGCTTTATTGATTACAATTCACTTGTGGTTTCAAAGACAATAACTTCACTTTTACAGCGGGTCGACGTCTACTAGATACGATCAGCTCAACATTGTTTTCGCATATTATTCATCGCTAATGTTTAAGCAAATGGGTGTAAGGCAAAGCTTTCAGTCCCAGTGTTGTAATTCAATCAGATTGCCGTCTGGATCTCTTGCGTACACAAACGTGATGGTACCAACACCTTCAATTAGTCTTGATGCTGGTTCTCCATTTCTTTTGCCACCAGCACTTTCCAATTTAGATAATACTTCCAATACATTCTCCACTTCAAAAGCCAAATGGCCATATCCACGTTGGTTTGGTTCAGCCAGTTTAGAGTCTATGGTTTTATGGTATTGGTAAATTTCTAAAGTTGGTCCGTTCTTATCATATCCTGGTAATCTCAAATGTCCTCCTGTCAAATGTGCATCTTTTACTCCGGTCCCATCTGATAGCCATTGACCTTGCTGATCTCTCACTGGAGGAACAAGTTTACAAGCAAAGACTTCTATATAAAAGTTTGCTAGATTTCGCCAGTCATGGCTTATTATATTGGTGTGGACATATCTCATCAATACAAGATATGTAACTTATTTACCTTTTAAGAGCGAATCATTTCAGGATTCATAAGTGTATAAATTCCCCACTTTATCCGATTGAATAAAAGCGTTTTTGGAATGACTTGTGTATACTTAGTATCAAGGATTTTGATAATATAACCAGCCTTGACGACTTCGATTATTTTTATTCTTTGGCTCATTTTGGGGTTTTCTTTGGTTTATTATATAACTGACTTTTCTTCTGATTTATGGTCTTTGCGAATAACTTTATTAGAATTTTAAAGTTTCTATAACTTGATTGTCAAATTGGTATATTTGATAACTATATGACTCGAATTAGACCTGTATATTTTGTTCTTTACTGGTTTGTTTTAATGATGATTCTGACTGGACATCTTAATGCACAGTCAACCATTACTGGTACAATAAAGGATACATTTGGCGAAAGCCTAATTGGCGTTAATGTCAGAGCTGAGAATGGACCAGGTACGACAACAAATGCTAACGGCAAGTTTCAGCTAGAGTTGCCTGAAGGAACGCACACCTTCGTTTGTACTTATGTTGGTTTTAGGACTTTGTCATACAAAGTATCAATTGGCCAGAGCATAGTACAAGACCTGCAGTTGGTCATGGAATTGGATGCATTAGAGATGGATGAAGTTGTTATAAGTGCTGGCTTCAACAATAAATCAAAATTAGAGTCATCAGTTGCCATTACCACATTAGACAACAGTGTGGTCGAGTCATTGAGTCCTGCATCACCTTTAGAAGCACTAAAACAAGTCCCAGGTATTTATGTCAATGAAGCAAATGGAGAAGTTGGCGTAGAGATTATCGGAAGAGGTCTTGGTACATCCTTTTTCTCTATTCAAGAAGATGGTCTGCCTTCAGCAATATCAGAGATGGCTTCCAATGAGCAGTTTACCAGAGATATGTTCTTGAGAAATGACCTTACTGTATCCAGAATAGAAGCCGTTCGTGGCGGTAACAGTGCAGTCACCACGGCCAATGCTCCAGGAGGTGTATTTAATTACATCAATAGGTCAGGTACAGAACAGTTTGAATTTGAGGTGCGCAACAGAATTGGTTTACATGCTGAAGGTCAAGAAATATTCAACAAGCTAGAATTGTTTACCGCAGGTCCTATCGAAGGCACTAATTGGAAATATGCAATTGGTGGACACTATAGACATGATGGAGGGAATCGGCGGACTTTATTTCCGCATTCTCAAGGAGGGCAAGTAAAGGCAAACATACAGCGTGTCTTTCAAGATCGATTGTCTGTTAAATTATATGGAAAATATTTGAATGATAGGGTAGGCTTGAATCGACCAACTTGGGTACAAAACTGGTTTGATATCCAACCAGCTGCTGGTTTTGATTTTAACGATAACCTGATTTTGCCTGAAGCGCAATTTGATATGATCGATGGTAGAGCATCTACAGAACAATCAATTCAATTCAAAAGTATAAGTACGAAAGATCAACAGAAAATAAATGAATATACATCAGGTTTACGTCTATCGTATGCATTGAGTGATTCTTGGACAGTAAGTAGTCATACAAGATTGTCCAGAAAGTCATTGACAATAAATCATTTAGCAGAGGAAGGTGGTTTTGCTACAATTGATGCTTCTGGATTATTTGCCAGATTGTTTTCTAATTTTAATTGGATTGTACCAATAAGTGACGTGAATCAAGTGTTTAGAAATACGGTAATTGGTGAAATGCAATTTTATGACATCAACACTAATGAAGTATTGGCAACAGTGGATAACAGTCCGTTGCTTTTGGGAGGAAGTCCAGAAGTGACATTAAATAACCTGCCTGGTCAAGGCAATCTTTTTTGGGGATTAGTAAGAAATGACGAATTGGAAATGAATGAGATTATCCAACAGGTTAATTTCAACGGCAACTTAAATAAACATCAACTGACTATAGGAGCTTATTTTCATAAGGTAGATAACGATAGGGTATTAAATAGTGGCACAAGTTTTTTGACAGTAGAATCATTGCCAAGATTATTAGGTACTCGTGTCGTCTTAGAAGATTTTACAAATCAAGCACAGTTTGTTCCTGAATTGAGACCTCTAGTTCCGTTTGCTGGACAAACAATTCAGTTTGCTACACCAACAGGTCTACATGGGTTTAATTCTCAGGTGAATGAATATAACGAATTGACGGAACGAGTACTGGCGTTCTATATTAATGATGAATGGGAGATTACGGAGTCTATAACAGCAGAAGCAGGTTTTAGGTATGAGTCGATTAATCATACTGGAAGTTCAGGAATTACTGAAGAGAGTAACATTACAGAAATGCCTAATGGAGGAGATGGAGATTTCTTAACGGTATACGATAATGCATATAATTATTTTAGTGGAGATCGATTGCCTTTTAATAATGCTTATAACGGTATATCCTATTCTGTAGGTGTCAACTATAAAGCTTCTGATAATGTGGCATTTTATGGTCGATTTAGCAGAAGTGAAAAACTATTAGACGCTATATACGAACAAGACATGTTTATAGATGGTGAATCATTTCAATTCAAACCTCGTGATGTGACTCAAGCAGAAATAGGTGCAAAATATGCGTCGTCGTCCTTTGGTTTATTTGGCTCTTTGTACAGATCAGTTGAAAAAAATATTTTCAATCAATTATTTGTTATATGCATCACTTGTGAGGATGGATTTTATCTGACAGATCCTTTATTTAACTCAGTTCAATATCTTGGAGCTGAATTGGAATTTAGTATACAGCCATTTCGATTTTGGAATATCAGATCCAACTTTAATATAAGTGGGGGCACAAATATTGATTTTAAAATTGTTGACACTGGTGACGCGGAAGGACCTGAAGACGATGTCGTTGTTGATTTGTCTGGTCAACCAGTTGCCGGATCTACATCGAGTAAATTTGATTTGTCTCCACTTGACATCACCAATACTATTTATTTAAGTAGAAAATTGCAATTGTTGATTAATTACAGACGCTTTGCCGAGCGATTCGCAAATAGTCAACAGGCCTTTACCATTCCAGGGTTTCATTTGTTTAAGTTTGGATTATCTGCAAAAGTAAATATGCACACAACCGTCGCGTTTAACATTAATAATGTTTTTAATGAAGTCGGGTTATTGCGATTTAATGGTTTTGATGCTGTTGCAGGTTTCCCAGAAAATGTAACTACTGATTTCATCGAAGAGAATCCTGATTTGCCGTTTAAAGTACAGCGATCTTTACCTAGAGCATTTTATTTGACGGTCCACTATGTCTTGTAGCTGAATGTGCTTGTTAAACTAGTTTGTCAATTGAAATAACTACACAACATAGGGAATAACAGCTCTGCGCTTTTTAGGATAATCTTTAAATGTTTCACGATACCAATCATGGTGGTTGATACTCCTAGGAATTAAATTCGCCATCGTCCAAATCGCAAAAGCTATTGCTGGTAAACTCCAACTTAGGATTGCAAAACCAACCCATTCTACGATTTCGCCAAAATGATTTGGGCAGCTAATTTTCTCAAATAAAAAGCCTTTAGGGATTTTGTAACTCGTTTCACCCGGGCGACGTAAATTAATAAGCATGTGATCAGATTTGTGATTTATGAGCATGCCTGTTATAAAAAGACTGATACCGATAAGAAACCTGATATCATAAAACCACGGTGGATTTAATGTTGAAAGTTGTGTAAAGTAGAACCCGATATTAAAACCATTTATCGTATTAAACAACACTGCAAATACCGCGATAATAAGAGGCATTTTTTTGCCTGTAGTTTTAATTCTAAATGGATATATGAAGACGCGATTAAAATAGTGAATTATAAATAATCCAAGTATCACAATATGAATTGTATTTAGATTTTTAAAATTATGCAAAAGAAAAACGAAGGGTATGGAAAATGCAGGAATTTCCATAAAGAACCATGCCCATTTATTGTCTATTTGTGGTCCCCAATTTGAAGAAGTATGTCTGCCATAAGGTGCCTTAAATTTTAATGCAATAAAAAAAGTGACAATCCCAATAATTATCCAAATCCAAATCCAATGTAAGAAGTCAAAATTAAGCATTGGCCAGCAACTCGTTAATTGGATTTGTTTGCACTGCATATGGCTCGAATAGAGATTTTATCTCAAGAGCAGATGTGCCAAAGTCGTTAAGATTCAAGGTGTGCTTAGCGTTAAGTGTTTTTCGTTTTTGGCGTGGGTAAATTTTTAAAGGGTCTATATCTACATTTAGACGTCTACCTATATAAAGCATTGATTTTCCAAAGTCATTGATTAAATCTTTATATCTGATTTCAATAAAACGATCTTGATCAATATCTTTTTTGGCTTCCTTATATTTTTTTGATAAATGAACTACTTTTTGCAACCATCTTTTTTTAAGCATTTCTTTATTTACTGAATGGTGGAATGTTCGCCAGCCGTGGTAGACTAAGTTAAATAGCGATTTTATCGATTCCTCTTCGTCTCGGATAATTCTAATAATATGTAAATCTGGATATAGCTTATGCATCGTTAATATTTGATCCATATGATGCGGTGATTTTATAATAAACCAATCACTCTTAGGTTTTTCCTTCAAATGTAATTGATGAACGAAGTTTGCGGCCTTATACATTTCTGTAAGGTCTTGTTGTTCGATGCAGTTTGAGTAATTTTTAAGATCAGATACCACATCATTAATAGTGCTCGTAAATCCAAGATCAAACAATGGCATATCCTCTTCTTCTTGATGAAAGCTGACGGGATGCGCTAAGTTAAATAATGGATTAATTGAGTTGAACAGTTTTATTGTAGCTGAAGCCTTAATACGAGACTTTACTTTATTTGTAGTAGGATAGAGTGGATACAATACTTCCCAACCTAGACTTGACTGAAAGGCTGGAAGCTTTGATAGTTCTCTCTGTAAAAATGTTGTTCCAGTTCTCCACAAACCAGTAATTAATACGACACGATTTAGGGTATTTGGTAAGTTTGATTGATTGATTAGTAATTGAAGGTTGAGCGAATCAATCAGGTGATGACGGATCTTTTTTTCTAAAGCAAATCTCCCAAACTGATGAATTGTTTGAGATTCATTAATATCATTAATATAGGTATTAAAGGCATTGTGATTAAAAAACGGACCGAATGATTCTAATTTTGTGACATTTTGGGCGTCATTGATTAGGTCAGATGCGTTTAAATCAGCAAAATTCTTATGCTTTAGTAACCAATTCAAGGACTTTAGCCAAGAATTTTGGCTTAATTGATCGATTTTCATAAAACTGAATACTCTGTACTTGAATAATCATATCTTTAGTTTAACAAATGTAAACTATTGTGGCGGATGTATCTGATTTAACACTCGTACTAAAAGAGACATATCCATTTTTGAGTGAAGAAGACATAATTGAACTATTGTCTATTTCTAAAGTTAGAAAAGTATCTAATAAGACGGTACTCATAAAAGGAGGTGAAATTTCTAAAAAAATATATTTCATCGCGGAAGGCTTGATAAGGGGCTATTTCACTAATGAGAAAGGCGTCGAGAAAAACATTTTTTTGCGACCAGACAAAACTGTAACTGGTGCACCAAATTCACTTTTCAATAAAACACCTGCTAAATATACTTTCGAGGCTGTTGGTGATTGTCTTCTTTTAGAGTATGAACAAAGTGATTTCGAACGGCTCTCATCCAGCAATTCTAGATTTATAAAAATGTACATCGAAGGTCTACATGAAGTTATAAAGATCCTCATTTTCAGAGTTGAGTCCTTGATTGACAAAATGCCAGAAGAGCGATATGAGCAATTGATATCGACTCATCCCCAGTTCTTTCAAAAAGCGTATAACAAACATATAGCTAATTATTTGGGCATCACATCAGTGTCTTTGTCTAGAATTATCAAAAGAAAATTGGACAATAGAAATTAACCCATGTAAACTAGAAACGAGAATATTGGCTATACCTTTAAAAAGAACTTAGTAAAACTGGTATGCAAGAATTTCTCTCAACTCCTAACCTAGATGTGTACGTCGTCCTCGGCACACTTGGCTTCTTTGGCTTATTAGAGTTTGTATTGGGCCACTATTTCAATACTAAGCGCTCAGTTGATGATTGGATTCTTGAAACCCTTGGCTTTTTTGTAGTTGTAGGGACTAAGCTTCTATTGGTATCTATCGTCATCTTTGGTGGTGATTATTTATTTCCAGGCACCTCTAATATTCTTAGTGGTTGGTCCGTTTGGTTAGCCATACCATTTTATCTATTGATTGACGATGTTGCTCAATATTGGTATCACCGTTCGGCACATGAATACGAATGGTTATGGAAACACCACCGCGTACACCATCAAGCTGAAGACATGGGTATTTTTGTTGCGTACAGAAACAGTTGGATATATTATCTGATCATGCCCAATTTATGGTGGGGAGGCATCGCCACTTATCTTGGACTAGGGTATGCTGTTGTCGGAGGGTTAATCATTAAGCAAATCGTTGTGACAAGTACACACAGCACTTGGAAATGGGATAACTTTTTGTACAAACACAAAATACTTCATCCAATTGCTTGGGTTGTCGAACATATATTTATTACACCCGCATTTCACCATGCGCACCACGGCAAATCGCAAGCTGATCATATCAGTGATCCAAATGGTAATTTTGGTAATACATTTTCTTTGTGGGATCAATTTTTTGGTACTGCAAAATTCACAAGACTTTATCCAACGGAATTTGGCTTAATAGAAGATCCACGAGACCCATGGTATTCTCAATTACTATATCCTTTTGTAAAATCAGATAAGGAAGGAAGTGAAATTGCCAAAGGCTACAAAAGAAAGGAACATCTGGGCACAGAACCACTTCGCACAGAATTAGAAGTAGGTACGTACTTATATTGCCAATGCGGGTTTAGTGCTAATCAACCATTTTGTAATGGAAGTCATCAAGGCTCTAAATACAAACCAATGGTGGTAGAAATTGAAAAAAAGAGAAAAGTGTCTTTATGTACTTGTAAAATGACAATGACGCCTCCTTATTGTGATGATTCTCATTTGAAGATGTAAGCTGTTTAATGTCTAATTTGTCTTGGACAGGATTTATAAGAAGTACAAGATGTACAAGATTGGTTCAAACCTAAAATTGTCTTGAACAGGATTTAAAGATTTATAGGATACACATGATTGGTTCGGATTAAAATTGTCTTGAACATGATCTATGAGATTTATAGGATATACATGATTGGTTCAAACCTAAAAGTGCCTTGAACAGGATCTAAAGATTTATAAGATACACAAGATTGGTTCAGATTAAAATTGTCTTGAATACGATCTATAAGATTTAGATGATTACTTGATTAGTGTGTAGAGTGAATTGTGAGCTTGT
>CAYVFU010000015.1:58105-66275 GCA_964450495.1 uncultured Saprospiraceae bacterium | reverse complement strand
CTCTCGATTTAATCAAATTCGTATTTTTATAAAAATGAAACTCTTATCCAATGAATAGTTTTAGTTTGGAATACAACATAGATCTTCCAAAAGCGGTTGTTTGGGATAAGCTATTTGATCAATTAAATCAATGGTGGTCAAAGGATTTTTATACCAATTCTAAAACCAAGTCTTTTATAATAGAATCTACTCTTGGAGGTAAGATGTATGAAGATTTTGGTAATGGAGAAGGTCTCATTTGGGGAGATATTATTGGAGTAGATAAGCCCAATTCGTTAATGATTAGAGGTATGTTAAGTGGTGAATTTGGTGGTCCAACAATGAGCTATGAAAGGTTCTTGTTAACTGAAGTAAATGAACAAACAAAAATGATTTACAGTGTAGAATTCATCAATGAGGTAAGTGAAAAAACGATCAAATCCTTGAAAGAGGGCTGGGAAACGATCTTTAAAGAGTACTTCATTCCTTTTTGCACTAAATAATCGGCAAAGGATTATTAAGCCTTTGGAAGGTAGTATCTTTTTTACAAGCTTGATACTTATTAGAATAAGGACTTTCATTAACCAAAGAAAATGGCTATATTTGCGCCTCTTAAAAATTTAGGTCATGAAGCAAGGAGTTCATCCAGAAAATTACAGAATAGTTGTCTTCAAAGATTTCTCATGCGATGAGGCATTTTTGTGTAGATCATGTGCACCATCCAAAGAGACAATCACATGGGAAGATGGCAATGAATATCCTTTAGTAAAGCTAGAGATTTCCAATAAATCTCATCCTTTTTTCACTGGTAAAATGAAATTTGTTGATACAGCAGGTCGGATTGATAAGTTCAACAAGAAGTTCGCAAAATTTGCTAAGAAAAATCCAGTTGCTTCAGAAGAAGAGGATGCAGCCGAGACGCCAGCGGCAGATAAGGCTGAAGCTTAATCACATTTCATAAGACGACAAGTTAATGGAATCATCAGGAATTGTTTTTTTTGATGATAACGATTGGCAGAAATTATTGCCACTTACCTATACAAGGCCTATGGCGAATTGTAGGATTGGTATCTTAACTATTCGTGCAAAGTGGGAACAATTACTCAATAAAACCTCGTCATTCCTGACCCAAGATTATTTGCAAGAGGCCTTTCCAGTCGAAGTCAACGATGAAAATATACTTATAAAAGGCAACTTATTACCTAATCCACATTTGGTAAGTGCCATTAAAAGCCTAAGGATCGATCAAGGCTTATATAAAGACGATACATTGCTTGCGATTAAAACAAATCGTAATATAACTGAGGCGTATGGTAAAGCTAGTGACTCCAATAGAATAGACTATGTGGATCAAATTCAAGTCATTGAGCGTCCTGAGGATTTTTTCACGAAAAACAAGCAAGAGCTACAAAATGATTTTGACCTGTTAACGAAAAACAGAACTTCCGCATCAATTCATCCTTCCAATAGAGTGTCTTCCCCAGAAAATATCTTTCTGGAAGAAGGCGCAAGTATCGAACACAGTATTTTAAATGCTGATGATGGTCCCATATATATTGGTAAGGGAGCTAAAATACTTGATGGATGCATGTTAAGAGGAGGTGTTGCCTTATGTGAAAAAGCGGTATTGAAAATGGGAGCTAAAATCTATGGGTCAACTACTATTGGCCCATCTTCAAAGCTAGGTGGAGAGAATAAAAATGTAGTGATTTTTGGCCATTCTAATAAATCACATGATGGTTATCTGGGTAATGCAGTAATTGGTGAATGGTGTAATCTGGGTGCAGATACTAATGCCTCAAATTTGAAAAATGACTACAGTGAAGTAAAGCTATGGAGTTATGATTCAAACTCATTTCGTAAAACTGGTACACAGTTTTGTGGGTTGATTATGGCTGATCATAGCAAAACGGGCATTAATACAATGTTTAATACGGGGACAGTGGTCGGAGTGTGTTGCAATATCTTCGGAGCTGGTTATCAGAAAAATTTTATACCCTCTTTTTCTTGGGGTGGCCCTATGGATTATAAAATATACAAACTGGAGAAAGCACTCAAAGTAGCAGCTCTTGTGCTTGAACGACGGTCTTTACCATTTACTGACAAAGACGACAAAATATTTCAGACTATATTTGATACGTCTGCAAAGTATCGCAAATGATTCGTATTCCTTTTTGGAAAAAATGGTGGAGTTATATTTCTGATGTACACTTAGAAAGTCATGAGTCTTCCATTAATCCGGTATTACATTTAGTATTAGCGGAGGGACGATTGCAACTTTGCACAGAAAATTCTATTTATTCTTTCGAAGATAAATACGACAACTACTATAAAGCATTTGAGCTATTATACCAAAATGATAAGTGGAATTATTCAAATATATTAATCCTAGGTTTTGGCCTTGGTAGTATTCCCAAAATGCTAGAAACTAATTTTAAATTAAATCTCAATTACACTGCTGTTGAAATAGATGATGTCATTATCGATATGGTCAGTGATTATGTTCTCCCCCATTTGACATCCTCCATTCAAATGATTAATGCAGATGCCTTACGTTTTATGGAATTAAATGAAGAGACTTATGACATGATTTGCATCGATTTATTTTTAGATGATATTATCCCAGATCAATTTAAAGCAAAATCATTTTTGCAATCAGCTAAACAGGCATTGTCTACTGATGGCATAGTTCTGTACAATATGCTAGGGGATTATGAAAAAGACAGAAAAATAACCAAAGTTTTTTTCAGAGAGCAGTTTAAAAAGGTATTCCCTGATGCCTCTATGATACATACGGGTACAAATTTTATTCTTGCTAGTTCGGCAGTGTTTTCTAGCTAAGTGTTGTAAATCGATAAACTGTTTGACTTTTAAATTCTTCTTCGGGATTTAATCTGGTCGAAGGAAAATTTGATTTATTTGGAGAATCAGGAAAATGCTGTGTCTCCAAACAAAAAGCACCCCACTTGATGTAAGGGTTACCTGACTTTCCAATTATTGATCCATCAAAATGATTTGCTGAGTAAAATTGCACACCAGGTTCTGTCGTGTACACTTCAAGTACCCGGCCAGATATATTTTCTGAGACAACAGCCGTGCGTTTCAATTCGGATGACTGATCTTTTATTACAAAATTATGATCATATCCAGCTCCAATCTTTATTTGTTGGTTAGTAGTATTATCGATTCGCTCTCCAATCAAATGATGCTGACGAAAATCGAAAGGTGTATTTTTTACATCCATAAATTCACCTGTTGGAATTACTTTTTCGTTGACTGGTGTTATTTTATTCGCAAATAATAACATTTCATGATTAAGGACATCACCATTTCCTTCTCCTTTAAGATTAAAATAACTGTGGTTTGTGAGATTGATCACAGTTGCTTGATCTGTTGAAGCTTTATAGTCAATAACTAATTCGTTGTCGTTAGTAAGAGAATACACAACTGTAACCGTTAAGTTACCAGGAAAACCTTCTTCCATATGGGGGCTTGTATAACTCATGGAGACTCCTGTTTGATTTTCCAATATAGTCCCTTGCCATATTTGTTTGTCAAAGCCTTTAATGCCACCATGAAGCGAATTGTCTCCAGCATTTTTTGCTAATTGATATTCTTTGCCATCCAGAGAGAATGAAGCATTTTCAATTCGATTAGCGTATCTCCCAGTGATAGCACCGAAGTAAGGATGACCAGCTAAATATTCATCTAAGGTATTGAATCCGCACACGATGTCTTTTCGGATACCTTTTAGATCTGGTGTTATTATTTTAGTGATGATGCCACCATATTCTATGATATGAATGTGAACATCATTGTCATTTTTCAATATAAATTCATGAATGTCAATGCCTTCAATTTTTCCGTAAACAGATTTTGTGATTGATATTTTATTCATAGAGTTCACTCAAATTGTATAGCAAGAATCGTAGATCAGGCACATCAACTGAATAGCCAGTTTCAATATTTATCAAAATACAACTTTTTACATTTTTATCGTATTATTATGTTCTATGCAAGGTTTCAGTAATTTAGACATTATCATATTCGCTAGTTATCTAATGGCGATGTTGTGTATTGGTATTTATTTATCAAGAAAAGGAAAGAATGACAGTACAACGGATTATTTCTTAGCTAGTAAAGCATTGCCGTGGTGGGCTGTGGGTGGCTCTTTGATTGCTTCCAACATTTCTGCAGAGCAATTTATAGGTATGTCTGGATCTGGCTATGTTGTAGGGATGGCGATCGCGTCCTATGAATTGATGGCTGCTTTGACTTTAGTGCTTGTCGCAAAATTCTTTTTACCTGTCTTTATTAAAAATGGTATATACACCATGCCCCAGTTTCTTGAATTGCGGTATGATAGAAGAGTTAGAATGAGCTTAGGTGTCTTTTGGCTGCTTCTTTTTGTTTTTGTCAACATTACTTCAGTGTTGTATCTCGGTGGTTTAGCTGTGCAAAATATAACAGGCTTGTCTCTCATATGGGCTGTCATCGGCTTAGCATTATACGCCGCTAGTTTTTCCATATTTGGTGGGTTAAAAGCTGTTGTCTGGACAGATGTTATACAAGTAGTTGTATTATTGTTTGGAGGAGTTTTGGCCGCTGTTCTTGTTTTGCAGGCTGTAGGAGGAGGGGTGTTTTCAGGCTTATCCGAATTGTATGAAAAAGCACCAGAGAAATTTGATATGATACTAGATAAATCAAACCCAGAATATATGAATTTACCTGGCATCAGTGTCTTGGTGGGGGGTATGTGGATTGCAAATGTATATTATTGGGGTACAAATCAATATATCATTCAAAGAAGTTTAGCAGCTAAAAGTTTGGGCGAAGCACAACTCGGAACTGTCTTCGCTGCATTTATAAAATTGCTGTTGCCATTGGTTGTTGTCATTCCTGGAATTGCAGCATTTGTACTTGGTGCTGATATCATTAAAAACGATGAAGCCTATCCATGGGTATTAAATAATTATGTGAGCACTGGTTTTAAAGGATTAGCTTTTGCAGCACTTATAGCTGCAATTGGATCTTCATTGAGTTCCATTGTCAATAGTGCTTCTACGATATTTACATTAGATGTGTATGCACTTTTAAATAAAGACAAAAGTGAAAAACAGTTGGTGAATATTGGTAAAATAACATCTGCATCATGTCTTATTATAGGAGTGATTGTTGCACCTTTATTGGGCAATTTAGATCAAGCTTTTCAATTCATTCAAGAATATACTGGCTTTATAAGTCCAGGTGTTGTAGCCATATTTATACTTGGGATATTTTGGAAAAAGGCTACAGCTAATTCAGCTTTTATTTCTATACTTTTATCCATTCCATTGTCTATGGCAATTAAAACGTTTTTGCCGCAAATTCCATTTATGAATAGAATGGGAATTGTCTTTTTATTATCTGTAGCGGTGATGATTGCTGTTTCGTTAATTCAACCGGATTCAAGCACTAAACGAATTGAGTTGTCTAAAGATTTATTTAAGACATCTGGATTATTCAATGTATTGACATTGGTAATTATTGGAATACTGGCTGCATTTTATGCATTGTTGTGGTAATAGGAGCAAAGGGTTTTACCCATTGCTATTAATTATGTCACCTTGTGAGGCTTTATTATAATTTTTTGAATGTTCTCTTCCGTTTTAATTCCTTGGCTTTAATGTCTTTAAGATCAGCTTCTATTCTTATTTTCGAAGATTTAGTCAATTCATGACCTAATTCTTTTTCGAAAATTTTCTTGTATTTATTAAAGATGTTAGCAGGTTGTTTGTCACCATTAATTTTCAAGTACTTTCCTGTTAATTCTATTTTATGTGTTCCAGTATCAGGAATAAAACCATCTTTGCTTAATTCTGATAATAAGATATCTGTTGGATTAGATGGTCTTACATGAGTTTCAAATAAATCAGCGTGATTAGGGAATTCAAAATTAAATTCTTCTTTAGGTATGTCAAAGTGGTAGAAATGCTTTGGAAAATCAGATCTCATTTCAAAAATCCCACTAAATAAAGAATCATTTAAATCACCTAGACTATCCAATAATTTTAGATGGTTATCATTCAATTTTTCCATTTTTAAATCTAAATCATCCCATACTATTTTCATGTCTTCGTCTTCATTAAAATTCCATTTGATTCCGCCATCAGACTCTATTAATGAATCTAGCTTGTCAAAGGGGAATATTTCTGGGGAGTTTAGATGTAATTTTAATTCATTAATGCCTTCGTGTAATTCTTCTATTTGAAATTTGTGTTCATCTGAGAAGTCTCTAAAGGATTCCGTTGCTTGTTCAATAATGTCTTCTACTTCAAGGTTTTCATGGTCCAGATGATTTTCATATTCTGATTCATCTATTTCTTCTCCATCAATTAAGAGTTCAGTAATTTTTCCATCCTTCATTTTTAGTATAAGCTCTTGGTCATCATCAGATGTAATAATGGTCATATTTGACTTTTTACTGGAAGGTATTGTGTCAATATAAATGACATCTCTGTTATTGGTCTGATTTGAAATGACATTGACTTTGGTGTTTTTCTGTGCCTTTTTATCACAGTTGCAATCTTGCTTCTGGGAGGAAGCAGCTAGTTTTGCAATTAGTGTATTTTGCGTTTGACAATCAGGTTTTACAAAGGACGCTTGCTTAGATTCCACTTCTGGTGCAATAGCAATTTTTCTATTGTCTGATGGTGGTGAGTAAGCAAAACCAAAAAAGAAAGTAAACAGCAGTAGTACCGCAATCAGTCTTTCTCTGATTTGACTTCTTGTTTGCGGCTGATTGACAATTCTGCTAATTCTATGAAGCAGTTGATGGTTGTTTCTTGCCATAGGTATTGCGAGACTTGGAATTTTCGTGTTTTTCAAAGTTTCAATTTTGACGAGCGTTTTTGCATAAATAGCTTTGTCACCAATTGTCTTTACAGCAAGATCATCACAGCAGTTCTCTCTCTCCAATCTTAAGTTTGCAGAGATCCACCAAACTGCCGGATGATAGTAAAACAATGTTTCTAACACTGAAATAAATAAATTATGGATAAAATCATTTCTCTTTATGTGTGCCAGTTCATGCGCGAGAATGGCATTGGTTTCCTCAAGGTTTAATTGATTTATTAAACCTACCGGGAATAAAATCACAGGCTTTAAATAGCCTATGAGTACAGGTGTATTTACTTTAGTGCTTTCAGCTATTTGAACATAGCGATTGACACCTATTTCTTTTTTTAAATTCAGTAATTGGGTGAATATTGAATCTGACAATAATGAAGATGTATTCTTTTTCAATCTACTGGCAAATAAAAATGAGCCGCCAAACTTTAAAGAAAAGAGCATCGCACCCATTACCCACATACTTGCAATTAAAGAGAAATTACCAGAAAACCATTGTGCTATACTAGCTAATGGACCGACTTCTTCTTGCGAGATTATTGATGATGAGTTTCGTGTGTGCATAATCTGTTGCAAGACAACTTCTGTAGTTCCTCCAAAGGAGAGATAGTAATAAACAAATGTGCCAACAGTGCTTATAAAAACAAACAATAATGACGCATACGTAATTCTGTAACGTATCACAGCATCATCATTTTTACAAATATTTAAATACCATGACATGATTAGTGCAATTAAAGATGCTTGCCATAGAGAATGTAGTACCGTCCATGAGATGGCATAAGATAGTTGATCACTGAGCATTGAATGTAGAAGTTCAATCATGATTTTTTGTTTTCAAGTTCTTGAATGAGTTTTTTGATTTCAGCAAGTTCTTCTGGGCTAGTATTGTGATTACCGAGTGCTTGCATCACAAGGTCCATTGCAGAACCACCAAAAACTTTTTCTATGAGACCTTTGACTAAGTTTTTTTGTGTATCCTCTTCTAGAATGTTGGGTTTGTATACATGTGTACGTGTTGAAGTGTCACGGCTAACCAACTTTTTCTCTGCCATAATTTGCAAATGTTTTAATGTTGTTGTGTATCCAACTTCATTTTCTTTTTGGACATTCAAGACATTATTGACTTCTCTGACGGTAGAGGGTCCTTCTGACCAGAGGATTTGTAAGATTGTCAGTTCTGATTCAGTGGGTCTGGGGTGCTGTTTAGCCATATACGAATGTTTTCGTAGACAAGTATATACGAAATAGTTCGTAGATTAAAATTTTTAACAAACTCTTAAGGAAAAAATTATTCCAGGGG